>JAFXSH010000170.1 GCA_017525805.1 Clostridia bacterium | reverse complement strand
CTTTCGTAAATCCCGGCTTACAAGCGAAAATTGTTTTCTCTCCCCAACAGCGTTTTTTCGCTTAGCTGGGTCCAGGGGCCATGCCCCTGGCGCGGGGTTTAGGGGCCGCGGAGGCCCCTGCTTCGTAAGTGAGTTAAAGTGCCCTATAAAGCATAATCCCGAATACACTGCTCCAGCCCGTCCACAGTATCCTTGAATCGGATTCCCTGGGCTTTCGCCTTTGCGCAGTCCATCCAAAGATGGGGGCGAGGCCCGGCGTCGCGAAGCGCGATGGGCAGGTTCAGGCGCTCCTTTAGCCACCGGGCGGTTTCCAGCATGGTCAGGCTGTTTTCGCTGCCGAAGTTGTAGCTGCCGCCGGGCAGGGAAAGGGCCTGTTTCGTCCACTGCGCCACTTCCCGCGCGTAGGTGACGGCGCGGTGCTGGGTACCGGAAAAGGCCGCTTCCCGCTGGCGCAGCATATTCACCAGGAAATTGCCCCGGTTGCTTACACCGTACAGCGGCATATCGTACATCCAGGCGGCGCGCAGCAGCACGGCGCGGGGATTGATCTCCAGCACGCGCTGTTCCATTTCCAACTTGTGCCGGGCGTAAGCGTTTGCCGGGGCCGTATCGTTTTCAGAGAAAGGGCCTTCGTCCGCGCGTCCGCCGTACACCTGATCGGTGCTGAACAAAACGGCTTTCACGCCCGTTTTTGCCAGCCATACGGGGATTTCCACATTGGCGCGGAAGGAAGCTTGCGGGTCCTTTTCGCAGGCCGGGATATCGGAGATGGCCGCCGTGTGAATCATTACGTCCGGCTCCGTTTCATCCACCAGGCGCTTGATATCATCCTCCCCCATATCCCGCAGGGAGGGCGCGGCGATGACCGGCAAAGCGGCGGCGATGCGCGCGCCCACAAATCCCCGGGCGCCTGTCAAAAGTATTTTCATCGGCATGATCCTTTCCGCGCGGAAGAAAAAAACAGTCAAAAAGTTCCTTTCTATTATACCTGACCTGGCGCAAAACTGCAATTGGGAAAATATTGAATTTTTTTCGCGGCTATGCGATAATGGAAACATAGAGGAGGCGAACGGCATGGCATTGCAGCGCTTGACCGAACGGATTTGGTACTATCCTTTTGAAGAAGAACGGGACCGCCCCAACTTAGGCTATATCCGGGGCGATAAGTGGAGCTTGGCGGTGGACGCGGGGCATTCGGACGGCCACGTGGAGGAATTTTATAAAGCGCTGGAAAAGGAAAACCTGCCGCTGCCCGCCCTGACGGTGCTCACTCACTGGCATTGGGATCACACCTGCGGCCTGCACTGGATCAGCGGCCTTTCCATCGCCAGCGCGGCCACTAACCGATATTTGCGTTCTTTCCGGGACCGCATTGCACGGGAGGGCCGGGAAGCGTTCCTGTCCATCCATGAAAGCGTCCGGCTGGAATACGCGGGCGGCCGGGAAATCCGTATTGAGCCCGCCGATATGGAATTTGAAGGCTCCCTGCTGCTGGACGCGGGCAATTGCCCCATTCGCATATTCCGGGCGGAAGCGCCGCATACGGATGATTCCACTTTTGTGTATATGCCAGGGGAGAAGGTGCTTTTCTTGGGGGACGCGCCCTGCGGGGCTTTCCCTGACTGGAAAAAGAACCCCGTCTTGACCGGAAAGCTGGCTGAAACGATCAGAAGCGTCGATCCGGAAATTTGCTTAGAAGGGCACTGGACGCCGGAATCGCTGGAAAACACACTGAATGATTTGGAAAACGGATAGGAGGGTAAAACAAATGGCAAGCATTCTCATCATCAACGGCAGCCCCCATGTAAACGGCTGCACTGCCGCGGCGCTGGAGGAAATGACGAAGGTTTTTCATCAGGAGGGCATGGAAACTTATCTGCTTTCCGTGGGCAATCAAAGCATCCGGGGCTGCATCTCCTGCGGGACCTGCGGGAAGCGGGGCAGATGCGTGTTTGACGACACGGTAAATAAGGCCGCGCTCCTGTTTGAACAGGCGGACGGCCTGGTGGTGGGCAGCCCGGTTTATTACGGATCGCCCAACGGCAATCTGATTTCTTTCCTGGACCGGCTGTTTTACAGCACTTCTTTTTCCAAGCATATGAAGGTTGGCGCTGCGGTGGTCAGCTGCCGCCGGGGCGGCAACACCGCCTCCTTTGACGTGCTGAACAAGTATTTCACCATCAGCGGCATGCCGGTGGCCTCCTCCACCTACTGGAATCAGGTGCACGGCTTTACCGCCGAGGACGTGAAAAAGGACTTGGAGGGCTTGCAGACCATGCGCAACCTGGCCCGGAACATGGTATTCCTGATCAAAGCCATTGGGGACGCCAAGGAAAAGTACGGCCTGCCCCCGGTGGAAAGGACGCATTTTACCAGCTTCCAGGACGGTAAGTGAACGGGAATTAAAGAAGACACAGGAGGGATCATCATGAACAAAAGAAAGATTTTGGCTGTGCCCGCCATATGCTTCTGGGCGGTTATCGGCGTATGCCTGCTGGGCATCGCCGTGGGCTCGTTCTGCGATTTTGACATTGGCATGGCGATTGCCAACAAAACGCAGCTCGGCACCTATTTCGCCACATTCAGCCCTTTTCTGGCCTACGCCCTGTTCCCGGCAGGCGGCGCGTGCCTTTTTGTGGGGCTGAAAAAGAAGGGCGATTCCTTCAAGCCCCTGGCCCGGACGCTGCTGCTGTTCGGGTGGTTCATGGCCGTGTATTTTTCAAATCAGTATTTTGGAAAAGCTGTGCGCCCCATGCTCGGTTATACGCCGGGAGAATCCTCCGCGCTGCTTTCCGCCGCCAGCTGGCTGATCTGGGCCGCGCTGTACGCGTGGGTGCCTTTCGCTGTGGCCCGGCTTCTGGACGATTCCGACCCGGATAAGCTCATCGCGGTGGGCGTGGCGCTGTGGCTCGCTTCCTTTGCGGCGGACGCCGTGATGCAATGGCTCAAGCAGGTCGGTTCCCGTCCGCGGCCCAAATATCTGCTGACGCTGGAAGATCCCGCCTCCGAATTCCGCGATTGGTGGCAGATGATCCCCAACCTGGCGGGCAATAACGACAGCTACCAGAGCTGGCCCAGCGGGCATATGTCCATCGTCGGCGTCCTGTTTGCCCTGCCGGTGCTGACGGACTGCATGAAGAACAGAAGCTCCCGGAAAAACCTGACCGCTTTCTTCCTCGTCTGTGTCTTTATCATCCTCTGCGGCTACAACCGCATGCACATGACCAATCATTTCCTGTCGGACGTCTGCTTCGGCACGCTGAACACCAGCCTGATAACCGCCGGAATCTGCACGGTTTTTCTGAAAGCTGTACGGTCAGCATAAGATCGGCTCGGCGGTTTCTTCGGTGTTTTCTTCTGGGTGGGCTGTATCTATGGGCCGCTTCTGACGGTTTTCGGAATGTTTTATTCGTGGGAAACGACGGAGATTTCCAGGTTATCGCCCCGTTCATTGCGTGGCGGGAAATCCAGCCGGAGGGTATCGTTCCCGCCCACCAGGTGCCGCCAAACGCCGGAATGATGCAGCAGATAGTCGTTGGCTTCCCGGGTGATGTTTTCGGTGATGTTCTTTTCCGTGGAGGGCCAGAGGGCGTAATGGGCTTCCGTGGCCCGGTACAATTCCGGCGTAGCTCCGGCGAAGCCGTGATGCGCCACCTGCACGATATCGCATTTCAGCTTTTCCGGGCAATGGGCCAGCAGGATGCGGCTGCCCTCTTTGAACAGATCGCCCAAGAACAGCAGGGACCAGCCCGCCGTTTCGATCCGCAGCACGGTGGAATGATCGTTGAAGGTGCTGGGCACGTCCAGGTCCTCGTGGGTATAGAGCACCTGAATGTCCAATTCATCCAGCTGCCAGCGGTCACCCGCGTGGGGCGTGATCTTCGGCACATCGGCGCAGTACTGATCCACAACCTCATAGAATCGCTTGACGGTGGCCAAATCGTTTTTGGTCTGCCGCCAGCCCTCGCTGGTTTCGGGCAGATGAAGGGGTTGGATATTGTAAATCAGCCTGCCGATGGTGAGATCGTTCCGGTGCGCATCCATCATATCCAGAAACGCCCCGATGTGATCCTGGTGGGCGTGGGAGAAGAACCAAGCGTCGATCACGGGCTTCCCTTCCGCTCGCTCACACAGGAACCGATACAGATTTTCCGCCTCTCCGGGGGTAAAATACCCGCCGTCCATCAGGAAAAAGTGTCCGGAATTCAATTGAAACACGTAGCTCATGCCGCAGTCCACAATGGACTGATCCAGTTTTAACTGATACAATACCGCCATGGGGCAGCATCTCCTATCGTTTTTTATCCTTTAATAGAACCGATCATCACGCCCTTGACGAAATACCTTTGCAGGAAGGGATACACGCACATGATGGGCAGGGTGGCCACCGTGATCACGGCAAATTTCAGGGCTTCGTACAGCAGCGTCATTTCCGCCTGGTTCACCGTATCCGCACCGCCGGACATATCGCCCAGCTGGTTCTGGATCAATATTTCCCTCAGGAACACCTGGAGGGGATACAGCTTTTTATCGTTCAGGTAGATCATGGCGCTGAAATAGGCGTTCCAATGCCCCACGAAGTAAAAGATGACCATGACGGCGATGATGGAGCCGGACACAGGCAGCACGATGCGGCACAGGGTGCCGATATTGGAGCAGCCGTCCACATAAGCGGCCTCAATGATCTCCTGGGGCACGGAATGAGTGAAGAAATTGCGCATGATCAGCAGATTCGTGGCGGAAATGGCTCCCGGCAGCAGCATGGCCCACACGGTGTTGATCATGCCGAGGTTTTTGATGGTGATGTAGGTGGGGATCATGCCGCCGGAAAAGAACATGGTAAAGGAAATCAGGAAGGTGATGGCGGTGCGGCCCCACAGATCGGACCGGGAAAGCACGTAGGCCCCCGCCGTGGTGAGCACGATGTTAATCGCCGTGCCCGCGAAGGCGTAAAACACCGCGTTTTTGTAACCCAGCAGCACATCTTCGCTTTTAAACACCGCTTCATAGGCCCGGAACTGGATTTCTTTGGGCAGCAGGATGATTTTGCCCGATACGATCAGCGCCGGGTTAGAAATAGAGGCGGACAGCACGTAAATCAGCGGATACGCGCACACGAGCATGAAGAGCGTTCCCAGAAAATAGGTGACGGCGCCGAACGCGCGGTCCTCGGCAGAGAGCCGGATGCGGCGGACATTCCGCTTTTCCTTTACCATAAGCTCACCTCCGAAACGCGCTTGGAAATAGTGTTCACCGCGATCACCAGAATGAAATTGACCACGGAATTCATCAGGCCCACGGCGGTGGCGTAGCTGGTCTGCGCGCCGCGGATGCCCTGCTGGTAAACGAAGGTGGAAATCACCTCGGAAACGCCGATGTTCAGGTCTGTTTGCAGCAGGAACACCTTTTCAAACCCGATGCTCATGATCCGCCCGCAGTGCAGGATCAGCATGATGGCGATGGTGGGCATGATGGAGGGCAGAGTAATATAACGCAGCATTTTCATCCGGCTGGCCCCGTCGATCCGGGCGGCTTCGTACATCTGCATGTCCACGCTGCTCAGGGCGGACAGGAAGATGATGGAATCCCAGCCGGTGTTGGTCCAGATTTCGGAAATCACGTAGAGCGGGCGGAACCACTCCGCCTTGGCCATGAAATAGATGGATTTCCCGCCGAACGCCTTGATGATGGTGTTCACGATGCCCGTGGAGGGCGAACAGAACGCCGTGATCATGCCCACCACCACCACCGTGGACAGGAAATGGGGGGCATAGGTGACGGTCTGCACCGTTTTTTTGTAGAAACCGTCCCGCATTTCGTTCAGGATCAGGGCCAGCAGGATGGGCAGCGGGAAAGTAAACAGCAAGGTCAGGATTGACAGCACCAGGGTGTTGGAAATGATCTGCCAGCAGGTGTAGGTGGAAAAGAAGCGGATGAAGTGCTTGAAGCCCACCCAATCGCTTCCCCAGAAGCCCCGGCGGGGCTTGTAATCGCGGAAAGCGATCTGCAGGCCGTACATGGGCAGGAATTTGAACAGCACGAAGTACGCCACCACAGGGATCAGGAGCAGATACAGGTCCCAGTATTTCCTGAAGGAGCGTTTGACGGAGGGACGGCGGATTTTCTGCATTCGGTTTTCCCTTCTTTCAACAGGAAGGAGCGGTGTAGAAAAGGGGACGCGCCGCGAATGAACCGAAGCGCGTCCCCTTCAATCATTTCATTAGAGACCCATCCGTTCCACGGCGGTGGAAATCACGGTCAGCATCTTATCAACGCCCATATCCTTGGTGCGCTGCACGTAAGCGTTCCATTCCGCGTCGTTCAGTTCGCGTTCGCCGGTCAGGAATTCGGCGCAGGTCTGCTTCACGTAGCTGTCGATTTCGGTGCCAACGGTGGAAACGATCTCATTTTCTTCGGTGGTGTAGGTCAGGATCGGCCAGATGGTGTCGGGGATGTAGTTCACCAATGTGGCGGCGGAAGCCACGGGAATGGGGGTCATTTCCATGCCGGCATAGCCGGGGGAGGACATGATGGTGGGGTTGTTGCCGCCGCAGTAGGGGGTGTACTGGGACACCACTTCGTCATAGCTCTTATCGCCCGCCACCTGGGACATGATGGCGTCCACGTAGGACAGGGAGCCGTCCTCGTTCTTCACATAGGTGTCGCCCTCGATGCCGTAATGATAGAAGGCCACGCCCTCGTCGCTGTAGAAGTAGTCAACCCAGCGCAGAGCCACTTCGGGATATTTGCAGTCCGCGGTGATCACGAACGCGCCGACGCTGCGCAGATGGGATCGCATGAGGGGCCAGATCGCGCCTTCCACATAGGTGGAAGCGGGGGTCCAGATGGCCATGGCGTCGGCGGGCATCAGGGCCAGGTTGGTGGCCAGGTACACGCCCAGCCGGTCCTGGGTGCAATAACCCACGGCGGTGGCGTCCTTGAAGGTGATGCATTCCTGATCAATGATGCCTTCTTCATACAGCTTGTGCATGAATTCCAGGGCCTGACGGAAGGAATCGGAGGTCTTGATATGGCGCACCAGGCCGGTTTCGGGGTCTACGTCGTATTCCGTGCTCTGGTTGCCGCGGTTGAAGCAGCCGTAGAGGCCGCCGAAAAGCTGGTACAGGGTGGAAACGGATTCGGTCATGGGCACTTCGTCCTTTTCGCCGTTGCCGTTGGGATCGTTTTCCCGCATGGCTTTCAGCACGGCGTAGAGCTCGTCCATGGTGGAGGGCTGTTCAAGGCCCAGCTTATCCATCCATTCCTGGTTGTAGTACAGCTTCTTGGCCATACGGGAAGCGGGGGCCTCGCCGATGGCGGGCAGGGAATAGATGTGGCCGTCGGGAGAAGTGATGGAAGCCAGCACGTCCGGGTTCTTGGCAGCGTAGGCCATGAAGTTGGGGGCGTATTTTTCCAGCAGGGGAGCCAGGTCCATGAAATCGCCGGAATCGCCGTAGGTTTGCAGGTTGGCCGCGGAAACGCCGAACTTGAAGAACACGTCGGGCAGTTCGCCGGAGGTGATGGCCAGGGTCATTTTTTCGTTCCTGGCGGAGGAAGGAATGCTGGTCCATTCGATATGGACGCCGGTCAGTTCCTCATACTTTTGCAGGATGTACATATCCTTGAATTCGGGCTGAATGGAGGACATGTTGCCATAGAAGGTCAGGGTCAGGGGCTCCTTCACGATGGGGAAGCCGGATTCGGTCAGGATGGAAGTGTCGGCCACGGCAACGCCGGTCATGCACAGCGCGCAGACCATCGCCAGGACCAGGAGACGGGTAAAGGTTTTCATGGGATTCCCTCCTTTATTTATTTTGACCGCCCGCAGGCGATAAAATTCAATTACGCATGAGTAATTAATAAAATGCCTTCTGGTTACACAGAGATTACGTTGCTATCATATACCTAATGCATGATCTTGTCAACCACTTTTTTCCCGTTTTTTTCATTTTTTTGGATAACAGAGCGCGAATCATTCCGTTTTTTCTTTATTTACGCATGTGTAATTTTGAAATATATATTGAAAATGAAAAAGAAGTGGTGTATACTGAATATGAAAATCGAATCGAGGGCATACGGGAGAAAAGCGTCATGGAATTGATGAAATATGAAACCATTCGCGATCAAATCAAGCGTCAAATCGAAAATGGGGAGCTGCAGCCGGGCAGCAGGCTGAAAACAGAATTGGACATGGCGGCGGAATACGGCGTCAGCGCCATCACGATCCGCCGGGCCATGGCGGACCTGGTTGCCGGGGGGCAGGTGATCCGGAAGCGCGGGGCCGGTACGTTCGTCGCCCCGGCAGAAGCGCGGGAACCGGAGAATCGGGAAAACCAGCGGCAAATCGCCATGCTGCTGACCCAGGAGAGCTATTCCGTCGGCTCTCTGGTGCGCATCATGGCGGGGGCGCAGAAAACCCTGACCCGCCGCGGCAGCACCATGCTGATCGACTGGAACAGCCGGAACCCCAAGGTTTCGGCCGACAGCATCCGGCGGATGTTAAATCAGGGCACGGACGGTTTTCTGATTTATCCTTATGATCCCGTTCAGAACCGGGAAGAATTCCAAATCATGCGGGACGCGGGGAAGCCGTATGTGCTCCTGGACCGGCGGGACGCTTTTATGCCCTCGCTCTATGTGGGGTCCAATAATTTTGACGGCGGCATGATCGCCACGGACGCTTTGATTTCCCGGGGGCACGAAAAGATTTGCTTCCTGGGCCACTTGTTTTTCCTCAGCTCTGAATGGGAGCGGTACGCCGGTTTTTGTTCCGCCATGCGCGCGGCGGGAATCCATCTCGGCCCCCGCAGCCTGATGGAAAAGCCGGATTTTGAGGCTCTGGCCCAGTATGTCCGGGCGGGGGAAATCACCGCCGTTTTCTGCGTCAGCGACCGCGTGGCGGAGCGGGCGGTCATCGCGATGATAAAGCAGGGCCTTCGGGTGCCCGAGGACGTTTCCATCATCGGGTTTGACGATAATATCTACACGGCGGGCTGTCCCGTGCCGCTTAGCACCGTTAGGCAGAACTTTGAATTGATCGGACAGCGTGCGGCGGAATTGATCCTGTGGACCCTGGATAAGGAAAGCGGCCCTGTGGAGAATACCCAAATGCAGACCGGCGTGGAACTGGTGCTCCGCGCTTCCATTCGGAAAATCGGGTAGCGTATCTGTTTTTTGATAAAATTTCTCTCTGAAAACCATTGACTTA
Organism: Clostridia bacterium; assembly: GCA_017525805.1. The sequence continues at coordinate 53,858 of JAFXSH010000170.1, read as the reverse complement.
GAGTAAACTTTAAGAATTACAATCTTCCTGTCACGACAGTATGTATTTCCGTTTTACGCCGATTGAAGGAGGATCATCCATGGACCAGCTGAAACACCGCCGGGCGGACGCCCGTTTGCAAATCCTCAATCCGGACGGAACGCCCGCGGCCAACCGTCCCGTTACAATCGATCAGGTTTCCCATCAATTCCTGTTCGGCTGTGGCGCGTTCGACGCCGTGGCGCTGATGAAAATCCCCAATGAACAGTGGAAGGACGTGATCCGGGAGCGGATGGAAAAATGGCTGGCCCTGTTCAACTATGGCACCCTGCCCTTCTACTGGGGCCGGTATGAGCCGGAGGAAGGCAAGCCCGATTTTGAAAGCACCATGGCCGCCGCCAAATGGCTGCGGGAGCGAAACGTGCAGGTGAAGGGGCACCCCCTGTGCTGGCACACGGTGTGCGCGCCCTGGCTGATGCAGTATTCCAATGAAGAAATCCTGCGGCGGCAGCTGGAGCGAATCCGCCGGGACGTTACGGCCTACAAGGGCGTGATCGACCTGTGGGACGTGATCAACGAAGTGGTGATCATGCCGGTGTTCGATAAGTACGACAACGCCATCACCCGCATTTGCAAGGAAAAGGGCCGCATCCGGCTGGTCAAAGAAGTGTTTGCGGCGGCGAAGGAAAGCAACCCGGACGCCCTGCTGCTGATCAATGATTTCAACGTCAGCGTTTCCTATGAAATCCTGCTGGAAGGGCTGCTGGAGGCAGGGGTGCCCATCAGCGCCATCGGCATTCAGAGCCACCAGCATCAGGGCTATTGGGGCCTGGACAAGCTGAATAACGTGCTGGAGCGCTTCTCCCGCTTCGGCCTGCCCATCCATTTTACGGAAAACACCTTGATTTCGGGCGACATCATGCCCTCCTACATCGAAGACCTGAACGACTGGCAGGTGGACAGCTGGCCCAGCACTCCCGAAGGGGAGGAACGGCAGGCCCGGGAAATCACGGAAATGTATTCCGTTCTCTTCGCCCATCCCCTGGTGGAAGCCATCACCACTTGGGATTTCAACGACGGCTGCTGGCTGAAAGCCCCCTCCGGCTTCGTGCGGCAGGACAACAGCGAAAAGCCTTCTTATTACGCGCTGCAAAAGCTGATCCACGGCGATTGGGAAACCCATGAACAGCTTACCACCGATGGGGAAGGGTTTGTGTCCTTCTCCGGCTTCAAGGGCGGCTACGCGCTTTCCCTGGATGGCAAAAAAGCGGCGTTTGATCTGAACAGCCCGGTCGATACGGCCCTGATCCTCGCCTGACGGCGGCATCCCATATCATTTTCGCTTCATGTAAAAAGGCGGCCTTGAACGGCTGCCTTTTTACAATGATTTGTTTTTTGGTAAATCTATGGATTTTTCTTCAATCCTGTGCTATAATGCGGTCATGGTTGATCGTCAATAAACGAAAACGGAAGTTCCATACAAGCTTCCAAAGGAGTGGGCGTAACATGAGTGTCAGTATCAACATCCGCAACGCCGTGAAGAAGTACGGCAAAAACACGGTGATCGAGAACCTGTCCCTGAGCATCAACGGCGGCGAGTTTTTCACGCTGCTGGGCCCCTCCGGGTGCGGAAAAACCACCTTGCTGCGCATGATCGCGGGCTTCAATTCCATCGAGGGCGGCGACTTTTTCTTCAACGACACCCGCATCAACGACCTGAACCCCGCCAAGCGCAACATCGGCATGGTGTTCCAGAATTACGCTATTTTCCCGCACATGAACGTAAGGAAAAACGTGGAATTCGGCCTTCGGAACCGGCCCTTCGACCGGAAGCTGATCCACAGCCAGGCGGACAAATTCCTGAAACTCATGCAGATCGACCAGCTGGCGGACCGGATGCCCGCCCAGCTTTCCGGCGGCCAGCAGCAGCGCGTAGCCCTGGCCCGCGCCCTGTGCATCGAGCCGGACGTGCTGCTCATGGACGAGCCGCTGTCCAACTTGGACGCCAAGCTCCGTGTGGAAATGCGCACGGCCATCAAGGAGATCCAGAACAGCGTGGGCATTACCACCGTGTACGTGACCCACGACCAGGAAGAAGCCATGGCGGTTTCCGACCGCATCGCCGTCATGAACGGCGGCGTGATCCAGCACGTGGGCACGCCGAAAAACATTTATCAGCGCCCCGCCAACACCTTTGTGGCCACCTTCATCGGCCGGAGCAACATCATCGAAGGGCAGATGAAGGTGGAAAACGGCAAAGCGGTGGTGACGCTGCCCACCGGCTATGAAGCGGCATTCGATTCCGTGGCGCCCGAAAACCTGAAAGCCCAGCCCGTGATCCTCTGCGCCCGGCCGGACGAGCTGATCGTGGAAACCGGGGAAGGGGAGGGCCTGCGCGCCGTGATCGACAGCAGCGTGTTCTTAGGCTTGAATACTCATTACTTCGTGCATCTGCTGTCCGGCGAAAAAGCCGAAATCATTCAGGAATCCAGCATCGATTCCATCATCAAGCCCGGCACCGAAGTGCGCCTGCGCCTGAACACCAAAAAGGCCAATCTGTTCTGCCAGGACGGAAGCAAAAACCTGCTGACCGGCGTGGAAAACGACCTGGAAAAGGCGGTGTGAGCCGTGAAAAGAAGAAAATTTGAGGTCTGGTCCGCCGTTACATGGATTTTTCTGGCGCTGTTCGCCCTGTTCCTGGTCTATCCCATGTACGGCATCCTGCGTCAAGCCGTGATCAATAAGGACGGGCAGTTTACCTTCGAGCAGTTCGCCAAATTCTTCTCCACTCCCTATTATTCTTCCACCATCCAGAACAGCTTCGTGGTCACCATCGCGGTGACGGCGGTGACGCTGCTGCTGGGCATCCCCTTCGCTTACTTCTATTCCTTCTTCCAATTGAAGGGAAGCAAATTCCTGTTCGTGGTTTCCATTCTGTGCTGCATGAGCGCCCCCTTCATCGGGGCTTACAGCTGGATCATGCTGCTGGGCCGCAACGGCGTGATCACCGTGTTCTTTAAGGACGTGTTCGGCATCAAGCTGGGCAGTATCTACGGTTTCGGCGGCATTCTGATGGTGCAGGCGCTGAAATTCTTCCCACTGGTGTTCGTGTACATGAACGGCGCGTTCAAGTCCATCGACAATTCCCTGATCGAAGCCTCGGCCAATATGGGCTGCACCGGGGTCAAGCGGTTCTTCAACGTGATCATGCAATTGTCCATGCCCACCATCCTGGCAGCGTCCCTGCTGGTGTTCATGCGCGCTTTCGCGGATTTCGGCACGCCGCTGCTGATCGGCGAAGGCTACCGCACCTTCCCGGTGGAGATTTACAATCAGTATTTGGGCGAAAACGGCACGGACCACAATTTCGCCGCCGCCATTTCCATCATCGCCATCGTGGTGACAGCCCTGGTATTCTTCCTGCAAAAGTGGGCCACCAAGAAGTACAATTTCTCCATCAACTGCATGAATCCCGTTCAGAAGCGCAAGCCCCACGGCGTGGCAGGCGTCCTCATGTATGTATACTGCTACGGCTTGATCGCCCTGGCGTTCCTGCCCCAGCTGTATATCGTGTACCTGTCCTTCCGCAACTGCGACGGCGCGGTGTTCAAGCCGGGCTTCAGCTTCGTCAACTATGAAAAAGCGGTGAAGAAGCTGCTTCAGCGCTCCATCGAAAATACCCTGATCTTCGGCGTGGTGGCCCTGGCGCTGATCATCCTGTTCGCCATCCTGATCGCCTATCTGGTGGTGCGCAGGCCCCGGCCCCTCAACCACACCATCGACACCTTATCGATGCTGCCCTACATCATGCCCGGCTCCATCATCGGTATCGCCCTGGTGATCGCTTTCGGCAAACAGCCCCTGGCCCTCACCGGTACCGCGGCGGTGATGATCATCGCGCTGGTCATACGCCGAATGCCCTATACCATACGATCGGCCACGGCCACGCTGCAAAGCATCCCCATCAGCACAGAGGAAGCGTCCCTGTCCCTTGGCGCGGGCAAGCTGAAAACCTTCCTCACCGTCACTACCCCCATGATGGCCAACGGCATCATGAGCGGCGCGGTCTTAAGCTGGGTGGCCATCGTGACCGAGCTCTCCAGCGCTATCATCCTGTACAACAACAAGACGATCACCCTGACCATGAGCACCTATGCCGCCATCTCCCGCGGCAACGACGGCTTGGCCTGCGCCTTCGCCGCCATCCTGACGGTGCTGACGGCCATCTCCCTGATCCTCTATCTGGCCGTGACCAAGAGCGAGGACATCAAGCTTTGATCCCCGGGCGTTCGTATACGCCTGAAAATAAAAAATTCTCTAAGGAGGTTTCCCAACCATGAAGAAACTGCTTTCTCTCCTGCTTGCCGCCGTAATGGCGCTGGCCTGCTGCGCCGCTCTGGCTGAAAATGTCAGCGGTCCCCTGGTGCTGTACAGCTCCATGACCGACAACGACATCGACAACCTGATCGAAGCTTTCAACGAAGTGTACCCCGACGTGGAAGTGGAAGTAGTGAACGGCTCCGCCGGTGAGCTCCAGGCCCGTACCCGCGCCGAAGCTGGCAATCCCCAGGGCGACGTACAGTGGGGCGGCCTGTCCCCCTCCGACGGCTCCAAGAACGACGATATCTACGCGCTGTACACTTCCCCCTATGAGGATGATCTGCCCGACGATTACAAGAGCCACAACGGCCGCTACAACCAGGACCACCTGAGCACCGTTTGCTTCTGTGTGAACGTGGAACTGGAAAAGGAACTGGGCTTAGAGATCCGCACCTATGAGGACCTGCTCAATCCCGCCCTGAAAGGCCGAATCGTACTGAGCGACCCCAACAGCTCCTCCGCCGCCTGGAACAACCTGTGCAACATCTTCGCCGTGTACGGCTATGACAGCGACGAAGCCTGGGCCATCATGCGCGGTCTGCTGGAGAACGGCATGGTGATTTCCACCTCCTCCTCCGTGTGCTTTAAGGCTGTGGACAGCGGCGAATACGCGGTGGGCCTCACCTATGAAGACGGCGCGGACACCCTGCTCAAGGCCGGTTCCGACCGCATCCGCATCCAGTATCCCGAAAATGGCGCGTCCGGCACCACCATGGGCTGCGCCATGATCGAGAATTGCCCCCATCCCGAAGCCGCCAAGGCCCTGATCAACTTCCTCATGAGCCCCGAAGGACAGGAAGCCCTGGCCACCCGTCTGGAAACCCTGCGCTTCACCAACCCCAAGGCCCACTATGAGATCAAGTATCTGCCCGCGGACGACACCATCAACTGGGTCTCCCGCGATACCGCGTGGCTCATCGACCACAAGGCCGAAATGCTGGAGAAGTGGAACGCGCTCTACACCGAAACCCGCTAATTCACAGCAATAAAAGAAGGGGCTGCCGCGGCAGCCCCGTTTTTTCACGTTGGATTTCATTCTATTTGTCCAAATATCCCTCGGCAATCAGCATTTCCAATACCCGGGCTTCCCGCTCGAACATCATAGAGTTATAGGGGGTTTGCCCAACGCTGCGATTCTTGATGATCGCGGCCATAGGATCAACGAATTCCAGCGTATAGGTTTCCCTGGCCTCATACTCGTCCAAATGCTGGCCGGCCGCCCGATCCTCCGCTTCGCAGAGATAATAATAGTTATCCTGAATGAAGCACTCCGTTTCATCCTTGTCGCTTCTCTGGATCCGGTGCACATACCCGTATTCGCGGACCGTTTCCGGCTTTACGGTCAGGCCGGATTCCTCGCGCGTTTCCCGGATCATGGCTTCCACGGGGTCTTCGCCTTTTTCAATGCCGCCGCCGGGAAACCTGTAGTAATCGTATTTCAGACTGTGGATCATGGCGATTTTTCCGTCCTGGATGATGATGCTCCGGGCGGAGGGCCGGGAAAAAGAATGGGTGCACGCGTCATAGTCTTTTTTATCGATTTCAAATAATAATCTCATAGGGGCTCCTTTCCATTTTGGCTCGTTGGGTCAAAATATGCCATCAAAGATATTATATCATGGATTCCGTGAGCGGGGCAAGCCGCCATCAGCGCAAGATTTGACAAGCGCGGATTCCAGCGGCCTTTCTTTTTTGCTCCTATGTAAAGCCTGCATGTTTGAAATCCGGTTTTATTCTTCCATTTTTTCGATGATTTCAGTGAAAAATGGTTGAAATCCGTCAGAATTAAACCGAATCCAGCTTGAAACAGCAAATGAGATTCGGTATAATCTTGATTGAGAAATTGATGTAATCGCACAAATTCAGGCACGCGGCAAGGGAGAAACAGGTTTATGATCGTAAAAACGGCAAAGGCCCCCCGCATGCGGGAAAGCATTACCTGGAAAAAAGCATTGACGCGGGACTGGCATCTGTATCTGATGCTGCTTTTGCCCGTGGCGCTGGTGATCATTTATAATTATGCCGCTTATCCGGGCCTGCGGATGGTGTTCATGGATTACAAGCCCGCCAAGGGCTACGCGGGCAGCAAATGGGTGGGCTGGGCTACGTTTGAAAAGGTGTTCCGGGACAAGGATTTCATCCGGGCACTGAAAAACTCCCTGGTGTTTAACCTGCTGGACCTGGCGGTCAGCTTTCCCATGCCCATTATTTTGGCCCTGATGCTGAACGAGCTGCGCTTTCCCCGGTTCAAGAAGGTCACCCAAACGGTGCTGTATCTGCCCCATTTCCTCTCCTGGGTGATCATCGGCTCAGTGGCTTATCAATTGTTCAAGCCCTCCAGCGGCATCGTGAACGTGCTGATGATGAACTGGGGCTGGATCGAACAGGGTATCCCCTTTCTGACGGAAAAGAACCATTGGGCCGTTACCTACCTGCTCATAGGCGTATGGCAGGGCATGGGCTGGGGCACCATCATTTATCTGGCCGCTATCACGGGCATCAGCGGCGAGCTGTATGAGGCCGCCATGATCGACGGGGCCAGCCGCATGCAGCGCATCTGGCATATCACCCTGCCCGGCATCCGCAGCACCATCGTGGTGCTTTTGATCATGAACTTGGGCAAGATCATGGGCAGCAATTTTGAACGGCTGGACGTGTTCGCCAACACCCAGGTGCGGGATTATCAGTATCAGCTTGCCATCTATATTTACGAAAAGGGTCTCGCCAATTCCAAGTTCAGCATGGCTACCGCCGTGGGCCTGTTCCAGAGCATGGTGGGCCTGTTGCTGGTGCTGCTCAGCGACCGGTTCGCCAAAGCCCTTGGCGAAGACGGCCTGCTGTAAGGGGGTGGGACGCATGGCAAAGGAAAGAATCAAGGATTTCGATACCATTAACGACGGCTCCCACGCCATCCGCAAGTTTTCCGTGGGCGACGCCATCATCATTGTGATTTTGGTGACGCTGTGCCTCACCTGCATCCTGCCCTTCATCCATTTGGCGGCCAAGTCCATTTCCAGCAATACCGCTGTGATGCAGAAGAGCGTGGTGCTCTGGCCCAAGGGCGCCAACTTCGACGCCTACAACACCATTTTCCAGGACGGCACCCTGGTGCATTCCTTCCTGTACAGCGTGGAGGTGGTGGCCATCTTCACGGTGCTGGGCATGATCGTGTGCACCTGCGCAGCCTACCCGCTTTCCAAGAAGCGATTAAAGGGCCGGGCATTCTTCACCTTTGTGCTCATGATCCCCATGTATTTCAGCGCGGGCCTGATCCCCAGCTATCTGCTGTATAAAAATTTAGGGCTGCTCAACACCATGTGGGTGCTGATCCTGCCGCTGATCTATTCTTCCTATAACATGCTGATCATGAAGAATTACTTCCAATCCTCTATCCCGGACAGTTTGGAAGAAGCGGCGTTCCTGGACGGGGCCAGCAATTTTCAAATCCTGTTCCGCATCGTGCTGCCCCTGTCCATGCCCATCATCGCCACCCTGTCCCTGTTCTACGCCGTGGGCCGCTGGAACTCCTACGCCGACAACAAGTATTTCATCACCAAGGAAGCCCTCAAGATGATCCAGTACAAGCTGTATCAGCTGGTGGCTTCCGCCACGGAAGCCCAGACTGCCACCCTGTCCGAGGCCATCGAGGTCACCAGCACCCCCGAGGTGCTCCAGGCCGCCTGCATCATGTTCGCCACCATCCCCATCATCTGCATCTACCCCTTCCTGCAAAAGTACTTCGTCAAGGGGGTCATGGTGGGGGCCGTAAAGGGATGAACCGCCTTTGAGGCTGCGGATGCTATTCTCTCTCGTTCCCAAGGGCCTATGCCCAAAAAATAAAAGGAGGCAATACCATGAAAAAGATCCTTGCTCTCATGCTGGCGGCGATCATGCTGCTGAGCGTCGCGTCCTTCGCGGCCGCGGAAGACCCCGCCTGGGAACCCTTCGCGGAGAACGTCAGCATCACCATCCCGGTGTATGACCGCGGACAGGCGGGCGTACCCAATGTGGAAGACAACTACTGGACCAAGTGGATCCAGGAAAACTTCGGCGATAAGTACAACATCACCGTGAATTACGTGGCCATCCCCCGTTCCGACGTGATGACCAAGTATTCCATGCTGGCGGCGGCGGAAGACCTGCCCACCATCCTGATGGAATACGACTATCCGAAGGTCACCCAGTGGGCCGCCGACGGCTACCTGACCACCTTCGATATGGACGAATTCGCCAAGATCGCCCCCACCTATTACAACCGCATGGTGGCGAACAACCAGCTGACCTACACCAAGATCAACGGCGAAACCTACTTCGCGGCGGCCTACCGTCCCTACTATGACACCACCTACACCTTCCAGACCTTCGTGCGTATGGACTGGCTCAAGCAGGTAGGCTATGATCACGTGCCCCTCACTACCAGCGAATACAACGACGCCATGCTGAAAATCAAGGAAGCGGGCATTGCTGAATTCCCCGGCGGCGGCACCATGATCACCGGCGTGGGCTCCGACCAGAACTATTCCTGGCGCACCTGGCCCCTGGACGAAAAAGAGTGGGCCATGTACGGCGACTACAACATCCCTTCCCTGGGCTGGGAACCCAACTACAAGCTGCTCAAGAATGAAAACTACAAGTACAACGCCGGAATCACCAATCCCGAATACTATCTGACCGGCGCGGAAGACGACAAGACCAACTTCATCAACGGCAAGAGCTACTCCTACGCGGGCTACATTTCCGCTTCCATGGACTGGCTGACCGCTTTCTATGAAGCCAATCCCGACGCCGAACTGGCCATTGCCCCCGTTTCCGGCAAGATCGACGCCGAAGCCGGCACCACTCCCGGCTACCGCACCGACAACCCCTTCGGCATGATGATCGGCTTCTCCGCTTTCGCCAGCGAAGATCAGATCAAGGCCGCCTGGATGTACATGGAATGGCTGACTCAGGAAGAAAACCTGAAAGTCTTCCAGTGGGGCATTGAGGGCGAAAACTACAAGGTGGATGAAAACGGCCTGCCGGTCACCGTTTCTGACTACAACGGCGAATACAAGATGGGCTTTAACAACAACAAGGACTATTGGTGCGTCACCATCGAAGCCCGCCAGGCAGGCACCATCGAGGACGTGATCAGCAACAATATGCCCCATGACCTGCCCCAGGACTTCACCCAGGACGTGATCAAGTACTACTATGACCGGGTCGCCATCCGCGACGCGGGCTGGGCCATCGCCAACGCCCTGTACTCCGTCACCATGGAAGCCGAGGCCGAATACCAGACCGTGCTGACCAGCCTGTACAAGGAATACCGCGACAAGCTGACCATGTGCGCTCCCGAGGAATTCGACGCCCTGTATGCCCAGTACGCCCAGGAATTCCTGGATGCGGGCTATCAGGAAGTGATCGACGAGCGCGCCGCCGCCTATGAAGCGGGCAACTCCACCCACCTGCTGAACCAGACTGCCGCCGAAGTGGAACTGTAATACCAATCAATCCAATCCTATGAATCAGCCCGGCGTTCCCGCAAGGGAGCGCCGGGCTGATGCTTTATATTGTGATCAAACGCTTACTTTTTCCCATCCACCATGGCCTGGACCTTGATGGGCAGGCCGTAGAGGTTGATGAACCCAGCGGCGTCCGCCTGGTTGTAATCGCTCTCGCCAAAGGTGGCGATGGATTCGGAATACAGGGAATAATCGCTCCACACGCCCGCCTTGATGATGTTGCCCTTGTACAGCTTCAATTTCACCTGACCGGTGACCTTCTCCTGGGTCTTGTCCACAAAAGCGCTGAGAGCTTCCCGCAGGGGAGTGAACCACTGGCCGTTGTAGACCAGTTCGGCGAAGGTGATGGACAGCTTCTGCTTTTCGTGCATGGTCATCTTGTCTAAGCACACGCTTTCCAGATAGCTGTGGGCCTTGTACAGGATGGTGCCGCCGGGGGTCTCGTACACGCCGCGGCACTTCATGCCCACCAGCCGGTTTTCCACGATGTCCAGCAGGCCGATGCCGTTTTTGCCGCCCAGTTCGTTGAGCTTGAGGATGATTTCCTTGGCGCTCATGGATTCGCCATTGAGCTTTACGGGTTTGCCCTGATCAAAGTCCAGGGTGATATAGGTGGGTTCGTCGGGCGCGTCCATGGGGGAGACGCTCATTTCTAAGAAGCCGGGCTTTTCATACTGGGGCTCGTTGCCGGTGTCTTCCAGGTCCAGGCCCTCATGGCTCAAATGCCACAGGTTTTTGTCCTTGGAATAGTTGGTTTCCCGGTTGATGCGCAGGGGCACGTTGTGGGCCTCGGCATAGTCGATTTCCTCATCCCGGCTCTTGATGCTCCACTCCCGCCAGGGGGCGATGATGGGCATGGTGGGAGCGAAATGCTTGATGGCCAGCTCAAAGCGCACCTGATCGTTGCCCTTGCCGGTGCAGCCGTGGCAGATGGCGTCCGCTTTCTCTTTCAGGGCGATTTCCACCAGGCCCTTGGCGATGCAGGGCCGGGCGTGGCTGGTGCCCAGCAGGTAATCTTCGTACACTGCCCCGGCTTTCATGGTGGGGATGATGTAGTTGTCCACGTAATCGTCGGTCAGGTCCAGCACGTACAGCTTGGAAGCGCCGGTTTTCAGGGCCTTTTCTTCCAGGCCTTCCAGTTCGTCGGCCTGGCCCACGTTGCCGGAAACGGCGATCACTTCGCAGTTGTTGTAATTTTCCTTGAGCCAGGGAATAATGATGGAGGTATCCAGCCCTCCGGAATAAGCCAATACGACCTTTTTGATGTCCTTCTTGTCCATGAGAAGTTCCCTCCTTGAATAAATACACGCTGATTATACCACTGAATTCCCATTTGTCAAGGCATTTTTATAGATTTCTATAAATATTTATGCACAATATACAAACTGGCTGAAATTGGACGGAAATAGACAGAAGCAATCGTTTATTTATGGATTTCTCGGAAGGGGGTCTGGGGGAAACCGCTCTTTGGCCCCCAAAGAGCGGTTTCCCCCAGTATTTCCTTCTCACTTCCCCACGCAGAAGCGTTCAAAGATTTCGTCGATCATTTTGTCGTCCACTTGTTCGCCGGTGATGCGGCCCAGGGAAGAAAGAGCATCCTGGAGGTCGATCACGGCCAAATCCACGGCTTCGCCCCGGGCGCAGGCGTCGGCGGCGGCACGGAGGGAGGCGGCGGCTTCCCGGGCCAAAACCATGTGCCGCTGCTGAGTCAGGGCGCTTTCCCCCGCGCCAGCGCCGAAGGCGGCCACCCGCTTTTCAAGTTCGTGAAGCCCCGCTCCCGTTTGGGCGGAAACCACCACGGGATCGTCAAAGTCTGCGGGGTCCAGCACCATTTCTTTGTCGCACTGGTTCAGCACGATGATGCGGGGCGCATCCTTCGTATCTTCTAATAGCTGCCGGTCCTCCTCGTCCAGGGGCAGGGAGGCGTTGAGCACGGCCAGCACCACGTCGGCCCCGGCAATGGCTTGGCGGGCCCGGTCCACGCCGATGCGCTCGATGGCGTCAGCGGCACCCTCCCGCAGGCCCGCCGTATCGGCAAAATGCACCCGCAGGCCCTCGATCATCACGTCCGCCCGGATGATGTCCCGGGTGGTGCCGGGAATATCGGTGACGATGGCGCGTTCCTGCCGGGCCAGGGCATTGAGCAGGGAGGATTTGCCCACGTTGGGCCGTCCGCAGAGCACGGCTTCCAGCCCATGGTCAGCAATGCGCGCGCCGCGTTCGTCGCAGGCGGCTTCCAGCTTATCCGCAAGCCGCCGGGCCCCCGCCTCCAAATTGCTGGCCGCTTCCTCTAAGGTGATTTCCTCGGGATAATCAATGGCCGCCGCCGCGCCGGAGAGCAGGGCGATCAAGTCTTCCTGGACGGAGCGCACAAAGCCGCTGACGCCGCCCTCCAATTGCCGCAGGGCCGCCCGGGCCGCCCGTCCGCCCTCGGCGGAGATCAGGGCCATCACGGCTTCCGCCCGGCTCAGGTCCACCCGCCCATTCAAAAACGCCCGGCGGGTAAATTCCCCCGGCCCGGCGGGCCGCGCGCCCAGGCGGTACAGGGCGTTCAACACGCTTTGCGCCGCCCAGGAGCCGCCGTGCAGGTGGATTTCAGCCACGTCCTCTCTTGTATAGCTCCGGGGGGCGCGCATGAGCACCGCCATGCATTCGTCCAAGGTTTCGCCCGCATAAACGATATGACCGTAATACATCCGGTGGCTTTCCCAAGCATGCGCGGGCAAAAACAGCCGGGAAAGCAGCGCTTCCGCGTCCGGCCCGCTGACCCGCACGATGGCGATGCCGCCTTCGCCGGGGGCGGTGGCCAGCGCCGCGATGGTATCCTGATCCATGATTTTCCTTCCTTCCGGAGCATACCGCTCTCCGGGGACTATGATAGCACAGAAACGGCGCTCCTGACAAGCGCGCCACGAAAGAACCGCTTTTCCCACAACAGTAAATTTTTACAAATCCACATGGATAAATGTTACGTTTCCATTGCATTTTTGGAGAAAATCTATTACAATAGGAACATGAATCCTTGGAAAGGAGCAGCCTTTATGACGGACTTTTTAGCAACGATTATGGCAAATCTGACTGATTTTTGCGTTTATTTGGCGATCGCGCTGGTGGCGCTGATCGGTATTTTCAAATGCGTGCTGCCCGTCAGCCGGGTGGCGCGCAGGCTGCGCCGCGGCATTCATCTGCTGGAAACCGCCACGGGGGAGGGCAGGCCCGTGTGGCAGGACGTGCTTTTCTTAGGCAAGGAAATCCAGGGGCCCTGGCGGCGCTTTCTGGTGAACGCCGAGCAATTGGACGCCCGGGGCCTGAACTGCAACGTGGAGGATTATATCAACGATGAAACCGTGATTCAAACGGTGGGCCACGTGCAATTGGCGGACGTGGTGCCCAGTTTGCTCACCAGCTTAGGCATCTTGGGCACCTTCATCGGCCTGATGCGGGGTCTGAGCGGCCTGGATATGAGCGACGCAGCCAAAACCATGGACAGCATCCCCCAGATGATCGAGGGCATGACCTTCGCCTTTATGACTTCCATCGCCGGTATTTCCTGCTCCCTGGTGTTCAATATGCTCAACCGCATGGCTTACGGCAGCGCCACCGGGGCCATCGATGATTTTACCGACGCCTTTGCCGACCTGGTGATGCAGAAGCCCCTGGAAGACAATGTGCAGATGATCATCCAGTCCGAGGATCGGGCGGCGCTGCTTAGGCATATGTCCACCGATATGGGGGCGAGGGTCAGCGAGGGCATTACGGCCTCCGTGGAAAAATCCCTGTATCCCGTCACCCAGACGATCAACAGCTTTATCATGGGCCAGACCCAGGCCCAGATCGACGGTGTTGCCAATATCGCCAACCAGTTCATCAACCAGATGCATCGGATGCTGGGCAACCAGTTCGTCCAACTGGGCCAGACTTTGAGCCAGGTGAACCAGGCCCAGACGGTATCCTTTGAATCTTTGGACCGCACCATGGCCGCCGCCGACCAGATTTTGAGCGGCATGAACGAATTGCAGGATGTGAACCGCCGGGTGATGGAGCGGTTTGAAAGCTATATCCACACCATCGATCAAGCCCAGGAAAGCGGCAGCCAATTCCTGACCCATGGGTCCCAGGTGTTAAGCGGCATGCTTTCCGCTTCCCAGGAACAAACGGAATTTATGGACACGCTGAAATCCGCCCAGCAGGAACTGAAAGCCTCCATGCAGGATTACGCCGACTGGAGCGGCCGGGTTCTCAACGCCGTACAGCAGCAGGCGGACGGGGCTATGGCCGTCACCGGCGATATGACGGGCAAAATGGACGAGAGCAGCCGCCGCTTGTCCGAAACCTACGCCTCCTTTGTGGAGGACCTGTCCGGCGGGTTCAGCCGCGCCTTGGGGATGTTCGATGAAAACATGCACGGCGTGCTGGGCGCGATGAACGAAAAGTTAGAAGAAATCCGCGAAATGGAACAGCATCCTTCCGCCCAGGCCGCAAGGCTGCAAAAGGAAACGGAGGGCTGCGCTTCCGCCCTGTCCAGGCTCCAGCGGGCCATGACGGACATGAGCGCCGCCCTGGAAAGCAAAGACCGGGTATCGGAGGGCGCGTAAAATGGTAAGGCGCGGAAGAAAGGGCCGTTGTCCCCGATCCGGGGACAACGGGGCCCACTGGATATCCTATTCGGATATGATGGCGTCCCTGCTGCTGGTATTCGTGCTGGCGGTGGTGTACAGCGTATACCAGTATTACAGCATGCTGGAAATCAAAACCAAACAATTGAACGAACAGCAGGCGGAGCTGGACCGGGCCACCATTACCCTGGTGCAGCGTGAAGAAGAATTGGAAGCCGCCAACGTGACCCTTATGGGCAAGCAGGAGGAACTGGCCGCCATCCAAATTCAATTGGATCAGCAGGAAAACGACCTGCACGCCGCCCAGGATGCCCTGAAAACCAAGGAAGAAGAACAGGCCCTGCTGCAATTGCAGCTCGCCACCCAGGCCGACGCCTTAGCCGCCATGCAGAGCGTGCTGGAATCCCAGAAGGCCGAAATGCTCACTTATCAGCGAAGAATCGACGATATGATCGGCGTCAGGTCCGAAATCATCCAGGCGCTGAGCCAGGCGTTTGCCGCCGCGAACATCGGCGCGTCAGTCGATCCGGCCACCGGCGATATCGTGCTGGAGGGCAAGGTATTCTTTGATTCCAACAGGGATACCATCCGGGAAGAGGGCAGGGAGCTGCTTTCCCGGTTCCTGCCGGTGTATTTGGGCGTGCTGCTCAAACCGGAGTACGTGGATTACGTGGGCGAAATCATCATCGAGGGGCATACGGATGACGCGGGCACCTATATGAACAACCTGAAACTGAGCCAGAACCGGGCCCTGTCCGTGGCGGAATACTGCCTGCAGCTGTCCTCCCTCTCCAGCAAGCAAGTGAGCCAGCTTCAGAGTTTGCTTACCGCCAAGGGACGAAGCTTTTCCGATCTGATCTATAATGCCGACGGCACGGTGAACCGGGACGCTTCCCGCCGGGTGGAATTTAAATTCCGGCTGAAGGATTCCGAAATGATTCAGGAAATGAACCGTATTTTGACGCAAATGGAGGCGCAGAACAGCCTGTGAGGACCGCTGCGATCATATTGCTGGTGCTGGTGTTGGCCGTGGGCAGCGTGTTGGGGTGGGAATTGTTCCACACCAATTTGCAGGTGACGGGCAAAGCTCTGCAAACCCTGTCCGCCGCCGAACGCGCCCCCCAGTACGACGCCCTGCGCGCCGCCGTTTCCCGCCAGAGCCTGCTGGGCACGGTGGTGAGAAAAACCGAGATGGGCCCGGCGGGAAATTACAGCTATTATATTTATACGCTGCGGCTCAAAAACAACGGGCTGGTGCCCGCTGAAATGGTAGAAATGCAGGTCGCCCCCATCGCCGCCGACGTGCTCTTTTACGGGGACACTTCGGAAACGGTGATTCCCCCTGGCGGGGAAAAGGACGTGTGGGTGGTGCTGCTCACCGAGGGCACGCCCCATTCCGTGCGGGACCTGTATGTCACCTACTATCTGTGGGGCCATCCCCAGGAAGTGAAATTTACCTATGACGACGCGCGTTAAAACGACGGTGATTGCCGCGCTGCTGCTTTGCATGCATCCCCTTGTCATCCTGAGCGAAGCGAAAGACCTTCCCGTTCATGAGCTGCCCCAGGGCTTTTGCTACGTGCATGAAGTGATAGAGGACGTGATCCTGGATATCCGCTACGCGGGCACCCACAATTTCGTGGGGGACGTGATCGACGGCTACGAAGCGCCCTACGCCATCCTGACGGTGGAGGCGGCGGAAAAATTAAAGGAAGCGGCGGACGAGTTCCGACAGATGGGCTACCGGCTGATGATCTTCGACGCTTACCGTCCCCAAAGGGCCGTGAAGCACTTCGTGCGCTGGGCCAACGACGCGGGGGACACGCGCATGCAGGCGGAATTCTATCCCGAATACAAGAAGAAAATTCTGCTGGTGGACGAGGGCTATATCGCCCGCAATTCCAGCCATTGCCGGGGCAGCGCCGTCGATTTGACGATCACCGACATGGACGGCAATCCTTTGGATATGGGCACGGGCTTTGACTATTTCGGCAAACTGGCCTGGCACGGGGCCAAAGGCGTGACAGAAGAACAGGCCGCCAACCGGCAATTGCTGTGTTCTGTCATGGAAAGGCACGGCTTCAAGCGGTTCGATCACGAATGGTGGCACTATCGGCTCAAAAACGAGCCGTACAGCGAAGGTTTTGATTTTCCGGTACGATAAATACAAAAGGAGCGATCGCCATGCGTAAAACCAAGATCATCTGCACCATCGGCCCGGCCAGCGAGAAGGAAGAAATCATAGAAAAAATGATGCTGGCGGGCATGAACGTGGCCCGGATCAACTTTTCCCACGGCACCCACCCGGAGCACCGGGAAAAGATGAATAAGGTGAAAGCCGTGCGGGAAAAGTTAGGCTTGCCCGTGGCCATCATGCTGGACACCAAGGGCCCGGAGTACCGCATCAGAACCTTCAAGGATCATAAGGTGACTTTGAAGGACGGCCAGCCTTTCACCCTGCGGGTGGACGAGGCGGAAGGAAACGAACAGCAGGTGTCCGTCAATTACGCAGACCTCAACAAGGACTTGAAGCCCGGCGACCGGGTGCTGATCAACAACGGCCTGGTGGCCATGGACGTGAAGGAAATTGAGGGCCCGGAAATCCGCTGCCAGGTGGTCATCGGCGGCGAATTGTCCGACCGCAAGAGCATGTCCTTCCCCGGCAAGGTGCTGAATCTGGTGTACTTGAGCGAGCAGGACAAGGCCGATATCCTGTTCGGCATTGAAAACCAGGTGGATTATGTGGCCTGCTCCTTCGTATCCCGGAAGCAGGACCTGCTGGACGTTCGCCATTTCCTTGACGCCAACGGCGGCCAGCAGATCAGCCTGATCGCCAAGATCGAAAACCAGCCCGGCATCGACAACATCGAGGAAATCTGCACCGCCTGCGAGGGCATCATGATCGGCCGGGGCGATATGGGCGTGGAAATCCCCTATGAGGAACTGCCCGCCGTACAGAAGCACCTGATCAATAAATGCCGCCTCATCGGCAAGCGGGTGATCACCGCCACCGAAATGTTAGAATCCATGATCCATAACGCCCGGCCTACCCGCGCCGAAATCTCCGACGTGGCCAATGCCGTGTACGACGGCACCAGCGCCATCATGCTGTCCGGCGAGACCGCCGCGGGCAAGTACCCCGTGGAATCCGTGGCCGTCATGGCGAAGATTGCCGAAGCCACCGAGAACAAGATCGATTTCGCGGAACGCTTCCGCAGCGCCGAATTCATCACCCACACCACCGTGGACGCCATTTCCCACGCCACCGTGGGCATGGCCATCGATATTGGGGCCAAGGCCATCGTGGTCTGCACCCTCACCGGCGGCACCGCCCGCATGATCTCCCGCTTCCGGCCCCCGGTGGATATTCTGGGCCTCACCACCAGCGAAATCAGCATGCGCAAGCTGGCCCTGTCCTGGGGCGTGGTGCCCGCCCTGTTTGAAGCCTACACCTCCACCGACGTGCTGTTCTACGTGGCCAAGCAAATGGCAAAGGAAAAGCTGCACCTGCAGCCGGGGGATAAGATCGTGATCACCGGCGGCCTGCCCAACGGCAAATCTGGCAATACTAATTTGATCAAGGTGGAAGAAATCTGAATATAATCGGGGGACGGTTTTTGCGCTGATAAAAGCGTTGAAAAACGAGCGCGGAAACCGTCCCTGATCGCTTTTTCTGACAGGGGGGCCATAAAGTAAAAAAGCCATAACGGATTCTTTTATCCGTCATGGCTTTTTTCAAGCTTCAAAAATTCCGGGTCAGATCGTATTTTTCATAAAATTCCTTCCGGTAATCCAGGAAGCGGTCCTCTAAAATGGCCTGGCGGATCTCTTCCATCATGCGGATCAGGAAGCGCAGGTTGTGGATGGAGGTCAGCCGTCCGCCGGTGATTTCCTCCGCTTTCAGCAGATGGCGCACGTAAGCCCGGGTGAAATGCTGGCAGGCGTAGCAGTCGCAGCCCTCCTCGATGGGGGTGAAATCCCGGGCGTAGGCGGCGTTGCGCACCACCAAGCGGCCATTCCGGGTAAAGCAGGTGCCGTTCCGGGCGATGCGGGTGGCCAGCACGCAGTCGAACATATCCACGCCCCGGAGCACGCCCTCTAAGAAACAGTCCGGCGTGCCCACGCCCATGAGGTAACGGGGCTTGTTTTTGGGCAGGTGGGGCTCGATCTTTTCTAACATGTCGTACATCACCGGCTTGGGTTCGCCCACGGAAAGCCCGCCGATGCCGTAGCCGGGAAAATCCATATCCGCTAAGGTCTTGGCCGATTCGACGCGCAAATCCTCAAAGAACGCGCCCTGCACGATGCCAAACAGCGCCTGATCGGACCGGGTATGGTGCTTTTTGCAGCGGGCTGCCCAGCGGTGAGTGCGGTGCATGGCTTCCTCGGCGGTTTTGTGGTCGCAGGGGTAGGCGGAGCACACGTCGAAGGCCATGGCGATGTCCGCGCCTAAGGCCTGCTGAATGTCCATGGAGATTTCCGGGCTGATGAACTGCTTGCTGCCGTCCAAATGGCTGCGGAAGGCCGCGCCCTCCTCCGTGATCTTGCGCAGCTCGGAAAGGGAAAACACCTGGAAGCCGCCGCTGTCCGTCAGGATGGGGTGATGCCAGTCCATAAACCGGTGCAGGCCCCCTGCCTCCCGCACGATGTCTTCTCCGGGCCGCAGATGCAGGTGGTAGGTGTTGGACAGGATGATTTTAGCGTTGATTTCTTCCATTTCCCGGGGGGTCATGGCCTTCACCGTGGCCTGGGTGCCCACGGGCATGTAAATGGGGGTGGGGATGTCCCCGTGGGGGGTATGCAGCACGCCCAAACGCGCGCCGGACTGCTTGCAGGTATGCAGTAATTCAAAGGTGACAGGATTGCTCATAGGACCTCGCTTGTCGTTTTTTATAGCTCTTTCTGCCGCAGGATCACATAATTGACGCTGTATTCGCCATTCGCCACCAGATGCACGATCACGTCCGTTTTTCCGGCGTCCGGCAGGATATACACCCGCAGGCGAGTGAGGGAAGGGGAGGCTTCGTTATCTGGAAACAGCAGGGAGGGCACGGGCAGCGCGCCGTCCGGGGCGTTTTTGCCTTTGCCAAAAGTTTTTTTGCAAAGGCTTTCCACATAGGTGTATACGGTGTTCACGGTTTGTTTTGCGGTTTGGATTTCCAGATCGTTTCCCCGCCGCGTCACGGTATCGGGCTCCATGAAAAAGGCGAAATCCATTTCGACCAGCGGGGCGGTATCCTCCAGGCCGTCAAACCACAGGGACACGACGAAATTGTCGCTGAGGAAGGTCACACGCTGAAGTTCCCTTCCCGCGTCCGTGACCGTCAGGGCCGCGCCGCCTGCGTCCAGCGCCCGCACAGCTTCAATGGGCATGCCGAAAGCGAAATTCCCTAAGAAATAAACGGTCTGTCCGTCTTCCGCTCCGCCAGCGCGGACGGGGCACAGCAGGAGCAGCGCCAGCAGCAGGGGAAACAGCCGCCTGGTCATGATGCTTCCCTCCCTTCCGCCGCGTCAGCGATAGTTCCAGTGATAAAGCGAAGGGCCCGAAGGCCCTTCGTTTGTTTCGCGGCCCTTCCGCTTATTCCGCTAACAGGGCTTCCGCTTCGGCGGCGTCCAAATACAGGTATTGCAGCATGTTGACGCCACAGTCTGTGGTGGACACATAATGGGTGGCGGCGTTATAGCCTTCGCCGTCCTCGTAGAGATACAGCATGGCGCGGGAAATCGTTTCCGCTTCATCCCTAAGGACCGGATACAGGGGAAGCGCCAGATGATCGCCCAATTCGACAGCCTGGCAGTCAGTGAACCAGGATTCGATTTCATCATAGATCGCGTTCACCGTTTCCTCGGAGGTCTGGATATCGATTCCATCCTCCAGTTCCGTTTCCGTATCCGCGTCGCTGTAAAGCACGCAGACGATTTCGGTGAGCTTCGCGCTGTCGTCCAGGCCGCTGAACAGGACAACGGCAAATCCCTGGAAGCCGTCAAATGCCTGCATCCAGTAATACTGTACGGCGTTTTCCTCGTCTACAGCAGGGTCGCCCAGGCCAATGGCTTTGACTTCGCTGACGGGCATGCCAAAATAGAAGTAATCATAGTAGTAAACCCGGTCGCTGATGCCGGCGTCAGGCTCGTCCTCCTGTTCGGCTCCCGTGATCCAGTTCCAAAGCTGCTGGCCCTTTTCTTTGATGAGTCCCTTGGCGTCATCCACTTTCTCAGTAACGGCCGTTTTGGCGTCCTCCCAGATACCGGGCAGGGCGTCCTTTACGCTGCTGATCAGGCCGGTAGCAAATTCTTCCCCTTCGCCTAACTTTTCCTGGAGAAGTTTCAGTAATTCATCAGCTTCATCGGGCAGATTCCCGATCAGTTCATCGGCTTTGTCGGGAACAGCGTCCACCGCCTCGCCGATCTTGTCGGAGATCGCGTCCGTCACTTCACCGACCTTGTCGGAGATCGCTCCTTCAGTCTTTTCCTGGACAGCGTCCAACAGGCTGTTGAGGATGCTGGCGATGTCATTGGTTTGCGCGGACGGTTCTTCCGCCAGAGCGAAACCGGACGGCAGGGCCAGCAGCAGGGTAAGCAGCAGAGCAAGCAATCGTTTCATGTTTTTTTCCTCCTTAAATATTTTATGGTCTATCATTACGCTTGTGCCATTACGGGCTTGATTTGGGGCCAGATCGTTTCCAGGCCCTTGAGTTCCCTTTCAAAGAACAGCCAGGGCTTTTCTTCCGGCGTGGGGGCGATGAACAGCATTTGTTCCTTGGTGACGGGGTGGGCGAAGGACAGGCGCATGCCCCACAGGGCGATTTGCTCTTTCCCCTTGCCATTGCCGTAGCGGTGGTCGCCCCATAGGGGGAAACCCGCGTGCTGCATCTGTACCCGAATTTGATGGGCGCGGCCCGTTTCCAGCTGAATGGTGATCAGGGAAAGGCCGTCCCGCCGGGCGATGGTGCGGCCGTGCAGAATGGCTTCCTTGCCTTGCAGTTTCAGGTAGGAGGGCAGCACCGTCACCATGTTCTTTTCCGGGTCTTTTGCCAGATAATCCACATAGGTGAAATGGTCCGGCGTTTCGCCTTCCACCACGGCCACATACTGCCGGTTCAGCTCGTGTCCCTTTACCTGCTCGGAAAGCCGGGCCGCCGCTTTGCTTGTGCGGGCGAATACCAAGAGGCCCCCCACGGGCCGGTCCATCCGGTGAACCAGGCCGATGTAGGCTTCCCCAGGCTTGTTGTACGTTTCCTTTACGTATTCTTTGATCTGATCCAGCAGGTTTTCGTCCCCGGTTTCGTCCCCCTGGGTGAGCAGGTTTTGGGGTTTCACGGCCACGATCAGGTGATTGTCCTCGAATAAAATGGTGGGCTTGTCCATGATATACCTCTTTCGTTTGGAATCTATTCGGCGGTCCATCTTCCCGTTGCTCCGCAGGGCAGCACGCCGCCGGAGCGGACGGGCAGGCACAACTCCTGGGAATCGATGACGCCGCCGTACTTGCGGCCTACCGTCTTTCCCAAGATGTTTTGCAGCACCGCGGGCTGGAAGCCGGTGGTATAGCTGTTGATGAAAAAGAACAGGGGATCGTCAGAAAGCGCCTCGGCGCAGGTGGATACCAGGCCGTACAGCTCGTTTTCCAGCTTCCATACTTCCCCACTCGGCCCCCGGCCATAACTGGGCGGATCCATCACGATGCCGTCGTACCGGCTGCCCCGGCGGATTTCCCGCCGCACGAAAGCCAGCGCGTCTTCCACAATGAAGCGGAAGCTGGTTTCCCTGAGGCCGGACAGCTCCCGGTTTTCCTTGGCCCACTGCACCATGCCCTTAGCGGCGTCCACGTGGGTGACGTGGGCCCCCGCCGCGGCGCAAGCTAAGGTCGCCCCGCCAGTGTAAGCGAACAGGTTCAGCACCCGCGCGCCGGGCCGTTTTTTCAGCAGTTCGGCCATGGCGTCCCAATTGGCGGCCTGCTCCGGGAACAGCCCTGTATGCTTGAAGCCGGTGGGCCGCACGTAGAACTTTAAACCTTTATAGGAAACGGTCCACTTTTCCGGCAGCTTTTCCCGAAATTCCCACGCGCCGCCGCCCCGTTCGCTGCGGGTATAGTGGGCCTGGGCTTTCTGCCAAAGCGCTTCGTTTTCCCGGGGCCAGATCACCTGGGGGTCCGGCCGGGCCAGCAGGATATCCCCCCACCGTTCCAGCTTTTCCCCGCCGCCGGTATCCAGCACCTCAAAATCTTTCCATCCATCGGCAATGAACATAGGCACAGTTCCCTCGTTTCAGGGCAAAAATTCCCTTCATCATAATAACATGAAAACCCCTGCCTTGCAAGCAGGGGTGGAAAGAATTTGCCTTATTGGGGCCGCCGCCGGATTGTGGAGGCGGAAAGGTAGGCTTCTTCCATGAGGCGGGTGGTTTCCATGCCGTCCTCCGGCAGGATATAGGGCTGCTCGCCCCGGGCCAGCCGGTCGTAAAAATCGGCGATCAGGTGGGTGTGG
The DNA here is from genome assembly GCA_017525805.1 of Clostridia bacterium. Next base: position 30,893 of record JAFXSH010000170.1, on the reverse strand, counting down.
CTGTTGCCCCAATATGCTTTTCCGATCTTGGCCCCGGTAGCGAAATCTTCAAAGGACGCGCCGGACGGCCCTAAGATGGTGAGCTGCTCTCCGGTCATGTGCAGTTCGCCCTTTTCTAAAAGCAGGTGAAGCTGCACGGGCATGTTGTCCGCGGCACAGTTGCTGCAATAGAACAGGAACCGGGCCCCGTCTTCATTTTCCAGCAGCATATCGCAGGTATCCTCGGTTTCGATTTCCTCCGCTAAGCGCTTGGCGGTCATGGTGGCGCCTTTCAGTTCAAACCCGCCGGACAGCCATTTCATCAGGTCCAGGGTGTGGATGGCCTGGTTGATCAGCACTGAGCCGCCCTCCGTGGCCCATTTGCCGCGCCAGGGGCTGTCGGCGTAATAAGCGCCGCCCCGGTCCCAGCACACGAAAGCGCTGCCGCCTGTTACTTTGCCCATTTCCCCGCCGTCGATGATCTGCTTCATGCGCTGGGTAGCGCCATTGTACCGGTTCTGAAAACACACGGTGAGGGCTTTGCCGCTTTCCTTCGCCGCCTGCACCATAGCCTGGGCTTCCCGCAGGGACACGCCCATGGGCTTTTCGCACAGCACGTGCTTGCCCGCCCGCAGGGCGGCGATGCTGATGGGGGCGTGGAGATAATGGGGCACGCAGATATGCACCGCGTCGATGTCCGGCTGGGAAATCAGCTCGTGATAATCCAAAAAGCCTTTTACGTCCTGTGCTTTCGCGGCCTTTTCCATTTTTTCCGGGTCAATATCGCATACGGCGGCCAGCACAGCGTGATCCGCCTCATTGAGCGCGTGAAAATGAACGTCCGAGATCAATCCGCAGCCAATGACCCCAACCCTGAACTGTTCCATGCTGAAGCAATCCTTCTTCCTTCGATAATCATTCAGTTATTCGACGAAAAACGCAAGGTTCCTTCCATGAGCCGGAAGAATTGTGCGCCGAAATACTGCTTGACAGCGAAGGGGCTTTCGGTTATAATGTGAACCACGGCAGGAAAGCCGCGTGCCGGTGTGATGGAATGGCAGACGTGACGGACTCAAAATCCGTTGAGCTAATCACTCGTGTGGGTTCAAGTCCCACCGCCGGCATAAAAAGGGAAGCTTTGCAAAGGCAAGGCTTCCTGTTTATTATGCAGAGTTTTCGCGAAAGGCGGCTTTCTCGGAAGGAGGTCTGGAGGGAACCTCTCTTTGGCCTCCAAAGAGAGGTTCCCTCCAGCAATACATTACTTATACTCCGGCAGCCAGCCCTTGTGGGCTTCGATGAGGTCGTCGCACAGGGCCACGATATCGTCGATGGAAAGCTCGCTCTGGCAGTGGGGGTCCATCATGGCGGCCTGGTAGATATAATCCTTTTTGAGGGTCACGGCGGCCTGGATGGTGAGCAGCTGTACGTTGATGTTGGTGCGGTTCATGGCGGCGCAAACCTCGGGCAGGTCGCCCACGTAGGTGGGAGTGACGCCGCTGGCGTCGGCGATGCAGGCCACCTCCACGCAGGCGGTAGGGGGCAGGTTGGTGATCAGGCCAGTGTTCAGCACGTTGCCGCCGAATTTGAAGGGCTTGTTGGTTTCCATGGCCTCCATGATGCGGCTGGCGTATTCGCTGCTGCGGACGTGGGTCAGGTGAGGATCCTTGGTGAGCTCATCCCGCTGCTTTTCCCAGCGGGCGATCTGATTCACGCACCGGCGGGGATACTCGTCCAGGGGAATGTTGAAGCGGTCGATCAGCTCCGGGTACTTGTCCTTAATGAAATAGGGCATGTATTCGGCGGTATGCTCGCTGGATTCGGTGACGTAATAGCCGAAGCGCTTCATGATTTCCAGGCGCACCATGTCCCCGTGCTTTTCGGTGATCTGGGCGCAGCGGCGCTTGATTTCGGGGTACAGGTCTTCGCCGTTTTTGCTGATTTCCAGCAGCCAGGCCTGATGGTTGATCCCGGCGATTTTGTATTGCACCGTGTCGTCATATTCCATGCCCGCGTGCTTCATGAGGGTAGGCGCGCAGACCTGCACGCTGTGGCACAGGCCCACGGTTTTGACATTGGTATACCGCTGCATAGCCCCGGAGAGCATGGCCATGGGGTTGGTGTAATTCAGGAACCAGGCGTCGGGGCACACTTCCTCCATGTCCCGAGCGAAATCGAACATGACGGGAATGGTGCGCAGGGCCCGGAAAATGCCGCCGATGCCCAGGGTGTCCGCGATGGTCTGGCGCAGGCCGTATTTCTTGGGGATTTCAAAGTCGGTCACGGTGCAGGGCTCGTACAGCCCCACCTGAATGGCGTTCACCACATAATTGGCTCCCCGCAGAGCGTCCTTGCGGTTTTCCACCCCGCAGTAGGTTTCGATCTTCGCCTTGTTGCCCAGGTTGTTGTTGATGGCGGTGAGCATCAGATGGGATTCTTCCAGGCGCTTGGGGTCAATGTCGTACAGGGCGATCACGCTGTTTTCCAGCGCCGGGGTGCACATGCTGTCGCCCAGCACGTTCTTGGCGAAGACTGTGGAGCCCGCGCCCATGAAGGTGATTTTTGGCATGATGATTTCCTCCTATATATGGCTGCCGTGAGGCTTCAGAAGGCAAATGACCGGATTTCTTTATGGTTTTCTTGGAAAGGGGTGTGGGGGAAACCATTCTTTGACCTTCAAAGAATGGTTTCCCCCACATAAATTATATTTTATTTTCCTACAACTTCTTTGGCTGCTTTCACCGCGTTTTCTACCGTGAAGCCGAATTCCTTGAACAGGACGGAATAGGGGGCGGAAGCGCCGAAATGGTCGATGCCGATGGCCTTGCCGTCCAGGCCGGTGAAGCGGTACCAGGGCATGGTGACCCCGGCTTCCATGCTGACGCGGGCGCGGACAGCGGGCGGAATGATCTTATCCTGGTATTCTTTGGGCTGCTTGAGGAAGAGTTCCATGCAGGGCATGGAAATGACGCGGGCGTCGATGCCATCCTTTTTCAGTTCTTCCTTCGCGCCCATCATCTGCTCCACCTCGGAGCCGGAGGCCATGAGCAGCACGTCCGGGGTTTCCTTGTCGGAATCGGCTAAGATGTAGCCGCCCTTCATGGCTTCGCAGCCGCTGTTCTCGTACTGGGGCAGGTTCTGGCGGGTGAGCACCAGGCAGGTGGGCAGCCCGGCGGTGAGGGCCGTCAGCCACGCGGCGGTGGTTTCCTTGCCGTCGGCGGGACGGAACACCAGCATATCGGGCACGGCGCGCAGGCCGGTCAGGTGCTCGATGGGCTCGTGGGTGGCGCCGTCCTCGCCTACGCCGATGGAGTCGTGGGTCAGAACGTAGGTGACGGGCAGCTTCATGATGGCGCTCATGCGCATGGCGTGCTTCATGTAATCGCTGAACACGAAGAAGGTGCCGCAGAAGACGCGCAGGCCGCCGTGGAGGGCGATGGCGTTGCAGATGGCGGCCATGGCATGCTCGCGCACGCCGAAATGCAGGTTGCGGCCAGCACGGTTTTCGGCGGAATAATCGCCGCCGTCCTTGATGTAGGTCTTGTTGGAGGGAGCCAGGTCGGCGCTGCCGCCCACCAAATTGGGCAGGAGCTTGGCCAGCCGGTTGATCATTTCGCCAGAGGTAGCGCGGGTGGCCATCTTGTCGCCCCACTGCCACAGAGCGTCGTTCAGGGCCACTTCGTCGGGCAGCTCGGCGCTGTGCCAGGCTTCCCATTCCTCGGCCAGCTCGGGATAAGCCTTGCAGTAGTTCACGAACAGTTCGTTCCAATCCGCTTCGGCCTTTTCGTTCTTTTCCATCAGGGCGTTCACATGCTCGTACACCTCGGGCAGCACGCAGAAGTCTTCCTCCGGCATGCCTAAGTTCTGCTTGGTGGCCAGCACGTTGTCCGGACCCAGGGGTTCACCGTGGGCGGAGGCTTTGCCTTCCTTGGCGGGGCAGCCGAAGCCGATCTTGGTGGGGCACACGATCAGGGAGGGCCGGTCATCCTTCTTGGCTTCCTCAATGGCGGCGATGATGGCTTCCGGGTCGTTGCCGTCCTGGAGACGGATCACCTGCCAGCCGTAGGCTTCAAAGCGGGCGGGCACGTTCTCGCGGAAAGCGATGTCCGTATTGCCTTCGATGGAGATTTCGTTGTCGTCATACAGCAGGGTCAGCTTGCCCAGCTTCAAAGTTCCGGCCAGAGAGCATGCCTCGCTGGAAATGCCCTCCATCATGCAGCCGTCGCCGCAGAAAGCGTAAACACGATGGTCCACGATGGGGAAGTTGGGGCGGTTGAAGTGGGCGGCCAGCATGGTTTCGGCGATGGCAAAGCCCACGGCGTTGGCTACGCCCTGGCCCAGGGGGCCGGTGGTGGTTTCCACGCCCACGGTGTGGCGGTATTCGGGATGGCCGGGGGTCTTGGTGCCCCACTGACGGAAGCCTTTCAGATCATCGATGGTCAGGCCGTAGCCGGTCAGGTGCAGCATGGTATACATAAGGGCGCTGGCGTGGCCGCTGGACAGTACGAACCGGTCACGGTCGGGCCAGGTGGGGTCCTTGGGGTTATGCTTCATCTGGTTCATCCACACAGCATAGGCCATGGGAGCCATGCCCATAGGCGCGCCGGGATGGCCGCTCTTTGCCTTCTGAACGGTGTCGGCGGCTAAGGTGCGGATGGTGTTGACGGTCTTCTGACGGATATCCATAGTGATCTCCTCCCGTTTTTTCTGCATTAGTTTTGAAACAGTGGTTATTTACATTTTTTCAATAAATTCCCGGAGCTTGCTTAGATCGATTCCTTCCGCGCCGTCCAGAACGGAAAGCAATGCCTGGGCCATTTGTTTTATTCCGCCCGTCACATCGCTTTCCAGGTTCAGGGGCAGCACCGGGTCGTGGACGGACAGGCGCAGCAGGAACCAGCCGTTGCTGAAATTGCCGTCCAAATCGAAATTGATGCGCACGCCCTCCCGGTTGTCCGGGGCGATGTGCCAGCCGGGGGCAAAGGCCGCGTGATCCATCACCTTTTCGATGGCCGCCCGGCCAGCCGCGCGGAAATCTTCGGCGGTGATATCCAGGCGGATTTCGGCGCTTTCCACCGGCTCCCGCAGGTCCGCGATGAGGTCGGACAGTTCCTTGCCCTCCTGCTTTAAGCGCATGGCCTCGCAGATCAGCACCGTCACCAGATACATGCCGTCGTCTAAGAAATGGTTTTCCCGCAGGGCGGCGTGGCCGCTGGTTTCGATGGCCAAGGGACAGTCGATGCCCGCTTCGTTGAGGCGCTTGGCCTCGTTGATCACGTTGCGGTAGCCCCGCTTGTAGCGGTAATGCTCCCCGCCCCATTCCATGATGAACTGGGCCAGGCCGGAGGAGGTGACGGAATCGGTCACGATGGTGAGGCCCGGCTTCTTATCCAGCAAAATGGCGGAAATCAGGGCGATGAGCCGGTTGCGGTTGATTTCCCGGCCCGTGCGGTCCACGATGGCGGCGCGGTCGCAGTCCGTATCGAAGATCACGCCCAAGTCGGCTCCGGCCCTGACCACGGCGGCGCTGACCGAAGCCATGGCGTCCGGGTTTTCTGGGTTAGGGATGTGGTTGGGGAACATGCCGTCCGGTTCCAGGAACTGGCTGCCCTCCACCCAGGCCCCCAAGTCCTCCATCAGCCCGGCATAGAAGCCCCCCGCGCCGTTGCCCGCGTCCACCAGCACATGCAGGCCCAGCAGGGGCTTTTGAACGTCGGTATCCAGGCCCTGGCGGATGCGGTCCTTGAGCTGCTCGCAGTAAACGGGCAGGAAATCCCGCTTCACGATGGGGGAACTGCCGCCGTTCAGGGGCGCGTCGCTTTCGGCGATATCCAGGATGGCGTCCAAATCACTGCTTTCGATGCCGCCCTCTTTGGTGAAAAATTTCAGGCCATTGCGGTCATAAGGGTGATGGCTGGCGGTGATCATGATGGAACCGTCGCAGCCGAAGCCTTCCGTGATCAGGCTCATATACATGGCCGGGGTGGTGCACATGCCGTAGGTTTCCACCTGGGCCCCCGCCATCATGCAGCCCTCCGCGCAGGCGTTCAGCAGCGCTTCGCCGGTCACGCGGGAATCCCGGCCCAGGGCGACCCGGGGGTTATCCACGCCCCGTTCCTTGAGCCACTGTACAAACGCCCCGCCGATCCGGGAGGCCACAGCCCCCGTAAGCGGCGCGTCTTCTCCCAGCGCCCGTCCGCGTACATCCGTGCCGCTTTTCAGCCCACGCAAACCAGTAATCATACATTCCCTCCCTGTTCGTCCATTTGGTTCATTGCTTCCTCCACGCAGCCCCTGAAAATCCAGTACAGGGGCGATAGCGCGTTGTAATCCTCCAACACCCGATTCACGATATCGGGTGAGTGAATCCATGATAATTGGGTACCCTGCCGTTCGGCATAGACCGACCGTTTCAGATACCAGGGTACGAGCACATCCGGCAGCCCTTCCGGCGGCTTCATTTTTTTCCATTCCGGCCCGGCCAGGGCAAAGCCCCGCTTTTTGAGAATCGGCAGCATCCGCAGGAAATCATCGGGATGGGCGATCATGCGCCTGCGCATGGCGTCCATGGCGTCCCGGCTTTCGCCCCAGATTCCAACGCCCCAGCTCACAGATTCGGGGCTTACCTCGAACCAGTAAAAGGGCGTGCCGTCGTTGGGCCTGCCGCTTTGCCGGAAAGCCACCCACAGATGATCCCGGTAGGGGGACTTATCCTTGCTGAACCGGGTGTCCCGGTTGATGCGGGATAAGCATTTCACGGGGCGGACTTCCATATCCTCGGCAATTTTCTGCATGCCTGGCCCCATGGCCCCGATAAAATCATAAAAAGGCTGGCGCACGTCCCGAAGATACCTTTCCCGGTTGGCGTCCATAAAAGACTTATCGTTATGAAACCGCAGATCGAGAAAGAAAGGAATCATTTCCTTTCCGAAGCCCTGAAACACGTTTGCGCCTCCCAAGCGAAATTTACCTTTTCTATTATAAAGGAAAAAGACGGTTTATTCAAGCCATGGCGAAGGGAAATCGACGCTTTAGCAAGGAAAAAATTGCCGCAGGAACAACAAAAAGGCGTGAAGCGCGTTCACGCCTTTCAAAGAGGAGGAAAATGGTCAGGGATATTTCCGGATGCGGATGCGCATTTCCAGCCAGGCATCCCCGTCCTGGGTTTCCATGGCGGCGTCCAGGCCCGTTTCCTGCATCTGGCGCATGACGTTTTTGATGGCGTTTACGTAAAGGCGGGGGTCGTGCACCAGGGAGATGACCTTGCGGGCGGGGGGCGTGGGCAGGCGCTTTTGGGTCTTCCGCACCAGGGCTTCCGTTTCCCGCACCGTTAAGTGGGATTCCGCCGCCTGATGGGCCACGCGGCTGCGGGCGGCGGGGTCGGAAAGGGACAGCAGGGCCCGGGCGTGGCGTTCGCTGAGGCCCGCCTCCATCAGATATTGGCGCAGGTCCTCGTCCAATTTCAGCAGCCTCAATTTGTTGGCGATGCCGGAGGGACTCTTGCCGAGACGCCGGGCCAGGGTTTCCTGGGATATGCCCCCGGATATGAGGCTGGCGTAGGCTTCGGCTTCCTCAAAATAATGCAGGTCCTGCCGCTGAAGGTTTTCGATCAGGGCCAGCAGGGCGCTTTCTTCCTCTCCCGTGGGCAGAACAAAGGCGTCAATGTGGGTAAAGCCCAACATCAGGCAGGCCCTGTACCGCCTTTCACCCATGACGATCTCATAGCCGCCCCCCGCCGCCCGCACGGTAATGGGCTGCAGCAGGCCGTGCTGGCGGATGGAGGAGGCCAGTTCCATCAGGGCGTAATCGTCGAAGCTCTTCCGGGGCTGCCGGGGATTGGGCGCGATCCGATCCATAGGCAGCCAGCAAGCCTGGCGGCCCAGCCCGGCTTGTCCTTCCCGCAATACGCTCATGGCTGTACCACTTCCCATCTGTGAATCGAGCGCGGCACGGGCCGGGCGGCCCTCCCCCGACACGCCAGGGCCCGCGCCGTGCTCTTGGGAAAAGGGATTCTGCACAAAAGAAAATCCTCCTGCCGTTTTTCCGGCGGGAGGATCAGGAATCGCTCGACGAGAAAAAAGCCGTTTTTCGGTTTTTCGACGTCACTTTTTGCCGCTTTTCAGGGGACGCTTGGCGGGAATGCCGTTTTTTCGGGGATATTGGGGAAGGGTTTTGGTGATTTTTTTCACGGGTACGATCACATGGCGGGAATTGCCGCAGGGCAGTTCGATGATTTCGCCCATTTCGCCGCCCAGCGTCCTGGCCGCGAAAGCGCCGTCAGATAATTCTTCCTCCGCCGCCGGGCCTTTCCAGCACAGGGCCATGCCGCCGGGCAGCACGAAGGGCAAAAGATACTCGCACAGCACGTTCAAGGGGGCCACGGCCCGGGCGATGGCTCGGTCGTAGCGTTCCCGGTGCGATCCGTCCTGCCCGGCGATTTCCGCCCGGTTCTGGATCACGCGCACATTGGCAAGGCCCAATTCATCGCATACCGCCTGCAAAAACTGGCATCGCTTCTGCATGGCTTCCAGCAGGGTCACGGAGCAGTCAGGCCGGGCGATAGCCAGGGCCAGGCCGGGGAAACCCGCCCCCGTTCCCACGTCGATCAGGCTGCATCCGGCGGGGAACAGTCCTTCCTGGGTCAAAGGCAGCAGGGAATCCAGAAAATGACGTTCCGCCATCTCCTGGGGCGGCACGCTGGTCAGGTCCATGCGCCCGTTCCAATCGATGAGCATTTCCCAATAACGGTTCAATTTCCTGACGGCTTCATCTGTCAGCGGCACGCCGGAAGCCTGCAAAAGCGGGCCTAAATCATACATACCGGTTCGCCTCCCGCATGGATAGGATTTGCAGCATCACTTTTTCCAGTGTGCCCGCGTCGGACAGCTGGCCGCTTTTTACCAGGTATTCGCTGTCTAAGCACAGCCGGGCCATTTCGCCCAACTGTTCCAGGGTGTACGACCGGGCCATGTCCAGGGTTTTGCGGACAACGAAGGAGGGAACGCCTAACTTCCCCGCGATTTCTCCCGGCTGGCTCCCGGCGGCGGCCAGGGCCTTGGCGTAACGCAATTGGCGGCATTGCCTGCCCAGCAGGGAGAGCAGCATGAGCCTTTCCTCCCCGTCCCGCAGCAGGCCGTCCAGCATGCGCAGGGCTTTGCCTCCCTGGCCGGAAAGCAGGGCGTCGGCCATATCGAACACCTTGTATTCCGTGGACTGCACACAGATGGCGTCCACGTCCTTTTCGGTCACTTCTTCCCGGTCTCCCGTGTAAGCGGCCAGCTTGCCGATTTCGTTGTTCAGCAGCGTCAGGTCCCGTCCGGCGGAGAACCATAAGCGCTGACAGGCGGCTTTGCTGATCTTCTTTCCCTCTTTTTTCAGGGTGCGGGCGATCCATTGGGCCAGTTCCCCATCGTCCAAGGGATCGAAGGAGACGATGCTGGCTTTCTTTTTCAGCGCCTGATACAGCTTTTTCCGGCCATCCGCTTTGCCGCGCACGATGAACACGATCACCGCCGTATCCGGCAGCTCGGAAAGGTATCCGTCTAAGCGCTTCACCGCGCTGTCCTCGTCGTATTCCTTGGCTTTGCCGGAAAGGAGCATGGCGCTGTCCCGCACTTCCAGGAACCTTTTTTCGCTCATGAAGGGCAGGGTTTCCGCCGCGGCGATCAGGGCGTCCGGGGCCGGGTCAACGAGGCGGGTATCGTTCATGGCGGCGAAATCCCCGCCCGCGATTTTCTCCCGCAGGGCTTTCAGGGCGGCCTGCTTGGTAAATTCTTCCTCACCCTCGAACAGATAGCACTTTTCGATCTGTCCAGCGCGCAGGGCGGAAAAAAACTCGGTGTGGGTCATGGCTGCTCCTTATGGTTCAGATAGGGTTTCAGGATGGCTTCGCCCGCCTGTATGGTAACGGTCAGCGCGCCGTGGGAGGCAGTATCATAGATTTGCGCTCCGCAAGCTTCCAAGCGGAAAAGGGTGTCCGCGTGGGGCAGAGCACGGCTGACGGGACTATTCGTGATCAGGGCCGTCTGGGGCGACACTGCTTGCAGAAATGCTTCCCCCGTGCTGGTTTTGCTGCCGTGGTGGGATACTTTCAGGATGTCCGCGTCCCGGGCGGCGTACAGTTCGTAAGCGCCGGGAATGTCCGTAGCGGATAACAGGGCCACGCCGTCCAAATCGCACAGCAGGCAAAGGGAATAGCGGTTGGCATCCTGGGCGGGAACTGCGGTATCCGCCCAGGGCCAGGTAACGGTGAGGGCGGTCCGGGCCGTGCTGACCGTATCCCCGGCATGCAGCGAAAGAATGGGAATTTCCCTTTCCCGCAGGGCTTTCAGGAGCTGTATGCACTGCTCGTCTACCTGCATAACCTCCGCCCCTTCGGGCAGATACACCGCGCCGAGGGGGATTTCCTGTTCCAAAAGCTGCTCAAGGCCCATGCAGTGGTCGCTGTGCAGGTGGGTGAGGATCACTTGATCCGCTTGGCGCCCGGTGGAAAGCAGGTAGGAAGCCACGTCCCCGCCGTAATCGCCCGCGTCGATGAGTACGGTTTCCCTGCCATCCAAAATCAGCGCGGCGTCGGCCTGGCCCATGGCAAGCTGGATATACTGCACGTCCCGGCACAGGGTCAAGCGCCATCCGGCGAAGGATACTGCCAGCAGCCCGGCGGCCAAAAGGGCCTTGCGGCGGCGCGTGCCCAGGCAAAAGCGGGTGGAAAGGATCAGGGCTGCCGCCGCCGCGAGAACGCAGTACCAAGGCAGGGAGGGAAGCCGCACCGACGCGAAGGGCAGGCTGCCCGCCCAGGAAACCACCCGCGTCAGCCCCCGGGTGACGGGATTGATCCATCCGGCCAGCCAGACGCCCGCGGGCAGGTACACGCAGCCCGCCAGCAGCGTGAACGCATACAGAGGCAAAAGAACGATGAACAAGGCGCACAGGAACGGATTGACGGCCAGACCGATCAGGGAAAAGCGATGATAAATCTGAACGGCAGGCAATACCGTGCCCGCTGTGGCGGAAAAGGTGCTTACCCATCCATCCCGCAGGAATTGCGGCCGCACGCGCTGCAATCGTTTTTCCAGGGCGGGCCCGAACAGCACAATACCCAGCACCGCGCAGAAGGAAAGCTGAAAGCTGGCCGAAAACAGATCCAGGGGGCGGATGAGCAGGATCAGCCAGAAAGCCGCGCATAGGGCGGTCAGCGGGTCGGGGGCCCGGCGCAGGACGCGGCGGCCCAAGGTGATCAGCATCAGAAGGGACGCGCGCACCACCGGCGCGGGGAAACCCAGCAAAGCGCTGTACAGCAGCAGGAAGAGGCCCATGACGGCCAGCCGCGCTTTGGGGTTCAGCCAACGGCGCAGAGGGATCAGCACCAGGGCCGCGATCAATCCCGCATGCAGCCCGGATACCGCCAGCAGATGGGCGGCTCCGGCGTCCGAAAAGTCCTTCCGGGTTTCCTCCGGCAAATTGCTTCGGTCGCCCAGCAGCAGGGCTTCCGGCAGGGCGCTGTCCGCCCCGAAAACCGCCTGTGCCCGGCGAAGCAGCCTCTGCCGCAGACCGTACAGCAAAGACGGCAACCCCCGCCCCGGATGATCCAGCATTTCTGAATCAATCGCGCCGGACACCCCGGCTGGAATGCCTTTTTGCAGCAGATACATGCGGAAATCGAAGCCGTAGGGGTTTACCTGGCCCGAGGGCAAGTAGACGCTGCCTGTGAACCGCGCCCGGTCGCCCTCTTTGGGAAGGAAAGGCGAATACGGGTCGGGGGTATAAGTCCAGTATAGGGCGGACAACGCCGTTTCTCCGCTTTCATTCTTCAAGCGTACATCGGTCAAATATGCGGCTGCCGTGCCATCCTCCCGGGAGACCGCGTCGGCGGAAAGCACGCCGGTCACCTGATACCGTCCCGGTTCCGGCAAGTCGGGATTTGCAGCGAGGCCGCCCAGCAGCGCGCCTAAGAACAGGGACGCCATCATGAAGCCAAAAACGCGCCTGCGGCCCAAGGCGGCCAGCAGCCGCGTCACGCCAAGGGAGAAGACGAAGCCCAAAGCATACAGCAGGGGACGCCCGCCAAAAGAAACGCCCGTCCATACACCCAGCCCGTAGGCCGCCGCGGCGGCGGCCAGGGGGCGCTGGTGATGAAACGGACGCGGTCGGCTCATGGTTCGATCACCATGCCCGGCGCCACGGCCTGGACACGGGGAAACACCCGCTTTGCTTCCTGTACCAGGGTTTCCGGCGCGTGGCGTACCGGCAGATGGGTCAGATACAGTGCTTTTGCTTCCGAATCCAAAGCCAGACGGGCCGCGCCCGCCGCGCTCATGTGAGGCTTTTGATCCGTCCATTCCTGGGACAGAAAGGCCGCGTCCGCCAGCAGCACATCGGCGTGCCGGGAAAAGTCGCCTAAGCCTTCGCAGTCGTTGGTGTCCCCGGTGAAAACCAGGACCTTTTCCCCGTCCGTCAGGCGGAGGGCCCGGCAGGGCACGGGATGGCGCACCGGCATGGTGGCGATGTTCAAGCCCATGATTGTCAGTTCCGCCGGATAGGGGCGCACGTCGAAAGCCGGGGCCGTCAGCAGGGCGCGGAAGGGAGAATCATCCTCCGGCGGCACGTAAACGGGCAGGGTTTTGCCAGCGATTTCCAAATAGTAGCGCATGACCAGCAAATCGCTGGCGTGGTCAAAATGCAGGTGGGACAAAAGCACCCCTTCCAGGGCAGCGGGGTCCCACAGCTTCATGAGGCGGCCCATGACCCCGGAACCGCAGTCCATGAGCAGCGCCTTGCCCTGATGCTCGATCAGATACCCGCTGGTGCAGCCTCCGGCCACGGGATAGGGCCCGTGACAGCCGATCACATGCAGCTTCATTTCCGTTTCCTCACTCGATCTCGTATTTACGGCTCACCCGGTCCCGCCAGGCAAGGCCGATGTGGATATCCTCGCCCACGCGCACCCCTTCCCGGGAAAGCCTTTCCGTGTGGGTGGCCAGGGCCAATTCCGGGGTATTGTTTTCCGCGCTCAAATGTCCTAACATCACTTCCCTGACGCCGGTTTCCATCAGCGTCAGCAAGCCTTCGGCGCTGGCTAAGTTGGACAGGTGGCCGTGATTGCCCAAAATGCGCTGCTTTAAGTACAGGGAATAGTGGGGGTTGAGCATGAGCAAATCGGGATCGTGGTTGCTTTCCAGCAGCAGCACGTCCACTCCGCCCAAGGTTTTGGCCACGCTTTTCTTCATATAACCCATGTCCGTGGCCGTAGCGACGCTGCGGCTCCTGTAAAACACCCGGTAGCCCACCGGGTCCGCCGCGTCATGGGGGATGGAAAAGGGGAGCAGGGCCAAATCGCCGATATAGAAATCTTCCCCGTCCTCAATGATCCGCCGGTTGCCGGGGGCGATTTCGCCCACCGTCCGGGCCATGGCGTTCCAGGTGCGCTCGTTGGCGTACACCGGCAGATGGTATTTCCGGCTCAGGATGCCCACGCCCTTTACGTGGTCGCTGTGCTCGTGGGTGACGGCGATGCCGTTCAGGGTTTCCGGCAGCACGTCGAGCTGACGAAGCGCCCCTTCGATGGCTTTGCCCGTCATGCCCGCGTCAATCAAAATCCTCGTGTCTCCCGCGCCGATGAACAGCGCGTTTCCGCTGCTCCCGCTGAACAGCGGGCAAAATGTGAACCGCATTTCCTTGTCCTTTCCAGGAAATTGATCGTCATTTTTCGCCCATTTTCCGGCGGAATGCCCGGGCGATGGGCTTTTCAAACAGGTAAGTGATCAGCGCGGACAGAATGATGGCCAGCACGAAGCAGAGCATGGTAAAGGTGATCTGCCAGCGCATGTCCGGCGCGGACCAAGGCGTTTCGGAAGCGCTGGGAACGAATTTGAGTTCCCGCAGCCGCACCGCCAGGAATTGATGATAGATATAAAATTGGAAGGAAATAGCCGACAAAAAGCGCATGAACCGGTTTCCCAGCAGGAAACGCACGCCGGAGCAGGAGAAAGCGGCGCACACCATCAGGCAGCCCAAAGCGGCGGTGAAGGGGAAGCGGCGGTCCATCTGGCCCTGGCGGATGGCGTCGTAGGTCGGGGAGCCGGCCTGCGCCCGGGCCATCTGCATCAGCAGGCACGCGCATACCACCATGGCGGCGGTAAAGAACACTTTCACTTTGCCGTCCATCTTTTCACCGAAGCTTTTCCGCAGCGCGGCGAACGCGGAGGCAGCCACAAAGCCGTTGGCATACACGTCTAAGAACGCGGGAAGCTGGTTGAACCACATGCTGGTGTCCGGCTTGGTAGCCCCCACGTAGTACCGGTAGCCGAACGCGATAGCCGCCATGCCCATATAGGTGAGCGCCGGCTTTTTCTTAAAGCAGAAAGCCAGCAGGGGGAACAGCAGATAAAACTGCACTTCCACGGCCAGGGTCCACAGTACGCCGTTGATGGGGGAACCCAAATAGCTGAAATAGAAGAAGGTGTGGGTAAAGGTCAGGTGAGCGCCCAAGTCCTTCAGGGCGTCGGCCAGGCTGCCATATTTGTTTTCAAAACAGGCCAGCGTGAAAAAGAAGGCCACCGCCAGCAGATAGCTGGGCAGGATGCGGATCAGCCGGCGCTTGTAGAAGGGAAGGGCTTTTGGAAGCTGGTTTCCCGCCTGCGTATAGGGCAGATACAGCAGGAAACCGGACAGAAGCAGCATGCCGTCCACCCACATATAGCCGCTGCGCAGCAGAAAATCCAGGGAGATATATTCATTGCCGATGGTAAAGGAAGGAGAGTACCAGGCCTGCTGCCAGATATGGAACCAGCCTACGATCAAAATGATCAGCACCCGGATGCCGTCCAGCACGTCAACGTGCCGCGTGTCCGGCGTCTTCCGGAAGGATTGAAAATACCCCGAAATTTTTTCCGCCATGTCAGTCTTCCACCCTCGTCATTCTGTAAATCGTCTTTTGTTTTACGTGGCGCAGCGTCAGATAATGCTCGCTGTAGGTGACAATCTCGTAAGTGTAAGCCAGATCGTCGGGCTGATCGCCGATATTCAGGGCGTAGATATTGGGAGCGTAGTAGTAATAATTCCGGTTCTCGATGGTGCAGGTGCCGTCCTCCCGGAACTCCATGTAGCTGTCGTCCTTGTTGTTTTTCCAGATGCCCATGAGCTGGTACACCATTTTTTTCATCCGGTTTTCGGCCACGTCCCGGTAATCCATGATCTGTTTGTAGTATACCAGGGCCTCGAAGGGTTTCCGGGCGCTGTAAAGCTGATTGGCGTACTGGTAGCAGGCTTCCCGGTACATGGCGGGGATATCCGTATAAACGCCGGTCAGGTATTCCTGGGAAAGGGGCTGGAGGGCTTCCACCACAGTCTGGTAATCCTCTTTCTCCATGGCGGCCACAGCGGTGGCGTAGGCTTCGGCGTAATACATGTCGGCGGTGCGCTGCGCACGGACCGAAGCGTCCCGATAACCGTCCGCCTGAGCGTAATACATGGCGGCGGCAGCTAAATCACCGTATTCCTCCGCGTCCAGCGCCATCTGATAACTGTATTCCTGGATTTTAGCATTGGCATCCTGATAGCCGCGGATATCATTCAGCTTGGCGATGGCTCCGGCCAGGTCGCCTTCCGCCGCATGGCGCATGGCGATATCGTACAAGCAGGCCTGGCGCAGCAAACGGGCGTCCTCATAGGTGCCCAAGGCGTCCAGGATGGTGAGAGCCCCTTCGTAATCGCCCCTGGCGCGCAGGTCCAGGGCCAAGAGATACCGGGCTTTCACCATGTATTCGGCGCTGTCCTCGTAATCGTCCAGGGCGGCAAGGGCTTCGATGGCTTCCTCATATTGGGCGCTGTCGATCAGGGCGATGGCGTTGGCGTACTGGGCGGCCAGCAGCTGGGCGGCGCTGTCCTGGTAATCGCCCAGCTGGGAAAATACCTGGGCGGCGCTGTCATGATCGCCGCTGTCCATCCAGGCGACGGCCTGGGAGTAGAGAATCTGGCTGATATAGGTTTGGGCGTCCTTGTAATCAGGAATGGTATTCAGCAGGGCCAGGGCATCTTCGGCCTGACCGTCGCTCAGGTATTGCAGGGCGGGGCGGTACACGCATTCCTTCCGGGCTTCCTGGGCCACGGCCAGGTCCGGGGCCTGATCGAAAAAGGCGATGGCCCCTTCGTAATCCCCTTCCTCCAGCAGCGCCATGCCCTGGTAATAAGCGCACTGCATCAGCAGGGTTTTGGAATCCTGATAACCCGATATTTTTTCCAGCATCCCGGCGGCCCGGGCATAGTCCCCTTCCTCCATGGCGGCCACGGCGGGGGCGTACAGGCAGGCGGCGGCCCGGCGGTAGGCGTCGGAATAATCCCTGGCCAGCAGGAAATATTCGGCGGCGGTATCGTAATCTTCGGCGGCAAAGAACTGTTCGCCCGCCAGATAGTAAGCCCTTTGCAGCGCCAGGGCGGAATCACGGTAAGTGCCCAATTGCAGGAAATAATCGATGGCCGTCATGGGATCGCCTGACGCCAGGGCTTCGGCGGCGGGCTGGTACAGGCATTCCTGGGCGTTGGTTTCCGCGTTCTGGTAGCCGCCTAAGCTCAGGAATTTTTCCCGGGCGTCGGCGTAATCCTTTTTCGCCATCATGGCTTCGGCCCATTCGTACTCGGCCTGGGTGATCCGGGCCTGGGAATCGGCATAGTCCGGCACCTGGCTGTACATTTCAATGGCGGCTTCCCAGTTTCCGGCGGCCAGCAGCTTTTCGGCGTTCACGTACCGGGCTTCCTGGGCGCGCTGGGCGCTGTCTCTGTAATCCTCCAAGGCGTCAAAGCCGCTTTGAGCGGCCCGCAGGGAAGTATAGGTGCCGGTGTTCAGGGCGGCGAGAGCGGCGCGGTAATCACATTCCAGGGCCAGTTCGGCGCTGTCGCGGTAATCTTCCAGGGCCAGGAACTGTTCCTTGGCGGAATCATACTGGCCGTTGGTCAGGGCCAAATTGGCCCGATAGTAGCGGTAATAGGGAATGCCGTGGAAATAGACCACGTAAGCCAGCGCCCCGATGGTGATCAGCGAAATCAGGGTGGTCAGGATGATCCTGCGACGGCGGCGGCGCTTTCTTTCCTTAGCCTCTTTGGCGGCGGCGGCGCGCCGGGTTTCCTCCTGGACGCGGCGCTGTTCTTCCTCCAAAGCGCTTTGCTGCTGGAAGATGATCCTTTCCACCACCGCTTCATTGAGGCGGGTAAAGATTTCGTGCTTGTCCCGGTGGCAGCGGCGGCAGGTATCCTCGCTGGCGGCGTTGGGCCTGCCGCAGACGCACACCCACACACTGCCCTGATCGCTGGGATAGCTGGCGGCGTCCCGTCCGGCCAGTTCCTGCATCACCTGCAAGCGCGTGCCCCGGAGCAGGGGAGAGGGACGGTAAACGGCGGGGTCGGCCATGCCGCGCCGCCATACGGTGCCGTCCGTGTACCACGCCTTTTCAATCAGCACCTCTAAGTCCTGGGCCTGAATGGCCTCGTCCACCTGCAGGGCCGCTTCAAAGGCATGGTGGGAAGGCCCATCCAGCCCCTGCACCCGTTCCACGTGGCGGGCATAGCGCTCCCCCTGGCCGTTGAAGCACAGCACGCAGAACTGAATGCTGTTCACATCTTTGTCGGACAGGTTGTATATCTGCATCGTCAGGATGGGGTCCTCCGGGGTGGGCATCCTGCAATGCCATAATTCAACCGGACAGGTCAAATCGATCCGCATGGAGAAAAACCTTCCTTATCTCAGCATAAGGGTCATACTCTGCAGTTCTCCGATCACGAAGGTCAGATGCCATATCACGGAGCGGCCGTCCTCCAGGGAGAAGGCGTAGGTCACCTCCGCGCTTTCGGGAGTATAGGCAAGCACGCCGTAGGGGAGGGCCTGCCCGTCGCCGTACAGGAGAATGGTATTGTCCGCGTTGAGCACTTCCGCGTGGCGGAAACGGAAAATCACGCTGTCCAGCAGATCGCCCACGCATACGCCCCGGGGACCTTCCAAAACCTCGTCGTTGATGGTCAGGCTGTCCACGGCGGTGAATTTCCGCTGAGCGTCGTACTTGAGCAGCAGGGAAACGCCGTCCCACTGCATGAGCCGCAGGAACGAGCCGTCGGAATCCTCGGTCCACTCGTCCACAGGAGCGTTCCCCAACACGGAAATGAACTCCTCCGCGTTCAGGTCCAGGAAGTCGGCCACCTTCTGGCCGAACTGGGTGATTGCCAAATCTTCCCGATCAAAGGGAGCCAGGGCTTCGCCGTTGTCCGCGCTGCTGGGATAGGCAAAATACTCGCTGATCTCCTGCATATCGGCAACTTCCTGAATGAGTTCCAGCGCTTCCGCTTCCTCCAGAATCTCATCATCCACGGCGATCCGGATGGATTCGACATAGCCGTTTTCCAGCCGATAAGCCACGGAAGAGACAGCTACGCCGTCCGGCTGCCAGGAAAAAACTTCGTAAGAAATCAGGTACACCTGCTGGCCGCTCCGCAGCAGGTAACCCATGCCCATTTCAGGCTTTTCACCGGCGATGAACAGAGCGGCGTCATAATAGGTGCCGGACAGGTTCGGATTGTCATTGGGATAAGCGGCCAGCACTTCCTCCAGAGAGGAACCGATGAACAGGCCGCGAAGGTCCGCCTGCTCCTCGCCCGGATAGGCGCTGACGACAGCGGTGGATTCCGTCAGCGTTTCATCGGAAATACCAAATACGGTTTCATTGAGGCGCACTTCGGCTCCGCCTTGCTCCACGGGTGTAACCACAGCGTTTTCATCCTCCAAGGCGGCGCTGAGCAGGCCGTCCAGGTACATTTCGATTTCTTCCCTTGTCAGGGCCGCGTTTTCATCCACGGGCACGGGCTCGGCAAAAGCGGCGGAGGCAAGCAGCATCATGAGGGCCAGCAGCAGGCAAAACAGCTTTTTCATGGTTTTTCTCCTTTATTCGTCCAGGTTCCTTACGCCCTGGGGCGTAATGAGGGCATAGAGCAATCTCGCCTTGGGAACAGGCTCTTTTGTAAATTCAAGGGCGCTGAGCACCCGTTCTTCCGTTTCTTTGGCGCTTTCTTCGCTGGCCGCGTGAAGGGTGCACAGCACATCGCCGGGCTTCACTGCATCCCCGATGCGCTTTTCCATGACAAAGCCCACGGCGGGGTCGATTTGGTCCTCCTTGCGGATGCGGCCCGCGCCCATGCGCTGGGCGGCCAGGCCCAAAGCCGTGCCGTTTACGTGGGCCAGGAAGCCGTCTTCCCGTGCCCGGACGGGATAAATCACCGGGGCCTTGGGCAGCAGGTTCACATCGTCGCACACCTTGCAGTCCCCGCCCTGGGCGGCGATCATTTCCTTGAGCTTTTTGAGGCCCGCGCCGCTGTCCAGCGCTTTGTTCAGCTTTTCCAGCGCTTCTTCTTCCGTTGCGGTCACGCCGGAAGCGACGAGCATCTGCGCCCCTAAGAACAGGGACACCTTTTTCAGCGGCCCCTGGGCGCGCCCCGCCAAAATATCGATGGCTTCCTTCACTTCCAGGGCGTTGCCCACGTGGGAGCCCAAAGGTTCTTCCATGCCGCTGACCACCGCCACGATGCGCCGCCCGGCGTGATCGCCGATGGCTACCATGGCCTTTGCCAGTTCGATGGAGGCTTCCAGGGTGGGCATCAGGGCGCCGGAGCCGGTTTTCACGTCCAGCACGATGGCTTTAGACCCCGCCGCGAATTTCTTGGATAAAATGCTGCTGACGATCAGGGGAATGGAATCCACCGTGGCCGTCACGTCCCGGAGGCTGTACAGGGTCTTGTCCGCCGGGGCCAGCTGGGCGCTCTGGCTCACCACGGCGCAGCCCACCGTGCGCACGATGTCCTGAAATTCTTTTTCCGACAGGGCGATGCGCATGCCGGGGATGCTTTCCAGCTTATCCAGGGTGCCGCCGGTATGGCCTAAGCCCCTGCCGCTCATTTTCAGCACCTTGCCGCCGCAGGCCGCCACCAGGGGGGCCAGCACCAGGGTGGTGGTGTCGCCCACGCCGCCGGTGGAATGTTTATCCACGGGCACGCCGCCCACGTCGGGGATCAGCATATCGCCGGAATGGGCCATAGCCATGGTCAGGTCCGCCGTTTCCCGGGCGTCCATGCCGTTCAGGCGGATGGCCATCAGCAGTGCGGCCAGCTGATAATCCGGCAGCGTATGGTCCGCTGCGCCCCGGACAAACAGATCGATTTCTTCCCGGGAAAGCGCCTTGCCGCGCTTTTTATTTTCCAGCACGGATAAAATGTCCATATGTAACCCTTCCTTAATATAGCATGATACAAAAACAGTATAGCATATTTCTTGTATTCCGTAAAGCAAATGAAGTGGAATAAAACGTAAAAATATCGTAACAATTTTAAAAAAATGCTTGACCTCGTAACAGAAATGTAATACAATGCAGAAGGAAGAATGGATTTTTTCATCTTTTCAGGTGAATTTGGCCCAAGGGGCCTTGAAACACAAGCGGATGGGGTGTCATTTTATGAAGCAAAACGGGACGCTGAATCGGATCATATCCATTGCGCTGCTGCTGGCCATGGCGCTGTCGCTGCTCCCGGTGGGCGGCGCGGCGGAAGCCGTCACCACGCACGGCTACCTGGTCATCAACAATACCAGTGTGAATCGGGTAGTGAATTTCCGCCGTCAGCCCAACACCAATGACAATACCAATTATCCCATTGCCCGCCTGCCGGAGTACTGGGTGGTGGAGATCTTGGGCCAGGAAAAGGGCTGGTATAAGATCAAGGCCAATATCAGCATCCAGGGCGGCGAAGCCAATTATCAGACCGGCTACGTCATGGAAAATTTCGTAAAACAGATGACGGCGGCGGAAGAAACGGAATGGCTTCAAAATCCTACCGCCAAATACCAGCCGGGCGTCACGGCGGCCCCCATCGTAAACGTCACGACGGCGCCCGCTGTTACCGCTTCGCCCACCGCTGCTCAGGCCGCCGGTACGGTGATCGGCTATGTGCGCACCGTGCAGAACGATGTGAACCTGCGGGAAAGCCCCGCGGGCAAAGTGCTGAACGAATCGGACAAGATTCAGCTGAACATGGTTTTTGCCTGCTACGCCATCGTGGCTTACGGGGAATACGATTGGGCGCTTGTGCAGTATAAAGGCAAGGCGGGCTATATCCGTTCCGACTGTTACATCAAAACCGACGCTTACGGCAATATCATTTCGGGCGATGGCACGCCGATCGCCGTGCTGACGCCCACGCCAACGCCCACGGCCAATCCTAACAACAACATCGTGCCGGGCGTTACCTACGGCACGGTCACGACGGATAACGTGTTCTTCCGCAAATCCATGAGCACCAGCGGCGATTCCTGGGCAAAGCTTCCCATGGGATGGCAACTGCTGGTGCTGGATGTGCAGGTCAAAGACGGCATCACCTGGTATAAGGTACAGGGCAGCATCCCCACCAATCCTTCCCGTACCTATACGGGCTATATCCACGGCGGTTTCTTCAAAATCAACGAATCGGCTACCGCGACGCCCACCGCCGCGCCGGCGAACAGCGACTACGCGCTGGTGATCCTGGACGGCGTCAACCTGCGCCAGACCCCCGGCGGCACCGCGCTGACCGCCATGCGGATCAACACGGTGGTGAACGTGCTGTCCGTGCCCGCAGGGAATACGGCCAACGATTGGTACTATGTGGAAACCAGCGGCCTGTACGGCTATCTGCCCGCTACCTCCCTGCGTGTGCTGACCACGGCGGAACTGAGCAGCTACGTGCTGCCCGCAAAACCCACCGTCACCGGCGCGCCCACGGCTGCTCCCGTGATTACCGGCAGCGGCTATGTGAAGCTGATCAAGGATAAAGTGAACATCCGCAAGAGCCCCGCAGGGACTGTGCTGACCCCCAAGGAAAACGAAAAAATGCCCCTGGGCACTGTGTTGGCATATACCGAAGGCCCCGTGGCGGCAGGCAATTACAATTGGGTCAAGATCACCTATAATGGAATCACCGGCTATGTGCGTGGCGACTGCTTCACCTACTGTGACAAGGACGGCAACCCCGTTTCCGCTCCTACGGCGGCCCCCGTCGTTACGCCGACTCCCGTACCCGGCACACCCACTGAGCTGCCCACCAACAGCCCCACATCCACCCAGGGTTATATCAAGCTGAACCATGGCGGCGTGAATCTGCGGACCGGCATCTGGGGCGAGTCCATCGGGCAATTGGACCGCGGCACGGTGCTGCCCTACTTCAACGTGGTCAAAACCAGCAGCAACTCCACCGAAATCTGGTATGAGGTTTATTCCAGCAAGTTAGGTGCCTTTGGCTTCATCTTAGGCAGCATGGCGGATCTGTGCGACGAATACGGCAATCCTTTTATCCCCGTACTGCCTACCGCTTCCCCGGTGACGGTAGTGGGCTATGTGGCCACCACGGCTTCCTCCGTGTGGCTGCGCGTATCGCCCGCCGCCGGCGCGAATACCGCCGGTCAGGTGAAAACCAAGGGTACTGTGCTGCCCATGATCGGGCCCGCCGTGGTCACCGACTATACCTGGTATCCCGTACAGACCGCCGACGGCCTGCGGGGCTACCTGCGGGGCGATTACGTGTTCGAGCTGGCGCAGTGGCAGCTGGATCTGTATAACAGCACTGGCAAGCTAGCCACGCCTACGCCCGGCCCCGCCACGCCCAAGCCCGGCTACAGCGAGTATCTGCAAGTAATGAACGGCGCCCTGTGGATCCGGGAAACTCCGAGCAAAAAGGCCAATACCGTGGGCCAGCTGCCCGATCAAACGGTGATCAAATTCAATAAAAAGCAAGACGTGTCCAACGTGACCTGGTATCAGGTCACCTATAATGGCAAGACCGGCTGGGTGATGGGCACCTACACGCGGGTGCTGACCAACGCCGAGTACGAAACCATCAAGGGCACGCCCACGCCCGTTCCCACCGCAACGCCCAAGGGCACCGTCAATCCCGCCGATTTCAGCGATTTGGCCATGACCACCTCCGACCGGGTGCGCATCCGGGCCAGCGCTTCCATGAGCGGCAAAGAGCTGACCATGGTCTATAATACCGGCACCGTGCTCACTTACTTGGGCAATTATACCGCGCCCACGGTCAGCAATCCCTATTACTGGTACAATGTGAAGTATCAGGGCGTGACTGGCTGGATGTGCGGCGACTATGTGCGGGTGCTCACCAAAGCGGAAAAGAGCGCTTATCAGCAGACCGGGGATCCGGATTCGCCCCAGCCCGTCACCTACCGCACCCTGTATAAGAACTCTACCGGCGACGACGTGACCCGTTTGCAGCAGAAGCTGGTGGAGCTGGGCTATTTGGCCGCCGATCAGGTGAGCGGCAAATACCTGAGCAGCACGGAAGCCGCCGTGATCGCCTTCCAGAAGGCCAAGAACCTCGTCGTGGACGGCATCGCGGGCTCCCAGACCCAGCGCGCCCTGTACGGCACATCGGAAAGCGGCACCAACCTGGACAACAACGGCAGTTCCGTTAGCGTGACGCTGTATCCCGTGGAGAAGATCGACTGGTACAACGGCGGCATCCAAAGCATCTGGAGCGTAGGCAGCGTGGCCATCATCACCGATGTATACACCGGCATTTCCTTCCGCGCCCAGCGGCTCTACGGCGATAACCATGCCGACTGCGAACCCCTGACCACCGCCGATACCGCCGCTTACTGCCGCATTTACGGCGTGGCTACGCCCCAGGAGATCGAGGATCGGGAACAGGAGCTGCAATCCTACAAGCGCCGTCCCCTGTGGGTGACCATCGGCGGGCGCACCTTCGCCGCTTCCATGTACGGCATCCCCCACAATTACGAGGGCGACCGTATCCCGGATAACGGCTACACCGGTCAGTTCTGCGTTCACTTCACCAACAGCAAAACCCACACCACCAACATCGTGGATCCGGACGCCAGCTACAACGGCTACTTTGGCCATCAGAGCGCCATCAAGTACGCCTACGAACACTCGATCAGCGGAACGAAGTAAATACATGATGAAATACGATGTGATTGTCATCGGCGGGGGCGCGGCGGGATTGACCGCCGCGCTTTCCGCATCCGAACGAGGCGCGCGGGTGCTGATGCTGGAAGCGGCCAATCGGGTGGGCCGGAAAATCCTGGCCTCAGGCAACGGGCGCTGCAATTTGGCCAACATGGGCCCGGAAAGCTATCCCGGCGGCGGGGCCTTTGCCAGGAACGTGCTGGCCCGGTGTCCGGTAAACAAAATCCTGGATTCTTTCCATGGCCTGGGCCTGGTGACGGTGGAGGAGGACGGGGGAAGGGTCTACCCTGGCTGCGGCCAGGCCGCCGCCGTACTGGACGTGCTCCGGGGCGCGATCGAGCGGCGGGGGATCGAAGTCCTCTGCGATACCCCCGCCCAGCGTATCCAGCCCACCAAATGGGGCCTGCGGGTGCACGCCGGGGGAAAAGCCTGGGACGCTTCCGCTGTGATCGCCGCCTGTGGCGGCATGGCGGGGGGAAAGTTAGGCCACGACGGCGGGGCTTATCAGCTGCTCACCGATTTGGGCCACACCCTGACGCCGGTCAAGCCCGCCCTTTCGCCCCTCATGGCGGAGAAAAGCGCCGTCAAGGGCCTGTCCGGCCTGCGTTTGCCCGCTATTCTGACTTTGTGCGGTCAAAGGGGACAGCCTCTGGGCAATCCTTACCAGGGGGAAGCGCTGTTCACCGATTACGGGGTCAGCGGGGTCTGCGCCATGGAATTGGCCCGCCTGGCGGGGGAAGAAAAGGAAAAAACCGGCGCTTGGCCCGTGCTGTACATGGATTTTTCGCCCATGTTAGCTTTGTGTCCTCAATACTATGGCGCGCTGGACGAAACCATGCGCGACCCCAACCGCCATCTGAAACCGATCCGGGCATTTTTGGAGGAACGGACGCATATCCTGCCCAATGACACGCTCCTGCGGGGCATGGTTCCCCGCCTCCTGGCGGAACGGCTGAAAGGCCAGACCCTGACCGAACTGGCCCGAAGTTTGGCCGCTTTCCCCGTGCCGCTGACGGGCGTGCGGGGCCTGGAATACGCGCAAGTGACCGCCGGGGGAATCGCCTGCGGGGAATTTGACCCGGACACCCTCCGATCCCGTTTGATTCCCGGCCTGTATGCCGCCGGGGAAATGCTGGACGTGGACGGAACCTGCGGCGGGTTCAACCTGCAATTCGCTTTCGCCTCCGGCATGGTGGCGGGGGAACAGGCGGCCCAGGCTACACTAAGGCTGTAAATCGGTTATTCGGATGACGCTTTAAGTCAAATCGGAGAGTTGAATTTATATGGTCAATCAAACAGGATTCTCTTATGATAATCACTATATGATCTCAACTCTTAACTCTGATGTAGAGCGTTCATAAAACCCAAAAAGGAGGAACTGCCCATGGATCATCCCTTCGTCTCCCTGCCCGTCGGTACCCTGCTGGCTCCGGTGCCCGCTGTGATGGTTTCCTGCGCGTTGCCTAATCAGAAGCCCAATATCGTTACCATCGCCTGGGCGGGCACAGTCAATTCCGATCCGCCCATGTGCTCCATTTCCGTGCGGAAGGAGCGTTTTTCCCACGATATCATCCGGGATTCCGGGGAATTCGTGATCAACCTTTGCGGGGAGGAACAACTCAAGGGCCTGGATTTCTGCGGCGTGAAATCGGGCCGGGCCGTGGATAAATTCGCCGCCTGCGCGTTTACGCCCGCCGCTGTTCCGGGCTTCACCGCGCCCGCCGTGGGGGAATGCCCTCTGTATTTGGCCTGCCGGGTCACGTCCGTGCAGGAATTGGGCAGCCATGACCTGTTTCTGGGCAAGGTGGAGCAGATGGGCGTGCGGCCTGACCTGATCGACGAAGCGGGCCGCATCGATTTTGGCAAAGCCCATCTGGTGGCCTATAATCATGGGAATTATTACGCTTTAGGCGAAGCGCTGGGGTTCTTTGGCTATTCCGTGGCCGCTCCGGATGTGCTGGAGCGCCGGATGAAGCAATTGAAATAATCATTTCAAGCAGGTTTTTATCCCATTCACGCAGAAATACTCCGCATACCATTCAAAGGAGGAAATACAGATGAAGTTTGCTATCGCCTGCGACCCGGCTGGCGTGCCGCTGAAGGAGCCCATTAAAGAAACTTTGACGGAATTAGGAATCGAATACGAGGATTTCGGCATCAACGAGGGCGATCCCCGGGATTACCCCGTTTTTGCCGTGCGTGCCGCCAACGCCGTGGTGAACGGGGACTGTGACCGGGGTATCATCCTGTGCGGCACCGGCGTGGGCATTTCCATTGCCGCCAATAAGGTGGACGGCATCCGCTGCTGCTGCTGCTCCGATTGCTACAGCGCCAAAATGAGCCGCGCCCACAACGACGCCAACATGCTGGCCTTAGGCGGCCGGGTGATCGCGCCCGAGCTGGCCAAACTGATCGTGGAAATTTGGGTGAAAACGCCCTTCGAGGGCGGCAGGCATCAGCGCCGCATCGATATGTTTTCCTTGATTGAAGCGGGCAAGCCGGTGGAATAAATTCCGATCTTCATATTTGTTGTTGTATATTCTGGCAGGCTGTGATAAGATAAATATATCTTATAGGCGAGAAGGTACGGGAGAAACGGTTCCCTTGACGGCCGCAAGACGGGATCGCTTTTTCGTGGGCGGATCCCGCGCGTTTTTCCGTACGTTTCGCGGATGGGCAAACCGGAAAGGAGACAGAGGATGATTCCTGTTTTGTATATCGTGATTCCCTGCTATAACGAAGAAGCGGTGCTGCCGATCACGGCCCCGCAGTTTCTGCAAAAAATCACTGATCTGAGCCACGCGGGGAAAATCAGCGGAGAAAGCCGCGTGCTGTTCGTGGACGACGGCTCCAAGGACAAGACCTGGGAGATCATTCGCGGCCTGGCCGCTTCTGACCGGCATTATATGGGCATCCGCCAAAGCCGCAACCGGGGCCATCAAAACGCCGTGCTGGCGGGCCTGATGGAAGCGAAGGATCAATGCGATATCACCATTTCCATTGACTGCGACGGTCAGGACGATATCAATGCCATGGATGAAATGGTGGACGCATACCTGGACGGCAGTGAAATCGTGTACGGCGTGCGAAGCAAGCGGGATACCGACACCTTTTTCAAACGCTTCACCGCCGAGGGCTTTTATAAGCTGCTGCTGGGCATGGGGGTGGACGTGGTGTTCAACCACGCGGATTACCGGCTGGTGTCCGCCCGGGCGCTGAAGGAATTCGCGAATTTCAAGGAAGTGAACCTGTTCCTGCGGGGCATGTTCCCCCTGGTGGGGTTCAAATCTACTTCGGTGTATTATGAGCGCCATGAACGGCTGGCGGGCAGCAGCCATTATCCGCTGAAAAAAAT
This sequence comes from Clostridia bacterium, assembly GCA_017525805.1. The sequence goes on along the minus strand of JAFXSH010000170.1, from coordinate 3,563 downwards.
GCTGGCCCTGGCTTTTGACGGCATCACCAGCCTGTCGGTGAAGCCTATCCGGATGATCACCCTGTTCGGCGGCATCGTAAGCTTCCTCGGCTTCCTTGCGATCCTGTGGCTCATCATCGCCGCCCTGGCCGGCGCCGCGGTGGACGGCTGGGCCGCCACCGCCTGCATTGTGTGCTTCATCGGCGGCGTTCAGACGCTGTTTTTGGGGGTCGTCGGCGAGTACGTCGGCAAGATCTATCTGGAGACGAAAGCGCGTCCCCGCTATATCATCAGTGAACGCACCGGAGAAAAGAACGCGGATCGCTGACAGGGCGCGGAAAAGAAAAACGTTTGGAGAGATCAGCCATGTATATGAAAGGAAGTATCACGCGGAATAAGCTGTCGCCGCTGAACGCATGGGCTTTTTCCTTTGCCTGCATGATCGGCTGGGCGGCTTTCGTGATGCCCGCTACCACGTTCCTGCCCGTGGGCGGCGTCATGGGGTCTTCCCTGGCTTTCCTGGTGGCGGGAGTTGCCATGGCGATCATCGCCCTGAATTATCATTATTTGGGCAATCTTTATCCCAGCATGAGCGGCATTTATAATCTGGTGAAGGTATCCAGCAACCGGCGGCAGGCGTTCACTTCCTCCTGGGCCATGGGGCTGGCGCATCTGTGCTGCATCCCGCTGAACGCCCGGGCGCTGGGCATGCTGGTGCGCACGATCCTGGAGGAATTCCTGCATGTGGAATTCCGCACATACTTTTTCCAGTCCAACACCCTGCTGGTGGAAGCGATCGTGGTGGTGGGCGCGCTGATGCTGTTCGGTTTCATCAACATCCGGGGGCTGCGGCAGACCGCGCTGATCCAGACCATCGGCGCTGTGGTGCTGCTGGGCGGGATTGTGATCATCCTGATCGCCTCCATTTTTACGTCGGAGGACGCCTCCCGGGCCTTTTCGCCCGCCTATTACCCCGGAACCAACGCCAACCACGCTTTCATGACCATTTTTATCATGACGCCCTGGGCTTTCGTGGGATTTGATTCTCTCTCCAACGCGACCACCGAAATGGTTTTTCCCTTGAAAAAGCTGGGAAAAATCATGATCATTTCCGTGGTCTGCGGCACCTTCGCTTATATTGCAAATATTTACAGCGCCCTGCTGGGCATGCCCGCCGGTTTTTCCTCCTGGCCGGAATATGTGGACAGGCTGCGGGGAATGTCCGGCGTGGCGGGATACCCGGTGGCCCTGGCGGCCCAAAAAGCCATGGGCAAAATCGGCACGCTGGTTTTCTTCGCTTCCTGCATCAGCGCCACCCTGACCGGCCTGGTGGGCTTTTTCGCCTCCATCAGCCGCCTGATTTTCCAGATGGCCAACGATGGCGCGCTGCCCACCTCTCTGGGCAAAACCCACCCCAAATACGGCACGCCGATGAACGCCGTGAAGCTGGTGGTGCTGCTGGCGCTGCTGCTTTCCCTGGCGCGCAGCGCGTTTGACTATATCGAGGAATTGGCCTCCGTTGCCACTGCCGTGGGCTACGGCTACTGTTCGTATGCCGCGCTGCTCAACGCCATGCAGAATGAGGACAAGGGCTATGCGTTCACCGGGGTGATCGGCATGCTGCTGAGCCTGTTCTGGATTTTTTTCCAGCTTGTGCCGGTGGAAGGCCTTTGCTCCGCCATCAGCGAGGAAGCCACGATCTGCGTGATTGCCTGGGTATTTATCGGGATCGTGCTGTATGTGCTGAACCAGAAATCCATGACCGCGAAATAATACCATTCGAAGAAAGGAGGGGTCGCCATGCACGCCAACCGATCAGACAGCGCGCTGCGGCATTTGGACTTTGCTTTTCTTGATATCATGGTGATGCAGCTTTCCTTTATCATGATGTACGGGATCACAAAGCACAGCGGGTTCATCTACAATGACGAGCAATACGTGATCCAGGCGTCCATATTCCTGGTGGTGCAGATCGCCTTGGGACTGTTTTCCAACGCCTATGACCGGATCTTTATCCGCGACATATACGCGGAGCTGAAATCCCTGTTGCTGAATATCGTATTGATCGTGGTGCTGAGCGGCGCCTTTATCCTGATGACCCATACGACGGTCCAAAACAAGGAACTGATGATCGTGGCCGGTCTGTATTTCGACATCAATTTTCTCGTCCGCCAGGCCAACAAAGCCCGCCACCTGCGCAAGGGCCTGCCCAAGCGCAAGGTGGCCGTGATTACTTCCGGCGATAAAGTGTATTCTGTGCTCCGGGGGCTGCGGGAAAACAACTCCTCCTCCGATCACGAATTGAGCTGCCTGATCCTGCTGGATCAGACTCCGCCGGAAAACTACGACGATTTGGACGTGCCCGTCTTTTACGCTTACGGAGAACTGATCATGGAAAAAATCTCCCGCCTGTGGATCGACGACGCTTTCGTGCTGCTTGAGGATAACGTGTCCTATCCCAAGAAACTGATGCAAAATTTCCTGTATATGGGCATCACCATTCACACCGGCCTGTCTGTGCTGGATGACTTTTCCAGAACGGAAGTGGGCGTGGATGAAATGGGCAGCTTCAAGGTGCTCACCAATTCCATCCGGTTCGTTTCGGATTCGTCTTTGTTCGCCAAGCGGGCCCTTGATATCGTGTGCGGTCTGATCGGTACCATCGGCACCGGCCTGCTCGCCCTGATCATCGGGCCCCTGATCTATATCAAATCCCCCGGCCCCATCTTCTTTAAACAGAAGCGCATCGGGCTCAACGGCCGCGTGTTCAACATGTACAAGTTCCGCAGCATGTATATGGACGCTGAAAAGCGCAAGGCCGAATTGATGGAAAAGAATAAGATTCAGGGCGGCCTGATGTTCAAAATGGACGACGACCCCCGCATCATCGGCAGTGAAAAGAAGGGCAGGGACGGCAAGCCCAAGGGCATCGGCAACTTCATCCGCAATACCAGCCTGGACGAATTCCCCCAGTTTCTCAACGTGCTCAAGGGGGATATGAGCCTGGTGGGCACCCGCCCGCCTACGCTGGACGAGTGGAACCAGTATGACCCCCGCCACCGCGTTCGTATGAGCGTGAAGCCCGGCATCACGGGCATGTGGCAGGTGAGCGGCCGCAGCAAGATCACCGATTTTGAGCAGGTGGTGGCCCTGGACCGGAAATATGTCGACAACTGGAGCGTGTGGATGGACATCCAGATCCTGGTGAAAACCGTGCAGGTGGTGCTCAAGCACGAAGGCGCGGTATAATAAAAGGCCATTGCGGCCGCGCCCGTTACGGCCTTTCATATGTTCTTATTGGAAACAATGAAAAAGCGAGTGAAACGAAACGTGTTTTTTCACTCGCTTTTTGCCTGAATGGCTGTAATACTCAATCAAAAATCTTATCATCTTTGGGTGTCTTTACCGCCCTGGCGTTGCTTCGGACGCCCCGCGCCCTGCGCATGCGCTTGCGCGCGGGTTTCGGGCGGCAATCCAAGGATTACCCGCCCTCAGCCTCACTTCGTTCGGCGCTGTTCCGGTCAACGCAGCGGTGCTGGCCCGCAGGCTCAATCGTCGCAAGTCCGCACAGCGGACATTGCTCG
>JAFXSH010000169.1 GCA_017525805.1 Clostridia bacterium | reverse complement strand
GCTTCGCGGTTCTGGAAGTAGATGTCGGGGTTCTGGGCGGTGCCGGCCTGATGGGGATGTTCGGGGTTCAGGGCGCGGGCGCGGAACTCGGCGATCTTGTCCCAGTCCACCAGCTTGGCGATCTCGTCCAATTCGCAGGCGTCGATCTTCTGGATCTCGTGGCTGGTGCGGAAGCCGTCGAAGAAGTGCAGGAAGGGAACGGAACCCTTGATGGCGCTCAGGTGAGCAACCAGGGCCATGTCGTGGGCTTCCTGAACGGAGCCGGAGGCCAGCATGGCAAAGCCGGTCTGGCGGCAGGCCATGACGTCGGCGTGGTCGCCGAAAATGCTCAGGGCGTGGGCGGCCAGGGCGCGGGCGGAAACGTGGAACACGCCGGGCAGCAATTCGCCGCTGATCTTGTACATGTTGGGGATCATCAGCAGCAGGCCCTGGGAGGCGGTAAAGGTGGTGGTCAGCGCGCCAGCGGCCAGGGAGCCGTGCACAGCGCCCGCGGCGCCAGCTTCGCTCTGCATTTCAGCCACATGAACGGTCTGGCCAAACAGGTTTTTCCGGCCCTGCGCGGCCCATTCGTCGATGTACTCGGCCATGGTGGAGGACGGCGTGATGGGGTAAATAGCGGCTACGTCGCTGAACGCATACGCGACGTGGCTGACCGCACCGTTACCGTCAATGGTCAATTTGATAGCCATGGGGATCAGTCCTCCTTAAACATTATAGATGCGGAAATTCCGTGTTTTTCCCGCTTCTTCTCCAATTCAACATTATACGGCTTTAGAACCGCATCTGTCAAGCAAATGGGAAGGAAAAAGGGCGGTTTTGTGATAATTTATGATTATATTTGTACGAATATTGACCAAATAAGACATGGAAACGCTGCGCTCTGTTATCTCTAAATGTCTAAAAGCGCCCCGGCGCATATTTGCCGCCCCTTTTATCCAGAATAATCCTGTGGGGAGGAAAAAAGGCATGGCATGGCTGGGGCTTTTCCTGTTCTTGCTGCTCATCGCGCCGGTGCGGGCGGGGGTGAGGCTGATTTGGGACGAAAAGGGCCCGCGGGGCGCGGCGGGCCTGATGGTCTGGGGCCTGCGGGAACAGGCGGATTTTTCCTTGGAACGCAACGCGGCGGGCAATCTGCGGCTGACAGCGGCCTTTCACGGGAAAAACCTGGCCCTTCCCCAAAGGAAAAACCGGGCGGGGCTGGGAATCAAGCTGCTGGGATTGCTGCTGAAATCCAACGGAAAGGACGCCGTCCTGGGTCGGCTGGTGCGGGTCAATACCCTGAACGTGGCCCTGCGCTTAGGCGGCGGGGACGCGGCGGCGCTGGCCTTGGGCGCGGGAGCGCTGCGGGCCGTGGGCAGCGCGCTGCCCTTCCCGCGCTTTCGCTGTGTGCCCGTCTTGGGCGGGAAAACGGCGCTGCACGCCGTATGCATAGCCGAAAGCCGGTTGGGCATACTGCTGGTGGCGTGGCTTATATGGAAAAGAGGGGAAAGCCAGAGTTGAGAGTTGAAATGATATAGTCTGCGCGTTCAGGGATCCGGACATATCAGCTATTATCTCCACTCTCAACTCTGTGCGTCTTCCCATCAAAATTGTGGAGGTGTTACCATGGATCATCCCATTGGCGATTTAATGCAGACCACCCTGGAAAACATCAAGGACATGGTGGATGTGAACACGGTGATCGGGGAACCGATCCCCACGGTGAACGGGCCCACCATCATTCCCGTGTCCCGGGTCAGCTTCGGCTTTTTGGCGGGGGGCGGTGAATATGACCTGAACAAGCTGCCGGAAACGGACACGCCCTTTGCCGGGGGCGGCGGCGCGGGGGTGTCGGTACAGCCGGTGGGCTTCTTAGTGGTGGGGCCGGACGGGGTGAAGGTGCTGCCCGCCCAGCATCTGACCGCCTGGGAGCGGGCGGTGAACTGCGCACCCCAGATTTTAGAGGACATCAAGGCCCTGATCCCCAAGAAAGAAGAACCGGCCCAGGATGAGGCGCGGGCATGAAAAAAACGCTGTTCTGTCTGGCAATGCTTGCGCTCCTGCTGCCTGCCGCCGGGGCACTGGGGGAGGCAAAGTCGGAGATTCTGATCGAAGCGAAAACCGGACGGGTGCTGTATGAAAACAACGCCCACGAGGCCCTGCCCATGGCATCCACCACCAAGATCATGACGGCGCTGGTGGCGCTGGAAAACGGGAACCTTGCCGATCCCGTCACCGCCGGGAAAAACGCCTACGGCGTGCCGGGCACCAGCATTTATTTGGGGCTGGGCGAGCAATTGACTTTAGAACAGATGCTCTACGGCCTCATGCTGGCCAGCGGCAACGACGCGGCGGTGGCCATCGCCGAGCATATCGGCGGGTCGATTGAGGAATTTTGCCGCATGATGACGGAAAGGGCGTTAGAAATCGGTTGTGAAAACACGGTGTTTGTTACGCCCCACGGCCTGCCAGCCGAGGGGCACCACACCACCGCCTGGGACCTGGCCCTGATCGCCCGGGAGGCCATGGGGAACCCCACCTTTCGGGAAATCGTATCCACCCAGCGGGCGACGCTGCCCTGGGCGGATCACGAGTACGACCGGGTACTGACCAACAAAAATAAGCTGCTGTCCACCTATGCCGGGGCCTTGGGCGTGAAAACGGGCTACACCAAGGCGGCGGGCCGCTGCTTAGTCTTTGCCGCCGAACGGGACGGGCTGGAATTGATCGGCGTGGTGCTGAACTGCCCCGACTGGTTCGACGAGGCGGCGGCGCTGCTGGATCGGGGCTTTGACAACTGGCAGATGGTCACGGTGCTCAGCGCGGGGGAAACGGTGCGGGAAATTCCCGTCACCGGCGGCGTGGGGGACACCGTGCGCGTGGTGGCCCAAAGCGACGTTTCCGCCCCCGTGCCCGACATCGCCTGGCCCGATCTGCTGCTGGACCTGCCCGCTTCCCTGGCCGCCGGTGTGGAAAAGGGGCAGGTGATCGGCACCGCCTGGCTTACGGATCAGGGTCGGGTGCTCACCACCGTGCCCCTGATCGCGGCGGAAAGCGTGCCGGAACGCTCCTTTCGATACGGGACCTGGCGCGTCCTCCGTTCCTGGCCCCTGGCCGCAGGGGAATGAACCAGCCTCCGGCCCGCCCCTGTGGCTGTATCTGTGGGCGGGAGCAGGGGCGGCGTGCTGGCTGGCGGCGCTGCGGAAAACATGATAAGAGGCGGCGATCCAATTCTGCAAAAATGGATTTCCGCTTTTCCTTTTGGTATTTTTGTATTGACTTTGCCGGACGCATTCAGTAATATGAAGGGGGAAAGGCTTAGAACCGTTCCGGCCCGGCCGGGACGAAGCGGAGGAATACATGCGCCTGCAAAAATACATGGCGGAGTGCGGCGTGGCCAGCCGCCGGAAAGCGGAAGAAATGATCGCCCAGGGCCGCGTGACGGTGAACGGCGTAAGGATCACGGAAATGGGCACGCAGGTGGAAGAGGGCGACGAAGTGTGCGTGGACGGGCAGTTGATCCGTCCTGAAACGGAAAAGCGGTACGTGATGTACCATAAGCCCGCCGGGGAAGTGACCACCGTGTCCGATCCCGAGGGCCGCAAGTGCGTGCTGGACCATTTCCGGGATTATCCCGTGCGGCTGTACCCCGTGGGCAGGCTGGATTACGACAGCGAGGGCCTGCTGTTGCTGACCAACGACGGCGCTTTGACGGAACGCATGCTGCATCCCTCCCATCAGGTGGATAAAACCTATCTGGCCAGAGTGGAGGGCAGCGTGAGCATGGACGAGGTGCGTCAGCTTCGTTCCGGCATTCTGCTGGACGATCACAAAACCGCCCCGGCCAAGGTGCGGGTTATTAAGCTGGAAGCTTATGCTACGGTTGTGCTGGTGACCATCCACGAGGGAAGAAACCGGCAGGTGCGCCGCATGTTTGAGGAAACGGGCCATCGGGTGCTGCAACTGAGAAGGGTGAAGTTCGGCCCCCTGGACCTGGGCGAGCTGCCCCGGGGAAAGTGGCGCGAGCTGACACAGGAGGAAGTGCGCAGGCTGACGGCTTACTACTGAACGATTACACACAGATGAAATAGGGTGCGTTTGATGCGGGTTCTGATGGTGAATAAGTTCCATTACATCGTAGGCGGCAGCGAAACCTGTTATTTTTCCATGAAACAAATGCTTGAGCGGCGCGGCCATACGGTGATCGATTTTGCCATGGCGGACGAAAGAAACGCACCCTCGCCTTACAGCGATTATTTTGTGAACAAAGTGGATTATCACGGCAATAACAGCTTGGGCCGTCGGCTCCTTTTGGCCCGGAATTTTGTTTATTCCCCGGAAGCGAAAAAGAAATTCGAGCGTCTGGTGCGGGATACGAAGCCCGATCTGGTGCATCTGCATATGTTCCATCACCAGCTTTCCCCCTCCATTTTGGACGTGGTAAAAAAGTACGGCCTCCCGGCGGTTTATACGGCCCATGATTTGCAGCTTCTGTGCCCCAATTATAAAATGGCGCGCCATGGAACGCTGTGTGAAGCCTGCCTGAACGGCAAGGTTTTTTCTTGTGTTCGGAACCGGTGCGTGATGGATTCTTTGGGGAAAAGCGTCCTGTCCGCGCTGGAAAACAAAGCGCACCGAAGCCGGGGCATTTATGACGTGATTCAATACATCATCACGCCCAGCGCGTTTTACCGCCAGAAGTTTATTCAGGCGGGCTACGCGCCCGAACGCCTGGTGCATATCCCCAATTTCCTGAACATGCCGCCCCTGACTGATCCTGTCCGGGAAAAGAAGAGGCCGTATATCCTGTATGTGGGCCGGCTTTTCGATGAAAAGGGGCTTCGCACGCTGCTTGGGGCTGTGGAGGGCACGGATATTTCCCTGCGCGTTGCCGGGATGGGCGCGCTGGAGGGAGAAATGCGGGCCGCTCTCCAGCGGCGTTCGTTCAGCCGGGTGAAGCTGCTGGGCTTTTTGGAAGGAGCGGCGCTGATGGATGAAATCTGTGGGGCCAGCGCTCTGGTGCTGCCCTCCGAATGGTACGAAAACGGGCCGTATGCCGCCATTGAGGCAATGCGCTGCGGCAGGCCGCTGATCGGTTCCCGCATCGGCGGCATTCCGGAAATGATCCAAAATAACGGCATGCTGACGGCACCGGGGGACGAAAGCGGGCTTCGCCGCGCCATGCAAACGGTGCTGACGGCGTCTGACGCCGAATGGAAAAGCATGTCCGACGCTTCTTTGCGCCTGTACCGGGAGCGGTATACAGCCCGCTGTTTTGAGGAAAAACTGGGCGAAGTGTATGGCCGCCTTGGCCTTTCATTGTAAGGAGCCGCCGCTATGAAGGAAAGAAAAGCGCGGGTCATCGCGCTGTATCTGCCCCAATTCCATCCCACGGTCACCAACGATCAGTTCTGGGGAAAAGGCTTTACGGAATGGGACAACGTGCGTCAGGCACGGCCTCTGTTCCGTGGCCACCGGCAGCCCTGCCTGCCCGCGGACTTAGGCTTTTACGACCTGCGGGATCCCAAAGCGCGGGCGGCCCAGGCGAAGCTGGCCCGACAGGCGGGGATCGAGGGCTTCTGCTATTGGCATTACTGGTTCGGCGGCGGAAAGGAAACCCTTTCACTGCCGCTGGACGAGGTGGTGCGCTTGGGCGAACCGGATTTCCCCTTCTGCGTGGGCTGGGCCAATCATGACTGGACCACCGAATCCTGGCGGCGGGGAAAAAACCGGTGCAGCCCGGAAATGATCTTTGAGCAGACCTATCCCGGGGAAGAAGACGAAATCCGCCATTTTCAGCGGCTGCTGCCCTGCTTCCGGGACAAACGGTATATCCGGGTGGAAGGAAAGCTGCTGTTCCTGGTATTCCAGCCGGAAGCTTTGCCCCGGCCCAAGGAATGGATGGACCGGTGGAACGGTCTGGCCCGGCGGGAGGGGTTAGGCGGCTTTCATTTCGTAGGGCTGCGCGCGTCCCTGCCGGAACTGCGCGTCAAGGATATGCTGCGGCCCGAAGCGCTGGCGGGGGAGGACTTTGACCAGGTGCGGGCCATGGGCTTTGACGCCGTGATGTCCACCAATTATAAATACGCCGAGCTGCGGACGGGCGGTGCGCTTCACAAGGCGTTCTATGGCGCTATACGACGGGTGAAGCCGGGCCTGCTGCTGGAAAAATACCGCTACGGCGACATTATGCGCCATTTTTACACCTCCGCCGACAGGCGGCGGGACGTGTATCCCCAACTGCTGGCAGGGTGGGACCGGTCGCCCCGGTCCGGACGGCGGGCCATCGTGTACGCGGGCCGTACTCCCCGGGATTTTGAGGAAGCGGCCCGGCTGTGCTTAGAATGCGTGAAGGACAAGCCCCCGGAAAACCGGATCGTGTTCCTCAATTCCTGGAACGAGTGGGGAGAAGGGGCGTATATAGAGCCGGATCAACAATTCGGCAGTCAGTTTTTGGACGCGCTGCGGCGCGTATTGCTGGACTGAAGAAGGGGCGACACGTTTGGCGGAAATCAGAGAGGGCAAAGGCGTGAAAGCCATCGCCTTTTACCTGCCCCAGTTTTATCCCATCCCGGAAAACGACCGGGCTTGGGGCCAGGGCTTCACCGAATGGGTGAACGTGCGCCGGGCCCGGCCTCTGTTCCAGTGCCACGATCAGCCCCGCGTCCCGGAAAACGGGAATTATTACACCCTCGCCGATCCCGGCGTTCAGCGCTGGCAATCGGAGCTTGCGATGAAAAACGGCGTTTTCGGCTTCTGCTATTATCATTATTGGTTCGCCGGGGGCAAGCGCCTGCTGGAAAAACCCGCCGAAAGGATGCTGAACGATCCCGAAGTGCGCGTTCCTTTCTGCTTTTCCTGGGCCAACGAAAACTGGACCCGCAGGTGGGACGGCGGCGGCCGGGAGGTCATCGTCCGGCAGAATTACGGCGGGCGGGAAGAATGGCGGGCCCACTGGGATTATCTTCTGCCATTTTTCCTCGACAGCCGCTATATCACTTTGGAGGGGAAGCCCCTGCTGCTGATTTACAAGCCGGAGGAGATTCCCTGCCTGGGGGAGATGCTGGATTGCTGGCAGAGATCCGCGAGAGAGGCCGGTTTTCCCGGCCTGTGCCTGATGATCCAAAGCCCATCCTGGTTCTTTTCTCCCTCCTACGATCCCCGGGGATTTGATTATCAAATCCGGTTCCAGCCCTTTTTCAGCATGGCATGGCAGGGGAAAAACCGGCCTCTGACCCAAAGGCTGCTGAACCGGCTGCTGGCCGCCGGGGAGAAAAAGCAGACCCGGCTGGATTACGACGCCCTGTGGGAAACCACCCTTTCCCTGCCCGCTGATCCCTTTATGGCGGCCGGGGCCTGCCCGGATTGGGACAACACGCCCCGCACCGAATCAGGCTATATGCTGCTGGGCGCGTCGCCGGAAAAATTCGGGCGGTACATGGCCCGGCTGCGCGAAAAAGTCCTGCGGGAGGACGCGCTGCCCCTGATCTTTCTCAACGCCTGGAACGAATGGGGAGAGGGCGCGTATTTGGAACCGGATGAAAAGCATCACGGCGCGTACTTGACGGCCTTGAAAAATGCTTTGCGGGAGGCTGAGCAGAACGGATGGACAAACGCGAAAGCCCCCTGGTATCGGTGATCCTTCCTGCCTATAATCGGGCCGAACAGGTGAAGCGGGCCGCTTTGAGCGTGCTTGCCCAGACGGAAGGGGATTTGGAACTGATCGTGGTGGACGACGGTTCCACCGACGATACCCTGTCCGCGCTGGCGGAAATCCGCGATCCCCGGCTGCGCGTTGTCCGTCAGGAACACGGGGGAGCCTGCCGGGCACGGAACAAGGGCGCAGCCCTTTCGAGGGGGCAGTACGTGGCCTTTCAGGACAGCGACGATGTGTGGCGGCGGGACAAGCTCGCCGTGCAGCTGCGATGCTTTCGGGAAACGGGCGCGGATGTAGTGTTCTGCCAGCTCATGGAACGGAGGCCGGACGGCAGCGTTTCCCTGTTTCCTTCCCGTTCGGGACAGGGGTTTCTTGGACCGGATGATTCCCTGCTGGGCGCGGGCACCCAAACGCTGCTGGGCCTCCGGGAAGCGTTTTTAGCCTTTCCCTTTGACCCGGATATGCCAAGGCTTCAGGAATTTGAAATGCTGTGCAGGCTGCGAAAGCGGTATGCTGTCTATTATCTGGACCGGCCCCTGGTGGATTACCGGCCCGGCGGCGATTCCATCAGCGCGGACCCGGAAAAGCTGATCCGGGCCATCCGGCTGCTTTGGGAAAAGCATCCGGCGCTGTTTTCCGATTCTTCCGAGGTCAAGGCGGCGCTGGCGGGACGGCTGCGGCTGGACGCCCGAAACGCCTGTTTAGCGGGGAACAAAGGCTATAAAGACTGCCTGCGCTTCGCGGCGGAACTGGACGATCCCCAGGCGAACATGGAAGAACGGCTCATGAAAGCCGGGCTGTACGCGCCCTATATCAAGCTGCGGGAGGCGCTCAAAAAGCAGCGGGACGGAAAGACCTTCCTGTGGCGAGCGTTGGCCTCTCCCGTTCGGGCGGCAAGGAAACTCAGGGAAGCCATCCTTGCCCTGCGTCAGGCGGAGCAGATCCGCTGCTTTGACCGCGAGAAAAGCGTATTCGGTATCCGGCTGGCCCGGCGATGGGCTTTCGCGGCGGCGGCGGATATCCTGACGGGCGGGCATACTCATTTTTATCACCGGGCCATCCGGCAATTTCTGGACGGGGAACTGGCGGACGTCGCCCAAACGGCCCGCGCCTTGCCCGTGCCCAGGCGGGAGGAAGGCCCCTTTCCTGTGTGGACCCTGTGGTGGGACGGGGAAGAAAGCGCGCCGCTCTGCGTAAAACTGGCGCTTCACAGTCAGAAAAAGTATTTCAGCGGGCCGGAATACGCCTATCACGTATTGACCAAAGAAAACTACGCGGAGTACGCGGAAATCGATCCGGCCGTGCAGGCCCGCTTTGAAAAAGGCGGCGTCACTCTGACCCATTTTTCCGATATCCTGCGGTGCGAGCTGTTGTGCCGCTGGGGCGGGCTGTGGATGGACGCCACCGTATACATGACGGGTCCCTTGAACTGGGAAAGCGTGACGGGCAGCTTTTATTCCATTCATAAAACCACGTATCCCGATAATCTGCGCCGCATGATACCCGCGGGCCGATGGTCGGGCTATGTGATGCACTGCCGCCCCGGCGATCCGCTGGCCGCGTTTCTGACGGCGGCCCTCCGGACGTATTGGCGGAAATATCCGGCCATGCCCGATTATTATCTGATCGACGAACTGATTGACGCGGCTTACCGCCTGATTCCTCAGGTCCGGCGGATGATCGACGGTGTGCCGCTGAATAACGAGCGGGTCTTTGACCTGTACAATATGCGGAACGACGCGTATCTGCCCGGGAAAGTGGAGCCGATCCTTCGCGCCAACTGCCTGCATAAGCTGTCCTGGAAGGATCAATATCTGGATTGCCGTCCCGACGGACGCATGACCGTATGGAAATGGATGCGGGAGGAAGCCCGGCGTGAAGTATGAACGAGTCCGAAATACGCGGCGCAACGCCGCGTGGGGCATGCTGGAAAAGGGGCTTTCGCTGCTTTTGCCCTTCCTTACGCGCACCGCGCTGATCAACACCTTAGGCCTCTCCTACGGCGGCATCGGCGGCCTGTTTGCCTCCATTCTGCAATTGCTCAGTCTGGCGGAAATGGGCCTGTCCAGCGCCGTCATTTTCAGCATGTACAAACCGCTGGCGGAAAACGACGGGGATGCCGTGCGCGCCCTGATGAATTTTTACCGGAAAACCTACCGGTTCATCGGCCTGGGGATTTTCGGGGCAGGGCTCACGGCGACGCCGTTCTTAGGCCTGCTGACGAAGGGGGATTATCCGCCGGGACTGAATATAGGCGCGGTATACGCGGTGTATCTGGCTAATTTCTGCGCAAGCTATTTCATTTTCCCGGAGTGCCGCGCTCTGCTTTCCGCCGCGCATCGCCACGACGTGCTCAGCAAATCCGCCATGGGGGCAAGAGCCGCCTGCTGCGCGCTGCAATTGGCCGCGCTGCTGCTGGCCCAAAGCTACGCCCTGTATTTGATCATGCTGCCCCTGTCTACCCTGGCGGACGGCCTGATCTGCGCTTTTTGCGCCCGGCGGGCATACCCCGAATTCCGCTGCCGGGGAGATATTCCGGCGGAGAAAAAACGGGATATCAGGGAAAAGATCAAGGGCCTGATCGTGCACCGGGTCTGCGGCAGCACCCGAAACTCTTTTGACAGCATTTTTATTTCCGCGTTTTTGGGTCTTGCGCAGGTGGGGATTTACGGGAATTATTACTACGTCCTTTATTCCGTCCGCGGCATGCTGGACGCCGTGACCCAGGGCATGAGCGCCGGGGTGGGCAACAGCGTGGCGGTGGAGAGCGTGGAAAAGAACTGGCGGGACCTGATGAACCTGACCTTCCTGTATCAATGGGCGTGCGGCTTTTGCACGGTATGCCTGCTTGTGCTGTATCAGCCCTTCATGCGGCTGTGGATGGGGGAGGACAGGATGTTCGGGACCGATGCGGTGATCGCCTTCTCCATCTACTTTTACGTTTGGACCATAGGCGATATCAAAAGCCAGTATGCCGACGCCCGGGGCATCTGGTGGAAGGACAGGGCGCGCGCCCTGACGGAATCCCTGTGCAACGTGCTGCTCAATTGGGCGCTGGTGCGCGTCTTTGGGGTGGTGGGCGTGATCTTAGCCACGGCAATTTCCATCCTGCTGGTGGGCTTTCCCTGGAGCGTGCACATTTTGTTCAAGGATTATTTCGGCCTCCGCCGCCTGCCCGGTTACTTTGGCGCGCAGGCGCTGTACGCTTCGGTCACGGTTTTTTCCTGCTGCCTGACCTGGTACGCGTCCGCCCTGCTGCCATGGGAGGGTCTCATGGGCTTCATGGCCAATATCCTTCTGTGCCTTACGCTGCCCAATCTGATCTATTTTCTGTGCTACTGGAAAACGCCGTATTTTCGCGGCGCGCTGCCGCTGATCCGGTCCATCCTCAAGGGATGAGGTCACCTTAAAACCGCGAAAGGAGGGAAAGCCCTGTGCGTTTTACGTTCAAGCTGTCGGTACGGGAACACAGTTATCTTGCGGCGCTGATGATCGTGATCATGGAACGGACGCTGCTTAAAGGCATCGATTGGCAGGACGCTTTTCTTCCTTTGGTGGGGATCAGCACCCTGTTTTTGGACGCGCTGGTGATCCTGCTGCTGGCCGTCAGCTTCATGGCGGACGTGATGAACCGCGGGCGATGGTTCCATTTGGCGGTGATCCTGGTGATGGGTCTGCTGACGGTTCCCACTGTGATCACCCAGGAAAATAAGCTGATTTATTCCGTCGTCTTTATTTTTTTGGCCCGGGATATTCCGTTTATTCGGATCGTCCGGCTGTTTTACCGCACCGCCCTGTGCTCCCTGATCGTGCTGATTTTGGCACAGGCAGTGGGTTTTACCAATCCAAGCACCAGGGATTTGAAATACAGCCTCGGTTACTCCATGGGCATGTCCCACCCGAACGGCTTCGCCTCCACAGTGACGGTGATGCTGTTTTCCTGGGCGTACCTGCACCGCTGGCAGCGCAGGTTTACGGTGCTCCCGACGGTGGTCGCGGTGGCGTTTCTCACTTATTGGTACACGATCTCCCGCACGGCTTTGGTGATTTCGCTGGTCTATTGTCCGGCGCTTGTCCTGTATGATCTGCTGAACCGGTTTCACATTGGCCGCGCCGTTAAGATCATTCGCTTAGGCTTCGCCGCCCTTTTGGTATCGTCGGTGTGGCTGATGCTGAACAGCGAGGCGGTATTTGAATATCTTGGATTTCAGAGAGATTCGGGGTTCAGCGCGCTCCTGAGCGCCTTGAACCGCTTTGTCAACGCTTCCGCCCTGTACGAGCAGAACGGACTGCACCTGTTCGGCTCTTATATCGAATTCCGGAGCCTGCGCGTGGCGCTGCTGACGAATCAGGAAGCGGTGATCCTGGATTCCGCCTATCTGTATTTGGTGATCAGTCAGGGGATCATGGCCACTGTGATCATGTTTTGGCTGTTCGCCCAATCCATGCGGGCGCAGATCCGGCAGAAACAGTATGTGCTTTTGATCACCATGGGGGTATTCCTGTTAAGCGGGCTGATGGAACGGTTCGTGTTGGATTCCACCATGAATTTCACGCTGCTTTCCGCTTTCAGCGCGTTGGAAGCGGACAAGCCTGCCGGGGAAAACGGGCTGCCTTACGATCCGGCGGTATGAAATAATGATCCGTGATCGGGCCATGGCAACCTCCGGTTGCGCCCGAACCTGAAATAGCAAAAGCAAATTGGTAGATCGTTCCTTCCATTCTTGCTATCATATACCTGCAACGCGGTGCAAATACGAAAAAAGGAGAAGCACAATGAGTTTAGGGAACAATCTGCAATATTTGCGTCGTCTGAGAAAAAACATGACGCAGGAAACCCTGGCGGAACAGCTCGGCGTCAGCCGTCAGACCATTTCAAAGTGGGAAATGAATGCCGCGCTTCCGGAAATGGATAAAGCGATTGCGCTGTGCAAAATATTCAACTGTTCTTTGGACAGCCTTTTCCGGGAAGAAATGGACAAGCAAAGCGACGCTTACTCCAATCTTCGTATTGAAGAGGTGGAAGGATTTCAGTATGTTGAATATACGGTGATCAGCGCCGAACCGGAGCGCGACGCGCTGGAACGCGTATATAAACTGGCGGAGGAGCGTGGCGTAAAGAACCCCAAAGCCATCGGATGGGATTTTCCGCATCTTTCAGCCGAGCAGATCAATGTGCACCATATGCATGGGATATACGGCGGCCTGGATCCTTCCCAAGGGAACCGGCACGGAAGGCTTAACGGTCAAAGAGCAGGCCAAGCATAAATACGCGGCGATCCATATCGACAGGCCCTTTGACAATCCTTTCGTTACGATTCCCGGCGCGTACCGGACGCTTGGTGATTACATGCGGGTCAACGGTCTGGCCCAGGCCGGAAACGGCGTGATCCCCTGCTTTGAAACGGCCGGGGATGATATGGATGTGTATATCGCGTGTGAGTGATTGTTGAACAGCAAAATGAAAACCCGCCGTCCGTGGATGGACAGCGGGCTTTCTGTTTCCCGCGCGGAGGATTCACAACATCGCCTTTTCCAGGGAAAGCAGGCGTTTTTTTCTCTCCATGCCGCCCGCGTAGCCGGTCAGGCTGCCGTCGGCTCCCACCACCCGGTGGCAGGGAATGATCAAAGAAATGGGATTGCGGCCCACCGCGCCGCCCACGGCCCTGGCCGCGCCGGGAGGCAGGTTAAGGGCGGCGGCGATTTCCCCATAGGAGGCGGTGCACCCGTAGGGAATATCCAGCAAACGCCGCCACACGGTTTCCTGAAAGGCTGTGCCGCGCGGACGCAGGGGCGGCGTGAAATCCGGCTCCCGGCCGCTGAAATACACGTCCAGCCACCGGTCCGCCTGATCGAACACCGGCAGAGACTTTTCCACCGTTTCGCAGGTAACACCGGCACCAAAATGCTTCTGCCCTTCAAACCACAGGCCAATGAGGGCTTCCCCGTCGCTGGCCAGGGTGATCCCGCCCAGGGGCGACAAATAAGCGTGCGTGTAATCCATATTTTCTATTAAGTGAGGTCGATTTCGCGGTCCGCCCGCAAACCGGAAGTTGTAAGCACATGGAGCACGGCTTTACCGGGGCAGGTCCCGGCCCGAAGGTAAATGATGGCTTGACCGTCCAGGGTCGCGCGGCGGTTTTCGGTATAAGGCGTCAGATCGTCGGGCCTGCCGTTTTCCATGCCCAGCAGCGTGATATCGCCCACGGGCTGGCACAGCAGGGTTTCATCTTGGGCGGGCTGGCCGTTTTCGTCCAGCAGGCAGATTTCTGCCTGGACCACGCTTTGCCCGTCGGCGGGCAGGGAAGTGCTGTCCGCCGTAAGCTGGATGGCGGCGGCGGGGCGCACGGTGGACAGGGTATCTTCCGCTCCGCCGGCCACCGCCCGCAGTGTGCCCGGCTGATATTCCACTTCCCAGCAAACGCGGCATCCGTCCGCGTCCGTGAGCTGTTTTTTGCCCAAGGATTGCCCGTTCAGGAACAATTCCGCTTCTTTCGCGTTGGTATAGCAGGAAACGATCTTTTTGTCCCCCGCTTCCCCTTCCCAGCGGAAATGCTCGTTCCATACGCCGTGGCGCTCGGCGTTTCCGTCCCCCACGGCGACGCGGATAAAGGGCGCGTTCGTCCACAAGGCCTTGCGCTGGTAGTAAAGCGGCTTTTCATAGCCCGCTAAGGTCAGCATGCCCGCCTGGCTGATGCGCACGGGCCAGCCCCTGCATTCGCCCAAAAAGTCGATACCCGTCCACAGGAACTGCGCGGACATGAAAGCATTGTCCCGCACGGCGTACCAGGCCCGGGGATCGTGGCTGTTTTCGCTGCCCAAAATCACCCGTCCCGGATAGGTTTTGTGATCATCCTGATAGAAATGCTCCCGGTAATTGTAACCCACGATATCCAGGGCATCGGCGTAACCGGTATGGTTGGAAAGCTCCGGGAATGACAGGGCGCTGGTCACGGGCCGGGTGTCGTCCAATTGATGAACAAGGTCCGTCAGTTCCTTTGCTATCTTCGCCAGCCGCCCGGCGTCGGGCTTGCGGGCATCGTACAGCCGCTCCGCCGCCGGTTTATTGGCGTCGTTGTTGCCCAGGGCTTCCTTGAACAGGGGCGTCACATAGGGGTCGTTGGGATAGTCGATTTCATTGCCGATGCTCCACAGCACGATGGAAGGATGGTTCCGGTCCCGCTTCACCATGGAGGTCAGATCGGAAACGTGCCACTGGGGAAAATCCTCCGCGTAGCCGAAGTGCTTGGGCGGGTACACGTTATGCCCCTGCCACCACTTGTTTTTCGTGCCCTCCCATTCGTCGAAGGCTTCGTCCATGACCAGCAGGCCCAGTTCGTCACACAGGTCCAGCAGATCCGGGTCCGGGGGATTGTGGGCCGTGCGCAGGGCGTTGCAGCCCGCGTGCTTAAACTTGCGCAGCCGCCTCTCCCACACGGTTTTGGGCACCGCCGCGCCGAGGCATCCTCCGTCGTGATGGACGCATACGCCCTTGAGCTTCATATTTATGCCGTTGAGGAAAAAACCCTCGTCCGGGTCAAACCGGAAGGTGCGGACGCCGAAGGGGATTTTCACCGTGTCCTTCACCTCGCCGGAAAGCAGGGCTCGTCCCTCCAACACGTATAAATACGGGCTGTCAGGGCTCCACAGCCGGGGGTTTTTCACGGTCAATTCCGCCGTGCCCTTTTCCCCGACATCCTGCCCCATGGCCGCGCATTGTCCCTCCGGGGTCAGCAGACGGAAAGCCGCCCCGTCCCCGCCCAGGGTTGCATACCGCACCCGCACGACTGCCTTTTCCCCGTCCGCTGAAACGGTGGACGCGAAAACGCCCCCCTCCGCGAAACACACCGGGTCGGTGATTTCCAGTTCCACATGCCGGGTGATGCCGCTGCCGGTATACCAGCGGGAATCCGCCACGTCGTTGTGCTCCACCCGCACGGCGATCACGTTTTCGCCGGGCCGGACGAACTCGGTCACGTCATAGGTGAAGCTGGTGTAGCCGTAGGCGTGAAAGCCCAAATAGTTGCTGTTCACCCACACTTTTGCGTGCTTGTATACCCCCTGGAAGGTGAGGCGAGCCCGCTTGCCCTTTGTTTCCTCGCCTAAAACAAAATGTTTCCGATACCAGGCCGTGCCGCCGGGCAGGTAGCCCGTGCCGCTGGCATGGCATTTGTCGAAGGGGTGCTCCACCGCCCAATCGTGGGGCAGGATAACAACACGCCATCCGCTGTCGTCAAAGCCCATAAAGTCCGCGTCGGGCACGTCGCCCAAATGAAACCGCCAATCCAGGTTCAGCTTCTGTCTGCTGCTCATATATTCCTCCCATATAGTAAAAACAAAGCTCCGTTCCCGCTCCCGCGCGGAAACCGGGCATGAAGAGAGGGGATGCCTCTCCGGCAGATTGCCGGAAAAGGCGTCCCCTCGAAGGTGATTTAGGTCTTCAGATTATTTGCCGTAGGTGGCGTTGATCTGGGCCTGCAGTTCGGCGGTGACTTCGTCAACGCCGGCGGCGCGGAGCGCGTTCTGGAATTCGGCCACGATTTCCTCGGCGGTGCCGCTGTACTGGCCGAAGCAGATGTACTTCATGTAGGTGTTGTAGATTTCGTTGCACTGGTTGATGTAGCTCTGCACCATGCTGTTATCGAACACGAAAGCTTCGTAGGGATACATCACGGCGATCTTGTCGTATTCGTCATACAGGGCGTTGATGGCGTCCCAGTTCATGGCGGAGGAGGGAATTTCCAGCGCGTCGTTGCGGCCCCACCACCAGTTGGTGGAGATGCTGTCGTTGTCGGCCACATAGGTGTCGGGGGTGTAGCGGTAGCCGTTCTCGTCAAGGGCATAGCTGCGGCCTTCCAGACCGTAGTTGAACAGGTCGTAGCATTCCTTGTCGTTGCGCAGCAGGTCGTACACCATCAGGGTGCGCTCGGGGTTGGGGGAAGCGGCGGAAACGGCGGCCACACCGTGGGTCACCAGGTCGCGGGTCACGTAGCCGGCTTCCTTGCCCCAATAGTAGAAGCCCACGTCGGCGTCTTCATCAGTCAGGTACATGGTGTTGTCGGTGCTGGACTTGGGGGAAACCAGGCCGGTCCAGGTCTGGGTGTGGTGCTGTTCCAGCGCGGTCTTGCCCTGGCGGAACTCAAGGCGGTTGTCAGCGCCGGTGTTGGAAAGCACGTCGGTGGGCCACACGCCCAGCTCGTCCCATTCCTTCATCAGCTTGGCGTATTCCACCAGCTTGTCGGTTTCTTCCAGGTACAGGCAGTTGATGGTGTAGGGATCGTCCAGATAGCCGCCCCAGATGGCGCCGCTGGCCAGGCCGTCGATGGCGCGCCACTTGGCGAAGGAGCAGATATAGCCGCCCGCGGGATACGCGGTGCCGTCGGTGTCCCACAGCGCGATCAGCTGATCGCCGTAGGTGGCCTTGACGTACTTCACATAAGTGGTCAGGTCAGCCCAGGTCTGGCAGCCGTTCTCCAGGCCGGCTTCCTTGGCCCAGTCCAGACGATAGGCGAAGCCATGGTTGGTCCATTGCGAATAATTGTCCTCGGGGATGAAGAAGATGTCGCCTTCATAGGTGCACACATCCCAATGCTCCTGGGGAACGGTGGCATAGGTCACGGGAGCGTATTTCTCCAGCATTTCCTTGTCCAGTTCCAGGAAGCCGCCGCGCTTGGCGTTGGGCCAGGCGTCCAGCCAGTCGGTGGAAGAACCGATCAGGTCGATGGAGCCGTCCATGGACGCGATGCGCAGGTTGTAGTTGGCCAGATAATCCGTCCAGGAGATCCAGACGATGTTCAGCTCGGCGTTCACCTTTTCGGTCAGGATGGCGTTGAGCTGGGCCAGCATTTCGGCGTTGGCGCCGGTCTTGGGAGCGTCGCCGGTGGTCATGTAGTTGATCACCACATGTTTGGAGGTGTCTACGTCGGCCCATTTTTCAGCCCATACGGCTTCCGCGTTCTCCACGGAAATGTCTTCCGCGAAAGAGACGGCGCACAGGCTCAGGACCATGATGGTCGCCAGGAGCAGAGCAAGGATTTTCTTCATGGTTTTTCCTCCTTTTTATTTTAGGGCACATAGCCCTTGGGAACAGAAAGATAGTATCCGCAGCCTCAATCGGCGCGACTCCGCTTCATGCGGAGATCGCTTGTTTCGGCTGATTTCACCGCCGATTTATTGTCGCCACTGGCGACAATCGGCGGTTCTCCCGCAGCCTCAATCGGCGCGACTGCCCTTCATGGGCAGATCGCTTGTTTCGG
>JAFXSH010000168.1 GCA_017525805.1 Clostridia bacterium | reverse complement strand
GGCTGATGTGGAAACGGGATAGCGCAGGTGCCGCAGCGCTTCGTCCAGCTGTTCTTCCGAGATGGGCTTGAGCAGAAAGCCGCTGGCGTACAGCTCCAAAGCGGAGAGGGCGTACTCCGCGTGGCCGGTGATGAATACGATGTTGGTCTGGGGGCGGAAAGTGTTCAGCCACTGTGCGACCTCCAAGCCATTCAGGCCCGGCATTTCCACATCCAGAAAGATCACGTCCGGCGGAAACCGGGACACCAGATCCAGCGCCTCGTCCCCGGAAGCGGCGGTCCGATGGGTTCCGTTGGGATCCAGCCGAAGCAGCCCGTCCCGCACGGATTGAAGGACATTTGGGTTATCGTCAACCGTCAGCGTAATCACTTTTTTTCCCTCCTGTTGGGATCAGCACTACCGCACGAACGCCGTTTTCATCGCTGTTCAAATGAAGAGAGCCGCCCTGGGATTCCAGCCGGAGGCGCACATTATCCAACCCATGGGCCTTGTGTTCACGCTGCTCTGCTGTCATGGCCTTAGGAAAGCCCATGCCATTATCCTCCACGATCACCCGGATCGCTTCCCCCTGCCGCTCGGTGGTCAGGATCACGATAGCGCCGCTGCTCCGGGAGCGCACGCCGTATCGGATGGCGTTCTCCACCAGCGGCTGGATGGACAGAGCGGGAACGAAGAAGTTTTTCACCGACAGATCATAAACCATTTCAAACTGCTGAGTCTGGTTCAGCATTTCCAGCGCCACATACTGCCTGATATGCTCCAATTCTTTGGTGAACGGAATCATATCGGAGGTGGAAAGTGCGTCCATGTTTTTCCTCAGATACCCGGCGAAGCTGTCCAGTCCTTTGGCCGCCACGGAGGGATCGGAGAGGCAAAGGTTTCGGATGGAGGTGAGGGAATTGAAAATGAAATGGGGACGCATTTGCTCCTGAAACAGCGTCATTTGGATCCTTTTGATCTCCTCGGCCCTGCGTTTTAATTCCGCCTCCGCGTCCCGCTGATACAGAAACCAGGCCAGCAGCAGGGAGAGCGTCAGCGCCTCCGCAAACTGAAAAGCATTCTGTGACAGGACGCTGACCAGTCCGTACAGCCAGGGCGGAGTACACACAAGCAGAAATTCTTTCCAGAGAAACAGGCCGTTTTTGCGGTATTCCAGAAAAAAGGCCGTCAGCAGCGCGACGGCGCACAGGACGC
This sequence comes from Clostridia bacterium, assembly GCA_017525805.1. The sequence continues at coordinate 5,418 of JAFXSH010000168.1, read as the reverse complement.
TAAGGCCGGCGCACATCGCAGAGATCGCCGGGATTTGGATATCGAATCCGGCTCCTTTATAGTATGTTTTCAGGATTTGCAGCACCGCTGCGCCCAGCAGCGCCATGCTTGCGCAGAAAAGCGCACCGCCGCGCGGGGATCTGCGATTGCCCAGCAGCATGGAGAAAACGAGCGTCAGCAGCGTCCCTGCGCAAAAATACTGCCGGCTGAGAAGCATATCCCGCATCATTCACTGATTCCTTTCAAAAGCCTGTGCGTCTTTTTCATTCGCCCCGCGCTGATTCCCCACAGAATCAGGACGCCCAACGCGCTCAGAACGATCAGAGGGAACACGATCACCAGCCCCCATTGTATCAGCTCGGAGCTGTCCGGCGCGACCAGATACGGAAGCAGAGTGTATTCGCTGGTGAGAAAAACGACGATAGCGAACGAATCAAATAACAGCATACATCCGTCAAGCGTCCAGGAAAACACGGCCAGCAGCTTTCCGCACCGGCTGTTTGCCCGGGCAGGCTTTTCCATGCCATAATAACGCAGCAGATCCGCGCCGGCTTTCAGCAGGGCGCGGTTGCCCATCGGCAGGAGCGGCGGGATGATAAGCGTGCTAAAAACAACGGTGATGATTGAAAAGAGCGACCGATTGCCGACGCCGACCAGCAGCGGCGATTGACTTTGTATGCCGGAAAGCACCTGCACCGTTAAAAAAACAAAAATCCGCAGCAGATACCAGCGCTTGGCCGACCGAAAGCCGCCCTCAAGCCGCTCCAGATGGACGATCATGCCGAGCCAGGTCAACAGGCGCAGACAGCGAATCGTCCACAGCAGATAGAGATCCAAATCGCTCTCTATCATGACGGTTCTCGAAACGGCTTCGTCTCCATATAAAACAATGATGAACACAGTAAGGGGAACGAGCCATTCGGCCAACAGCAAAGCTAAATCCGCAGCCATCATTTTCCAAATGTGGCGAAACGCGGGATCGTCGGTTTTCATTCACTGAACCGCCTCTCTCAAAGATGAACGTTCCAGCCAGTATCGATTTTCCGCCGGACTTTCTTCATGGTTTCAGGGTCAAGGTGCGGCCAGTCGATGACTGTCTGGGCTTTGTTTATGACCATATTTCGCCGTGGGCCGCTGTTTTTCCTTTTATATACACGTCCTGTGTTTATCCAAGGTTTTATACTGGGGGAACCGCTCTTTGAAGCTCAAAGAACGGTTCCCTCTCCGTCCGTTGTATCGCGGTTTACGGGGCGGCTATGGCCTTACTGCTTTTTGGGCTTTTCCTTGTAGGTCATGTAAGCGCCGCAAGCGCCCAGAGCGACAGCCACGATCCAGGTGAAAGGCTTGGTGAATTCTTCCATGAAAGGAATCTTTTCAAGCAGACTGGTCACCAGGGAAGCGACAGCCGCGCAGGCGGGAGTACCACAGACGAACGCCAGAATGGCTTTCAGGGTTTTGTTCATGATTCTTTCCTTCTTTCTATTTTGATTGAATGATGGGTTTTATTTTGATTAAATGATGGGTCTGCGCAAGCAAGCGTAAGGACGGACTTCCGTCCTGCGTTGATTTACGTTCTGGGAAAATTTATTCCGCTTCCACGGGGACGGGCACAAAATACAGGCTCACGAACCCGATTTCCATCACAAGCTCGCCCGCGTCGGTCAGCTTCAGCACCATGGTTTCGTCGCCCTCTTGGGTCAGGCTCAGCGCGCCGTCCACTAGTTCCATGGTCACTTCTTCTGGCTTAGGCTCTCCTTCGGCTACCATGGCGAAGCTGCCGTCGGCAACAATGACTTGGAGCGTCAGGGGAATTTCCAGCAGGGAAGCAACATCTTCCAGCGTGACCGGAACATCGAAGATCGTGGCCTTGGTCAGGTTCCATGTGCCAAAGAACTGTTCCTTGGTTTCCGCCGCCGCATAGACGGTTTCGATAGACTTGGTTTCCGATTCTTCACCGCCCAATAGCGCGCCCAGCAGCGCGGACAGGTCAAGGTCAGCGCCTTCTTCGCCTTCACCGGCTTCGCTGCCCAGCAGTCCGCCCAGTAGCGCGGACAGGTCAAGGTCAGCGCCTTCTTCGCCTTCACCGGCTTCGCTGCCCAGCAGTCCGCCCAGCAGCGCGGACAGGTCAAGGTCAGCGCCTTCTTCGCCTTCACCGGCTTCGCTGCCCAGCAGTCCGCCCAGCAGCGCGGACAGGTCAAGGTTAGCGCCTTCTTCGCCTTCATCGGCTTCGCCGCCAAACAATCCGCCCAGCAGACCCAGCAGTTCGCCCAGGTCGGCTTCTTGTTCAGTGGTCTGTTCCTCAATGGGGGGTTCCTCAGAAACGGGTTCCGCAAGGGCGGGAATCATCGTGAACACCATGCAGAGCGCCACGAACAGGGATACGAACTTTTTCATGATCTATTTCTCCTCTCAATGATTGTTGTTCCCTTGATGATGGGGCAGCGTTCCTTCCTTCCAGCCATGAGTGCGAACGAGGGAACAAACAGGTCGTATCGCTTTCACAGCGGAGGGACTTTTTCTGTACCTCACCTCCCGCAATCATCAGACAGGTTCTTGCGATAGCGGCATATACCGGAAGCGCCTTGAGGCGCAATCCCTCATTAGAATAAGGCAGGAAGGGAAATACGGTCAGCCCAACCGCCGTCCCTTCCCGCGCCTGTTCCTTTGGAGTGGCAAGCAAGCCACCGGCATCGACATAATTGTTTTTCTGTTCATGAGATTCATCTCCCGTTTAAACAAACTGACAGATTGTCTGCCTTCCGTTTCGCTCAGCGACGCGCCGCCCGCCGCAACACATCCAGGCGGGCTTGGAACATGACGTCCATTCTCGTTTGACACAGCCTATTCAAATCAAAAAAAAGCGAGGGCAGGTCTTTCGGCAACGCCTTGTTTTGATTGAGCCCGATTTTCTGAACGCCCCAAACAGCGGCGGCCCTTTGGGTCATTTTCCCTTTTAAGGGGAAGCATTGATCCCCTTCCAGGGAATCGTAAGCGCGGAAGGAACGGTTGAAATCCATCAGCGGAAACAGCTTTCCCGGCTGATTGTCCTCATTGCTGACCCAGAAGCCCCAGTTTCGCCAATGCCTGTCCGTGTTGCCGATCAGATAGTCGATGATGTTCATCATGTGGAAGCCATATTTATCCTGACTGGAAACCAGTTCCCACAGGCTTTTTCCCTCGTTCCGCAGGTATTCCACCATATCGCCCGCGAAAACGATGCTCCATTCCTTTGAAGTGACCAATTTGCTGCGGCTGACCAGCCTGCCCTGATAGGCCGCTGGTTCATACAGCACCTGATCCACATCAAAACAGCGGGCGATTTGACTGGCCGTCCATTCCGCCGCCACTTCGTCCGGTGCGCCAGCCTTGAGCAGCCAATAGCCGTCCTCCCGCCGAGCCCATACGTTCGGCGTGTTTGTTTCAGCAAGCGCGGATGCTTCATCCATTAGCCCCAGGTTTTTTGCGATCATCCCCCGATCCCGAAGCACAATATCCACATATTCGTCCGACAGCGGGGAATCGAACAGATTGATCTGATCGAAGCGAATGTTTTCTTCTATCTCCCGAATCCAGAAAGCGTCCGTCTGGCACAGCCCGTGGCAGCGCAGCGCGATTTCCGCCCGTTCCCTGTCTGTTTTGTCTTCCTGGAAGCCATGCCGGATGAGGAAATCCTTCGCTTCGTTCCTTTCCAGCGTCAGGGGACGGGCGGCGCACCAATGATAGAATTGATCCAGGTTTTTCGCCCGCAAATCGCAATCGCTTCCATCCGCGTTTTCCAACCGCAGGTTAAAGGGCATGAATGAGGGACAATGAACAGCACAGGAGCCGTCGCCGCATATCGTGGCGACCTTCTTTTCCAGGTGCATCAGCGCCAGACATCTCATTTCGCATTTTCTCCTATGTCTGCGGCTGTCATCAGCGCGGGAATCAGCGCAAAGGGTATCACTTCTGGCTGGGCATGAATGGCAGCATCCATGCGATCCAGCGCGGCGCAAACAGGGGCCGTTATTTCCTCCGGCCTGTCGGTATAATTGCCCAACCGCCCACCGCTATAGCGCCCATCCTGAATGCCAAGGAAAAGCTCCTCCAGCTTGCGGTCAAAGCGCCTATATGCGGCGTACAGCCCTACCGCGTCAGCCACCAGTTCATCCCGGATGGGGGCGACGTCGCCGGGAAACTGTCTGCGGCAGATCACATGGGTCAATTCATGATAGCGGCGGATGGTATCGGAAAGGGCAAGCCATTCCTCCTCTGTACAGCCCGCCGCCGCGGCGTTCACATGGCTGTAAGGCCCTCGGGACAGTACCACCAGCATGTCCACATCGTTTTCTTTTACGGATGTAAAGCGCTTTAACTCCGCCGCCCGCTCATCCTCCGGGAAACGGGCCAGATGCGCGTGAATGCGGGGCCAGTTGAATACCGTTACCATGGCCGCGCCCTGGCTTTCCGGGATGGGGGTCAGGGGCCCGGACTTCGCAGCAAGCAGGCCCCGCATCACAAGCTCAAAATCCCGCCGGTTGCCCAGGGTGATTACCCGAACCTGCCCTGCTGGTGTGTCCATCAGTTCTTCCCGATCCGCGGGGTCGCCCTGATAGTGGGCAAGGCTTTTTCTTTCCGGCTCCTCGCCCCGCAGGACGACGCGGCGGTAGGCTTCCTGCAAATCCGCGTCTGGGTTCAAGTATAGCTGGGGATATTCTGCCGCCAGACATTTCAATACGCCGGAGATGTGCTCGTTATTCATTGTATGATCTGCCTATGATGATTGTTGGTTCATAGGGTCGGGCCAATGGGTCCAGTCCTCCGGCTCAGCTTCCGGCAGAGCCGCCCCGCCCGCCACCAGGGCCAGATCGTCCAAATCCAATTCCCTTGCGTCCTCAAAGAGCCGGGCGCGCAGGGCCTCCCTGTGGGCGGGATTGGGAAAGGCAGCGCCATGCAGAAGCTGTTCCACATTTCCGCCTGTTGAATCCTTCATCGTGCCGCCCCCGCTGTTTCATGGTATTGCCGGACAAATCCGGCATGGCTTTCTTTTTTGGGAAATTCACCAATCCGGGTTTCCCCGGTCTGGCAGAATGTATCACCCATGACGCAATGCTTTTGCCAATACCCTGCCCATGGGCTTTTCATGGTTTGTCTTCAATTACCCCATAGCCCATGGGCTTGTAATTCCGCAATCGACGTTTCGAATACTCCACAGTACCTGCATCTTATATACCAGGTGCCAAAGATGTTATAATGTCTCTGTGCGCTGAATCTGTTGCATCTGATACAGTTGTATTGCGGCTTATTTACATATTTTATATTACACATACTGCATCCGCCATCCGTTCCCCAGCAGTCGCTGCCCGGTTCCACGGTGGCTGCACAGCCGCTTGCCATCCAGTCCCGTTCCGTTACGCCGCCTGCCACGTCGTCCAGTTC
>JAFXSH010000167.1 GCA_017525805.1 Clostridia bacterium | reverse complement strand
GGGCGTCTTGTCGCCCCTTGCTTGGTTCGCGATGGGGAAAAGCACCTTGCGGATATCGCTGTCCATCAATCGCCCAGCCTGGTATTTTTCCACGATTTCGGGGAACTCCCAGGGGCAGGCGGTCAGATGCTTACGCCTTTTTTTCTTCAGATGATCGATTTTCCGGGTGTCCCCGTCCCCGATCATCACAAATTCGGCGTCCAACGTATATAATACCACAAAGTACCTGCCTTTGTCACGCCCTTTTTTTGAAAAAACTACGATTCCCGGCAAAATGGATGGTTTCACTTGTCTTCCTCCTCCCATTTGAAGCCAGGAAGCGTCAAAATCTCGGGCAGACCCTTAGGCGTGACCGCGATGGTATGTTCATAATGGGCGGCGGGGCTGTGATCGTTGGTGACGACGGTCCATCCGTCGCTGAGCTGATGCACCTGCCAGCGCCCCATGGTGATCATGGGTTCCACGCAGAACGTCATGCCCGGCCTGATCCGGGGGCCATGGCCCGCCGCGCCGAAATTGGGCACGGAAGGGTCCTCATGCATATCCTTGCCAATGCCGTGGCCGGTCAGGTCGCGCACCACGCCGTAGCCGTGGGTTTCCGCATGCGTCTGCACAGCGCTGCTGATGTCACCGATGCGATTGCCATTGACGGCCTTGCGCACTCCCAGCCAGAAGCATTCCTCCGTCACATCCATCAGGCGCTGTTTTTCCACGCTGATTTTGCCGACCGCTGCGGTAAAGCAGCTATCCGCCTGCCAGCCGTCCAGGGCCAGCGTCACGTCGATGGAGATGATGGAGCCTTCCTTCAATTCCACGTGAGGCGAAGGAATGCCGTGCACCACTTCATCGTCGATGGACGCGCAGATGGACGCGGGATATCCGCAGTAGCCCAGCTCCGTGGGGATAGCGCCGCCCTTGCGGATATGCTCCTCCACGAAAGCGTTCACATCCATGGTGGTGATGCCGGGGCGGATGATTTCCTTCGTCGCTGCCAGCACGTCATGGAGCAGGTGTCCCGCGCTGCGCATCTTTGCCAGTTGGATGGGGTTCTTAATGTTGATCATTGAAGATTCAGCGCTTCCCGCACCATGGCGTAGTTTTCCTGCACAGTAGCGGCAGGGGGGCAATTGACGGTCCGCAGGATGCCCTTCTTCTCATAATAATCGATCAGGGGGGCCGTCTGCGCCGCGTACACGCTCAGGCGGTTCTGAACCGTTTCAGGCGCGTCGTCCTTGCGCTGCACCAGCTTTTCGCCGCACACAGCGCAGTCTTCCTTGCCGTTCAGGGTGCTGATATGGTACGTCGCGCCGCACTTGAGGCATACGCGCCGTCCGCTGAGGCGCTTGATGATCACTTCATCATCCAGGGCGATATTCAGCGCCACGTCGATGTGGGCGAATCCGTCCAGCGCTTCCGCCTGCTTCACCGTCCGGGGGAACCCGTCCAGGATGTAGCCTTTCTTGCAGTCATCCGCCTGCAGCCGGTCCTTCACGATGCCGATCACCACTTCGTCGGGCACCAGTTCACCCGCTTCGATATATCGCTTGGCGGCTAAGCCCATTTCGGTGCCCGCTTTCATCGCCTGACGGAGCATATCGCCGGTGGAAATCTGGGGAATGCCCAGTTCGTTCATCAGCAGCTGCGCGTGGGTGCCTTTGCCCGCGCCCGGAGGTCCCAAGAAAATCAGGTTCATATCAGCGCCTCCTTACGTGTAAGTTTTCTGGGGGAAACCTCTCTTTGGAGGCCAAAGAGAGGTTTCCCCCGGGCCCCCTTCCCAGAAAGCCGCTTGGAAATGAATCTCTTTAGCTCTTCGTTAACGGTTTCGCCAGTCATCAGAAAATGATTCGTCTTTAGACACAAGATTGGAATGCCGTCCCGGAAGGAACGTTTTAGTTCCTTCCGGGGGACATTCCGCACATTCCTTGGATCGATTTTTTAATCAGCCCAGGAAGCCTTTGTAGTTGCGCATCACCAGCTGGCTCTCCACCTGGCGCACGGTTTCGATGGCCACGCTCACGGCGATCAGGATAGAAGACGCGCCGAAGGGGATCGATACCTGCTGCCACACCGTCAGCACGGAGGGGATGGTGGACAGGATGGCCAGGAACAGGGCGGCGAACAGGGTCAGGCGGTTAGAAGTCCGCTTGAGGAATTCCACGGTCTTGCTGCCGGTACGGATACCGGGGATATGACCGCCCTGCTGCTGGATATTCTTGGCGATATCCTCAGGATTGAAGGTGATGGAGGTGTAGAAGTAGCTAAACGCGATGATCAACAGGGCGCACACCAGCATGTACCAGAAGCTGGTCTGGTTCATGTAGGTGCTCCACCACTTGTACGCGCCGCTGTTGGTGCCGAACATGGCGAAGATGGTGCCCGGGAACGCCATGAAGGAATAGGCGAAGATCAGGGGCAGCACGCCGACGCTCAGCAGCTTCAGCGGGATATGGGTGCTCTGGCCGCCGTACATTTTCCGGCCCACCACGCGCTTGGCGTACATGACCGGGATGCGGCGTTCAGCCATATCCACGAAGGTGACGATCACCAGGATGATCACGGTGGTCAGCAGGATCACGGTCAGGTTGCCCACAGTCGCGGTACCATTGAAGATACCGATGGTAGTGGACATGATGCCGTTGAACAGGTTGGAGATGATACCAGCGAAGATCAGCAGGGAGATACCGTTGCCGATACCGTTCTTGGTGATCCTTTCACCGATCCACATCGCCAGAGCGGTGCCGCCAGCCATGATGATGCCGATGGTGAGATAACCGAAAACATTCTTATAGGATGCCTTGATCGCGCCCAGGCCGGCGATGATGCCGATAGCCTGCAGGGCGGCCAAGCCCACGGTGACGTAACGGGTAATCTTGTTGATCTTCTGCTTGCCCTCTTCGCCGCCGTCCTTCTGCAGCCGCTCCAAAGCCGGAATGGCGATGGTGAGCAGCTGCATAATGATGCTGGCGTTGATGTAGGGAGAAATACCCATGGCCATGATGGTCATCTGGGAGAAGGAGTTACCGGTCATCATGTTCACCAGACCCAGCATGTCATACTGGCTCATGGCGCTCTGAACGGTAGCCACGTCGATACCGGGCGCGGGGATGACGCTGACCAGGCGATAGATCAGCAGCATGAAGAACGTGTAGAGCACCTTTTTCCGGAGCTCAGGAACCCGCCAAACGTTACGCAGGGTCTCCCACATCGTTACTTCACCTCAACTTTCCCGCCGATCGCTTCGATCTTCTGCTTCGCAGAGTCGGTCACCTTGTCCACGGACACGGTGAGCTTCTTGGTCAGTTCGCCGCCGCCCAGCACCTTCACGCCGTCCAGCACCTTTTTGATCAGGCCCGCTTCGACCAGCGCTTCGTTGGTGATGACGGTGCCATCCTCAAACACGTTGAGGGCGGACACGTTCACAGTGGCGTATTCCTTGGCGAAGATATTGGTAAAGCCGCGTTTGGGGATGCGGCGGGTCAAAGGCATCTGGCCGCCTTCAAATCCGGGCCGCTTGCCGCCGCCGGAGCGCGCCTTGGCGCCCTTGTGGCCTTTACCGGAGGTTTTGCCCAGCTGAGAGCCTACGCCTCGTCCGAGACGCTTCGGGGCAGTCGTCGAGCCGATGGCCGGCTGCAACTCATGCAATTTCATGGGGGGTCCCTCCCTTATTATTCGTTTACTTCCTCTACCTTGACCATGTGCTTCACGCGGAAGATCTGGCCACGGATGCAGGGATTGTCTTCCTTGACCACCGTCATGCCCACTTTGCGCAGGCCCAGGGCGGCTACGGTGTCCTTATGCACCTGAAGGGCGGCGATGGGGGATTTGGTCAGCGTGATTTTCAGCTTCATTGTTCCATTTCCTCCTTAGCCTAAGATATCTTCCACCGCTTTGCCGCGCATCTTGGCAACGGTTTCGGCGTTGCGCAGGCCTTTGAGGCCTTCCAGGGTGGCTTTCACGGTGTTGATGCGGTTGTTGGTGCCGAAGGTCTTGGTGCGGATGTCCTTCACACCGGCCAGCTCCAGCACGGCGCGGGCGCCGCCGCCGGCGATAACGCCAGCACCTTCTTCAGCGGGCAGCAGCACCACTTTGGCGGTGCCGTACAGGCCGTCGATGGCATGGGGGATGGTGGTGCCTTCAAAGGGCACGGTGACCAGATGCTTCATGGCGGCTTCCTTGGCCTTGCGGATGGCTTCGGGCACTTCCTTGGCCTTGCCGATAGCGGCGCCGACCTGGCCCTTTTCGTTTCCGACCACGACCAGCGCGGCGAAGCGGAAATTCTTACCGCCCTTAACAACCTTGGTTACGCGGTTCAGGGCCACCAGGCGTTCTTTCCATTCGCTGACGGGCTCTTCCCGATCCCGGCGTTCCCGACGGTCACGGCGCTCGAAGGGGCGATCCTGCCGATCGTTCTGACGGTCGTTCTGACGATCGTTTTCATTCATAGGCATTTGCTCTTTTCCTCCCCTTAGAAGTTCAGCCCGGCTTCACGGGCGGCTGCGGCCAGAGCGGCCACACGGCCGGTGTACAGATAGCCGCCGCGGTCGAACACGACATCCTTGATGCCGGCGGCGATGGCGCGCTCGGCTACCAGCTTGCCCACCAGCTCGGAAGCGCCGGTCTTGCTCTTGTCGTCCAACTGGCCCTTGATGGCGGGGTCCAGGGTGGAGGCGGATACCAGGGTCACGCCCTTGGTATCGTCGATGACCTGCGCATAAATGCTCTTATTGCTGCGGTACACGCACAGGCGCGGCATTTCGGGGGTGCCGCTGATCTTTTTGCGGACGCGGGCGTGACGGATCACGCGCACTTCATTACGGTCGCGCTTATGGAACATTTGCGTTCACTCCCTTTCTTACTTCTTACCGGCCTTGCCTTCCTTGCGGCGGATATGCTCGCCTTCGTACTTGATGCCCTTGCCCAGGTAGGGTTCCGGCTTACGGATGGCGCGGATATCGGCGGCAATGCGGCCGACCTGCTGCTTATCGATGCCCTTGACCACGATCTTGGTCTGCACGGGCGTTTCATAGCTGATATTTTCTTCGGCTTCCAGGATCACGGGATGAGAGAAGCCGATGGCGATGTTCAGCGTTTTGCCGTTGTTTTCAGCGGCGGCGCGGTAACCGGTACCCACCATTTCCAGGGTCTTGGAGAAGCCCTCGGTGACGCCCACCACCATGTTATGGATCAGGGCGCGGTACAGGCCGTGCCAGGCGCGGTGCTGCTTATCGTCGCTGGGACGGGCAACCTTGATTTCATTGTTTTCCAGCTTGACGCTGATATCGGGATTGATCTGCTGGGAAAGCGTGCCCTTGGGGCCTTTTACGGTCACCAGATTGTTATCATCGATGGTAACCGTCACGCCCGCGGGAACGGCAATCGGGAGCCTTCCGATACGAGACATAGTCTTTTACCTCCTGACGATTTCGATTACCAGATGTAGCAGAGCACTTCGCCGCCCATGTTTTCCTTCCGCGCCTGCTTATCGGTCATCAGGCCCTTGGAAGTGGAAACGATGGCGATGCCCAGGCCGCCCAGAACCTTGGGCAGTTCTTCGCAGGTGGCGTACACCCGCAGGCCGGGCTTGGAGATGCGCTTGAGGCCCACGATAACGGGCTGCTTCTTTTCAAGATACTTCAGGCCGATCTTGATGCTGCCCTGCAGGCCGTCCGCGATGTTTTCAACCGACTTAATGTAACCCTCGTCCAGAAGGATCTTGGCGATGGCCTTCTTGATGTTGCTGGCGGGGATCACCACGCTGTCGTGGCGGGCGATCTGCGCGTTGCGGATGCGGGTGAGCATATCGGCAATGGGATCATTGACAACCATGATTTTACCTCCTTACACTTACCAGCTCGCTTTGCGCACGCCGGGGATCTGGCCCTTATAAGCCAATTCGCGGAAGCAGATACGGCAGATGCCATACCGGCGGAGGACGGAGTGAGGCCGGCCGCACAGACGGCAGCGGGTGTAAGCGCGGGTAGAGAACTTGGCAGGCCGCGCCTGACGGATCTTCATGCTGGTTTTTGCCATTTTACTCTTCCTCCCTTACTGCGCCGCAAAGGGCATGCCCAGCAGCCGCAGCAGCTCCTTGGCCTCTTCGTCGGTCTTGGCGGTGGTGACGAAAATCATTTCCATGCCGCGGATCTTTTCCACCTTATCGTAGTCGATTTCAGGGAAGATCAGCTGTTCCTTGATGCCCAGGGCGTAGTTGCCGCGGCCATCGAAAGCCTTGGTGCTCACGCCGCGGAAGTCGCGAACGCGGGGCAGGGCGATGTTGACCAGCTTATCCATGAACTCTTCCATGCGGGCGCCGCGAAGGGTGACCTTCGCGCCAACGTTCATGCCCTGACGGAGCTTGAAGTTAGCAACGCTCTTCTTGGCCTTGGTGACGAGGGGCTTCTGACCGGCGATCTGGGTCAGTTCAGCAACGGCGGATTCCAGGGCTTTCGCGTTATCTTTGCAGTCGCCCAGGCCCATGTTGATGATGACCTTTTCCAGCCGGGGGATTTCCATGACGTTCTTATAGCCGAACTTCTGCTGCAAGGCAGGCACAGCTTCGGCCAGGTACTTTTCCTTGATACGGGTAGCCATTTTCCTGTGTCCTCCTTATCAGTCGATTTCGGCGCCGCACTTTTTGCAGATGCGGACGTTCTTCTTCTCGGTTTTGCCATCCTTGCCGGTCACTTCCACAGTCTTGTGGGCGATGCGGGTGGCTTTGCCGCACTTGGGGCAGATGACCATCACGTTGCTGGCATCAATGAAGGCTTCCTTCTTGATGATGCCGCCGGGCTGGCCCTGCTGACGGGATTTCTGGTGCTTGGTCACCATGGCCACGCCTTCCACAACGACCTTACCGGTCTTGGGGGACGCGGTGACGACCTTGCCCTTGGTTCCCTTGTCTTTGCCGGAGATGACAACGACCTGATCCTTGGATTTTACAAACATTTCATTGTCCTCCTTACAGCACTTCGGGGGCGAGGGACACGATCTTCATGTAGTCCTTCTCGCGCAGCTCGCGGGCCACCGGCCCAAAGATGCGGGTGCCGCGGGGCATTTTGTCGTTGCCGATGATGACGGCGGCGTTGTCATCGAACTTGATGTAGCTGCCGTCGGGGCGGCGCTGGGGCTGATGAACGCGGACGATAACGGCTTTCACCACGTCGCCCTTCTTCACCTGGCCACCGGGGGTAGCGGTCTTCACGCTGGCGACGATCACATCGCCGATGGAGCCGGTACGCCGGAAGGACCCACCCAGCACGCGGATGCACATGATTTCCTTGGCGCCGGAGTTATCGGCTACCTTGAGTCGCGTTTGCGGCTGAATCATAGGGGTTTCCTCCTTTATAGGTTCCTCATTCATGGTGGGTGCTCAATGCCCCCATGAGAGGTCGGATACTGCTTCATCCGCTCTCCGCGCCTAAACGAGCGCGGCATGAGCGTCGCCAATTACTTGGCCTTTTCGATGATTTCCACCAGCCGCCAATGCTTATCCTTGCTCAGCGGACGGCATTCCATAACGCGCACAGTGTCGCCGATGCCGCAGGCGTTTTCTTCATCATGCACCTTGATTTTGCTGGTGCGGGTGATGAACTTGCCATACAGGGGATGACGCACGCGGGTGGACAGGCTGACCACGCAGGTCTTGTCCATCTTATCGCTGACGACCACGCCAACGCGGGTCTTGCGGATGCCTCTTACTTCAGACATGGTATTGACTCCTTTCACGGCTTATCGGTCACGCCTTGCGCTGCTGCTGGGTCTGCACGGTCATCGCACGGGCGATATCGCGCTTCACGGCAGCGATCTGCATGGTGTTTTCGAGCTGACCGGTGGCAAGCCGGAAACGAAGGTTGAAGAGCTCTTCCTTGAGCTCGGCGATCTTCGCGGTCAATTCCTCAGGCTTCATGGCTGCGAATTCCTTGGCCTTCATTTGCTTTCACCACCCGCTTCAATAT
>JAFXSH010000166.1 GCA_017525805.1 Clostridia bacterium | reverse complement strand
GCGGAGTTCCGTCCGGGAGTAGATACCGACGTAGAGCAGGTGGTGCGCCGTGCCGATGAGGCGATGTACGAGAACAAGAGGCAGGGCAAACTGACGGCGGCTGTTTCCATTCCCAATTTTGAGGTCATCGATTCGTAAATGCACATACCAGCCGATACGGGATATTAAGGAAGCTCATTTAATCAGCGTTTCCTTAAAAGGTCCCGTATCGGTTGTTTTTTGAAATGTTTCAGGGTACCTGGAACTATATGATATAATAATATAAAAGATTCAACGGATTTTTAGTGAACGCCTGGATAATACTAAGAGGAGGAAGCATCATGGATTACGTGGAATTGATGGAAAAGGCCCGTCCCCGGCTGGGAGCAAACTGCAAAGGCTGTCTGATCTGTAACGGCCGCGCCTGCGGGAACAAAATGCCCGGACCGGGCGCCAAGGGCATCGGGGATACGGCAATCCGCAATTATGAAAAGTGGAAGGAAATCCGTATCAACATGGACACGCTGGTGGAACGGAAACCCGTGGACATGAGCCTGGACTTTTTCGGCAAACGCCTGAAATACCCGGTCATCGCCGGACCGGTAGGGCTGGTGGCCGTACATTACAGCGATGCCTATACGGATACGACCTATAACGACGTGCTGGTTTCCGGCTGTGCCGCGGAAGGCATCGTAGCCATGACCGGCGACGGCGCCGACGCCACGGTGATGCAGGCGGCCTGCGGGGCTATTAAAAAAGCCGGCGGCCTGGGCATTCCCACCGTAAAACCCTGGGGACCGGAAACGCTGCAGGAGAAGTTTGCCTGTGTGAAAGACAGCGGCGCTTTTGCCTGCGCCATGGATGTGGACGGGGCCGGCCTGCCCTTTTTGAAAAAGCTGAACACGTCGGCAGGTTCCAAATCGGAAGAAGAACTGGCTGAAATTATCCGCAACGCCGGCGTGCCGTTCATCGTAAAAGGCATCATGACGGTGAAAGGCGCCTTGAAGGCAAAAGCCGCCGGAGCTGCCGGCATCGTGGTATCCAACCACGGCGGCCGGGTGCTGGACCAGTGTCCTGCGACGGCAGAAGTGTTGCCGGAAATCGTGGACGCGGTGCAGGGTGAGATGAAGATCCTGGTGGACGGCGGGATCCGTTCCGGCGTGGATATTTTCAAAGCCCTGGCCATCGGGGCGGACGCGGTCATCATTGCCCGTCCGTATGTGACAGCGGTGTACGGCGCCGGTGCGGAAGGAATCCGTGTGCTGACCCAAAAACTGGCGGCGGAGCTGGAAGACACCATGGAAATGTGCGGCGCCCATACCCTGAAGGAAATTACCCGGGATATGGTGAGGTTATAGGAAACAAATTATAGTAGGAAACGCAACTCACAAGAAACCAAAACACAAAAGTTTATGTAACAGGAAATATATAAGGAAGCGGAGCCCATGAAAGTACGTTGGAAAAAAACAGCCGCAGCGGCGCTGGCCGGATTATTCATTGTAACGGCGGCAGGCTGCGGCGGCGGAGATAAAAATGCCGGCAAAAAGGAAATCCTGAAAGTAGGGGTGGCCGGTTTGGCTGATACCCTTGAACCGGCCGATTATGCTGCCGGCCAGATCCTGATCCGTTGGGGCCAGGGTGAGACGCTGGCAAAGTTTGACAAAACCATGCACGCTGCCCCCTGGCTGGCGGAACGCTGGCAGGTTGCCGATGACAAGCTGACCTGGACTTTTACCATCAGGGACAGGGCGAAGTTCTCCAACGGAAACAAGGTTACGGCCGAAGCCGTCCGGTCTTCCCTGGAGCGGACGCTGGCCAAATCCGCGGAGGCGAAACGCTGGGCCCGGATCGGATCCATGAAAGCGGAAGGCCAGACCCTGACCATCAGAACAACGCAGCCGCTTCCCCACTTGCCGGGGGTTTTGTGCGACCCCCGGTTCACCGTCATCGATACCTCGGTGAAAAACCGGGATATCCCGCAAAGGGGACCTGTTTGCACCGGTCCCTATACAGTAACGTCCTTCGCGCGGGACAAAGCGGTCCTGGAAGCCAATCCCCACTATTGGGACGGCCCCGTTCCCTTTAAAGGGGTGGAACTCCCGGTCCTCGCTGACCCCCATACCCGCGCCATGGCCCTGAAGAAAGGGCAGGTGGACGCGGCGTTGGATATTGCTTCCGGCGACCTTACCCTGTTTCAGGATGCCAACACCTTCCGTGTCAGCGAAACGGAGTCTGTCAGTTCCGTCCTGTCCCTGCTCAATGTGAAACCGGGAAAGCCCCTGGCGGACAAACGGATCCGGGACGCGCTGATCTGCTGCCTTGACCGCCCTGCTTACTGCAAGACGCTGCTGAAAGGCACGTTTATCCCCGGCGGTCCGGTTCTGGCGCCGGGCCTGGGATACGGCTACGACACCCTGATGCAGTCGTATGGGAGCAGACAGGACGTGGGAAAATCCAAGAAACTGCTTGCGGAAGCAGGCTGGAAAGATACCAACCGGGACGGCTTCGTGGACAAAGACGGCAAAACCCTGGAAATCGGCTTTACGATCTGCGCCGACCGGGCGGAACTGCCGCTGTTTGCCGAGGCCGTGAAACTGGACGCCAAAAACGTCGGGATCAAGGTGAATATTAAAACAGAGGACCGCAACGCGCTGGAACAGGCGCGCAAAACCGGCGACTATGACATGCTGATCCATACCGGCATGACGACGCTGGCCGGAAGCCCGCTGCATTATCTGGACCGGAACTGGAAATCGGACACAAACGGCAGCAATCCGCAAAACACGTCCGGCTACCGCAATGCAGCCTTCGATGCCTTAAGCGATGCGCTGGCCGCGGAAGCGGATCCGGCAAAACAGAAACAAATGCTC
>JAFXSH010000165.1 GCA_017525805.1 Clostridia bacterium | reverse complement strand
TGGGACGATATTTACGACGCCATGAAGCAAACAGCGGACCTTTTGAACATCCCCGTCATCGAACTGTAAGGAGCGCGTTATGGCGAAATTGCTCATTGCCCACGGCGGCGCGCCGACTGCCGTGATCAACGCTTCCCTGGCTGGCGCTGTGCGGGAAGCGCAAAAAAGCGGGAAGGCGGACGGCATCTTGGGGGCCGTGTATGGAACGAGCGGCATTTTGAACGAAGACTTTCTGGATTTGGGTGGGCTGGACGGCGTTTCCCTGGAGGCGCTGCGATTATCACCCGCTTCCGCCATCGGCACCTCCCGCACGCCCCTGGAGCAAAAGGATTATGAAGCGATCCTGCGGGCGCTGAAAGCCCATGACATTGGGTATGTGCTGCTGACCGGCGGCAACGGCACCATGGATACCTGCGCCAAACTGTGGGAACAGTGCCGGGACGCGGGGATCATCGTGGGCGGCATCCCCAAAACCATCGATAACGACCTGGACCTGACGGATCACGCCCCCGGCTACGGGAGCGCCGCCCGGTTCGCCGCCGTGACCATGCGGGAAATCGCCGCTGATGTGGCAGCCCTGCCCATTCACGTTTGCATCGTGGAATACATGGGCCGCAATTCCGGCTGGGTGGCCGCCGCCTCCGCCTTGTCTCGGAAAAAGCCGGGCGATGCGCCGCATCTGATCTTAGTGCCGGAAGTGCCTTTTGATGAAGCGGATTTCCTGGAGGAAGTACAAAAAATATGGGAAAAAGGCCGCGGCGTTGTGGTAGCCGTCAGCGAAGGCATTCATTATGCCGACGGGACCCCCGTTGCGCCGCCCATGTATACGTCGGGCCGCGCCGTGTACTTCGGGGCGGTATCCCAGTATTTATCCCGTCTGGTGATCGAAAAGTTAGGCGTCAAGGCCCGCTGCGAAACGCCGGGCATCTTAGGCCGGTGCTGTGCTGAAATGGTTTCCGATATCGACCGTCGGGAGACGGAAGCACTGGGCGCGCTGGCGGCCCGCACGGTGCTTTCCGGCATCGGCGGCATGATGGCCGGACTCCGCAGGGTATCGGACGCGCCGTATGACTGCGAAGAAATCCTGATCCCGCTGAACAGGCTGACTCTCCATGAACGGCTGCTGCCCAAAGAATACTTAGACCGCTATGATGTGACGGAAGCTTTCCTGCGCTGGTGCAGGCCTCTGATCGGCGAAAAACTGCCTGAAATCGTCCAATGGGCGGGAAAGGAGTGAGCGTATGAAACACATTTATCTGAATCTGAAACGGTTCGACATTCCCCCGGCCTATGGGGGCGTGAATCGGCTGGCCCCCATGGCGGATTGGGGAAAAACCATCGTTGAAGCCGTCCAGGAGGGGCTGAGCGCTTATCCTGATACAGAATTTGCGATCTATTTCCCGGAAGCGCATGTTCTTTCCGCCGCCGCAGCCCGGAAGGCGGAAAGCCCCGTCCTGATCGGCTGCCAAAGCGTCTACCGGGCCGATACCGCTGTGGGCGGCAATTTCGGCGCGTTCACGTCCAACCGCACGGCCAACGCCATGAAGGAAGCGGGCTGCGAAAGCGTACTCATCGGCCATTGCGAGGAGCGGAACGATAAAATGGGCATTTTGGCGGAAGCGGGCGTCACAGGCCGCGCCGCCGCCGAAGCGGTGAACCGCATCCTCAACCAGGAGATCCTGTGCGCACAGAAGGCCGAGCTACGTGTTCTGTACTGCATCGGCGAAAAAAGCGAAGAACAGGCGGAATGGGAAACCGTGCTGGGAAATCAGCTGGATATGGGCTTGAACGGCGCGGACAAAAGCAGCATCGTGATCGGCTATGAACCCGTTTGGTCCATCGGTCCGGGAAAAACGCCGGCGGACAAGCCCTATATCGAAAAGATCGCCCGGTTCGTGAAGGCGTGCACCGGCGGCATGGACGTGGTTTACGGCGGCGGGCTCAAGCAGGACAACGCGGCCATGCTGGCTTCCATCCCGGAAATCGACGGCGGGCTCATCGCCCTGACCCGCTTCCAGGGAGAAATCGGGTTCTATCCGGACGAATACTTAGACATCATCCGCAGATACCTGAATCATTGAGGAGGGGGGACCCACATGATACTGGATTTTGAATACGGCCATGGCTTCATGCGCGCCGAGCTGCCCGATACCACCGACGTTTTTATCCCCGGGGAAACGGTGCCCGACCCGCCTTGCCTGCCCCAGGACTGGGACAGCCTGTATCAGGCCACCTTACATTCCATCCGTCATCCCATCGGCATGGAGCCCTTGGCGGAACTGGCCAAAGGGAAAAAGACCGTGGTGTTCGTCATTCCCGACATCGTGAAGGGCGGCAATCAGCCCACCAGCCACCGCAAGGTATCCATCCGCGCCTGCTTAGACGAGCTGTACGCGGCGGGCATCCAGAAAAAGGATATCCTGCTGCTCTTTTCCAACGGCCTGCATCCCCGGGCCACCGTGCCGGAAATGAAAACCATGCTGGGGGAGGAACTGTTCAGCGAATTCTATTTCAGCAACCAGATCACCAGCCACGACAGCGAGGACCCCGACCACATGATCGACCTGGGCTATACGGACCAAGGCGATCATGTGCTGATGAACAAATACGTCTACGACGCTGATCTTGCCATCCTGATCGGCCACACCCAGGGCAACCCTTACGGCGGCTATTCCGGCGGGTACAAGCACTGCGCCACCGGTATCAGCCATTGGCGCAGCATCGCCGCCCACCACGTGCCACAGGTGATGCACCGGCCCGATTTCGTGCCGGTGTCCACCTCCAGCCTCATGCGGGACAAATTCGACCGGCAGGGCATGCTGATGGAAGAAAAGATGGGCAAGAAATTCTTCTGCTGCGACGCCGTGCTGGACACCAAATCCCGGCAGATCGAAATCAATTCCGGCTGGGCCAAAGAAATGCAGCCCATCGCCTGGAAGACCGCCGACAAGCGCACCTACGTGCATTGGGCCGAAAAGAAATACGATATCGTGATATTCGGCATGCCCACCAATTTCCACTACGGCGATGGCATGGGCACCAATCCCATCCAGATGATGCAGGCCCTTTCCGCCCAAGTGATCCGGCATAAGCGCGTGCTCAGCGATCACTGCGTGTTCATCGTGCCCTCCATCTGCGACGGCTGGTTCCACGAGGAACGCTGGCCTTATCTGAAAGAGCTGTACGAGATGTTCCAGCACGATTCTATGAATATCCTGCCCGATATGAACCGCTACGGCGAATATTTCGCCACCAAGGAAGAATACATACGCAAATACCGCTTCGCCAACGCCTTCCATCCCTTCCACGGGTTCAGCATGATGAGCTGCGGGCATTTGGCCGAAATGCATACCAGCGCCATTTACATCGTGGGGGCCCGGGAGCCGGGCATCGCAAGGGGCATGGGCCTCAAGACCCGCGCCACCGTGGAAGAAGCCATCGAGGACGCCAAACGCAAATTTGTGGGAGAAACGCCCAATATCTTAGCCCTGCCGAAAACCTTCACCACCGCTGCCGTGCATCTGTGCATGAAAAATCCCGAGGAAAACAGCCATTACCGGGACGGCGCGCCCGCCCATCCCTGCGGCGGCTGACAGAATAGGAGGCCGCATGGAACGATCCGGGGGCAAACGGCTGATGAAGCTTTTTTTCGGGATGCTGTATATCAGCGCTTTTACGTTTGGCGGGGGCTTTGTGATCGTCACCTTCATGAAACGCAAATTCGTGGATGAACTGGGCTGGATTGATGAACAGGAAATGCTGGATATGACTGCCCTGGCCCAATCCAGTCCCGGCGCTATTGCCGTCAACGCAGCCATCCTGGTAGGCTGGAAGGTGGAAGGCTTCATCGGGATGGCGGTGTCCGTGCTTGGCACCGTTATCCCGCCCATGGTGATCCTTTCTGTCATATCCTTATTTTACAGGCTGTTTGCCGATAACCGCTATGTGGCGGCGTTACTCCAGGGAATGTCGTGCGGGGTGGCGGCGGTGATCGTGGACGTGGCCCTGAGCTTAGGCAAAAATGTGCTGAAAACGAAAAAATGGGAGCATGACGCCGTTATGGCGGCGGCTTTCATCGCCACATTCTTTTTCAAGGTCAATATCATCCTGATCATCCTGTGCGCAGCCTGCGCAGGCGTCTTGATGGCCCTGAAAGACCAAAGGGGAGGCGGATAAAGGCATGCTGCTGCAACTGTTCTTATGCTTCCTGCAGATCGGCGCATTTTCCATTGGCGGGGGATACGCAGCCATTCCTTTGATTCAAAATCAGACCGTGGAGCTGCGCCATTGGCTGACTGAGGAACAGTTCATGGATTTGGCGGCCATAGCCGAAATGACGCCCGGCCCAATCGCTGTCAATGGCGCTACGTTCGTAGGACTCAAAATCGCCAGGATTCCAGGGGCAATCGCCGCCACGTTCGGATGTATCCTTCCCTCGCTGGTGATCGTATCCTTATTGGCATTGATTTACAGGAAATACCGGAAGCTGCCCATGCTTCAAAGCGTGCTTGCCTCTCTGCGGCCCGCTGTTGTGGCGCTGATTGCCGCCGCCGGCCTGAACATGCTTTTGCAGATAGCTTTCGGCGGAAAAAGCCCGATCACTTTCAACCAGGCCGACTGGATGAACATCCTTCTCTTTTCCGCCGCTTTCTATGCTTTGCGCAAGCGGAAATGGAACCCCATTCTTGTTATGGGCCTGTGCGGAATTATGAACCTGGTGCGTGAAATCTGTTTGTGAGCAGTTGGGAAGGCATACACATATTTTTAATAGTGTATAATTATTTTCTGTTTTTTGATTATAAAGGAATTTTTAACATTTTTGTATTCGATATATTGACAAACACGTGTGTACATGCTACAATCAAGACAATCAAGCGAGCGGAGAAATCCCTCCATCAAGAAAAGGAGCTGAAACAGGTATGAAAAAGCTGCTGTGTCTCGTTCTTGTCCTGTGCATGACGCCGCTTTTCGCGCTGGCGGACAGTAAGGACGTGCTGAACACCGAAAGCGAACTGCCCATCGTAACGGAACCCATTACCATGTCGATCTTCGGCAAGCAGGGCGCTATCCACGCCGAATGGTCCACCATGGACTTCTTCCAGAAATACCGGGAAATGACCGGGATCACCCTGGTATTCAACCAGGCCCCTTCCCAGGGCTATGATGAAGCCAAGGCCCTGATGTGGACCAACGACACCTACGACGATATGCTGGTGGCGCCGGGCCTGAGCGGCACCGAAATCATCAAGTACGGCGATGAAGGCGTGCTGCTTCCTTTGGAAGACCTGCTCAAGGAATACGCTCCCAACTACACCGCCCTGATGGAAAAGTATCCGGATATCGAAGGCCGCATCACCGCGCCGGACGGCCACATCTACGCCCTGGCCGCCATCATCGCCGTGAACGCCGCACGCACGGAAAAAATCTGGTGCAACAAGGCCTGGCTGGACGCCTGCGGCCTGGAAGTGCCCACCACCTTT
>JAFXSH010000164.1 GCA_017525805.1 Clostridia bacterium | reverse complement strand
GATGTTGTCATACACCGTCATGTGGGGATACAAGGCGTAGTTCTGGAACACCATGGCGATATCGCGGTCCTTGGGCTGCAGGTCGTTGACCACCACGCCGTCGATTTCCACGGTGCCGCCGGAAATGTCCTCCAAGCCGGCGATCATGCGCATGGTGGTGGATTTGCCGCAGCCGGAGGGGCCGACGAATACCACGAATTCCTTATCCTTGATATCCAGGTTAAAATCGTGCACAGCCGTCACGTTGTTATCGTATACCTTTTTCACATCGGTGAGCTTTACGCTTGCCATAAAGGTTTCTCTCTCCTTTCAAAATTCCGTCCGCAGCCTCAATCTGCGCAAGTTCCCTTCATGGGGACATTGCTTGTTTCGGCTGATTTCACCGCCGATTTGTTGTCGCCACAGGCGACAATCGGCGGTTCATCCTTTTACGGCTCCGCCGGTGACGCCCTCCACGTAGTACTTCTGCAGGCACATGAACAGCACGGCCACGGGGATGGCCACCAGCACGCCGCCCGCGCAGAACATGGTGTAGCGGGTGGAAATCTGGTCCTTGTTCAGCCAGTTGTACAGACCAACGGCCACGTTCATGCCAGAGGATGTGCCGAAGGAAATATACCGGGCGAACACATAGTCGCCCCAGGGGCCCATGAACGCCGTCAGTACCGTGTAGATCACGATGGGCTTGGACAGCGGCAAAATGATCTTTTTCAGTACCTGGAAGCGCGTGGCGCCGTCCACACGGGCCGCCTCGTCCAAGGATTTGGGAATGGTGTCAAAGAAGCCTTTGGACACGTAATAGCCCATGCCGGAGGAAGCCACGTAGACCAGGATCAGGCCGGGCACGGCGTTGGCCTGGGTGAGGCCAAGGTCAGAAAGCACCCGGTACAGGATGATCATGGACAGCATGCCGGGGAACATGCCTAAGATCAGCATAAAGCTCATCAGGGGCTTTCTCATCTTAAACCGGAAACGGGAGAGGGTGTAGCTCATGCAAAGCACGATGATGGTTTGCAGGGCGGCTGTGATCAGAGCAATCACAAATGTGTTCACATACCAGCGGGGGAAGTCGGTCTGGAACAGCTTGGTATAATTGTCCAGCCCCCACTGCTGGGGGATCACGTAGCCCACCTGATGGGTGCTTTCCACGCGGAAGCTTTGCAGCAGGATGCACACGAAGGGGATCAGCCAGATCACGCTGATCACCACCAGCACCAGATAGATGGTGGAGTTGGCGAGAAGACGGGAGGCTTTCAGGCCCATGTGCCGCTTTCCTACCGTGACGTTATTTTCACTCATCACTGGAAATCCTCCTCATTCTTGATAGACGGCAGGATGTTGTAGACCACCATGGAAATGACCGCCACCACCACGAACACCAGGATACCTACCACAGACGCCAGATAATACTGGCTTTCCGCGCCGGTGGTGATCTTGAACAGCCAGGTGATCAGCAGGTCCGTATAGCCCACGTTGCCCGACGCCGAGGATGCCGCCGCGTTGGTAGGCGCGCCGCCGGTGAGCAGGAAGATCACGTTAAAGTTGTTCATGTTGCCCGTAAAGCTGGTGAGCAGGTACGGGCCAGTGACGAACAGCATATAGGGCAGGGTGATCTTCTGATACTGCTGCCAAGCGTTGGCGCCGTCGATGCGGGCGGACTCATACAGGTCCGCAGGAATATTCATCAAAATACCGGTGGTGACCAGCATCAGGTACGGGATACCGATCCAAATATTCAGCAGGATCACCGTAATGCGGGCCCAGGTGGCGTCTTCCCAGAAAGGAAGGGCCTCGCTGATCCAGCCCATGCTGAGGAGGAAGCCGTTGACAATGCCATTCTTGGCAAACATCTTGCTCACATACAGCAGGGAAATGAACTGGGGAATGGCGATGGTGAGCACTAAGATGGTGCGCCAGCCCTTTTTGAAGCCGATGCCCTTCTTGTTGATGGCCATGGCCACCCACATGCCCAGGAAATAGTTGGTGAAAGTAGCGAAGAAGGCCCAGATCAGCGTCCAGGACAGCACCTCGCCGAAGGTGGCGGCGTAGGACTGGGTGTTGCCGCCCTTGCCCGCCGTCCAAGACAGCATGGTGTTGAAGTTGTCCAGACCCACCCAGGTGAACAGGTTATTGGTATAGCCGTTATGGGTGCCGTCGTAGTTGGTGAAGGCCACCAGGATCATGAACACGATGGGCAGCACGGTGAAGATCAGGATACCGGTCAGGGGCAGGGCCAGCAGGGTCTTGTGGAACTGATCGTCCACCATGGACCGCAGGTCGTCCTTGCCGCTGCGCAGCTTTTTGCCGGAAGCCAGTATCTTTTCGGCCATCTTGTTCTGCTTGATGTTTGTGCGCCAGGTATAAATGAAAGCGATGATGAAGAAGATGGTCAGCACGCCGTAAAGCAGAATTTTGAAGGAATTGTCGTGATAAGTCGTCACTTCCACGTCCAAAATCAGGTCATATTCTTTGGTGGGACCCTGCAAGCCCAGGGAAGGCAGCATGCTCAGCCAATGGCAGCCAGCCAGCGCCATATAGCCGAAGAACACCACCTCAAACAGCAGGAACAGCAATCCCCGCAGGATCTGGCCCCTGGCCAGGCAGCCAAAGCCCATGATCACATAGGAGATTTTGGTTTTCCAATCGCCGTGAACGAAGGTGGAGCCGATGTCGGCCAGTTCCTTCCCGATAGCGCTGCCCGCCGATTTAATGGCGTTCCAGATAGCCAAGCCTACGTTTTTGAAAAACGTGGGAATGCCCAGCACGATGCTCATCAGGCTGTAGATTTTCTTTTCGCCCTTGCTCAGGCGCAGGGTTTCCTTTTCGTTCTTGCTTTCGTAAACGGCGTACAGTTTGTCCCATTTCAGAATGCATCCGGCGGTCAGCGGCGCGACGATCACCGCGGCGATAATGCCGCTGACCCACATAGGCACACCGATACCGGAAAAGATGCCGCCAATGATCAGGTAGATCAGGCAGCCCAAAAGTACTACGCCCACGGCTGCCAGGATTTTTTTCAAATCCCCCGCTCCGCCGGGCCGTACCTGTTTCGTATCATTCGTCATACATTCACATTCCTCTCCTTACGCGAAGCGGCTTTGCGTGAAGCTTCGCATTGAGCGTCGTCCATGGAGCCTTTTTTATGAAAATGGCCGGAGCCAAGATGAATTGACTCCGGCCATCCGGAATGAACCATTGCCGGATTGATTCAATCAAGCAATGGAAAGCGGCTTATTCGGCCACGATGCTCACTTCGCCGGTGGTTTCATTGAACATCACGTAGTAGGTGCCCGCTTCTTCCACCTTGAAGTTTTCAGCGGGGAAGTTGTTGTCCCAGCTCAGGCCCTGGCGCACCTTGAATTCGGTACCGGCGTCCATGGCGAAAGCTTCGTCGCTCTTCCATTCGGAAGCGGAGATCTTGGTCATGGGGAAGTCGTTATCCCACATGGTGCCAGCCACCGCGCCGATCACGGTCCAGCCGAACTTCACGTCGTCGCTCATGGTGAACAGGCTGGCGATCTTATCGGTGTAGTTGTCCAGAGCGGCCTGCAGGCCAGCTTCGTCTTCGGCGTTCTTGATATCGTCAGCGATAACCTTGGCAATATCCCACCAGGAGCCGTGGATCTGGCCCTGAGGAATGGAATAGGGGCTCTGAGCCAGCAGGGCGGCCAGGCCGGGGTTGGCCTGCACGGCGTCGGAAGCCTGGGCGGCAATGTTGGAGGGACCCCAAGCCAGCGCTTCAAAGCGTTCCATCTGGCACTTTTCGCCGGTCAGGTACAGGGCCAGCTGATTCAGAGCGGCGGCACGCACAGCGTCAAGCTGAGGCTTCACACCCAGCAGTTTGCAGCCGTTGAAGGAACCGAGGTGATAGGAGGCTCCGTCCACTTCAAAGGAGGGCAGATCGGCAACGCCCATGTTGTCGCCCAGGATGCCTTCCACGGTGTTGTAATCCCAGGTGCCGGAGACGACCACGGCAGCGCCCTGGGCAAATTCAGCGCCGGAGGAGGAACTGAGGTGATAGGGAGAAGTGACCAGCTTCTGGATGCCCTTGGCGGCGATCAGGCCCTGGGGGCTGTTGAAGGTGTCATGCACTTCGATGAACTGGCCGTCGGAGTCGGTCACCCATTCGGACACGCAGCCGGTGCCGAAGAAGAAGGAAGCGATGTACCAAGCGGAGGTCTGCATTTCAAAGGCGAAATACTTCTGGGCAGCTTCGCAGTCCGCGATAATGGCTTCCAGAGAATCCACATCCTCTTCGGGGATGACGGACTTGTCATAGTACATGAAGTAGCCATTGTCGGCGGTCAGGGGGTAGGCGTACAGCGCGTCGCCGGAGGTGGCGGCGGCTACGACGCCCGCCGCGTTGTTGGCGGTCACGGTATCAGTAGCGCCCTTGCCTAACTTAGCCAGCGCGCCGGACTGCACCAGACGGGCGAACTGGTCCTGCGCGAAGCAGAAGATGTCGCCGCCCGCTTCCACGTCGGTAATCATCTGGGTGGCGGAGTCCGCTTCGGAAACGGGTTCCACGATGGCGTTGAAGGTGATGCCGAATTCGTTGGAGGCGTTGAAGTCGGCAATCTGCTGCTTGGTCAGCTCAACGGCCTTTTCAGCCACCCAAACGGTGATGTCATAGGTGCCAGCCAGGCTGGACGCGCTGGCCGTCGCGGCCAGGGACAGCACCATCACCAGAGAGAGAACGATCGCGAGGAACTTTTTCATACAGGAATCTCCTTTCTATTTTATCTCAAGCCAAAACGGCCCTTGATTCGTGAGGGTGGGGCAACTTGATTTCTTTCTATTTATCCGTGCAAGATTCTATCGCTTTTTTTTCGGTTTGTCAATCAATTTCTTTGAAAAAACATGGAAAATATCCATTTTTTTCAAAAATTATTTGGATAAATCAAACAGGCAAAGCGCGGCTTCCACAGCCGTATTGTCCGTCGCGCTTTCATTTTCCGTTATATGAATGGATTTTTTTCCGAAAAACAAATAATAATCCTCTTTTTCCTCATTCGGGCCGGTATACCGGATACAATCTTTCGCTATGCCCGTATCGGCGGCAGCGTTATAAGCGCGTTTACCGTAAGCCACATCTTCGATTTCCAGAAAAAGGCCCTGATCCCGCAATTCCTCCGGCAGAGGGGAAAACCATTCCTGATAGGTTTCCGCGTGAGAAGCAGGCACGATAAACAGATCGGCCTTCGTGAGCGTTCCTGTATCAAACATGGCGTAATCAAAGGACCGTACCTTCACCATGCGCACTTTTCCATCCAGTTTTTCTTCCAATAAAACGGCTAACTTGGTGGCTCCCGGCGTTTCCGCGTCCACGCACAGCGTGATCTTTTCAGCGGGCGGCGCGTCGGTGATCAGGTTGAAAACGAAGCCCCATAAAAAGATGCTGAGCATCAGCCATAGGATCAGCAGGGGGATCAGTTTCATTACTTTCCAGATCGTTTTCATGGCAGCACCTCGATGGCCGTGATGAATTTCCGCACCGTGCGGACGCGCACCCGCGTGCCGTCCGGCGGCAGCTTTTTCACGAATCGGTCGTCTATGTTCAGTTTCCGCGTTTCTTCTTCCCCCTCCACCGCAAGCGATACCTTGCGCGCTAAAATGCCCTTGGGGATTTGAAACGCTGCGGGAGACAGGGAAAGGAATCCTTCCAGTTCTTCTTCCGCTCCGCCTATGATGCTTTTCATATGGCGGCAAACGGCGGCGCTGGGAAAGTAAATCAGCCGCAAAAGCAGAATGGCGATCCATCCGGCCACGGTGAACAGACCGATCACCGTATACAGCATCCGTTCAGCGTTGCCGGTATTGACTTGCGCACATAACACGATGCAGATGATCAGCGCCGATAAAAGCAGGCCAATAGAAACATAAAGGCTTACTTTCGCCCGCCTGTCCATACGGAGGGCGTCCGCCTGAGAATAAAGAGAAATCATGACCGCTTGTCCCTTCTACAAATTTTTAATAAAAAAAGTATAGCATTAATTTCTTTTCTTGACAAGCGGCGCGTTTCGTGTCATAGTAAGCATAGAAAAAACAGAAGAAAGAAGGGCGACGCATGAAAAGGGTTTTCTGTATTTTGGCCGCGCTGCTGCTGACCATTCCCGCCTGCCTGGCTGAGGATTTTGACCTGCCGGTTCAGTATCCGCTGAACGAAAAAGGAGAAGCCATGGTGAACGATGTGGATTTTTCCGCCTATTCCGCCATCAGCGACAACAACCGGGTGTTCTATGAAATCTTTGTGGGGTCCTTTTCCGATTCCGACGGGGACGGCGTGGGCGACCTCAAGGGGATCATCAACCGCGTGGATTATTTGAATGACGGCGATCCCCAGTCCGGCGTCAGTTTGGGCGTGGAGGGCATCTGGCTCACGCCTATCTTCGCCTCCCCTACCTATCATAAATATGATATAATGGATTTTTATTCCGTCGATCCCGCCTTTGGCACCATGGACGATCTCAAGGAATTGATCAGCCTGTGCCATGAACGGGACGTGAAGCTGATCTTAGACCTGCCTATCAACCACACCAGCACCCAGAACCGCTGGTACAAAAATTTCCTCAACGCCCACATGATGAACAATCCCGGCAATGAATACTATGATTTCTACACCTGGCTGCCCGCCGGTTCAAAAGCCCCCGCCGGGCGGCGTTTCGCCCAGGCTTCCCAGGCCAAAATTTTGTATGAAGCCAACTTCTCCGATTCCATGCCGGAACTGAATTATGATAATGAAGCCGTGCGGACCGCCATGTTGGACGTAGCAAAATTCTATCTCGATTTGGGGGTAGACGGCTTCCGGTTCGACGCGGCCAAATACATTTACTTTGGCGACAACACCGAATCCGCCCGATTCTGGGATTGGTACATCGGGGAACTCAAGCTGATCAATCTCGACGTTTACACCGTAGCCGAGGTATGGGACGGCGACGGCGTAATCGACCAATACATTCCCTTCACCAACTGCTTCAACTTCCCCGCCAGCCAGGCCAGCGGCGTGATTGCCGAAACGGCCAAAGCGGGCAATGTGAATCGCTTTACCGCCTATGTGCAGCAGTATCAGGATAAAATCCGTTCCCTGCGTTCCGACGCGGCCAACGTGTTCTTTATCGCCAACCACGATACGGACCGTGCTGCGGGCTATCTGACCGTGGCCAGCGGCCAGGCCAAAATGGCGGCAAACCTGTATCTGCTCTCTCCCGGCTCGCCTTTCATTTATTACGGCGAGGAAATCGGCCTGCGGGGTTCCCGGGGCGGGGCCAATACCGATGCCAACCGGCGGCTTGCCATGCTGTGGGGCGACGGCGACACAGTGCAAGACCCGATAGGCAGCACCTATGGCCGATCCAAACAGACCCCCTATTCGGTCCTTGACCTGAAAAAAATGAGCGACAGCCTGTATAACTATTATAAGCGGCTGATCATGATCCGCAAGGCCAATCCCGAAATCGCCCGGGGACACTATACCGCGCTTTCCTTCCAGGATACCAAGGCGGGCGGCTTTACCGCCACATGGGAAAGCAATACGGTAGCGGTGATCCACAATACGGCGAACAGCACCGCCAAACTGGACCTTTCTGCCGCGACGGACATTCCTTTTTCCGCCCTTTCCGCCGTGATCGGCTTAGGCGGCGCGTCCCTGGATGGAACGGTGCTCACGCTGGACGGCCAGACATCTGCCGTGCTTCGCTGACCGATTCCCTGATCTCCAGCGACGCTTTCACAGTCACATGCTTGGGCGGGCCTCCGTTTTCCATGAGATCGGAAAGCACCTTCACGCTTTGCCGGGCGATTTCCCGCACGGGCTGCGCCACAGTGGAGAGCCGCGGCGTGGTATACCGTCCGATATCCGTGCCGTCCACGCCCATGACGCTCACGTCCTCGGGAACTTTCAGCCCCAGGTCCTTGAGTGCGCGGATCACGCCCAAAGCCGCCGTATCGCCCATGCAGAAAGCGGCGGTGGCATCCGGGAAGCGGCGGAAATAATCCAGGGCAGCGGCATACGCGTCCGATAAGGTCAAACGGGTTTTTATATAACGTTCATCTTCAAAGGACAAACCCATGGCCTGGAAAGCGTCCTCAGCTCCCCGGGCGCGCAGAGCTAAGCTGTCCTGCCCCGTGCGTTCGCCGCCGAACACGGCGATTTTTCGGTGTCCCCGTTTGAGCAGCGCCGTCACCGCTTCGCAGGCCATTTTCCTGTCGTCCATGGAAACAGAGGAAGCCCGTTCCATGGGCGTGCCTACGGTGGACACCGTAGCGAACACCATGGGCAGGCTGATTCCATCCAGCACGGCGCAGCGCTCGTCCATGCGGCTGCCCACAAAAATCAGCCCCGCTACCCGCCGCCCCCGCAGCAGCCCTAAGGCGTGGCGGAACTCATCCGCCTCTTCATCAATGTATTCGGTGATCATCGCCGCCTTGTCTGAACGTTTGCACAAAGCGATTTCTTCCGCCAGCGCGTTGAGAAAGGGATTGTTCCTGCCGCGGATGATCACAGCGATGATTTCCTGGTCGGCTTGCTTCAGGCCCCGAGCGTTTGGATTCACAACGAAATGGCATTCCTGCATCACCCGCTGCACCTTTTTCACCGTTTCAGCGCTTACGTCGGGCCGGTTGTTCAGCACGCGGGAAACGGTGGTCACGCTGACCCCGGCCATTTCGGCGATATCCCGAATGGTGTATATTTTCATAGAAAGATCCTTCTTCCCGTCATCTTCGGTAACGTTATCGGAAACGTTTTCAATTCCATGTTATGTTATCATTCTTTCACGCAACCGTCAACCGGCAAAAAAGGGATCATGTTTTTTCTGAAATGCTCAAATCATCAAGACAGGGTGTCAAATGCGTGCAATACTGTGCTTGATCATGTGATCAAGGCACGGAAGGAAGCGCGGAGTAATAAAGCCTTCATTCTATCGGACGCGCTGGACTATATCGAAAACGGCCTGACCGAAGATATGCTGCTTTTCCGCATCGGCGGGGATGAATTTGTGCTGGCCACTGGCCGCACCGCCCCGGCATCTGCCGATCAGATCATGGATAAGGTGATCAGTCGGAACGGGGAAACCTTTGAATGGGAGGGAAAGCAGATTTCCCTTTCCCTCTACGCTGTCAAATTTTTGATCCCGGACCGCACCATCCGCTACGGCGAGCTGTTCACGGAGATCCACCAAACCCTGAATTCCGTAAAATAAGAAGAATCGAACGACGAGGTGGTTTTCATGCGTATCATACCTGCCCGGCCCGACGACGCGGAAGCGCTGCTGGCGATCTATGCCCCCTATGTGGAGGAAACGGCCATTACCTTTGAATACGAGGTGCCCTCCGTTCAGGCGTTTTCCCGCCGGATCGCGAATACTCTGAAAGGTTTCCCCTATCTGGTTTTGGAGGACGCGGAAGCAATCCAGGGCTACGCCTACGCGGGTCCCTTCAAAGGCCGGGCGGCATATGATTGGGCGGTGGAAACCACCATCTATATCCGGCAGGGGGCACATGGAAAAGGCTATGGAAAAAAACTGTATACCGCGCTGGAAGACCAACTGAAATTGCGGCATTTCCTGAACGCCTACGCCTGTATCGCCTACAGCGAAAAGGAGGACGAAACGCTGACCCATGCAAGCCCGCTTTTTCATGAGCACATGGGCTATACCCTCTGCGGCACATTCCACCAGTGCGGATACAAGTTTGGCCGCTGGTACGATATGATCTGGATGGAAAAGCACTTGGGCGAACATATCAGCAACCCGCAGCCCATCGTAAAAGCATAAACTGCCGCTGCCCGCCATAGAATCAAGCGGGAGGTGGTTTGGGATGTCCTGGCGGCGGGAAGACGAGGTGCGCGTGCAATGCTATCCCAGCGGCAGGAGCCTTTCTCTCCGCATCGCCGGGTACGTGCTGATTGGCGCGGGGGTCATCCTGATCCTGCTGTGCGTGCCTTTCTGGGCATGGCTGGCGCTGATCGGCGCGGCGCTGATTCTATTAGGGCTGCTGCTGATTCGGAAATAGGAGGAGAAATGTATGGCTATGCGCGTGATTTGCGTGAAAGCGCCCCGAGGCCTGCGCGGTTTGCTTCGGATATTCTCGAAAGAAAAAAAGCCTGTAAAGTAGCCGAAAGGACGCGGAATCAATGCCGCGTCCTTTCTATTCCTGCTTCTGGTCTGGCATTCGCTATCGCCGCGAAATCAGCCATGGAAAGGGCTTCGCCCCGAATACCGTCCGGGATGCCGCAACTTGCGAGCCATTGTCTGGCCTGATCCCTGGATACGCGGAAGGAAGCGATTAAATTATTTTCCATGGTTTTGCGCCGCATGGCAAATGCGGCTCCTGCCACCTTGAAAAACGCCGCTTCATCCCGCACCTCCACGGGAGGTTTATCCCGCCGGGGCATTACCACAAAAGCGCTGTCCACCTTGGGCGGCGGCGTAAACAGGCAGGCGGGCACATCCAGCACGATGGCCGGATCGTAAAGATACTGGGCTTTCACCGCAAGCATCCCATAGCCTTCCTCACCGGGGCGTCCCACCATACGCTGAGCCGCTTCCTTCTGCACCATCAGATTGATGGACTGGATCGGCATAGAAGAAGATAAAAGCAGGTTCATCAGATCGGTGGTGAGATAATAGGGGATGTTCGCCACGATATGAAAATCGCCAAGGGGAGCAGTCAATTCGGGCAGGTTCAGCCGCAGCACGTCCCCATGCACCAATTGCACGTTTTTGTATTTTTCCAGCGTAACGCGAAGGATGGGCAACAGGGTTCCGTCCACCTCGATGGCCGTTACCTGGCGGCACCTGCGGGCAAGTTCCTTGGTCATGCCTCCCGCGCCCGCGCCGATTTCCAGCACGGCATCCTTATCCCCCACGCCCGCCAAATCCACCAATTGGGGAAACAGCGCTTCGTCCGTAATGAAGTTCTGTCCAAGACCGTGCTTATGATGAAATTCGTTTTTTTGCTTCATGCCATTTCCCTGACCTTCCGGGCAACCAGCGCGGGATCCTCCGCCCGGAAATAGGAGGTGCCCATGATAAGCCAATTGGCCCCCGCTTCCTTGAGCAGCGATGCGTTTTCCAGATTCACACCGCCGTCCACGGCAATCACGCCCTGATACCCTTCCCGGCGCAGCAGACTGATTTTTTCGATCTGCTCCGGCATGAGCTTTTGCCCCCCGAAGCCCGGCTCCACCGTCATGATGAGCACAATATCCGTTTCATCCAGCCAGTTCAGCAGCGCTTTCACCGGCGTGGCGGGCTTGATGGACAGGCCTGCCAGCACGCCTCTTTCGTGGATTTTCCGCGCCATGATATCGGGGTCGTGCAGCACTTCCCGGTGCACGATGACGCTGGATGCACCGGATTCCAAAAACATGTCCAAATACTGATCCGGATTATCCATCATCAGATGCACGTCCAGTTTAAGCTTTGGGAACTGCCTGTGAATCGCCTTGCAGAAAGAAGGGCCGAAGGACAGATTGGGCACGAAATGGGCGTCCATCACATCAAAATGCAATTGATCGATGCCGTTTTTCGTCATTTGATCGATTTCCCGGCCAAGATTCAGCAGGTCGGCGGCCAAAAGCGACGGCGTCAGTTTAATCATATCGATCCCTCCATGCCTGACGGCAGTCCGAAAGCAGCGTGTGGTATCTTTCCATCCGCAGCGCGTCTATTTTCCCCTCCCGGACCGCCTGCAGCACCGCGCAGCCGGGTTCCGAGCCATGATAGCAGGGGGAAAACCGGCAGGCCCCGGCGTAAGGCGCAAATTCCGGGTAATAATCCCGCAGCAGCACGGGATCGAACACATCGTCCATTTCCAGCAGACTGAAACCCGGCGTATCGATCACGCGGATATCCCCAAAGGAAAACAACTCGGCGTGGCGGGTGGTGTTTTTTCCCCGCTGAATCTTTTGGCTGATGTCTCCCGTTTCCTGAGACAGGCCAAACAAGGCGTTCAGCAGGGTGGATTTTCCCACCCCGGACTGGCCGGAAAAACAGCAGGTATTCCCTTTCAGGTGCTGGATCAGTTCGTCTTCCGCCTGCCCGTTTTGCGCACTGACGCAGCAGACGTCTATTTCCGCGCCCGCGTACATAGCCCGGGCCTGTGCCGCCGTTTCCTCCGCCTTTGGCAGATCGGATTTATTGAGAATCAGCAGCGTTTGAATACCCTGCTTTCGCGCGAAAATCAGCAGCTTATCGACCAACAGCCAGTCCGGTGCGGGCTGAGGTGCGGCTACGATGCACAGAAGCGAAATATTGGCCACGGGCGGGCGCAGGCAGCAGCTTGTCCGGGGAAGGATTTCCTCCACCCAGCCGTCCTCTTCCTTCCCTTCCTCTTTGCCTTCGCCGGGGGTGAAATAGACCCGGTCGCCCACCAGGGGGGAAATCTTCTGCCGCCGGAATTTTTTCTTCGCGCGCAGCACAAATTCCCGGCCCTGATCGTCTCTGACCGTATAAAATCCGCCGCGACCCCGCACGATCACGCCTTCCATCATTGGGCAAGCTCCTCCTGCGGCACAGCGGTTTCGGCAGCGGTTTCCGCCGTGGCGGCGGCCTCTGGCTCATTGGAAACATACACAGCCAGCGTCACCTGGGTATGCAGCATCACCTGATCCCCCACAGAGTAGGGGGTGGCTTTGTCGTCGGTGAAAAACTGGGCGGCCACCCGTTCAAACTGGGAACTGTCGTCCACCGGGATTTCTCTGATTTCCGATAAATTCAATTGCAGCTGCTGGATCAGGAAAAGGGCGTCCTGCCGCGTCATGCCAATAAAATCTGGCAGGGTGACGCTGCCGCCGCTGAGTTTTACCTGCACCACACTGCCGCTTGGCATCATTTCGCCCGCCAAGGGATCTTGCTTCATGACCGTATCCCAGGCGTCGGTGGAAAGCATGCGCTCCGGCAGGGCCAGCAGGGTAAAGCCCAAGCGTTCCAGTTCATTTCTTGCTTCTTCTACGCTGTAGCCGATAATGTAGGGGATTTCCTGTTCCTCCGGCCCGGTGGAAATGGTCAGGAATACGGTCTCATTTTTCCGCATGGCCGTGCCAAATTCCGGCGATTGCATAATCACGTATCCGGCGGCTTTTTTCGCGTCGCTGATGCGGGTGATTTCGCAGAGCAGACCGGCGCGGTTGATCAGGCGCAGGGCTTCCGTTTCCGTTTCATCCAGGCAATAGGGGGCCGATGTGGCGTTTACCACCTGATCGTAAATACTGATCCCACCCAGCACCAGCCAAGCCAGCACCGCGACGACGACCATTCCCGCACCGATCCGCATCCAGATCCATGAACGGGAATGTACGGGCTTTTGTTTGTCCGTATCTCCTGAAATCTGCTCTGACGGGGACGAGGGCTGCGGTACAGGCCCCATCCACGCGCCTTCCGGCTCCTGCATGGCGCGCTGCAGGTCCTGGGCCATTTCCAGGGCGCTTTGATACCGCCTCTCCGGCCGCCTTTCCATGGCTTTTTCTACCACCCGCTCCATGGCGGGCGGCACGGAAGGGTTGATTTCGTGGATAGGCTGCGCCTTGCCGCCAATATGCTGCATGGCGATGGCGATGGGCGTTTCTCCGTCGAAAGGCGGTTTCCCGGTGAGCATCTCATACAGCACCACGCCTACGCTGTACAGGTCGCTGGCGGCGGTGACAGGTTCGCCCTTGGCCTGCTCGGGCGAAAAATAATGCACAGAACCCATCACGATATCGTCCGTGCTGATGGTATTGCTGCCCACCACCCGGGCGATGCCGAAATCCCCCACTTTGATCAGCCCATCGGAATGCACCAGAATGTTCTGAGGTTTGATATCCCGATGGATGATGCCGTTTTTATGGGCATGCTGCAAAGCGGATAAAATGCGGATGCCGATCTGCGCCGCCACCGCGGGCTTCAACCGCCCCTGCTGCTTGATGACTTCTTTCAGCGTGCGTCCGCGCACGTATTCCATCACCAGATAGCGCATGTCGCCGTCCTGGCCCACATCCAGAAGATTCACGATGTTATGGTGGCTCATTTTGCTGGCGGCCACGGCCTCCCGCTCAAAACGGGTACAGAATTCGGCGTCCTGATTGTATTCGGGACGCAGGATCTTGACCGCCACGTTATGGCCCGTGCGCTTGTCAATGGCCCGGTAAACCAGCGCCATACCGCCCTTGCCGATGAATTCCACCAGTTCATAGCGGTTGTCCAGCACCTTGCCGATCATGCCGTCACCTCCGCGATCACCAGGGAAATGTTATCCCTGCCGCCGCCCTCCAGCGCGAGGTTCAAAAATAGATCGGCCGCTTCCTCCAAATCATGTTCCGAAAGGATCTTCTGCATTTGGTCTTCCTGTACGTATTCGGACAGGCCATCGGAGCAGATGAGATAAATATCACCAATACGCTTATCAAATTCCTCAATATCCACTTCCACCGTTTCACTGCTGCCCAGGGCGCGGGTAATGATGTTGCGGTAGGGATGCTTTCTGGCTTCCTCCGGCGTCAGCAGTCCATCGCGCACAAGCTCTGCCACCATGGAATGATCCTGGCTCACCTGCTGGATCACGCCGCCGCGAAGCCGGTAGGCGCGGCTGTCCCCCACATGACCGAGGAAAATCCGCTTTTTATCTTCCCAGATCACGGTCAGGGTGGTGCCCATGCCGCTCAGGTCAGGCCGGTATAGCTGTTCCTCGTAGATCATTAAATTGGCTTCTTCGATTCCCTGCCTGAGATGATCCTTGGATGGCTTTAAACCGTGCAGGAATCGCCTCACCAAAGAAGCCGCCATCAGGCTTGCGATATCCCCGCCCTTGTGGCCGCCCATGCCGTCCGCGACGCCGTATAAATCATTGGTTCCCGGATTCAGGAGCAGCGCATCCTGATTGGACGCGCGAACGAGACCGATATGCGTTCTGGATGCCACATTCATTTCTGCGTCTCCTCCATGATCTTTTTTCTCAGCTGCCCGCAGGCGCCATCGATATCATCGCCCATTTCACGGCGTCGGGTGGCGGAAATATGTCGGTTTTCCAGCACGGACAGAAAAGCGCGCACCTGCGCTTCGGTCACCCCGTACAAGTTTCTTTCCTTTACCGTGTTCAGGGGGATCAAGTTCACGTGGCACTGCATTCCCCGCAGCCGGTCCGCCAATTCTTCGGCGCACGCTTCGCTTGCGTTCACCCGGTCGATCAGCGCGTATTCAAACACCACGCGGCGGCCCGTTTTCTCTAAGTAGAAGCGGCAGGCGTCCAGGGTTTCCTCGATGGTATACCGCTGGGCGATGGGCATGATCTGCCGCCTGATTTCATCGTTGGGCGCGTGGAGCGACAGTGACAGAGTAACGGGAAGCCCTTCCTGAGCAAAGCGCCGCATTTGAGGCACCAGCCCGCATGTACTGACCGAAATGTGCCTTAGACCGATATTTATCCCCTCCGGATGGGACACGAGCCGCAGGAAGCGCACCACCTGATCGTAATTGTCAAAGGGTTCACCGCTGCCCATCAGCACGATATTGTGCACCCGCTCGCCGCCCAATTCCCGGTTGGCGCACTGGACCTGCCCTAAGATTTCGGCGGCGGTCAAATTCCTCACGCAGCCGTCCAGGGTGCTGGCGCAGAAGCGGCAGCCCATTTTGCAGCCCACCTGGGTGGATACGCACAAGGTCGCCCCGTAGTGGTAACGCATGAGCACGCCCTCCACACAGTTGCCGTCTGGTAAGGCGTACAGGAATTTTTTCGTCCCGTCCAATTGGGAAACGCGGGTCTCCCGGATGGTCACAGGCTGATCAATGCCGCTGGCGGCGAGTTTTTCCCGCAGCGCCAGGGAAAGATTGGTCATCTCGGAAAACCGCGCCCCTTTGTGCAGCCAGGAAAACATCTGCCCCGCCCGGAAGGGCTTTTCGCCTAAGTCCGAAAGGGCCTGCTTCAATTCTTCTGGGTACAGCCCCATCCACTGAATCGGTTCGTTCATGGTCATTTTACCTTGCGCATTCGGGCGATGAAGAAGCCCTCCACCCCGTCCCGGTGAGGCAGCAACTGCAGGCCCATTTCCGTATAGTGCGCCTTGAACTGTTCG
This sequence comes from Clostridia bacterium, assembly GCA_017525805.1. The sequence continues at coordinate 49,357 of JAFXSH010000164.1, read as the reverse complement.
CCAAAGGACGCAGGAAGGGGAGATAAAACAAAATCGGGATGGGAGGCAAGGAACCGCCTGATCTGTTCCCCGTTTTCCTCCGGCAAAACGCTGCACGTGGAATAAACCAGCGTACCGCCCCGTTTCACGTACTGGCAGCAGGTGTTCAGCAGCTTTTCCTGAATGCCCGTCAATTCCTTCACGGATTGCGGGGTGGCCCGGTATTTGATATCAGGCTTGTTGTCCATGACCCCCAGGCCAGAGCAGGGCGCGTCCAGCAGCACGGCGTCCATGGTCCCTGTCATATCTTCCTTGAGTGCGGCGGCGTCCCGCACGGCGGGCCGCACATTTTCCAGCTTCAATCTGCGCATCATGGTTTTGATCAGCGTCACCCGATGCTCATGCACGTCCCAGGCGTACACCCGGCCCGATCCGCCCATGACCTCCGCCAAATAGGCGCTTTTCCCGCCGGGAGCGGCGCAGCAGTCTAAAATCTGCATGCCGGGTTTTGCGTCCACCGCCTGAGCGGCCAGCATGCTGCTTTCACCTTGAATGGAAAAGTTTCCAGCGAAAAAATCCGCGTCCTGGGCGATTTCGGCGGCCTTCCGCACCCGATACGCATGGGGCACAGCGCCCTTTTCCACTTCCCAAACCTTTTTTTGCAAAAGCTGTTCAAATTGCTGATCGGTCAGCTTCATCATATTGGGCCTGATCACGGTATAGTGGGCTTCCGTACGGAAAGCGCAGATTTTTCCCGCCAGTTCGGGGCCGTAAGCCGCGTTCAGCCTTTCGGCCAGCCACAGGGGCACGGAGTACATGATGGATAAATAGCGCGGCCCTTCCTCGGGGGACGGCCACTTGATTTCGTTCTTTCCCCGCACCACGGACCGCAGTACGGCGTTGGTGAGGCCCGTCAGCCCCTCCAGCCCCGCGCCGCGGGTCAGCTTCACCGCTTCGTCCACTACCGCGTTTTCCGGGATGCGGTCATGGAACAATAGCTGGCATACGCTGATGCGCAGAATATCCCGCACGGTAGCTTCCAGGTTGTCCGCGTCCTTTAAGAAAAAGCTCAATACATAGTCGATGCGGATCAGGTTTTCCAGGGTTGTATAGACGATGCTGGCGCAGAAACGCTTGTCCAATTGAGACAAATTTGCGTTCTTCATCCGGTCGTCCAGGGACAGGGAAGCGTAAGCGTCCTTGCGCACCACATCCTGAAAGATTTCCAGCGCCACCTTGCGGCTTAAGCTGCTGGGCGCGTTGGGATCAGAAGCGGGCTTGCGGTCAAAGGGTTTTTGTCCGGGCTTGCCATATGTTTTTCCAGTGGGCTTGTTCACGCTCCGATTTCTGTCCTTTGGAGAAAACGACTGTTTTTCCCCCGGCTTGCCCGAATGCCTTTCTTTTCCGGCGTAGGGCTTCCTTTCCGTCCGCTTGCCATCGTCATTCATATTCGTTTCCTCCGTTTTTCTCAACCGTTACCCATTCACTTCCGTATAGGAAACGGGATGCCCCCGCAGATAATCCTTCGGGTTCATGCGCTTGCCGCCGGGGGCCTGCATTTCCAGCACCCGCACAGCGTTTTCACCCGCCGCGATGATTAATCCCTGTTTTGCGTCGGCGGCGATGATCCTGCCCGGTTCAAAGCCCGGATTCTCCGCCGTTTCCGCTTTCCAGACCTTGACCGTTTCGCTTTCGCCCCAGGTAAAGCATGTGCCGGGCCAAGGCGTCAGCCCACGGATCAGATTCACGATCCTGTCGGCGGACAAATTCCAGTCAATCTCCCCCATTTCCTTTTTCAGCATGGGGAAATAGCTGGCTTCATCTTCGTTCTGCTTTACGCGGGGGCAATTCCCCGCCACGATGCGGCGTATGGTTTCGATTAGAAGCTCCGCGCCGATGGGGGCCAGGCGGACGGTCAGTTCCTCCGCCGTTTCGCCGGGCAGAATGGGCACCTCTTTTTTCAGTAGAATGTCCCCCGTGTCCAAGCCCTTGTCCGTCATCATGGTGGTGACGCCGGTGACGGTTTCCCCCTCCATGATCGCCCAATTGATGGGCGCGGAGCCACGATACTTGGGCAGCAGGGAGGAATGGACGTTCACCGTACCGATTTTAGGGATATCCAGCACTTCCTGGGACAGGATCTGTCCGAAAGCGGCGGTGACGCACAGATCAGGGGCCAGGGCGCGCAAGTCCTCCACCCCGTCCACCCGAATCTTCACCGGCTGGAACACGGGGATGCCGTACTCCCGGGCGCACACCTTCACGGGGCTGGGCAGCATTTTGTTTCCCCGGCCCTTGGGTTTGTCCGGCTGGGTGAACACGCCCACGACCTCATGTCCCGCTTCAACAAGCGCTTTCAGGGAGGGAACGCCGAAATCCGGGGTACCTAAAAAGACAACGCGCATTTACTGCTGTTCCTCCTCGTCCTCGTCATCCTTGATTTCGTATTCCTCCTTGTCGGAATACAGAATGCCGTCCAGGTGATCCAGCTCGTGGCAGAAGGCACGGGCCAGCAGCCCTTCCCCAGTGATTTCAAAGAACTTGCCTTTGCGGTCCTGGGCACGGACGGTGACTTTGTTGGGCCGCTTCACGTATCCCCGGCGGCCCGGCGCGCTCAGGCACCCCTCGCTGCCCTCCTGCTCCCCTTCCTGGGAGATGATTTCGGGATTGATCAGCTCGATCAGACCGTTTTCGTCCCCCACGTCGATGACCACTACCCGGCGCAGGATGCCCACCTGCGGCGCGGCAAGGCCCACACCCTCGGCCTTGTTCATGGTATCTGCCATATCCCGCAGCAGCAGCCATAGCCGCAGGTCGAACTTCTGCATGGGCTTGCTGGTCTTGCGCAGGGTTTCGTCTCCAAATTGCAGTATTTTGCGAACCATTTTCAAACTCCTTTTTACGCCAGGGACGCCGGATTGATTTCCAACTGCACCCTGGCCGGATATTCATCCGAAGCCATTTCCTGAAAACGGGCCAGCATCCGGTCCGTGTCCGGGTGATTGAGCAGCTTGACTAACACGTGGGCTCTCGCCCTGTCCTGAATGCGGGTAATGGGCGCTTCATCCGCCCGGATAAAGAAAATACGGCGGTACAGGGGCGTTCCCTCAAATTCGCTGACGATCCTGTCCCGGATGCTTTCCGCCGTGGTCAGCGCTTCCGGCATTTCCTTGGCTTCGCACAGGAACCGGATCATCATGGTAAAGGGTGGATACAGCCCGGCCTTGCGCCGTTCAAATTCCTCGTTGAAAAATGCCCGGTAATCCTGCTTTGCCGCCGCCCGAACGGCATAATGATCCGGCTGGTAGGTTTGAATCACCACTTCCCCCGGTTCCAATCCCCGTCCGGCCCGGCCCGCCACCTGCACCAGCAGTTGAAAAGTACGTTCCGGGGACCGATAATCGGGGAAATTCAGCGTCAGGTCCGCCAGCACGGCCCCCACCAGCGTCACCTGGGGAAAATCCAAGCCCTTGGCGATCATTTGGGTGCCCAGCAGAATTTGCGCTTCCCCCGCCCGAAACCGGTCCACCATTTCAAAATGCGCGTTTTTGCCGCTGGTGGTATCAATATCCATGCGGATCACGCCCGCGCCGGGAAACTGTTTGTTCAGTTCTTCTTCCACCTTCTGGGTGCCGATCCCCATGGGGCGGATGTAGGAGCTTTGGCAGGCAGGACACAGCTTCGGCAAGGGTCGAATCGCGCCGCAGTAATGGCAGCGCAGGGTCTGATCCACGCTGTGATAGGTCATGGATACGTCGCACCGGTCACATTTCACCGTTTTGCCGCACTTGCGGCAGGTGACGGAACTGGCGTAGCCCCGGCGGTTGATGAACAGCATGGCCTGCTGGCCTTTTTCCAGGCAGGCGCGCAGCTTTTGCTGGAAAAGGCCGGAAAACATACCGTGGTTTCCTTTGCGCAGCTCTTCCCGCATATCCACCAAATGGATCCGCGGCAGGGGCCGGTCCAGCACCCGATGGGGCATTTCGATCAGGGTATAATCTCCCCGCCGTGTCATGGCGTAAGAATAAATGCTAGGGGTGGCGCTGGACAAAAGCACGGCGGCTTTTTCCCGTTTTCCTCTGGACGCGGCAATTTCACGGGCATCATACTGGGGAAACCTGTCGGACAGATAGGTCTGTTCATGCTCCTCATCCACGATGATCACGCCCAAGTTTTCCACCGGCGCGAACACGGCGGAGCGCGCCCCGATCACGATGCGGGCGTCTCCCTGCCGGATGCGCCGCCATTCATCGAAGCGCTCTCCAGGACTTAAACGGGAATGCAGCACCGCCATGGCGTTTCCGAACCGAGAGCGGAACCATTGGATCATCTGGGGGGTCAGCACGATTTCCGGCACAAGGATGATAGCGCCCTTGCCCATCTTCAGCGCTTGACGCACCAGGCGAATGAATACTTCCGTTTTCCCCGATCCGGTAACGCCGTGCAGCAGGAACGGCTTTTCCGGCTTGCGCAGGGCGGGGATCAATTCTTCCAGGGCTTCACGCTGCTCCTTTGTCAGTTCGGGATCGGGCGAAGCGTCTATCCGCCCGTAATAGGGCGAACGAAACGCTTCTTTTTCAAAGACCCGCACCATTTCCTTTTCGGAAAGGGCATTGAGCGCGTCCCTGACGCTGTTGATCATGGAGCGCAATTCGTCCACGGGATGGGGCTGACCGTCGGACAGCAGGGTGATCAGCAATTGCCGCTTGGCGGAACGCTTCTGCGCCTGAATCGCTTCTTCCACCTGTTCCGGGGGAATGGTCAGTTGTGCGTATTCCTCTGTTTTCACCTTCACCCGTCCGCCCCGCATTTCGGCGGGCAGCATCAGCCGAAGGGCTTCGCACAGGGGGCAATGGCTTTTTTCCTTGATTTCCTGGGCCAGTTCCATTAACGGAGGCAACAGAGCGGGATAATCCTCCAATGCGGCGAGAATGGGCTTGATCTTTTTTTCGTCATAACCCGACTGTTCCTTTAACCGGATCACATACCCCTCTTTTTCCCTTGGACCAAAGGGCACGCGCACCCGCATGCCCGGAACGACAGACAGGGTATCGGGGACGGCGTAGGTAAATACGCGGTCTACCTGCTCGGACGCGATGTCCACAATGATTTCCGCGTACACCTTTTTTCCTCCCGTGTTAAAGCGATTCCCGCAGTTTCATGACCCGATCCAGCAATTCTTCCGCTACCTGTTTTTTGGGCAGGCAGGGCAGGGTTTCCTTCCCGTCATGGGTTACGAAAGTAACGATGTTGGTGTCCACGTCAAAGCCCGCGCCGGGGGCGGTCACGTCGTTGGCCACGATCATATCTAAGTTCTTTTTGGTAAGCTTTCCTTCGGCGTTTTGCAGCACGTCGTTGGTTTCAGCGGCAAAACCGACCAAAGTCTGTCCCGGGCGCTTCATTTTTCCCACCTGGGCGGCCACGTCGGGGGTCTGGCGCAGGGTGAGCGTCAAGTCGCCGTCCCCTTGTTTTTTGATCTTCTGGTCAGCCACCACGACAGGGGTGAAATCTGCCGGAGCGGCGGCTTGAATCACGGCATCCGCTTCCGGACAATGGTTCCTCATGGCTTCCAGCAGGTCCTGGGTGGACTGGATTGCAACGGCCTTTACACCCTGGGGAATTTCAAGGCGGGAGGGGCCTGTGACCAAGATCACGTCCGCCCCGCGCTTTGCCGCCGCTTCCGCGATGGCGTAGCCCATTTTCCCACTGGACCGGTTGGAAATGTAGCGCACCGGGTCGATTTTTTCAACCGTAGGCCCCGCGGTGACCAGCACACGCAGCCCCTTCATATCCTGCCGGGGATTCAGCGTTTCCGCAATGGCGTCAAAAATCTGGCTGGGCTCGCTCATGCGCCCGGCCCCGGTATCTCCGCAGGCCAGAAAACCGCCCTCCGGCCCGACGAAGCGCACGCCGCGGCGAAGCAGCGTTTGAACATTTTCCTGAGTGGCGGCGTTTTCCCACATGCCCGTGTTCATGGCGGGAGCCACTAAAACGGGCGCGCGGGTCGCCAGCACGGTGGTGGACAGCATATCGTCGGCGATGCCGTGGGCCATTTTCGCTAAAATGTTGGCGGTGGCCGGGGCGATCACGAACACATCCGCCCGCTTGGCCAGGGCGATATGCTCCACCTCCCAGGTGGAAGGCCGGGCAAAGGTGTCCGTGACCACGGGATGATTGGACAGGGTTTCAAAGGTCAGAGGGGCCACGAATTGGCAGGCGTTTTGCGTCATGATCACGTACACCTGCGCCCCGGCTTTCCGCAGCCTGGAGGTCAGCTCGCAGGCTTTATACGCGGCGATGCCCCCCGTTACGCCCAATACGACGGTTTTACCTTCCAGGGTCATTTTGCTTAGTCCTCTTCGTCTTCCAGGTTGCGGTGATAGGTCAAAAGCCCCCGGTTGATTTCATCCACGGCTACGGAAACGGGCTTCATTTCCTTGGCGTCGATCAGGGGCTGGGAGCCGCCCACCAGTTCCCGGGCGCGCTTGGCGCTTTCCACAACCAGGGTATAGCGGCAGTCCACTTTCTGGCACAGTTCGTCAATAGCAGGCTTGTTTACAGGCATTTTAATATCCTCCTCTATCATTCAACCACGGGATGATACCGGGTTGTACGCAATTTTTCGGCGGCGATGATAGCGGCCACCCGCTGATAAGCGCGCTCCACATCATCGTTCACCACGTTATACTGGTACAGGTTGGCTTGTTCGATTTCCCCCCGGGCGTTGCTCAGGCGGCGTTCGATTTCCTCGGGATGGTCGGTATTGCGGCCATACAGGCGCTTGCGCAGCTCCTCATAGGAGGGAGGCAGCAGGAAAATGCTCACGCATTCCGGCCAGATCCGCATCACGTTCCTGGCCCCCTGTGGATCGATATCCAGCACCACGCTCCAGCCTCCGGCCAGTTTGGCTTCCACCTGTGATTTCAGGGTGCCGTAGCTGTTGCCGTGAACGGTAGCGTGCTCTAAGAAAGCGTCCTCAGCAAGCAGGCGGTCGTATTCCTCATGGGAAATGAAGAAATAATCGATGCCCTCCCTTTCGCCCTGCCTGGGCGCGCGGGTGGTTACGCTGACGGAAAAGGTCAGGCTGGGATCATTTTTCAGCAGCTGGCTGTAAATCGTTCCTTTTCCCACGCCGGAGGGGCCAGATATGACGATCAGCATGCTTTTTCTTTCTTCGCGCATGGGTGTTTCCCCCTCTCAGGAGCTTTTGTAGTTTATGCGTCGCTTTGCAGTCGGCCCGCGATGGTTTCCGGCTGCACGGCGGAAAGCACCACGTGGCCCGTGTCCATCATCAGAACGGCCCTGGTACGCCGTCCCGCCGTGGCGTCGATCAGATGGCTGTCATCCCGGGCTTCCTGCACCATGCGTTTCACCGGCGCACTGTCCGGCGCGATCACCGCCACGATGCGCCCGGCGGACACCATATTGCCAAAACCCACGTTCAACAGCTTCATGGTCATCACTCCACATTCTGTACCTGCTCCCGCAGCTTTTCGATCTCGGTTTTTGCGGTAACCACCAGCTTGGTAATTTCAGCGTCGGATGCTTTGGAACCGATGGTATTCACTTCCCGGTTCAGCTCCTGGGTGAGAAAATCCAGCCTGCGGCCCGTTTCACCCTCCGCTTCCAGCGCCTGCCGCATCTGCCCGATGTGGCTTTCCAGACGGGAAAGCTCTTCGTCGATGGCGCAGCGGTCCGCCATGAGCGCCACTTCCTGGGCTAAGCGCTGTTCGTCAATCTCCTTAACGCCCAGCTCCTTGATCCTGGCTTGCAGCTTTTCCTGATAAATTTTCGGTACCTTCGGGGCCAGCAGGGCGATTTCGTTCCGAAGACGGGCCGTTTCGTTCAGGTGCAGCTTGAGGTCCGCTTTCAGGGCGTCGCCTTCCTTTTCCCGCATAGCGATGACATCCGATAAGGCGGCGTCCAGCGCGTCCTTAAGCAGGGAAAGCACCGCTTCCTGGTCTTCATCCTTAACGGTTACCTGCAACACGTCCGGCTGCTGAATGATCCATTCCACATTTTCATCCCGGATGGAGGAGCGCTCTTTCCTGGCGATTTGGCGGGCATTGAGCAGCGCTTCCTTGTATTGAAGCACCAGCCCTTCGTCCAGCCGCACCTCCCGGGCGTCCAGCCGCAGGTTCAAATAATTCACGTTCACGTCCGCGTGGCCCCGGCGCAGCGTTTGGGAAATCTGTTTCCGCACCGCGTCCTCCGCAAAGGAAAGCGCCCTGGGCAGACGGCAGGAAAGGTCCAGAAAACGGTGATTCACCGTTTTGATTTCCACCGAGATTTCCCGTCCGTCCCGGCTCATCTGCCTGCGTCCGTAACCCGTCATGCTTCGCATGCACAGCATACCCCCTTTTATCATATGATTATAACACATTTCGGCGGATGTCGAAAGCCTCTTTTTTTCGTTTCTATGCTTTTTTGCGCCGCTTTTTTCGTTTTTTCTTGCCCCAGAGCAAGCAATCATGTATACTGAATCCGGAAACAGAACCGGGAGGATAAAACGCCGTGCCTTGGTATTGGATTCTGATCATTATTTCCGCCGTCATCGGGCCCTTTGAATCCTATTATGTCATCAACAAAGCCCTGCGCCGGAAAAAGGAGCGGGAGCAAAAAGCCGCTGAAAAGGAAATGGAAAACCAGAAAAAGACCTAAAGGAAAAGCCCCGGCGGGTGCCGGGGCGTTGATTTTACCGGAAAAGGATCATTCCGCCTTGGTCAGCTTGGTGGCCTGCAGATTCGCGCCGTTGTACCAGTACAGGAAGCCTTCCAGGTCGATCACGTCGCCCACGTTCAGGGCTTCCACAGCCTGATACACTTCGGTGTCCTTGCCGCAGAGATAGAATTCCACGCAGAATTCGTAGGTCTGGCCGTCCTTGGAAACCTTGAAGTACAGGTCGTCCGTCTTGTCGGTTTCATTCTTGTACTTGAAAGCGGCACCCCTTTCGTCGTAGGCTTCCACGGTGACGCCCTTCACGGCGACCAGCTCGTTCTGATGCAGGATCAGGTCTTCGCTGGGCAGCAGCGCGGTGATATCTTCCGCTTCGGCGATCCAGGGTTCGGCTTCCAAGATTTCAAAGGTGGCGTCCACGATTTCCACTTCGCCAGCCCAAGAGGACTTGTAACCGGTCACGCGAACCTTGGTGCCGGGCACCAGCAGCGCGTAATCCGCTTCGCTGATGGGCAGTTCATACAGGAAATACGCACCATCTTCGGCCTGGAGGTAGATGGTGGCCTTGTCGGCCCACCAGCTCTGCTTGGCCTGCACATAGGCTTCGATGGTCACTTCGCTGTCCATTTCGGCAGCCACGTATTCTTCATGGGTCATCACAGTTGCTTCCTCAGCCACCGCGCAGGCGGAAAGGGTCAGCATCAGCACAGCCAAAACCAGCGCAAGAATCTTTTTCATGATCTTTTTCTCCTTTATCTTTATTCGGGAACCATGCATATTATACCCAAATTATTGACATAAGTAAAGAGTATTCGATAAGAATTTACGATTCTTCCGGCAGATTCAGCAGCTTTTTCATGAGCGCCACCGCTTCTTCTCCTCCGGAAGAAAGCAGGGTCACATGGCCCGCTTGGTCTTCGGGGGCCAGCAGATTCTTTTCAGCCAATCGACGGCCAAGCTGCCTGACGGTACCTTCGTTTCCGTCGATCAGGGGCGTGGAGGGGAAAAACCGCCCGATAGCCCGTTTTAGGAAAACGTAGTGGGTGCATCCCAGCACCACGGCCTCCACCTTCTGATCGGCATAGGGCTGAAACAGCTCGGAAAGGTATTCGTGCAGGGCGGGGCTGTCCAATTCTCCCCTCTCGGCAAATTCCATCAGTCCCCCACAGGGCAGCGATATTACGCCCTCCCCATACAATGCGTACAAATGGGCGTACTTTTCCCCCGCGATGGTGCCGGGAGTGGCCAGGGCCAGCACCACGCCATCCTGGCGCAAAAGAGACGCGGGCTTCAGGGCCGGTTCCATGGCGATGATGGGAATATCCGCGTATTCCGCCCGCAGGGTGGCCGCCGCCGCGCTGGTGGCGGTGTTGCAGGCGATCACGATAGCCTTGCAGCCCCTTTCCAGCAGCGTTTCCACCACGCGGCGGGACAGGGTCAGCACTTCTTCCTTGGTTTTCGTGCCGTAGGGAGCGTTCTTCGTGTCCCCGAAAAAAATGAAGCGCTCGTTGGGAAGCATCCGCACCGCTTCCCGCAGCACGCTGATGCCTCCCACCCCGCTGTCAAACATGCCGATCGGCGCGTTATTCCTCATACTTCCGCTTTCTCCTGCTGTACACTCCATTGCCGGAGCGCTTCGATATCCGCCTGCTCCCATACCCGAAATACGCCGGGACCGCTCGGATCAAACGCGCGCTCCACATAAACGTCAAATCCGCTGTTTTCTCCCCCGTCCGCCTTTTCCCACCAGATTCGGGTGATCCACCTTTTCTCCACGGGCATGGAATAGACGTTTCCGTTAAAATACCGGTAAAAAACGATCCAGTGACGCATCAGGGCGAAAGAAACGCATTCGTAATCCATATGAAGCGCTTCCTCGTCGATCTCCGCCATCAGCTCCCTGGAGGAACGGGGTTCGTCGAAGGCCCATCCGCCGGATGCCTTTTTATCTCCGAAAATGACCAGGTCTCTGCCGAAAACCGTTTTTTTGAGCAGCTGGTTCACGTCGCTTTCCCGCAGATAGACGCCCCATAAAAAGAGAGAGAGCGTGAGAAAAACGCCCGAAAAAATCAGCGGCGCTCTGGTCTGCCCCTGGTCCAGCACTTTCCAGAGCGCTCCGCACACGGCGGCGCACAGGCAGTTCGTCACGATGGCGGCGATAAGCAGCCGGAAAAAGACGATGCGCTCCCTGCGCATCCGTTTCAGGCAATAGCTTCTCATGCGCGTTCTTCCCTCCCTTCCCGTACAGTATACCACAAGGAGAAGGGAAAGGCAATTATTCCAGCCTGTCAAAGTACTGGCAGATGGCCCGGGCCAGGGGTTCCATGGCGTTCAGGGCCTCGGGCAGGGTGTTCTTGTTGTTGCCCACCTCGATCAGCATGCTGGGGGTGGCCGCCTGCTGGTTATACCGCCCGGATTTCAGCGACACGCCCCGGCAGAGGTTTTCCGCCCGAGCGTTCAAATAACCGGAAATGGCTTGGGCCGCTTTTTCGTTGGCTTCCCAATTGGGTTTTTCATCCAAGGAACTGCCAGTGCCCTGGCCAATGAGGATCAGCAGTCGGGCGGCAGATTGTCCTTCCACATCTACTACGTTGGGCCCGTTTCCTTTTGAAAAGGAATCTCTGTGCAGATCAATATAGAGGTCGTACCCTTCATCCGCTGCCTGTTTCAGTCCCTTCAATGAACGGGAATAAGCGCTGGACAGCCGGGGCGGTTCGTAATCCGTGGTATCGTGGGTGACGAAAATGCCCGCCTCCCGGAGGCGCTCCGCCAGTTCCGCGCCGACGCGCACCATGTTGTATTCATGATCCGCCGTTCGCCAGGTCTCCGTGGGCGTGTAGCGGTTTTCCCCGTCCATTTCATAGGCTTCATAGGTGTGGGTATGGTACAGGAATACCCGTTTCTGTTTCTTCTGATTGGAGGAAACGGAAACCACCTCCATGGAAAACTCGTCCGCTGTTTCCCCGGTGGCTGATACGCCCAAGCATAAAAGAAAAATCAGCGCCCACAGGCCCGCAAGTCCACGTTTCAACGCATCCATCATGATTCACCTCATGACAGTATATGCCCCTTTACGGGCCGTCATGCGATAAATACTGGATTTCTTCCAAAGACAGTTCCGGCTGTAACGCTAAGTTCAGCCCGTCGGCAATGAGCCGGGCTACCCTTCCCACCAGCTCGTCCACCTCCCGAGGGGTTACCACCAGCTCCCCCAAGCCCTGGCGGGTGATATGCTCCACCATGCCGTCCATGGCCTGCTGGTGCTCGCCCTCGTTCATGTCCATGTCCTTGAGCAGCAGGGAAAGGGCGTCCCTGGCGATCACCGCCGCGTACACCACCATGGGCACGCCCACGGCGATCACCGGCACCCCTAACGTGTCCTGATTCAGCCCCGCCCGATGATTGCCCACCCCGCTGCCGGGGCGGATGCCCGTGTCCGTCACCTGGATGGTAGTTCCGATGCGGCTGCTTTCCCGGGCGGCCAAGGCATCGATCGCGATCACGGCGGCAGGGTGCACGTGCTCGGTGATGCCTTTGATCATTTCCGCCGTTTCCATGCCCGTGATGCCCAGCACGCCGGGAGCCACCCCGCACACACCCCGCAGGCGGTTTTTGAGTTCTCCTTCTGTTACATCCTTCATGTGCCGGGTAATCAATAAATCCTCCACCACACGGCTTCCTAAGGAATCCGCCGTCATATGCCGGTTTCCCAGGCCCACCACTAAGATATCGCCGTCCTTGGGCGTCAAATCCCGGATCACCTTGGCCAGAGAAACAATGATTTCCTTTCGTTCCTCCGTATCGGTGTGAGAAAGCAACGGGTGAAACAGGGTGATATAAGTGCCCTTGTCTTTTTCCAATGCCTTTGCCGCTTCGTCGGATTCTACCTTCACATCAATTTCTTCCAGGGAGCCATGGTTGATCCTTCTGCTTGTGACCCCGCTGGGGCTCGGCGATAGGGCTTGGCTTTCCATAGCCAGATCAGTTCTGATCTGCATACGCTTCCCTCCGTTTTTATATTATGTTGTCCAAAGGGAGCGGCGATTATGACAATGAAAAAGCCGCCGGAAAACCGGCGGACAAAGAATTGTTATTCTCCCTCTGTCTGTACCCCTTCCGGGATCATGGAAAGGTCATAGGGCGTGGTCTGGTAAACGAAATAGTTCAGCCAGTTGCAGAACAGTAAGTTGGCGTGGGCCCGCCAGGTGACCAGGGGCGTTTTCGCAGGGTCGTCATTCGGGTAATAGTTTTCAGGGACGGAAATGGGCTTGCCAGCGGCCACGTCCCGCTTGTATTCCTGTTCCAGGGTGTCGGCGTCGTATTCCGAATGGCCAGTAATAAAGATTTGCTTGTGCTTTTTTGCGTAAACGGCATACACGCCCGCCTGTGGGGAGGAGGCAAGGATTTGCAGCTCCGGCACGGCTTCAATGTCCGCCCGCTTCACGGTGGTATGGCGGGAGTGGGGCACGTAGAAAGTATCGTCAAAGCCCCGGAACAAAATGCTGCGCTTGTATTCCACCGCATGGGGGTACACGCCGAAGAGCTTGGCGGGCAGGCCCTGCTTGGGCACGCCGTAATGGTGGTACAGTCCCGCCTGGGCTCCCCAGCAGATATGGAAGGTGGAATGGACGTGCTTTTTGCTCCAATCCATGATTCCGCACAGTTCGTCCCAATAATCCACTTCTTCAAAAGCCAAATGCTCCACCGGAGCGCCTGTAATAATGCAGCCGTCGAAATTCCGGTGACGCACCTCGTCAAAAGTCTTATAAAACGCCTGCAAGTGCTCCGGCGGCGTATTGGCGGGCGTATGGCTTTGAGGCGCTACCAGCTCCAATTCGATTTGCAGGGAAGTGTTGCCCAGCAGCCGGGAAAACTGGACTTCGGTCTGTATTTTCTTGGGCATCAGGTTCACCAGCAGGATTTGCAGGGGGCGGATATCCTGGGTGGTGGCGCGGCCCTGGGTCATGACGAAAATGTTCTCCCGGTGCAGCACGTCTACCGCAGGCAAATGATCGGGGATTTTAATGGGCATAGGTCAATGCCTTCCTTTATTTCACTTTTTCCAGCGCTTGCGCGATATCGTCAATCAGGTCCTGAGCGTTTTCCAGGCCGCAGCTCATGCGCACCAGCCCGGCGGGGACGCCCGCGGCTTTCAATTGCTCGTCGTTCATCTGCCGGTGAGTGGTGCTGGCGGGGTTCAGGCAGCAGGTGCGGGCGTCGGCCACGTGGGTTTCGATGGCGGCTAAGCGCAGGCTGTTCATGAACACGGAGGCGGCTTCCCGTCCGCCCTTGAGCTCAAAGCTGACCACGCCGCAGGAACCTTTGGGCAGATATTTTTTCGCCCGTTCATAATATTTATCGCCCGGCAGGCCGCAGTAGGAAACTCGCTCCACCTTGGGATGCTGCTGCAAAAATTCCGCCACCTTCTGGCCGTTTTCGCAGTGGCGTTCCATGCGCACATGCAGGCTTTCCAGGCCTAAGTTCAGATAAAAGGCGTGCTGGGGGGACTGGATGGAGCCAAAATCCCGCATCAATTGCGCTGTACATTTGGTGATGAACGCGCCGCCCATGCCGAATTTCTCCGCGTAGGTGACGCCATGGTAGCTTTCATCCGGGGTACACAGGCCGGGGAATTTTTCCTTGTTCGCCATCCAGTCAAATTTTCCGCCGTCCACGATGGCGCCGCCCACGCTGACGCCGTGTCCATCCATATATTTGGTGGTGGAATGGGTCACGATATCGGCTCCCCATTCAATAGGGCGGCAGTTGACAGGGGTGGCGAAGGTGTTGTCAATGATCAGTGGCACGCCGTGGGCATGTGCCGCCTTGGCGAACTGCTCAATGTCCAGCACCGTCAGCGCGGGATTGGCAATGGTTTCCCCGAACACCAGCTTGGTATTAGGCCGGAACGCGGCATTCAGTTCCTCATCGGTGCAGTCCGGCGAAACGAAGGTGGTTTCAATGCCCATTTTCGCCATCGTGACGCTGATCAGGTTGAAGGTACCGCCGTAAATGCTGGAAGAAGCCACCATATGGTCGCCACAGCAGGCTAAATTGAACATGGCGAAAAAGTTGGCCGCCTGACCGGAGGAGGTAAGCATGGCCGCCGTGCCGCCCTCCAAAGCCGCGACTTTGGCCGCCACATAATCGTTGGTGGGGTTTTGCAGCCGAGTGTAAAAATACCCGCTGGCTTCCAGGTCGAACAGCTTGCCCATATCCTCGCCGGTATCATACTTGAAGGTGGTGGACTGGACGATAGGAATTTGCCGCGGTTCGCCGTTGCCGGGGGTGTAGCCGCCCTGGACGCAGGTGGTTTCAATTTGATAAGGTTTCATAAATATACCTCCCTGGACGCATGCTGATGCTTGACGCTACACAATCATAGCGAAAAGGGTTTTGCATGTCAATACATGTTTCTGTTCTTTTCCTGCTTGAAAAAGCAGAATAAATATGATATAACCTTGGAGTACCAAATAACAAGGAGGACAAACTGCATGAATATCGTCTGCCTGGACCTGGAGGGCGTACTGGTGCCGGAAATTTGGATCGCGTTTTCCAAAGCCAGCGGCATCCCCGAGCTGAAGCGCACCACCCGGGACGAGCCTGATTATAATAAGCTGATGAACTGGCGCTTAGGCATCCTCCGTGAGCACGGATTGGGCCTGAACGAAATCAAGGCCACCATCGAAAAAATCGACCCCATGCCCGGGGCGCGGGAGTTTTTGGACGCGCTTCGGGAACAGACCCAGGTAATCATTTTGAGCGACACCTTTACCCAGTTCGCCGGGCCTTTGATGAAAAAATTAGGCTGGCCCACCATCTTCTGCAATACGCTTGAGGTGGCCCCAGACGGCACGGTGACGGGCTTCCATATGCGGGCGGAAAAGTCCAAGCTGGTTTCGGTCAAGGCCCTGCAGTCCATCGGCTTTGAAACCATCGCCGCGGGCGACAGCTACAACGACCTGGCCATGATCCAGGCCAGTAAGGCGGGCTTCCTGTTCCGCTCCACGGAACAGATCAAGAAGGATCATCCCGAGCTTCCGGCATTCGAGGAATACGGCGAGCTGCTTGCGGCGATTGAAAAAGAACTGGACTGACAGAAAACGGGTTGGAGCCGCCAAAGAGGCGGTCCCATTAAAACTGTTAACGGTGTGACCCCGGTCACACCGTTAATTCTCTGTATTGGCACTGAAATAATCCCCGCTGATCGCGGCCGCACGGGGACCCTGCGGATAAATCGCGCAATGACGCCTGACAGATAAAAAGGAGGGAAATGTTCAATGGAAACAGTTTCATTCAGTATTGCCAATTACTGCGTTCCTTGCCATGCTCATTGCGGATATTGTCTGCTTTCATCCTGCGGGAAAGCGTCAGGCGTACCTCAGAAAACCGGCATGGCGTTTGCCGAAAGGATCATGCGGGAACTGGCCGAAGTCAGGCCGGGCCTTAGGGTGAGCTATTATTTCGGCTATAGCATGGACACGCAGGAGCTTCCGGATTATATCCGATTCTGCCGGAAGCATCATGCTCCCGGCGGGACTTTTTTGCAGATGAATGGTTTCGCGTTCAGGAATCCGCAGGAAATCGGTGCGCTGATGCGGACCATTCGAAAAAAAGGCGTTGAACTGATTGATCTGACTTTTTTCGGCACGGAAGAATACCACGACCGTTTTGCCGGCCGAAAAGGAGATTTCCGGTTCCTGCTGGAAATGCTGACGGCCTCAAAAGAAGCGGAACTGCCCGTAAATTTCAGCATCCCGCTTCTGAGGGAAAACCTGGATCAGGTGTCGGCGCTTCATCGCATGCTTTCCGAAAGAGGGGTTCAGAAGTTTTCCTTCTTTCTTCCGCACAGCAAGGGACGGGGAAGATCCATACAGGATCAGCGGATCACCCGGCAGGAATTTGACGCGCTGCCGGAGGATATCCGGCATGCTTTCGTCCGTGTAAAGCATATGACGGAGGAGGAATGGCTGTCCTCCGGCGAAATCGCGGATCCGGTAAAACGAAATCTGACGCTGGTGCTGACGCCGGAGAATATGAATCGTCTGGATGCGCTGCCGGCCATCGATATCCTGACGGATCTTGAGGTCCAGGATGATCATTTTCTCGCGCAGATGCCCTGTGCTTCCGAACTGGCGAAAAGATACGGCGATCCGGCCGGGCAGCAGTTATTCAGACTGCGTGATCTTCTTCTGAAATGGCAGCAGAAATATATCGCTGACACGGGAAATACTCTCTATGACATGCACGACGAAACGCATTCTTTCAGTGTGCATATGTAAGAGCATAAACGAAATGGATATACGGGAAACGTGCGAACCACGCCCCAATTTTTTTATGATCAGATGCACCGGCAGCAAAAATTGCAGAACAGATTCAGCAGACAGATGCCCATGCACCAGCGGGAGGGATCCATGGCCCCCATATTGAAGCCCCATCCCTGGGAGCGCTGGGCGTAAGCCTGTCCCGCCTGACGGTACTGCTGCAGAAGCTGGTGATACAGGGCGTTGTTCGGTTCCATTTGGGACGCGCGCTGCATTTCCTCCTGGGCCATCATGGTGTTGCCCGCCCCCTGCTGGGAAAGACCCATCAGATAATGCCACCGGGCGTTTCTCCCGGTGCTGGGCACGCTGGCCAGAACGCTGATGGCTTCCTGCCAGCGCCCGCTGTTGATGGCGTGAATGGCGCTGCGGACTTCCGTACTGTCAAATGGCGTTTCCTGGGGCGGCGGCACAGTGGAGGATCGCCTTGCGGAGCCAAAGCCGAACAAATCGTCAAAATCAAACCAGCCGCCGGTCTGGTCGTCCCCGAAGGGGCCGTAACCGCCGCCGTAACTGTTGCCGCCCTGATACCCGCCGTAAGAATTGCCCCGCTGCTGAGTATAGGGATTCCCGTAAGTCTGCTGATAGCTCTGGGACTGCTGCTGCCGTGCCTGATATTTTTCCGGATGCATCAGCATATCGTAGGCTTCATTCACTTCATTCATTTTTTTCGTGGCGTTGGGGTCGTCCGGATGCAGGTCAGGATGGCATTCCTTAGCTTTCTGCCGGTACGCCTTTTTGATCTCGTCCGGCGTGGCTCCCGGGCTCACGCCCAATACCCTGTGGGGATCAGTGACCATGCTGTTCACCTTCCGTCTGTTGGCTTGAATCGAGTCTGTCCTGGTCCTTTTTCCGGCTGAGCATTTCGTTATAACTCTGCCAAACGCCGGAATAGAGGATATTGCGCATAATGTTCACATCCTGTACCAGGGGCAATCCTTCAAAGATTTCGGCTGCCTGGCCCAAGGGCTGACGCAGCATATCCGCCGCGTTTTCCGGTTTCAGGTCCATGGCGGGCAGCGGGTTAAAGCAGCCTTTTTTCATGTCCTGCTCATAATCCACCGCCGCGTCCATCATATAGATGAATTTGCCTAAGCAATACCCGAAAGCCGCCATATGTGGCCTGAAATAATCGTCTTTCACCGCGAATATGGCGCTGAGCATCCTGCCGGACAGGTCCGCCGCCCGTTCAGGCTGGGCTTTCGGATCTTTTTCCACCTCATGGATAGCGCTGATGCAGCTTTCGATGGCCTCGCAGGGCTGCGGCCACTGAGCTTTCACAGCCTGGTAATGGCGCTTGAGCAGATCGGAATACACCTTGCCGGAGGCTTTCCGCTCGTCCTCCCAATCGTCCAGGGCCTTGTAATAGGTCAGCGCCACGGTCATTCCAGCGGCGTACTCGGTATAGGAGGTAATGACTTCGTGGTGCTTTTTTACCGGATGCGGCGGGCAGACGGTTTCCCGTATCGCTTCGTCCGGCTCATAAAGCGAGCCTAACAGCAGCAGCAGGAAGGTCATATCAAAATTGAGGCCCATCCGGCCCGCCAGGCCGTATTTTTCATTCAGAACGCGGCACAGGCCACAGTACACGGCCTTGTAGCGTTTCTTTTCTTCCTCGGACAAATCCGCGCCGTAGGGGCGCACATAACCAAACATCGTTCATCCTCTCCCTCAGGATTTCATCCTGAATCGATTCTGACATTTGGGGCAGCAGATTTCCTTTTCCCCCGCGCCCCGGCTCATGCGCAAAAGCGCCTTGCACTGGGGGCATTTGAAATACTTGTATTGACGCATGAACTTTAAGCGCTTCCAGAACTGGACGGTCTTGATTCTCACATTGGCCAACCATACGCTGAAACGCTCGTTTTCCTGTTGGCGCTTATAGCTTTTCCGGGAAAAAACGCGGAACATGGAATAGCCGTAGGCAGCAAGACTCATCAGCGCCAGCAGCGATAAGCCGGTAAAAGAAGCGACAATCTGGAGCAAAAGACTTCCGACAAGGCACGCGATACCCAATTGGTCAATGCCGTTGCGTCCGCTCATGAAAGCGGCGAAGCGCTGGCCTAAATTCCGAAGAAACGACATTTCGATCCCCTCCAATGAATGTTTTTCCCCTATTGCCGGTCTCCCGGCAGCATGGAGTATAACGCGGATTTGTGGACAAAAATAGAAGCAATCATGGCAAAAAATAGGGTACACAGGTTTATTGGCGCGATAAAAACTTCAATTTGGGCCGAATCCGGTTGGCGTAAAGGGGTAAAAGCCGCACCAGCATGAAATCGTACAGAAACATGCACCCCACATAAGCGATCACAAACCCCACAGAAAGGATAATCCCCATTTCCCTGAATTCCTGGATCATGGCTTCCATGGGAAAAAGCAGATACAGCAAGGCGTACATGATGCCAATAGCGCCGGTGAACAGCAGACCCTTGCAAAGGGCGCGCTTCCATTTTGGTCTGATCTTATCCATCGGCCATTTTACGATGGGATAATAGCCAATGAACAGATAAAAGAACGCCGCTTCCTTATCGAAGCCTAAGATCAGCGCCAGGAACGCCACGGAAAAAAAGGTGGACCAGGCGGCGCTTTTGCCCAGTTCGATCAATATAGGCAGCAGCAGCGTGCCGCACAGCATGGGCACGGCATAGGTGGCCGCGGGGATCACTCCGCCGATCAGCATGATCACCGCCGACAGCGCGGCAGCCATGCTGCAGAAGGCCACCGTCACGCTCTGCCGCCGGGCGCTTTTTCTTTGGCTGGGCAAAATACGCTTCCTCCCTTAAATATACCGGTCCCTTTGAGACATTATCTTGATCGTGAAATAAGCGGCCAGAAACATAACGGCAATAAACGCGATAAAGACCATCAGTGTTCCCTCCCTGTCGGATGAAGCGATCAAATCATAGATGCCATGAAGCGCCACAGGGCAAACCAGCGACAGACGAAGGCAGATTTGCGAATAGCGCGCGTGACCATGCCGTTCATGGGATTTCGCCAAGCCGTACCACGCCCCCATGAATACCCCGAAGCAGGCGTGGCCGGGAATGGCCGTGACCGCCCGAAGCTGCGCCGTTCCAAAACCGTACATGACCACATAATCGATATTTTCCCACAGGGCGAAGCCCAGTGAAACGAACACCGCGTATACTACGCCGTCAAACTGGCAGTTAAAACGCGGGGAAAGCCAGGTGCGCCGCTTGAGCAGCAGGAATTTAAAGCCCTCCTCCGAAAGACCCACTACCAGAAAATAGAACAGCAGCTGATAGATCAGCGAATCGGTGGAAAGAAAAGAGGACAGCAGTTTGGCGCCGATCCGTTCCGTAAAAGCGGCCAGGGCGGTGGATATGATCCCCTGCAAAAGAAGCACGCCCAGCAGCGCGCCAGGCTCTTTTTCCAGCCTGTCCGCTTTGTAAACATACATAAGCAGAAGCACGGCGGGGATTACCGCCGCCGCAATCAGAATAAAATTGGGATAAGACGCGTAAGGCCGGTAAACATAATACATTTCCTCTCCCCCTTTCCTTTGATCATCCGCATGACCCTTGGTATTTATGCGCATTTACTTCAACAATTATATCTTCGATTTGCAAATTGTCAAGCAACGCAGATTTTTCAACCACTGCGTTTCTGTCGGAAGCTGATCAAAAAATAATCATAATTTATCCATATTATCTTGAAAAATATCTTATATTATGATATTCTGTACATGGTTAAAACGTATTCAGGCAATAGGTTGACCTGATTTTCAATCTCAAAGCAAAGGACGGTGATTCAACATGTCCCTTGTAAATATGCGTTCGCTGCTGAAAGCGGCGGGCGCGGGCGGCTGGGCAGCAGGTTCGTTCAGCGTGGCCAACATGGAGTGCATCCGCGGCGTATTGAACGCGGCGGAAGAGTTGCGCGCGCCCATTATCCTGCAAATCGCGGAGGTGCGTCTTCCCCATTCCCCGCTGTACCTGATCGGCCCCATGATGATGGCGGCGGCAGACCGGGCCAGCGTGCCTGTGGCGGTACATCTGGACCATGGCAAAACCCTTGCCTGCATCCGGGAAGCGTTGGATTTAGGCTTTACTTCCGTCATGTGCGACGGGTCCGAATTGCCCATTGATGAAAATGTGAAGCTGACGGAGGAAGTCGTTTCCCTTGCGTCGAAATATGATGCAGCAGTAGAAGCGGAAGTAGGCCGGGTGGGCCGGGGCGAGGACGGCGCCGAAATGGAAGCCCAAATCGCCTCCCTGAACGATTGCTTCCGCATGGACGAAACGGGGATCGACGCCTTAGCTGTGGGCATCGGCAACGCCCACGGTCTGTATGCCGCATCTCCTAAATTGCGGTATGATGTTCTGGAACAACTAAACGGCAGGCTTCGGGCAGCATTGGTGATGCACGGCGGCACGGGATTGACGGACGAGCAGTTTCAAACGGTCATTTCATTAGGCATGCGAAAAATCAATATCGCCACGGACATCTTCATGGCACAGGCGGGCGCGTGCCAAGGCAGCGATGTTTTCCGTAATATTTCCGCTTCTGTGGACGCGGTTTCAAACGTAGTGAAACGGTATATCAAGCTGTTCGGCAGCGAAGGAAAGGCGTGATTTCTCATGATACAGTTTGATTTAAGCAAATCCCTGCATATCATCCCCGTGGGCCGGGTGGCCATCGACTTTAACCCCACCGACTATAACCGCCCCCTGAACGAAAGCAGCAATTTCAACAAATACTTAGGCGGCTCTCCCGCCAATATCGCCGTGGGCATGGCGCGGCTGGGCAGCCGGGTGGGCTTCTTGGGCCGGGTTTCCGATGATCAGTTCGGCACTTTCGTGACGGATTATTTTAAAAATGAAGGGATCGACGTCAGCCACATTTTTCGCTGCGAGCATGGGGAAAAACTGGGCCTCACCTTTACCGAAATGCTCTCCCCCACCCAGTCCTCCATTCTCATGTACCGGGAGGGCGTGGCCGATTTGCAATTGTGCGTGGATGACGTGGACGAAGCCTACATCGCTTCCTC
This sequence comes from Clostridia bacterium, assembly GCA_017525805.1. The sequence continues at coordinate 27,367 of JAFXSH010000164.1, read as the reverse complement.
CGCCTGCCTGCTTATTTCCGGCACGGCGCTATGTACCTCCCCCACCCGGGAAGCGTCCCTGAAAGCCCTTACCTTCGCCCTTCGGAATCATGTACCCGTAGTTTTTGACGCTGATTACCGGGCTTATACCTGGAAAAACAAGGATGAAATCGCCATTTATACTTCCCTGGTAGCCGAAAAAGCCGACATCATCATGGGCAGCCGGGAAGAATTTGATCTGATGGAGCGGCTGCTCGGGCTTAACGGCACGGACAAGGCCTCCGCCCAATACTGGCTGAACAAAAACGCGTTCATCTGCGTGATCAAGCACGGAAAATCCGGTTCCCACTGTTACAGCCGGGAGGACGGCAACTGGGACGTGAAGCCCTTCCCCGTCAGCGCCCTCAAGGGCTTCGGGGGCGGGGACGGCTACGCTTCCTCCTTCCTCCACGCCCTCATGGCGGGCATTCCTTTGCCTGATGCTTTGGAACGGGGCAGCGCCTCCGCCGCTATGCTGGTTGCCAGCCACGCGTGCAGCAAGGACATGCCCACGGAAGAAAGCCTGCTCAAATTTATTCAAGAAGAAAAAGTAAAGTACGGCACCGTGATTACGAAGCTATAAAAAAGGAGACGATTCCCATGAGCGACATCCAGATCATGAAGCCCTTCATCAGCGGCCAGTACATCGAGAGCAAGAGCCAGAAGTTCAACGACATCTTCGACCCCTCCACGGGCAGGCAGATCGCCAAGGTGCCCTGCTGCACCCAGGAGGAAGTGGAACAGGCCATCGCCGCCGCCAAGGCCGCTTTCCCCGCTTGGAAGGATACGCCTGTACGCAAGCGCGCCGCCATCATGATGAAGCTGCGCAACCTGATCGAAGCGCACATGGACGAACTGACCCTGCTGTGCGCCACGGAAAACGGAAAGTGCTGGTCAGAAGCCGCGGGCGACGTGGGCAAGGCCCTGGAAATGACAGAGCTGGCCTGCTCCGCCCCCTCCCTGCTCATGGGCGAAAGCCTCATGAACACCTCCACCGGCTACGATACTACCCTGTACAGGGAACCCATCGGCGTGTTCGCGGGCATTGCCCCCTGGAACTTCCCTGCCATGATCCCCGTGGGCTGGATGGCCCCGCTTTGCATCGTGTGCGGCAACGCTTTCGTTTTAAAGCCCGCCTCCACCACCCCCATGACCAGCCTGAAATTCGCGGAGCTCTACAAGGAAGCGGGCATTCCGGACGGCATTTTCAACGTGGTGCCCTGCTCCCGTAACGAAGCGGAAACCTTCCTGACCCATCCCGACGTGCGGGGCATCACCTTTGTGGGCTCCACTTCCGTGGGTCAGCACGTGTACGCCACCGCCGCCGCTCACGGCAAGCGGGTGCAATGCCTGTGCGAAGCCAAGAATCACGCCCTGGTACTGGAAGACGCCCCCATTACCCGCACCGCCGCGGGCATCATGAACAGTTCCTTTGGTTGCGCGGGCGAGCGCTGCATGGCCCTGCCCGTGGTGGTGGCCCAGGAAACCATCGCCGATGAGCTGGTGGAAGAAATCGTGCGCCTGTGCAAGCAACAGAAGGTGGGCCCCGCCTATGATAAGACCAGCAAGCTTGGTCCCGTGGGCAGCAAAGGCCACCAGAAATTCGTATTGGACTGGATTCAGAAGGGCGTGGACGAGGGCGCGGAGCTGATTTTGGACGGCCGCAACGTGAAGGTGGAAGGCTACGAGGACGGCTACTACATCGGCCACACCATTTTCGACCATGTGACGGAAGACATGACCGTGGGCACACGGGAAATTTTCGGCCCGGTGCTGTGCGTCAAGCGGGTGAAGGATTTTGAAGAGGGCATTCAGATGATGAACCGCAATCCCTTCGCCAACGGTTCCGTGATCTTCACCCAGAGCGGCTATTACGCCCGGGAGTTCGCAAGGCGCACCGACGGCGGCATGGTGGGCGTAAACGTAGGCATTCCCGTGCCCATGGGCGTGTTCCCCTTCTCCGGCCACAAGAATTCCTTCTTCGGCGATCTCCACTGCCACGGCAAGGACGCTTTCCGGTTCTATACCGAAAGCAAGACCGTCACCGTCCGCTGGTTCGATGAAGAAGAAATGAAGAAGGAACAGGTGTCCACCTGGGACGGATCGCTGTAATATACAAAAAAGAGGAGGAACGAAAAATGAAAATTTCCCGGGATAACAAGGCCGTCTTTGGCTGCCTGCTGCTGCTGAACGTGATGGGTCTGGTTTTGGGCGTGGTGAAGCTGGTTCAGATGTTCCAGGAACCGCTGACGCTGCTGGGTGTGCTCTCCAATGCAATTTACCTGCTTTCTTATTTGGCCCTGTCAGTTTATGCCCTGTGGACATACGGCAAGGAAGGCGACAAATATTTTCTGGGCGTCGTTTATGCCTATGCCGCGCTGCTGGGCATTCAGCTGCTTCAGTCCGGCCAGGCCATCGCCAGCTACGGCCTGAGCGAGAGCCTGACCCTGATGATCAACGTGTTCAACCTGATCGCCTTTGCCAACGTGCTCATGTTCGCCAATAAAATGAACGAAAAGAAAACGGCCGCCTGGTATTTATTCACGGCGGCCCTGCTCAAGCTCATTGGCGAATTGGTGCTCATCATCAAGCTGTGGGCGTTCATCACGCCTTACATCGTGCTGGTTTCCCTGTCCGTTCCCGTTCTTGGGTTCACCATTCTGTTCACCTATCTGAGCCGCTTGCAGCGCTTGGGAAAATAAAACATCACATTGAAGCGAAAAGAAGGAGAGACAGACCATGAACAAGCTGAATATCGGCATCGTCGGCGCGGGGCGCATCGGCAACGTACACGCGGAATCCATTACCTATCACATCCCCGAGGCGGAAGTCGTCATGGTGACGGACGTGATCGAGGAAAGCGCCAAGAAATTGGCGGAGCGCTTCGGCATTCCCAAGTATTCCAGCAATTATATGGATATCATCAACGACCCGGCCATCAACGCGGTGCTGGTCTGCTCCCCCACGCCCACTCACGCGGATATTACCATCGCGGCCCTGAAAGCGGGCAAGCACGTGTTCTGCGAAAAGCCGGTGCATACCTCCATCGAAAGGATCAAGGAAGTGGCAAAGGTTGCGGAGGAAACCGGCAAAAAGCTGCAAATCGGCTTTAACCGGCGCTTTGACCACAACCACCGCCACGTGCAGCAGCTGGCGCAGAACGGCACCTTGGGCAACATCGAAATCATCAAAATCACCTCCCGCGATCCCGAGCCTCCATCTCCCGAATACGCCGCTTCCTCCGGCGGGCTGTATATCGACATGATGATCCACGACTTCGATATGGCTATGTTCTTAGCGGGCTGCGATGTTACGGAAGTGTACGCCATGGGCACCAGCCTGGTGGATAAGCGCATCGGCGAAGCGGGGGACGTGGACACCGCCATCGTGACCCTGACCTTTGAAAACGGCGCTTTGGGCGTGATCGACAACAGCCGCCGGGCTGCTTACGGTTACGACCAGCGGGTGGAAGTGTTCGGTTCCTTAGGCATGGCGGCCGACGAAAACGACGGCGACAGCACCGTGAAGGTGTCCACCGTGAACGGCGTGGTAGGCGATAAGCCCCAGTTCTTCTTCCTGGAACGCTACATGCAGTCCTTCACCGAGGAAATGCGGCAGTTCATCGCCGCCATCAAAGAAAATAAGGACGTGCCCGTGGGCATTCACGCGGGGCTCATGAGCGTGGTTCTGGCGAAGGCGGCGAAGAAGTCCCTGGACGAGCACCGGCCCGTGAAGATCAGCGAAATCTGCGAGGCGTAAGAAAATGAACGATAGCATCATCAAAGCCCGTGGCGCGCATCCCTTCGGCCTGAAATGGCTGGCGAAAATGGACGGCGCGCATGCTGACATGCTGATGGACTTCGGTGTGTTCCGCATGAAACAGGGTGAAGTCTGGAATGAAAACGCGCCATTGGAGAAGGCCGCGCTGCTGGTGTACGGCGAAGTCAAATTTGAATGGGACGGCAAGGAGCATATCGAGAACCGGAAAAACTGCTTTGACGTGCCCCCCACCGCCCTGCACGCCGATAAGGCGCACCCCGTCAAAATCACCTGCCTTTCCGAGGAAGCGGAAATCAACATCCTGCGCACGGACAATGAAAAGGAATTTGGAACCAAGCTGTACCTGCCCGCCGACACCCCGGACGAGTTCCGGGGCGCGGGCCTCATGCGGGAAACCAGCACCCGCATCGTGCGTACCATTTTCGATTATACCAACGCCCCGGACGCCAATTTAGTGCTGGGCGAGGTGATCGGCTTCCCCGGCAAGTGGAGCAGCTATCCGCCCCATCATCATCCCCAGCCCGAAATCTACTACTACAAGACCAATCCCGAAAACGGCTTCGGTTACGGGGAACTGGGCGACGACGTGGTGAAGGTGCAGAACAACGACACCGTGTTCATCGCCCCCGGTCTCACTCATCCCCATTGCACGGCCCCCGGCTATGCCCTGTGGTATCTGTGGGCCATCCGGCACTTGGACGGCCAGCCCTACAAGCAGCCCGAATACCCCGTGTTCCTCAAAGAACATTTGTGGGTCATGGAACCGGACGCCGTTTATTTTGGGGACAAGAAATAAAGATACAGTTCCCTTATAGCTTTCTCGGAAGGGGGTCTGGGGGAAACCGCTCTTTGGCTCCAGAGAGCGGTTTCCCCCAGGATGCCTCGAAAAAGGAGGGATTCCCATGGAAACCGTTCGCCTGACCATGGCCCAGGCGCTGGTGCAGTTTCTGGATCAGCAGTATATTGAATTGGACGGCCAGGAGCACAAATTTGTCAATAGCATGTTCGGCGTGTTCGGCCACGGCTGTGTGGTGGGCGTGGGCCAGGCGCTGAACCAGGGCGGACATCATATCCGCTTTTTGCAGGGAAAAAATGAGCAGAACATGGCGCTGGCCGCCATGGCGTTTGCCAAGCAGAAGAACCGGCTGGAAATTATTCCCTGCGTCAGCTCTATCGGCCCCGGGGCCATGAACATGGTCACGGCGGCGGGATGCGCCACAGCCAACCGCATTCCCCTGCTGCTGCTTCCAGGCGATACGTTTGCCTGCCGCCAGCCCGATCCCGTGCTCCAGCAGGCCGAATTCTTTACCTCCTTCGGCCAGACGGTGACGGACGCTTTCCGGGGCGTGTGCCATTACTTTGACCGCATCGAGCGTCCCGAACAGTTCATGACCGCCGCCATCCACGCCCTGCGGGTGCTGACCGACCCTGCCGATACCGGCGCGGTGTGCCTGGCCATGCCCCAGGATGTGGAGGGCGAAGCCTATGATTATCCCGTGTCCTTCCTCCGCAAGCGGGTGTGGCACTTGGATCGCCGCGCGCCTACCGCTTCCCAGACCGAACGGGCGGCGGAAATCATTCGGAACGCAAAGAATCCCCTCGTGATCTGCGGCGGCGGCGTGCGGTATTCCTTCGCCGGGGACGCGCTAAAAGCGTTCTGCGAAACCACCGGCATCCCCTTCTCCGAGACCCAGGCGGGCAAGAGCGTGCTGCCCTGGACGCATCCTCTGAATTTGGGCGGCATCGGCGTCACCGGCGGACAAGCCGCCAACGTGATCGGGAAGGACGCGGACGTGATCATCGCCGTGGGTACGAGGCTCACTGACTTCACCACCTGCTCCAAATGGCTGTTCAGGGAAAACGCCAAGGTTGTTTCTATCAACATCTGCCCCTTTGACGCGGTGAAGATGGACGGGGAACCCATCATCTGCGACGCCCGAGAGGGTCTGACTGCTTTGACGGAAGCGCTGAAAGATTACCGCTATCAGCACGCCGATAAGGTAAAAGCGGCACGGGATACATGGAACGCCATCGTGGACGGCTGGTATGCCAAAAACGATCAGCCTGGCCTGTCCCAGACCCGCGCCTTGGGCATCATCAACGAATTCATGCAGGCACGCGACATCGCCGTGGGCAGCGCGGGCAGCCTGCCCGGCGATATGCAGCGCCTGTTCCGGCCTGGCGATCGGGACACCTATCACATGGAATACGGCTTCTCCAACATGGGCTATGAAACCAACGGGGCTTTGGGCGTGAAGCTGGCCTGCCCGGACCGGGAGGTCTACACATTCTTCGGCGACGGCACCTATTTGATGGCCCATTCCGAGCTGGTCACCTGCCTCCAGGAGCATCTGCGGGTACACTTCTGCCTGTTCGATAACTCCGGCTGGGGCTGCATCGAGAATTTGCAGAACAACCAGGGAAACGACACCTTTGGCACTGTGTTCCGTTTCCGCGATCCCATAACCGGCGAATTAGACGGCCCCATAATGCCCCTGGACTTTGCCCGGAGCGCCGAAGGCTACGGCCTGAAAGCCTATTCCATTCATACGGAAGAAGAACTCAAGGCCGCGCTGGAAGACGCGCTCAAGCAGGACAAGCCCGTCCTCTACGACATCAAGGTGCTGCCCGGCTCCATGACCCCCGGCTACGAAAGCTGGTGGCGCGTGGGCGTAGCGGAGGTTTCCACACAGCCCCGCGTTCAGGCGGCTTACGACGACTTGATGGAACATGTAAAGGAAACCCGTAAATTCTAAGATGATGCCCTTGCGGCTTTCTCGGAAGGGGTCTGGGGAAACCGCTCTTTGGCCCCCAAAGAGCGGTTTCCCCAGAAAAAAGAAAGGAGATATGCACCATGCTTGATCCAAATAAAGTAAAGTTAGCCATCGCTCCCATCGGATGGACCAACGACGATATGCCCGATTTGGGCGGGGAAAACACTTTTGAGCAGTGCGTCAGCGAAATGGCGCTGGCGGGCTTCAAGGGCAGCGAAATCGGCAACAAGTACCCCCAGGACGTGGCCGTATTAAAGCACAAGTTAGACGTGCGCGGGCTGCAAATCTGCAACGCCTGGTTTTCCACCCTGTTCACCTCCGAGCCCTACGAAGTGACCATCAAAAACTTCATCGCCCACCGGGACCGGCTCCACGCTCTTGGCGCGAAGGTCATCGGCGCGTCCGAGCAGGGCGATTCCATCCAGGGCAAAGACGTGAACATTTTCGGCGATCAAAAGGCGATTTGGACGGACGAACAGTGGAAACTGATCGCCAAGGGTTATAACGAGTTAGGCGCGCTGGCGCAGGAAAAGGGCATGACCTTGACGATGCACCACCACATGGGCACCGGCGTGCAGACGGCGGAAGAAATCGACCGGTTCATGGCAGAAGTGGACCCGGAGAAAGTGTTCCTGCTCTTTGACAGCGGCCATCTCACCTTCGCGGGCATCGATCCCCTGCCGGTTCTTAAAAAGTACATCAGCCGCATCCGCCATATCCACTTAAAGGACGTGCGCCTGCCCATCCGCGATCAGGCCCGGAAGGAAGGCTGGAGCTTCCTCACCGCCGTGCGCAACGGCGTATTCACCGTGCCCGGCGACGGCGACGTGGACTTTGCCCCCATTTTCCAGGTGATCGAGGAAAGCGGCTACGAGGGCTGGGTCGTCGTGGAAGCCGAGCAGGACCCCGCCAAGGCCAACCCCTTTGAATACGCCCAGATGGTCCGGAAATACATCCGGGAAAAGACCGGGCTGTAAACCGTTATCATAAGGTATGTAATTCATTGTCAGGCCAGGCAGAACGCCCGGCCTGACTTTTTCACTTGATTTTTCATCACTGTATACTGGATTGACGAAACAGAACGAAATGAGTATAATGAGGATAAAATCAGCCGAGGGAGGAACATGCCATGTTTGGACGCCGTGCCGACGGAAAGCTGCTGAAAAAAATCGATCCTATTATCGCGCTGACGCCGTACCTTATGCCCATGCGGTGTGACGCGCAGGTGTTTTTGAATCTCAAGCTGGACTATGAAAAAATGGCCCGGTACATTGTAGAGCAGGGCCAGCAGGGCAGAAAAATCTCCTTTATGGAGATCATTATCGCCGCCTATGTGCGCGTGATTTCCGAGGTGCCCGAGATCAACCGCTTCATCGCCAACAAGCGGCTGTACGCCCGCACCCAGTTGACGGTTTCCTTCGTGGTGCTGAAAGATACGGGGGACGCCAATAACATTGAGGAAAACACGGTCAAGTGTTACTTTGACCCCAGGGATACCATTTTTGACGTGGCCGAGCGGATCAGCGAAGCCATCGAGCAAAACCGCCGGGAAGAAGCGGACAATTCCACCATGAAAGTAGCCAAGTTTCTGCTCAACCCCATCCTGGCCAACACCGTGGTATTCGCCGCCCGCTTCCTGGACCGCTACGGCATCATGCCCAAGTATATCATGGAGGCCTCTCCCTTCCACACCAGTATGTTTTTCACCCAGATGGCTTCCATCGGCATGCCCGCCGTGAATCACCACATCTACAATTTCGGCACCACCTCCCTGTTCGTTTCCATGGGCTCCGTGGTCCGGGAAACCGCCGTCGGCCCCGACGGAAAAGCGGCCCGCAAACGGTATCTGCCCGTGGGCATCACGGCGGACGAGCGCGTCTGCGCTGGAGCTATATACGCCAAATTGGTCAATCGCATCATGTACTATATCAACGATATCAAGCTGCTGGAAACGCCGCCGGAAACGGTCACTTTTGAGGAAGGAAACGCTTATTCCCTGCCCCAGCCAAAGAAAAAGCATATCAGCCGCAAGGATCAGCAGAGCATCACCGGATAAATCCACGAAAAAACGCGCCGCGAAGGCGCGTTTTTCATATTGCCGGTCACCACACGCTCCATCGAAGCGCGAACAGCACGGTGTAGGCCGCCGCAAACGGCAGAGCGATTAAGTACAGCACCCATTTCCGCTTGACGGGCAGCGTTTCCGCGGCGATGGCCAAGGGAAAGAATACGGCCATATACCGAGGGCCGCTCAGCAGCCAGCTCGCGCCATAGCTTACGGCAAAATAAACCATAAACCACGCCGAATATGCGGGCCGCATTTTCCTTCCCCTGAAAAGCATCAGCAGCAGCGAAGAAAAGCCCACCGTCAAATTGGGCAGCCACAAGCCGAAGAAGGTGTTTGGATTATCGAAAAAAGCATGTCGGGCATAATCCGCCTGGGTGGCGGCGGTGGTAAAAAACCAGCTCAGGTGCTGATGCCAGTTGGATTTCTGATACTGCAGGAAAATAAAGGGATTGCCCGAATAAATGAAGTTGATGTACAGATACAGCACAAGCCCCATGGGGATCAGGAACAGGCAGCAAGCGTCCCGTATCCAGTGCTTGATTGGCCGCAAAGTCCTGTCCTCGCTTTTGAACTGCTGCCACCATTCAAACGCCAAGGGCACCAGCAAAAGTCCCCCCACCGAACGGGTAAACGCGGCCAGCATACCCACGATCCCGGCGGCAAACCATCGCTTGGTTCTCGCCAGATAAAGGCAGCCTGCTATGCACAGCACAAACAAAGATTCAGACATGGGGTAGGCATAGAATACCGCCGCCGGAGCCAGGCAGAACAGGATCAGGATGCGCATGGTTTCCTTATGGTCAAAGTCCAGCCGCAGCAGATCGTAAAGCACCGGGCCGGAAGCTAAAAAAGGAAGCCAGGCGGCAACATACCCGCACAGCACCTCATTGGGGATCACCATCATGAACAGGCCGGTCAGCAGGGGATAACCCGGGAAAAAAACCAGATTGAGCCTTTCCCCGGCTTCCGAAAGCTGCGCGTACCCTTCCCTGGCTATGGAATAGTAGGCATTGGAATCCAGCCCCACATACAAGCGGAACGTATCCCAGAATCGGGAATTATTACCGGCAATCAATCGTGAAGCCGCTACAAGCGCCGTATGCAGGATCAGGGACAGCAAAAACAGGCCCAGTACCTTCAAATGGGCATATTTTGCCTTGTCCTTTTCCTCTGTCAGCCTGATTACCTCGGGGTTTTTCAGCGCCTTTACCCAGCCGGGCAGCATGCGGATCAACACGGCCAAGAACAATAGGGCGCTGGCGGCGGCGCATACAGTATCAATGGTTTGTTCCGGAGGCCATTGGCTGTACCAATGAAAGAAAGCCGCAGCCATACCGCCCGCGGCCAATAAGGAAAAAAGAATTTCAGCCCACGCCTGTCGGATTTTCCCGATCATAACTTCACCTCCCCGCCGCCTGAACCGACATACCTTTCAACGCGGCGTGGATAAACTCCTTTACGAAATAACAGCACAGAAAAACCGTTTATTCTTTCATGTAAATTTCACTGATGCCCGTGAAGCCAATGTCCTTCATCACGTCGTACACTTCTTCGCTCACGTTAATGATTTTCATGGTGCCGCGCTTGTTCATTTCCTTCTGCGCGAAAAGCAGAACCCGCAGCCCGGTACTGGAGATGTATTCCACTTTATCAAAATCGAAAACAAGATTTTCGATCGTCCCAATCAAATTTTTGACTTCGTTGCCAAATTCGTTGGCGGTAGTCGTGTTCAGCCTGCCTTCCACGGCAATGGTGGTGGTTTCTCCGTCTACATGCTTCGTAATCGTCATATAATTTCACAGCCTTTCATTAAATAACGATAGATGGATATAAACTGCTTTGAATCCCTATCCTGTTTTCCTCTGGTTTGCATTCATTATAAAGCAAACCCTTCCATTGTGTCAATAGTATGAAGTTTTATTATTGATTGTATAAATATTGTTTTTGCTTTTTTTGTCTATTGACGGGGCTGTTTTCGATGATATAATGAACTTGAAATGAGCAGAAAGGAGAGAATCGGCATGAAACAGCGTTTCAACTTGTCTTCCGTATCCTCTCTATATCTTTCTGCCGTTATGGAAAATGCGGCCCGCTTTTTTGCGGGGCTGTTCTTTGTGTTTTTTGGCTTTCGCTTTACCTGCTTGCCCATCCGAAAGAAGCAGCTTGCCTGAATGCCCAAAGCGTTCATCGAAGCGGTTCTTCCGGATGGGAGGGCCGCTTTTTTGATATGATTCATCTGTTTTTGAAAGGAAGGTAGAAACCACATGAGCGAAAAGAAACACCTGATTTACAATCCGGAACGGGAATGCATGAGCCGGGACGAACTGCACGCCTGGCAAAGCGCCAAATTAGTGGAGACCGTCAAACGGGAGTATGAAAATGTGCCCATGTACCGGGCGCGGATGGACGCAAAGGGCATAAAGCCCGAGGATATCCGCGGCGTGGACGACCTCAAATACCTTCCTTTTATGGAAAAAACCGACCTGAGAGACTATTATCCCTTTGATCTGCTGGCCTGCCCCAAATCCGAAATCGTGCGCATCCACGGTTCCTCCGGCACCACCGGCAAGCCCATCGTGTCCGGCTACACCCGGAACGATGTGGACGTATGGAGCGAAATGATGGCCCGCACCCTCACCGCCGCGGGCTGCACCAAGGACGACGTGGTGCAGGTAGCCTACGGCTTCGGCCTGTTCACCGGCGGCTTCGGCGCCTACCAGGGGGCGGATAAGATCGGAGCCATGGTGGTGCCCATGTCCAGCGGCAACACCCAGCGCCAGATCATGATGATGCAGGATTTGGGCGCGACCATGCTGTGCTGCACCCCTTCCTACGCCACCTATTTGGGCGAAACCATCCGGGAAATGGGGCTGGAGCCTGGCAAAGACTTAAAGCTCAAGGCGGGCTGCTTCGGCGCGGAGCCCTGGTCGGAGGCCATGCGTGTGCGCATTGAAGAGCTGCTGGGCATCGACGCCTGCGATATCTACGGCCTCACTGAAATCGGCGGGCCCGGCGTGGCCTTCAACTGCCTGGAAAAGGACGGCATGCACATCAACGAGGATCACGTGATCGCCGAGATCATCAACCCCGCCACCGGCGAACAGCTGCCCTACGGGGAAAAGGGCGAATTGGTGTTCACCACCCTCACCAAAACCGGGATGCCCATGATGCGCTACCGCACCCATGACATTTGCAGCATCACCGACGCGCCCTGCGCCTGCGGCCGCACCACCGCCCGCATGAGCCGCATCACCGGCCGCACGGACGATATGCTCATCATCCGCGGCGTGAACGTATTCCCCAGCCAGATCGAAACCGTACTGGTCAAGACCCAGGGCGTGGCTCCGCACTATATGCTGGTGGTGGACCGCGTGAACAATTCCGATACCCTGGAAGTGCAGGTGGAAATGACGGAGGAAATGTTCTCCGATACCGTAGGCCATATCGAAAACGTGCGCAAATATATCACCGACCAGATCAAGTCTGTGGTGGGCATTTCCGCCAAGGTCACTTTGAACGCGCCCAAGTCCATGCCCCGGAGCGAAGGCAAAGCCAAGCGGGTCATTGACAACCGGAAGCTGTAAGCAAAAGCATCGATGATAAGGAGGAACGAATCATGTTTATTAAGCAGTTATCCGTATTCCTGGAAAACAACCCCGGCACCCTGCGGGCCATGACGGAGCTTTTGGGCAGGGGCGGCATCGATCTGCTGGCCCTTTCCATCGCTGATACGCAGAGCTTCGGCATCGTGCGCGCCATCATCAACAGCAGCCAAATTGACGACGCGGTGCTATTGCTCAAGGAAAACGGCTATATTTCCAAGGTGAATCATGTGATCTGCGCCGAAGTGCCGGACCGGCCTTTGGGCCTGTCGGAACTTCTGGCAGTGATCGAACAGTCCAAGCTCTCCGTGGAATACATGTATTCCTTCCTGCGGGCGACCAAGCCGGGCACGGCCCATATGATCCTGCGCCTGGACGATGGGAAAAAGGCGGAGGAAATTTTCGATGAACACCACATCAAGATGTTAAGCCAAGCTGACGTGGATAAGATGTAAAAATATTTTGCCAGCCAGCCCCGTTTTCCGGATCAGGGCTGGCTGGCTTACTTTTTTTGCAAGGGAGAGTATTGGAATGGCTACGTTTCAATCCATCGAAGAAGCGCGCGCGTATTTTGAACGGGACAGATTCGCCACCGAAAACGGAATCGTGCTGGAAGAATTGTCTTTAGGCAGCGCGGTTTGCAGCCTTGCGCTGACGAGCCGCCACCGCAACGCCGAGGGCGGCGTGATGGGCGGGTCGATCTTTACCCTGATCGACCTGGCGTTTGCCGCCGCGGCGAGCAATGTGCATAAGCCCACCGTGGCCCAGCAGGTGAGCATGAACTTTTTAAACGGCGCGCGGGGCGATCAACTGACTGCGAAAGCGGTATGCCGCAAGGACGGCAAAACGAGCTGCGTGTATCAGGTGGACGTTTCCGACGACCTGGGCCGCGACGTGGCCCAGGCGGTCGTTACCGGATTCAAGTTGTAATGTTGATCAGAGGATCAGTTCTTCCACCACATCGTCCAATACGGCCATGACGATGGGCTTTCCTTTGTCTGCCAGGTCCTGGCAGGGCAGATCGTCGGAGGAAAGGGGTGTCAGCAGCCCGCCGTGCTGCATCACCGTGAAAGCACGGGTGTTGGAAACGCGCGCGGCGGCGGCAACATAAGAACCGGTAGAACCGGATTTATTGAAATACACGCATTTTACGCCTTTTCCGGCCCTGCCCTGGGTATCGAACATGGCGCTCATAAGGCGCTTTCCGTAGCCCCTTTCGGTAAACAGTATGATCTGATCCGACACGCTGATGGGGCATGCTAAAATCACCTGATCGTCCTCATCCACCTTCATGCCCTTCACGCCTCCGCTGACGCGGCCCATTTCGGGCACGTCGTCCAGGGAGAAGCGGATGCACATGCCCTTTCGGGTGATCATCAGCAGATCGGCCCCTTCCTCGGCGGGGGAAACGGACAGCAGGGTATCGCCGTCCTTTAGGTTGATGGCGGCGAATTTGGAGCGCTTCACGTCGTAATCCGCCGCGCTGGTGCGTTTCACCTGGCCCTGCCGGGTAAAGAACAGCAGGTCGCTCATAGCGTTCAGGCTGCCAGGGGTGATCAAAAGCAGGGACACGCATTCTTCCCCATTTTCCAGCCCCGCCAGCACGCTGGTCAGATTGCCGCCGCGCTCCCGAGGTTTCGTAGTTTCCGTCAGCGCGCCCACGGAAAGCGGATAACAGTTGCCCAAGTTAGTGAAGAAATACAGGGTATGATCGGTTTGGGTATGGAACAAATAGCGGTTCCGGTCACTTTCCTTTTCCGGGATATCCAGCTTCTCATAAATTCGAGGCGCTACGCGGCGCAGTTGGCCGCCCCTGGTCAGGAACACCACGGCTTCCTCCGGCAGGGGCCCTTCCTCCACTTCGGGCAGGGCTTCTTCCGGTTCTTCCCTGACGATCAGGGTGCGGCGGTCGTCCCCGAACTGGGCGGAAATTTCCCGCAGCTCCTTTTTGATGACCTGCATCAGCTTCTTTTCGCTTTTCAGAATACTTTCAAGCGTCTCGATCAGCTTCAGGATGTCGGCGTATTCCTTCCGCAGGGCTTCGATTTCCAGACCAGTTAATCTTTGCAGACGAAGGTCCAGGATAGCCTGGGCCTGCACGTCCGTAAAGCCGAAGCGGTCCATCAGGCGCTGCTTGGCTTCCTTGCCGTTGCGGCTGGCGCGGATCAGGGCGATGACCTCGTCTAAGTTATCCACCGCGATGATCAGACCCTCCAAAATGTGGGCCCTGGCCTTGGCCTGATCCAGCTCGTACTGGGTGCGGCGGGTGACCACTTCTTTTTGGTGGCGGATGAAGTGGCCGATCACGGTTTTCAGGCCCATCAGCACCGGCTTGCCCGCCGCCACCGCCACCATGTTCACCCCGAAGGTGACCTGCAAATCGCTGTACTTGTATAGCGATGCCAGCACCTTTTGCGGATTAGCTTCCTTCTTGAGCTCGATCACCGCCCGCATGCCGGTGCGGTCGCTTTCATCCCGAATATCGTGGATCAGGCCCAATTGGGCCTTTTTTTCTTCTGAAAGCTTCAGAATTTTTTCCAGCATGGCGGCCTTGGCCACGCCGTAGGGGATTTCATGGATCACGATCAGGGTGCGGCCCGAAGGACCGGGCTCCATCGTCACCTTAGCCCGCAGGGTCAGCTTGCCGCGACCCGTTTCATAGGCGGCGCGAAGCTCCGGCGTATCCAGCAGGATGCCGCCGGTGGGAAAATCCGGACCGGGAACCACCTTCATCAGTTCGTCCAGGGAAACGTTTTCATCATCGATCTGCATGCACACCGCTTCCGTCACTTCCCGCAGGTTGTGGGGCGGAATATTGGTGGCCAGACCCACGGCGATGCCGGACGCGCCGTTTACCAGCAAATTGGGAAAACGGGCGGGCAGCAGGTCCGGTTCTTTCAGCGTATCATCGAAATTCAGGCGGAAAGGCACGGTGTCCTTTTCGATATCCCGCAGCATCTGCAAAGCCAACGGCGCCATGCGGGCTTCGGTGTATCGCATGGCGGCGGCGCTGTCGCCGTCGATGGAGCCGAAATTCCCGTGGCCGTCCACCATCACGCCCCGCAGGGAATAGGGCTGGGCCATGCGGGTCAGGGCGTCGTACACGCTGGTGTCCCCGTGGGGATGGTATTTACCCAAACAGTCGCCCACGATGCGGGCGCATTTGCGGTGGGGCTTGTCCGGCGTCAGGCCCAGTTCGTGCATGGTGAACAGGATACGCCGCTGCACAGGCTTTAAGCCGTCCTCCACCCGGGGGATGGCGCGCTCCAGAATGACGTATTCCGCGTAGGGCATCATGCTCTGATGCAGCACGTCCTCCAGGGGCGTTTGTATAATATCCGGGGTCAATACTTGTTCCGGGGGTTTTTTCGCCATGAATGTTTCCTCCAAATCACGGATGCGTCAGGGGCGCGCCGCAGTAACGGCAAACGCCTCCCTGACCCTGAACGGCGTTTCTCGCGCCGCAGCCGGGGCATTGAACCGCGTAAAGGCTTTGCGTTTCGCCCGCTGAATTGAAAATCATGCGCTGTTTCTGGTGGTCGATGTATCCGTTGAAATAACCGCGCCTGCACATTTCCCCCAGGGAAGCCATCACCTGCTCCAAGGGAAGATTCAGCGCCGCCGCCATATCGGAAATGGATTTATCGGGTTCTCCGGCAAATACGGCGCAGAAAATGCGGAAATCACGCAGCAGCTTTTTTGTGCGGCGGACGGAAAGGAGCGATCTTCCATGCAGCAGGGCCAGCCCGGCGCATATGAAAGGCATCGCATAGTCAACCCCTTCCAGCGTTTTGTCTGAAGGGGGCCAAATCAGGCTGGAAAACCCCGCCAGGCACAGCATCGCCCACACGATGATGCCCGCCCAGGCAGCCACGCCGCCCGCGCGGGCGATCCATTTGTCTATGAGGGGGCGCAGCGTGTTCTGCTGAGAAGCGTTCATGGTCATGCGCTTGCCTCCTTATGAATGGGCGCGCGTTTCATAAATCACGCCGTTCTTTTCCAATTGCTGGTCAAAATGATCGGCTTTGTTGAATTCGGCGTGTTCAATAATGTATTCCCGCCGGGGCTCCACCTTGTCGCCCATGAGAATGGTGATCAGGGAATCCGCTTCCGCTGCGTCCTCCACGGTCACCTGCATAAGCTTGCGGTGGGCGGGATCCATGGTGGTTTCCCACAGCTGTTCCGGGTTCATTTCGCCCAAGCCCTTATATCGCTGCAGGGTGTAGCCTTTCAGCCCGGCGGTAACCTTTTTCAGTTCCCGGTCGTCGTAGGCGTAATGGATATCGCTGTTTTTCTTCACCGCGTACAGGGGCGGCATGCCGATGTACACATGGCCGTCCGCCACCAGATCCCGCATATAGCGGAAAAAGAAGGTGAGCAGGATAGAGCGGATATGGGCCCCGTCCTGGTCGGCGTCGGCTAAGATGATGACCTTATGGTATTTGAGGGAGGAAAGATCGAAGTCCTCCGCGATGCCGGTGCCAAGCGCCGTGATGATGGAGCGGAATTCCTCGTTGGCCAGCACCTGATCCAGCCTTTTCTTTTCGGCGTTCAGGGGCTTGCCGCGCAGGGGCAGGATGGCCTGGAAGCGCCGGTCGCGGCCCTGCTTGGCGCTGCCGCCTGCGGAATCGCCCTCCACAATGAACAGTTCGTTGTCCACGGCCTTCCGGCCTGTACAGGCGGAAAGCTTACCAACCAACGGCGCGGCTTCCAATTCGTTCTTGGCACGGGCCAGGTTCCGGGCCTTGCGGGTAGCTTCCCGCACGCGGGCGCTTTTCACGGCCTTTTCGATGATCTTCTGCGCCATGTCCTGGTTTTTCAGGTTTTCCAGGAATTCATACAGTTTTTCCGTCACGATGGCTTCCACGGCGGGCCGCACTTCGGTATTCCCTAAGCGCCCCTTGGTCTGCCCCTCGAACTGCGGGTTTTTCACCATGGTCGTTAAAACCACGGTAATGCCCTCCCGGAAGTCCTCGCCCGCCAGGTTATTGTCCTTTTCTTTCAGCACGCCGATCTTCCGGGCATAATCGTTCAGCGCTTTGGTCAGCGCCGCCCGGAAGCCCGTTTCATGGGTGCCGCCCTCGCCGGTGGGGATATTGTTCACATAGGAAAACACCGATTCGGTATAGCCGTCGGTATACTGGATAGCGGCGGCGCAGATCACGTCGTCCCGTTTGCCCTCAAAATAGATCGGTTCTTCCTGCAGGGGCGTTTTGTCCCGGTTCAGGAATTTCACATAATCCACGATGCCGCCGGCGAAGCAGTATTCAGCTTCGGCTTTTCCTTCTTCCTTCGTGCGTTCGTCTACAAAGGTGATTTTCAATCCCTTGTTTAGGTAAGCTAATTCCCGTAGCCGCCGCCTGACGGTATCGCCGTTGAATACGGTTTCCTCAAAAATGGTATCATCCGGCAAAAAGCGGATCAGGCTGCCCCGCTTGCGGGTATTCCCCACCTTTTCCAGGGCAGTCACCGGGTGCCCGGCCATGATCTTTTTCTGCTTCGGGTCAAAATAACTTTCGTACCGCTGGGTGTAATGGCTCCAATCCCGGAAAATATCCACCGTCAGCCATTTGGAAAGGGCGTTCACCACGCTTGCGCCCACGCCGTGCAAGCCGCCGGAATAAGCGTAATTATCGTTGCCAAACTTTCCGCCCGCGTGGAGCTTGGTAAAAATCACCTGCACGCCTGGCACGCCCAATTCGGGATGATTGTCCACAGGCATACCGCGTCCATTGTCCCACACGGAGGCGGAGCCGTCCTTATGCAGCGTCACCGCCACTTCAGTGGCATAGCCGCCCATAGCCTCGTCAATGGCGTTGTCCACGATTTCCCACAATAAATGATGCAGGCCCCGGCTGCCGGTGGAACCGATATACATACCGGGCCGCATGCGCACGGCGTCCAGCCCCTCCAGCACCTTGATGCTGCCCGCGTCGTAATTCTGCGCCATAAAGCACCTCGTTCCGTTTCATTGCCCACGGTCCCGCGTTCAATCGGCAGGGAACCGTTCTATTGATTTTAACACATTTTTCAGGATTTTGCAAAATCAGTTTCGCTATTCGTACGCGCTGTATAGTTCTTTTTTCTTTTGAACCACGGCAGGAAAACAGACTGGAACGTCGTATTGATAAAAGATGCGTCTTTTTGCATTACAAGTTACGGGAGGACACGAAGCATGCTGACGGAGGAAACGCTGCGGGATATAGCGGGCGAAGAAACCTATACCCAGGGGCGCGCCATCTTCCATCGGGCGTTGGTTCGGGAAACGCGCCGCGCAAAGGATGAAATCGTTTATCTGGTATCGGGCGAAGAAAAGCATTATGTCACGCTTTCCTTCGGCGCGATCCGATGCGATTGCGGGCGGAATCCCTGCGCTCACGGCGTCGCCGCCGCGCTGACCGCGCTGGAAAGCGGCGCGATCCAGGAAATGGAGCGCAGACGCGCTCAACTGGCCGCGCCCGCTCTGTTTGAGGCGGTCTATTCCATGCTGCCGGAAACGGACGGTATCCGCCTGTCCCCCGCCCTGTTTTTGACCCGGGAAGGGCTGCGAATCGGGCTGCGCATTGGCGAAGACCGGCTGTACGTGGTGCGTCATATCCCCCATTTCCTGCAATGCCGGGAAAAGGGCGAAACGCTGCCCTTCGGCAAGGGCTTCGAGTACCGCCCCCAATGGATGCGGTTTGACGAAAAGCAAAACCATTTGCTGGATATCCTGGCCGAATGCTGCGAAAACAGCGCGGGGCAAACGCTGAACGGCATGGACGCGCGGATCATGCCGCTGCCCCCCAGGGCCGCCGCGCGCGTGCTGGACGCCCTCATGGACATGCCCTTCACCCTGCAAATCAACGGAATGAAATATGCCCTGCCCGGCATCAGCAGCCGGATGCTGCCGCTGAATTTTCATTTGGGAGGATCACCTCAAAAATTGACCATGACAGCGGAGCTGCCCTCCGTCCTGTATCCGCTGGCTCGGGATTTCCGTTTCGTGCTGGCGGACGGGGAATGCCTGCTGATCCCGCCGGAACAGCGCGGCCTGCTTTCCACCCTGCACCGGTTTTCCAACGGCCGGGAAGCGAATTTCTCTTTTACAAACCAGGATACCCAGCGGGTGATGAGCGAGCTGCTGCCCTTTTTGCTGCGGGTCGCCACGGTGACCATTGATCCTGCCTTGGAAAGCCGTTTTTTGCATCTGCCTCTGGTGGCTCGGGTGTATTTGGACAAGGACGGAGTGGACGTAATTGCCCAGGTGGTTTTCTCCTATGGCCAGGTATCAGTGAACCCCTTTTCGCCTGAATCCGCACCCGACGGCGCGTTGCTTTTGCGTGATTCGCCGGGAGAAAGGGCCGTGCTGGACGAACTGGCCCAGGATGGTTTTCACGTATACAAGGGCCGCGTATATCTGAGCAGCAGCGATCGCGTTTATGATTTCGTTACCGAGGGGGCGGCAAGGCTTTCCCAGTGCGCCGAAGTTTTTTTCAGCAAGGATTTCAAGCGCCTGACGCCCCGAAAGCCCATGCTGCGCGGCACGGTACAGACGCGCGGCGGCCGTCTGCACCTCAATCTTCTGGATGGCGATACGCCGGTGGAAGAGCTATACCCCCTTTTGGACGCGCTGCGGAAAAAGAAGCGGTATTTCCGCTTCAAGCAAGGCGCTTTCCTGGACCTGACCGGCGAAACGGACTGGCAGCCTTTAGCCCAGGTCATTGCCGAAAACCAGGAAGCCACTGGAAGGGAAGAGCTGGGCACCTGCTGGGCGGCTTATCTTTCCGCCTTGATCCAGGAAAACCACCTCAACGTGACGCTGGATGAAGGCGCGGCACAGGCGGCCAGCCTGCAATACACGCCGCCAGACGCGCCCGTTTCCTGTCTGCGGCCTTACCAGAACAGAGGCTATGCCTGGATCATGACCCTGCACGCGCTGGGCATGGGCGGGATTTTGGCCGACGATATGGGGTTAGGCAAAACGGTGCAGATGTTAAGCGCCATCCTTGCTTCCGTTCAGAACGCCAGGGAACGCAAGCCCTCGCTGATCGTTGCTCCCACCTCCCTCACCTATAACTGGCTCAGCGAATGCGCCCGCTTTACACCCCAGCTTTCCGTGCTGCTGCTTTCCGGGAGCCAGGCGGCACGGGCGGAGCAGCTCGAAGCGCTCTCCGGGAAAAACGTGCCGGACCTGGTGATCACCAGCTATCCCCTCATCCGGCGGGATATCGCCCTCATGCGGGATATTCCTTTCCGGTTCGCCGTCCTGGATGAAGCGCAGCAGATCAAAAACGTGCAAAGCGTAGGGGCCCACGCCGTAAAGCAATTGACGGCGGACACCCGCATCGCCCTCACCGGCACGCCCATGGAAAATCACGCGGGCGAATTGTGGAGCATTTTTGATTTCGTTTTGCCCGGCTATCTGCCCCGGTATACCGATTTTCTCCGCCGCTGGGGAGAGGGACAGAACGCAGAAGACCTGCGCCGCCGCATCCGCCCCTTTTTGATGCGCAGGGTAAAGACCGATGTGCTTTCAGAGCTGCCCGAAAAGATGGAAAGCCTGCTCATGGCTGAATTATCCCCAGAACAGCGGCGGGTATACGATGCTGTGTTGCTGCAAAAGCGAGAGCGGGTGGATCAAATCTTAAAAGAACGGGGCCTGAATCGCGGTCGGACAGAGGTGCTTTCGGCCATTACGGAACTCCGGCAAATCTGCTGCCATCCCGCTTTGTGCCTGCAGGATTACAACGGCGTATCCGGCAAGCTGGAGCTGCTGATGGACGTGCTGCCCGGGGCGCTGGCCTCCGGCAGGCGCGCGCTGGTCTTTTCCCAATTCACCTCTATGCTGCACATCATTGAAAAGCGCTTCGCTCAAGAGAACATTTCGTATCTGTATCTGGACGGGGAAACCCCCGCCGCCAAGCGTTTGGAGCTGACAGAGCGCTTCAATAACGGCGAGGCGGGCGTGTTCCTGATTTCCCTGAAAGCGGGCGGCACGGGCCTCAACCTGACGGGGGCCGATCTGGTGATCCACTACGATCCTTGGTGGAATCCCACCACGGAAGAGCAGGCCACAGGGCGCGCCCACCGCATCGGGCAGACAAAAAAAGTGGAGGTGTTGCGTCTTGTGGTGCACAGGTCCATCGAGGAACAAGTCGTAAACATGAGCGACCGCAAGAGGCGTCTGTTCGATAAGCTGATCACGCCCGGCGAGGAATTGCCCAGCAGGCTGACGGAAAAAGATATTCTTGCTTTGTTTGACGCGGACGGGAAAGCATAGTATAATAGAATGGTTCAATTGAAGTGCTTCCGGCCAGACAGAAACCGAAAAAAGCACGGAAGGCGGAAATACAAATGCAATTATCCAAATCCATGAATCCCAAACGGCGGCTTTTTTTCCTGCTGATCTTAGCGGCGGTGCTGCTGGTTTTGATCGTGCTGGCCGCCCGCGGCGTGTTCGCGTCCGGAGGGCGGACAGTTTCCGCGGTAAAGCTCCGCTGCATGGCCACGCAGGATGTAACCCCTTTTGGCGATGAAATCCTGTATTATGACGGGCTGACCCTTTATTGCCTGCGGTCCAACGGGTCCGAGCATTGGAGCTATCCCTTAGGCGAAAACGCCTCCTTTTCTTGCAGCGACACAGTGATCGCCGCCTGGTCCGGCACCCAATTGCATATCATCGACCGCAAAGGAACTTCCACCTATAACGAAAACCTGACCGACGCCATCCAGTTTGCCCGGGTGGGCAGCAAATATGTGGCCGCCGTGCTGGGCAGCGATATCAGCCCCACCCTGGTGGTAAAGGATATGCAGGGCACCACGGTGGACACCGAATCCACAGCCTATAAAGATATGACGCTGCTGGATTTGGGTTTTTTCAGCGACGGCGAATTCCTGTGGACAACGTCCCTGGACGTATATGGCAGCGTTCCTGATACCACGCTGCATACCTTCCGGGTCAACGTGAGCACCAACGGCGGCACTTCCTTAGGGGATCATCTGGTCTATGCCGTCATTTACGCGGGGCAGCAGCTCAACGTGGTCAGCACCCAGCAATTGCGCAAATACGATTACCGCGGCACCATTGACTCAAGCGGCACGGTGCTGGTTTACGGCTGGCAGCTGATTGACAGCGCGATCAGCGGCAATAACGCCATGCTGCTTTTCACGCCTTCCCGTTCGGCTGCCGGTACCGGCGGCATCAATCAGCTTCGCCTGGTCTGGGGAAAAACGGATAAGCAGTATTCCCTGCCCACCGTTTGCATCAGCGCGGCGCTGTATGGCCGCAGGATCTATGCTTTTTCCGAGGATATGGTTTACCGCGCCGATCTGAACGCCCGGCGTTTCGATCCCATCAGTCTGTCCGGAGTGCTGGGCAGTCAGTCCGTGACCGAATACTTGGGCATGCTCAAAAACGGCGTAGCCCTGCTGGCCTGCGAAAGCGACGTTTACGCTGTGAGCCTGCAATGAAAAAAGAATTAGGCCTATACGTGCATATCCCCTTCTGCCGCCGAAAATGCGCTTACTGCGATTTTTCCTCCTTCGCGGGACGGGAAAGCAGCATGGAAGCGTATGTGGACCGGCTGACTGCGGAAATGAAGGAACGGCAGAATCCCGACGCCGTGATCGCCACCCTGTACATCGGCGGCGGAACGCCTTCCCTGCTGCCGCCCGATTTGATGAATCGGATTTTAGTGGAATTGCGCAGGCATTACGTTTTTCTGCCGGACGTGGAATGTTCCTGCGAGTGCAATCCCGGCACGGTGACGGAGGCTTTTCTTCGGGTGCTGAAAAAAGGCGGCGTCAACCGCCTGTCCTTCGGCGCGCAGGCCCGGCAGGATCGTTTGCTGCGGATGCTGGGCCGTATCCATACCTGGCAACAGGTACAGGAAAGCGTCGCCATGGCGCATAACCAAGGCTTTACCAATCTAAACTTGGACCTAATGTTAGGATTGCCCAGCCAAACCCTTTCTGATGTGGAAGAAACCCTGCGCGCTGCGCTGGACCTTTCCCCCACCCATCTATCCTGTTACGGCCTGATCGTGGAGGAAGGAACAAAAATGCACGACATGGTGGAAAGTAGGCAGTGGCAGCTTCCCTCCGAGGAAACGGAACGGGACATGTACGAGCTTTGCCGGACTATCCTTTTCCAGCACGGTTACTCCCAGTATGAAATCAGCAATTTTGCCCTGCCGGGTTTTTCATGCAGGCATAATCTGGATTGCTGGCGGCGGAAGGAATATATTGGGCTGGGCAGCGCCGCCTGCGGGTTTTTGAACGGCGTGCGTTATCGCAATCCCCCCGCTCTGGACGATTATCTGGCATGCAAGCCCTCGGAAGAAACTGTGATCAGCCCGGAAGAGGCCCGCTTTGAAAGCGTGATGTTAGGCCTGCGCATGACGGAGGGCGTATCGGAGGAAGCATTTTTTCAGATGCATGGCGTATCCCTGTGGGAAGCGTATGGGGAGAAGTTAAAAAATTCCATGCGTTCAGGACTGGTGATCCGGGAAAACGGATTCCTTCGGCTGACCCGGCGCGGCATGGACGTGCAGAACCGCGTATTGGTAGATTTATTATAATCCAACGGGAACAAACCTTTTCCGCGAATCGTTCTTATGACAGAAGCAAACAACGGGAGGGATCATGCCATGAAACGCAGCCTGCTCAAAATCCTGGTCCTTACGGCATGCGCGTGCTTTATACTTTGCGCGGTTGCGCCTGCCAGGGCGGACGTTTCGGTGGATTATACCGCCTTAGGCGTTTATGATTTTGCTCTGGTATCCGGTACAGACACCCTGAATCTCCGCGCCGGTCCTGGGACGGAATACCAGTGGTGCGGTTCTCTGCCTGCCGGAAACTGGGCGGGGCTGCTGGGCGAAAGCGGCAATTGGTATTATGTGTTTTTGCCCCAAACCGGACAATACGGCTACATGAGCAAGAATTACCTGAAACGTTCGGAGGGGGGATACGCGCCCTCGGCGAACACCGGCGTGGTCAGCAATCCCCAGCCCAACCAGTTTTTGAATCTGCGGGCCTGGCCCAGCTACACCGCCCAGGTGCTTGGCATCTTCTACAATGGCGCAAGCTTTACCCTGCTTTCCTCTACCTCCGACGGCTGGTATCAGGTTCAGATCAACGGCCTGACGGGCTATTTCCGCAAGGAATATGTGCGGCTGAACGGCTCATCCTACGGTCAGACGGCTTATATCCGCTCCAGCAACGGCGGTAAAGTAAATCTGCGCAGCGCGCCCACTTATACCGGTTCCAGGATCGTGGCGCAATACGCGCCGGGCACCCAGGTGAACGTGCTGCTTTCCTCTCCCCTGCCCGGCTCCTTCTGGAAGGTAAACATCAACGGCGCGGAGGGTTACATAGATTCCACATTTCTGTCCGCCTCCTCGGTGAATCCTGATCAGCCCGGCCCCAAACCGGTCACCGGCGGAACCGCCGTGGTGAAAAACCCAAAATCAAATCAGAAACTGAATCTGCGCGCCAAGCCCTCCTCCACCGCCAAGGTGATCGCCCAGTATAAAAACGGCGTCAAGTTTGAAGTGATCCAGGCGGGCGAAACGTGGACCAAGGTGTACGGCAGCGCTTCCGGCAATATCGGTTATTTCATGACCAAGTACCTCACCCTGTCCGGTGTATCCTTTGCGAAAACCGTTCAAAACGGCAATTCCTACGTGAACCTGCGCTCCGCGCCCAGCAAATCGGGCGGCAAGGTATATGCCCAGGTGCCCTCCGGGGCCATCGTGACCGTGCTGACGCCCGGCGACGAATGGACCCAGGTGCGGTATTCCGGAACGGTGGGCTATATGATGACCAGTTTCCTCAAATAAGCTTTCCCATGGAGTTGAATACAGAATGAATCAGGAATATCTTTCCATGTTGACGGGAAAAAAACTGACGCTGATCATGAGCCTGCCCCGCAATAACCCAGACTGGTGCCGGGCTGCCTTTGAAGCAGGGGCAGACGCAGTGAAGGTCCATATCAATGTGGCCCACCGGGCCAGTGGTACAGTTTTCGGAAGGCTTTCAGATGAACGTCCTGCTTTGGAAGCCATGCTGAAAATGCGCACCGGGCCTATGGGGCTGGTACTGGGCGGCAGTCTTGCTGATGTGGGGCTGGACGCCCTGGCGGCGCGGGAACTTCCCTTTTCCTTTTATTCCGTTTACGCCCATCATATACCCGCCTGGGCGCTGAGCAGCGGCGTTCCCCTGATGGCCGCCTGTGACGGCACCTATTCCCTGGAGGAAATCAGCCGGATGCCCGCCATGGGCTGCAATGTGCTTGAAGCGTCGGTGATTTCCGGCGGCGAATACGGCCAGGGCCTTTCCATGCGCGATTTGATCCGGTATAATGCCATCGCGGACGCGGTTTCCGTTCCTGTGGTGGTGCCCACCCAGCGCGCCATCCGTCCTGACGAGGTGGAAGCTTTAATCCGCACAGGCGTTAAGGGCCTGATGATCGGCGCGATCGTCACAGGTCAGGAGGAAGCCTCCATTGCCCGGACGGTAGCAGCGTTCCGAAAAGCCATTGACGAGGTATAAGCCCATGCGCATCCTGTGCCTGCCCATCGATTCCCGCCCTTGTAACACCCAATTCATCCGCCGTCTCACCGCCTGGGCCGGACATGAGTTGGTGCTGCCACGAAAAGAAGAAATGGACGATTTTCGCTGTCCCGCGCCTTACGCGGGCAGTTTTGCGTTCATCAAGCGGGAACTGCCCCGCTGCGGCGCGGCGGTGATCAGTCTGGATCATTGGTGCTATGGCAGTCTCCTGGCCTCCCGGGAGGATACCGTTAGCGAAGAGGAAGCCCTGGAGCGAGTGGAAACGCTGAAAGCCCTGCTCAGGGATCACAGGGAAATCCCCGTTTATATGAGCAGCGTGATCCTGCGCTCTACCATTTCCGCCTTTTCCCAAAAAGACATGACCGCCTATCAAGCTATGATTGATTATTCAGTGGCCTGCGACCGTCTGGAGCGCTTCGGACTTACAGAAGATCAGGTGGCCATGGAAAAGGCAGAGGCGATGATCCCGGAAAAGGTATTAAAAAAAGCCCTGGCCGCGCGCCGCCGCAATCTGCGGATCAATTTAGCGGCGGTGGACATGGCAGCGGAGGGACTGGCAGCTTCTTTGAGCGTTTTGCAAGAGGATTGCCAGCTCTACGGCCTGCCCCGAAAGGATCAGCGAGCCATTGAACAGCGGATCAGGGAAAGCGGCGCTTCAAACGTTTTCCTGCGCAACGGCACCGACGAGGCGGGGGCGCTGTCCGCCGCTGCGGCGATACAGGCCGGGCGGGAAAAGCTCCCGGTAGAAATCCGTTATTGGGGCATTGCTGACTTTATCGCGCCTTTTGAAGACCGCCTCTTCCGGGAAAACATGGAAAGCGCCTGCCGGGAAGCGGGCATCCTTTCCATGGACGGCAGCCAAACCGTCATCTGCGTCTGCTGCCCGGAGGAAGGGAGCCAAGGAGCGTCCCTCCCCTGCCAGCGGCAGTATGCCGCCTGGGCCGACGGCTTGGTGCAGGATGGAAAGCGGGTATACCTGCTGGACCTGATCGCGCCAAACGGCGGCAGCATCGGGTTGGTGGAAAGCCTGAAAGAAGCAGACGGCCTGTGGGGCTATTCTGCCTGGAACACCGCTTCCAACGCCATGGGCACAATGCTTTCCCAGGTGATTACCGACGCCCAGCGTGGCCAGCCGAACCTCCCCTATTTTCAGGAAAGGCTGCTGGATGATTGGCTGTATCAATCCGTGATCCGACCTCAACTGACGGAAAAACTGGAGGCAGCGGGAGAAAATATCTACAACCTTGCCGACAAGCAGCGCGCGGAAACCCTGCTGCGCGCCCTGTATGAAAAGGAAGTCCCCGTCCGCTGGCCCTTATCTTCCCTGCCGCGCTGCGCGGTTTCTCTCCCCTGGAACAGGATTTTTGAGGCAGCGGTTTCCGTAGAGGAAAATTAGACCGCCGGATTTGCGCCGGCGGCTTTTTTTACTCTTCTCAGTATAAAAGATTATCAGATTTGGGGTGGATTTTTCGCCCTGGCTAAGCTGAATGGAGGGAGGACGAACCTCGGACAGCCGCCTGTGGCGGATGCTCTGTCCGAGGTGAGATCAGGCGAAACGAGCAATGTCCGCT
>JAFXSH010000163.1 GCA_017525805.1 Clostridia bacterium | reverse complement strand
TGGCCTGGCGCTGGCTGTCGGAGAAGTAGGCGGGCACGGTGATGACCGCCTGGGTGACGGTTTCGCCTAAGTAGGCTTCCGCGTCAGCCTTGAGCTTCTGCAGGATCATGGCGCTGATTTCCTGGGGATTGTAGTTCTTGCCGTCGATGGTCACTTTGTAGCTGGTACCCATCTGGCGCTTGATGGAAGAGATGGTGCGGTCGGGGTTGGTGATGGCCTGACGCTTGGCGATCTGGCCCACCAGACGCTCGCCGTCCTTGGTGAAGGCGACCACGGAAGGGGTGGTGCGGCTGCCTTCGGCGTTGGCGATCACGACGGGTTCGCCGCCCTCCATGACGGCCACGCAGCTGTTGGTAGTACCCAAGTCGATACCGATAATCTTACTCATTGTTGTTTCCTCCTTAATCTATCTGCTTGAATGGTTATTTTTTCTGTTTATATCAAATGGCCTTGCGGCCATGTGATGGCATTTACTCTGCCACGACTTTGACCATGGCGTGCCGGAGCACAAAGTCGCCCATCTTATATCCCTTCTGGAGCACGGCGCAAACGGTGCCGGGTTCGCCTTCGTCGGTGGTGCCCTGCATGACGGCGTTTTCTAAGTTGGGGTCGAATTTTTCGCCGGGCCGTTCGATGACGGTGACGCCGCGCTTTTCCAGAGCGTCCATCATCTGCTTGTAAACCAGCTTTACGCCGGTCATGAGGTTTTCGTCGCACGTTTCCTGGGCGATGGCGCGTTCCAGGTTATCCACCACGGGCAGGAGCTGCTTGATGAATTCCCGGGCCCCATCCTCAAAGGCTTCGGCGCGGGTGGCCTTGGTACGGCGGCGGAAGTTTTCAAAGTCCGCCTGCACCCGCTGGGCCAGGTTCAGGTATTCGTCCGCTTTGGCCTGGGCCTCTTTCAGGGCGTCGTTTTCCTGTTCGGGCTGTTCCTCCGAAGGAGCTTCCACGTCCAGCGCGCCGTCGTCCACGGGGATTTCTTCTGCGATTTCCTCGGGCTGCAATTCTTCGGCGGGCGGGTTGTTTTTATCGAATGCCATGGTTCCAAACCTCGTTTTTTTCTTTTTCTTCACTTTGATCGCCTTCTTAGTCTCCCAGCATATCGCTTAATGCCCCGCCGATGGCGGACAGAGCGGAAAGCACGCTGCCGTAGGGCATGCGGGTGGGCCCGATCACGCCCACGAAGCCCCGGTGCCCTTGGCCCACCTGATAGCTGGCTGTCACCACCGAGCAATCCGCCATTTCCGGCATGCCCGTTTCCGGGCCGATGCGCACGCAGAACGCGCTTTCGTCCACCGGGAGCAGGGACATGAGCTTTTCCCTTTCCTCCAGTACGGAAAGGAAAGCACGGGCTTTTTCCACGTCGGAGTATTCGGGGTAATTCAGGATGTTACTGCGGCCGCCCACGGTGACGGTGTCGGTGGCGGACTGCCGGGCCATCTGCGCGGCCAGTTCGGCAATGCCCTGGATCACCCGGTCGTCGCCGCCCATCTGCCGGGAATAGGCCCCTAACATTTCCTGCACTTCCTGCAGCGTCCGGCCCGCCAAGCGTTCCGTCAGCATGCGGGAGATGGCGTAGAGCGCGTCCCCATCCAGGTTTTCGCTCACCCGGATCACGGTGTCGCGGATGGCGCCGGTGTCGGTGATGATCACAAGCAGGGCCGCGCCCCGGGGCATGGGGATCAATTGCAGGGTGGATACCCGCAGTTCCAATTGCTTGGGCATCATCACCACGGCGGTATACCTGGTAAATTCGGAAATGGCCTCGGCCGCGCTGGTGATCACATCTTCCACCTGGCGCACCCGCTGGGTGAAGTATTCCCGGGCCCGAGGGTTTTCAGGCACCCGGTTTTCCTCCAGCAGCTCGTTCACATACAGGCGGTAGGCTTTCACGCTGGGCACCCGGCCCGCTGATACGTGAGGCTGGGCCAGATAGCCCAATTCCTCCAGGTCGCTCATCTCATTGCGGATGGTGGCGCTGGAGAGGCTGGTTTCATACTTGCGGGAAATGGTGCGGCTGCCCACCGGCATAGCGGTGAGGATGTAATCATCGATGATGGCGCGCAGGATTCTTTCTTTCCTTGCATCGATCGGATGCAGTTCCATCGCATTGCCTCCCTTCCCGTTTCTTGTTGTTAGCACTCTATGCTGTCGAGTGCTAACCACGGGTATAATGTAGCACGTTTCAGAAAAAATGTCAATAGTTCAGGGAAAAATTTTTTGCCAACAGCAAAAAATTCCCCTCCGCCGAGCCCGGCAGAGGGGAAAGAAGAGAAAAAGCGATTATTTGGCTTCCAATCCTTTGTAAACGCCAGCGGCCAGCGCGGCGCCCACCAGGGGACCCACGATGAACACCCACAAGTCGCCCAGAGGAGCGGGGTTGCCGCTGATGGCAGCCACCACGGCGGGGCCGATGGAACGGGCGGGGTTCACGGAGGTGCCGGTGAGGCCGATGCCGAGGATATGCACTACGACCAGGGTCAGGCCGATCACCAGGCCGCCGAAGGAGCCGTGATTGGCTTTTTTGCTGGTGACGCCTAAGATGGCGATCACGAAGATGAAGGTAAGCACGATTTCCACCAGCAGACCGGCCATCGCGCTGCCGCCCACGCCCGCCAGGCCGTTGGAACCGAAGCCGCCGGTCATGTCGGTAACATTGCCCAGGCCGAAGATGGCCGCCAAGATACCGGCGCCAGCCAGCGCGCCCACGCACTGGGAAACCACATAGCCCACAAATTCTTTGGCGTTCATGCCGCCGGTGAGCAGCACGCCCAGGGAAACGGCGGGGTTGATGTGGCAGCCGGAGATGTTGCCGATGGAGTAAGCCATGGCCACGATAGTCAGACCAAAGGCCAGGGCGGTGAGGATGTAGCCGCCGCCGTTTACGGCGTCACAGCCCACCAGCATGGCGGTGCCGCAGCCCAAAATCACCAGGGTGGCGGCGCCGATGCATTCCGCAAAATACTTTTTCATAATCAGTTCCTCCTTTGACAGCTTTTTTCTCTCTGAACGAATTATAACATAAAACGAACGGAACGGACAACGAGATTTATGTAAAAATACATGTTCAATGCGCCGGGTTTCACATCGTCAACGGCTTCACAGCCGGTCCTCCGCGATGAGGGCGGCGATTTCTTTGCCCTCGCCCCAGCGCAGCACGTGGGGCTTATCACGTGCCCCTAAGGTCATATGCAGCATGGCGATGCCCATATCCAAGCTGGCGTTCGACCGGGCGGAGGACAGCGCCAGGGTGCGCCTGGCAAAGGACAGCCGCCAGGGCTGCAAATTCACCGCCGAAGGAGCGATGCGCACGTATTCCGCCGCGTTGTAAGCCCAAAAGGGCCAGTTCGAGGGATCAGAAGCGCAGATTTCCGTCAGTTTTTTCCGCTTGCGCGGGCCGACGCCTTCCTCCGGCACACCCAGGGCGATCACCGCCTTGACCTTTTCCCCCTCCTCAATGGGAACGTTCACCCCGCCGCGCTTGAAGGCCGCCACCCAGCAGGTGCCCAGCCCCATGGCCACAGCCTCCAAAATGAACGCTTCCCCGCTGATCCCGGCGTGAATCGCCGCATGGGGGATTTCCTTGTCCGCGATGACGGCGGCGTAGCGGCGGCTGCCGTGAATCGTTTCCACCAGTGGCAGCCGGCGGTAAAGATCACCGGCGGACGCTTCGCCCAAAGCGATGCGCACCCCAGGCAGCGCCAGCCGGGCGGCGGCGTAGTGCAGGGCGCTCATTTGCCGAATATCCGGGTCCCCTTTGAAAGC
The DNA here is from genome assembly GCA_017525805.1 of Clostridia bacterium. The sequence continues at coordinate 13,077 of JAFXSH010000163.1, read as the reverse complement.
GCGCACGCTGCGGCGCTTGGGCACGGCGGCGCTGTATTTATCGATCTGAGCCGGGGAAAAAAAGCCGTTTACGGCGCAGGCGTCCATATTTCATCACCTTCCCGTGGCATTGTAGCATGTTCGTTCTTTTCCGTCAATGATTGACAAAGGTTTCCAGGGACAGTATAATCCAACAAGAGAGGAGGCAGGCCACATGAGCTTTCAGATCGCCCTGACCCAGGTGCTGCTGACGCTGTTTTATATCCTGCCGGGCTATGTGATCAGCAAAATGAAAAAAGCTTCGGCCAAGCACTTGCCCACTTTATCGGCGGCGCTGGTGTATGTGTGCGGGCCCTGCCTGCACATTTCCGCCTTTATTTCCATGGATTTTTCCTGGGAAGGGCTGCGGAACATGGGGCTGGTTTTTGTATTGACATTCTTGCTTCAGGCGGCGTTCATGGCGATTTTGTACATAGCCCTGCGAAGAAAAAAAGAGGATGGGCGCTATCGCATATGGAACATCGCTTCCGCCTTGGGCAACGTGGGTTTTTTCGGTCTGCCGGTGGTCAAGGCGCTGCTGCCGCATCACCCGGAAGCGGCCTGCTATTCCGCCATCTTCTGCGTGAGCATGAACGTGCTGGTGTTCACCATGGGCATGTACTGCCTGACCAACGATAAAAAGTACATGAGCGTGCGTTCCGCCCTGCTGAACCCCACCATGTTCGGTTTTGCCCTGGCGATCCCGCTGTATATGCTGGGAGCAAAAAACTTTCTGCCCGTCCAAGCCCTGGACGCGGTGGAACTGCTGGGACGCATGTCCACGCCCCTGTGCATGATGATCCTGGGCATCCGTCTTGCCCAGAGCCCCATAAAGCGCCTGTTTTCCCAGCCGCTGGTGTACGCAGCCAGCTTTTCCAAGTTAGTGGCGTTCCCCCTGTTCTGCTTCGCGGTGGTATCTCTCCTGCCGCTGTCTATGCCCATCAAGGCCAGCGTGGTGATCCTGTCCGCCGCGCCCTGCGCTTCCATTATATTAAGTCTTGCTGAACTCCATGGCAGCGGTACGGAATTTTCCGCCAACTGCCTGCTGGTAAGCACCCTGCTGTGCTTCCTCACGATCCCCCTGTTTACGCTGATCTTATAAAGAAGCATCCCTTACCGCTTCTTCCGCCGCGTCTTTTGCCATCTTCCAGTGATAGCCCTTTCGCGTCAGCGATTGGGCAATTTTTTTCGGGTCATTTTGGAATTTTCGGCACAGCTTTTTTGCCTGTTCCACGGCGCGGCGGTATTCATCTTCCTCAGTGAGCGTGTCCAGCGCGGTTTCCGCCTCCTGCCGGTCGACGCCCTTGATCCGCAGCTCCTGCGCGATGCGGTTCTTTCCGTACTTCCGGGAACGGGCGTGCACCCAGGCTTCCGCGAAGCGGGCGTCGGACACCAAATCATGCATCCCCAAGGTGTCCAGCACCCGCGCGATCGTCTGTTCGTCGTAGCAGGACCGGCGCAGGCGGGCGCGGACCTCCTGCTCGCTTCGCTCCCGCAAGGCCAGGAACTTCATGGCCGCTTCCAGAGCGTGGGGATAGCCCCGCTCCCGGAGATACAGCCGGTAAGCGTCCGGATCGATTTGCTGGCCCGTATGCAGCCGCCGTTCCAAATACAGGGCGGAGGGCGCGCGAAGGACCTCGCCGCTTTCCATTTTCACCGTGGCGACGCCTCCCCGGCGTTTGATTTCCAGCACGCGGTCCATTTTATCTGCCTCCCCAGAAAAGCTTCATGATGGCAAAATTCAGATCGGCCAGCACACCCCGCCGGGCTTCGCTGGCCCCTGTCGTCAGCAGCGCCAGGCCCTTTTCCTCGTCAGGATCGAAAAACAGGCCGTGCACCGCGCCGTAAGCCATGCCCTGGTGGCCGTAGAGCGGGCGTTTGCAGACGCGGGGCTCATCTAAAATGAATGTGCCGATGCCCTGGGACAGGTTATGGGCCCGATCCCCAAATGCCGCCACGGCGCGGCGCGTTTCCCGCAGGCTTTCTTCGGTCAAAAACCCCGCCTTCATGCCCGCGACGCCCAATTTCCCCAGCTCCAAAGCGGAAACGCACAGATTGCCGTGCGCTAAGTTATAATGCTGCTCCGGGTCCACTTCCGTAGGCGGCAGGGGCCGTGCCCGGCGTTCCGCGGCGCTAAAATTGGGCGTTTTGCTTTTGGGCAGGATACGGATGGCGTCGGCCAAATCGCCCCGCGTCTTTTGCGGGTAATAGGTGGCCGTCACGCCCAAAGGCCGAAACACCGTTTCCTGCATCAGCGTTTCAAAATCTGTGCCTGCTGCCGCTTCCATCACCGCCCCGGCGATGCCCGCGCCAAAGTTGGAATACTCCCATTTCTCCCCCGGCAGGTGCCCGGTGAAGCTGTCGCCTTTTAGCAGCCGGGTCATGGGAACGCCCTTGGCGATTCCGCCGTTATAATCCGCCCCGTCGTGGATGCCCGCCGTGTGGGACAAAAGCATCCGCAGGGTGAGGGGCGTGTCCGGCGCTTTGGGATGGCGCAGGGAAAAGGGCAGGTAATCGTTCACGTCCCGATCCAGGTCGATCCTTCCCTGTTCTTTCAGCTTCATGACCCCCAAGGCGGTGACGAACTTGCTTACCGACGCCGCCCGAAACACCGTGTCCGGCGAAACCAGCGTATCCGGCAGGTGGGAAAAGCCAAAGGTCAGCGTGTCCGTCGGGCCGTTCGCATCAAAGGTACAGAGCGAAGCGCCCACGCACCGGTGCTTCCGCAGGATCTGTGCGATCATCTGGCTTAAAGAATCGCTTTTCATCGGCCTATTGACCTTCCCGCATTTGGGAAGAACGTGCAGCGCCAGCCGGTACATGCTCCAATTCGTCATACATCCACCTCTTATCTGAATAAAAAGCCGTTTTCGGCGCATGCTAAGGATCGTACCCAATCAATAAGGAGGGAAATCATCATGCCCAATCAAAGCGGATGCGCCCTGACCAGCAAGGACCTGAGCGTGCTGGAAGACCAGCTCACCCACATCGCCATGAGCTGCCGGGTGGCCATGCACCACGCCAACGCCTTCCAGAGCCCGGAATTGAAAAACTTGGCCGCCACCGTGGCCCAGCATCACCGCCAGCACTTTGACGCGCTGTACGCGTTTCTCAACGGCTGCCAGTAAAAGGAGGAAAGCGGCATGAATCAGCAGAATCAAACCTGGAATCAGAACCAGAACGCCCAGGCGGGCCAGAACCAGCCGCTCAGCGACCAGGAGCTGGCCTTCGACCTGCTCTATCAGGAAAAATCCCTGCTGGCCAATATCGCCTCCGAGGTGCTGGAAGCCAGCCAGCCCGGCATGCGCCAGGTGCTGAACGACTGTTATATGCAGATCGGCCAGGATCAGCTGGAAATCTTCAATCAGATGCAGCGGCAGGGCTGGTATCCTGTAAAACAGGCCCAGGCCCAGGACGTGCAGACCGCCAAGCAGAAATATCAGCAGATGCGCGGCACCCTGTAACGTTCCTTCCCCGGAACGCGCGCCTTTCCCTCGGGAAAGGCGTTTTCATTATATCACACTTTTTATAATTTTATATATATAATATAGCAGGAATTATGAAATCCCTGTCGAATAACAGCATAGAAACCATGAAAAAAAAGGAGGATAATCCACCAATGCCGAAGTATAATCTGGAAACACGGGAACGCGCCATGGCGCTGATGGCGGAAAAGGGCGCTAAGGCCGCCAGCGACGAAATGCACATCAATGTAATGACCCTGTATAAATGGCGCAGGGAAGAAAAAGGCACCTCTCCCAAGGCCAAGGCCGCGCTGGACGGCATGGACGCCCTGCTGAGCGAGGACCTCGCTGCCCGGGACCGCCGCATCGCGGAGCTGGAAAAGGAGAACGCCCGGCTGAACGAAACCATCAAGGGCTTGGAGGAGCGCAATTCCCGCTTCCGGGGCATCATCGAAGCGCTGATCCGCTAAGGCTTATCATCCCACGCATGTTCCGCGCGCCGGCCGGTTTTTCCCTTTCATGCCCCCGGCGGCGGATACCAATGAAACATCTTGAATAGACGCCGCGTAATATGGTTGGGAGAAAGGGTGTTTTTTATGTATCCCTTTCCCCCGCTTTTTTTGCGGTTGTTCAGGAAGGAGACCTAAAGCCCATGAATGATTCCCCTGTGCGGGAAGACGCGCTGATCCCCTCCATATTCAGCGATGAAACGGCTTTATTTTGCACCCCCGCCGAACCGGAGATCGGGGACACCGTGGCCGTTCGGCTGCGCATCTGCAAAGGCGCTCAGGTGCAGGCAACGCTGCTGACGGGGTATCCGGCCCTGATCCTGCCCATGGAAAAGGTGAAAACCGACGGGGCGTTCGACTGGTATGAAACCCATCTCCACTGCGGGGACGGCTCGGCGGTTTTTTATTCGTTTCTCATTGCCTGGAAAGGCAAGTATATCCATTACCGGCGGACGGGTGCGGCTCTGACGGATTCCGTGCCTTACCCCGATCCCGCCCATTCCTTCCGCCTGCTGCCCGGCTTTCATGTGCCCGCCTGGGCCAAGGGCGCGGTGCAGTACCAGATTTTCCCGGACCGGTTCCGCAACGGCGATCCCGAAAACGACGTTCTGGAAAGGGAATACCACTATACCGGCGGTTATGTCCATCATATCGCGGAGTGGGACACCCTGCCTCAGGACGGGGATTTCCGCTGCTTTTACGGCGGCGATCTGCCGGGCGTTATGGAAAAGCTGGATTATTTGCAGTCCTTGGGCGTGGAGGCGCTGTATCTGAACCCCATCTTCGTCTCCCCCTCCAATCATAAATACGATACCCAGGATTATTCCCACGTGGACCCCCATCTCACCGTAATTGCCCATGACGGCGGGGACACGCTGAAAAAGAGCGAGCGGAAAAACGTGCACGCCACGGCCTATATCAAGCGCACCACCCTGCCGGAAAACTTAGAGGCCAGCGACGCTTACTTTGCCTCCTTCTGCCGGGAGCTGCACCGCCGGGGCATGAAAATCATCCTGGACGGGGTGTTCAACCACTGCGGCTCCTTTAACCGCTGGATGGATAAGGAGCGGCTGTATGAAACGGCGGGGGGCTACCGGCCCGGCGCTTACGATCACCCCGCCAGCCCCTACCGGAATTATTTCCAGTTCCGCGACGCCCGGCATTACGATTCCTGGTGGAATGTGGACACCCTGCCCAAGCTGAATTACGAAAACTCCTGGGAACTGTGCGAAGAAATCCTGAAAATCGCCGAAAAGTGGGCCTCGCCGCCCTACTCCATCGACGGCTGGCGGCTGGACGTGGGGGCCGATTTGGGCCACAGCCGGGAATTCAATCATCTGTTCTGGAAGGAATTCCGCCGCCGGGTCAAGGCGGTGAATCCTGACCTTCTGATCATCGCCGAGCATTACGGCAACCCCTCCGAATGGTTGGGCGGCGACGAATGGGACAGCGTGATGAACTACGACGCCTTTATGGAGCCCGTCACCTGGTTCCTCACCGGCATGGAAAAGCATTCCGATTCCCGGCGGGACGATCTGTACCAAAACGGCAGCGCGTTCTTTGACATCATGCTGGAAAACATGTCCCGCATGCCCATGCCCTCTCTCCAGTGCGCTATGAACGAACTGAGCAATCACGATCACAGCCGCTTCATGACCCGCACCAATGGCCGTCCGGGCAGGCTGCGGGACGCGGGCAGCGCTGCCGCGTCCGAGGGCGTGCAGCCCGCCGTTTACCGGGAAGCGGCGGTGATCCAGATGACCTGGCCGGGCGCGCCCACTCTCTATTACGGGGACGAAGCGGGCCTGACCGGCTGGACCGATCCGGACAACCGGCGGCCCTACCCCTGGGGACATGAGGATCAGGGATTGATCAGTTTTCACCAGGCCCTGGCCCAGCTGCGCAGGGAGCTTTCTTTCCTGCGGGAAAGCAGCGTGAAGCCTCTTTGCTGGGGCTTCGGCTTCATCGCTTACGCCCGGTTCGACGGGGAAAAGCTCGTCGTGGTGGCCTGCAACAATGACTGCGCGCCCCAGGTGATCAGTCTGCCCTTAAAAGATATCGGCGTCGGGGACGGATCGGAAATGATCCGGCGCTTCCTGACCGACGACGAGGGATTCCGCGAGGAACCCGTTTCCGTGGGCTTGGTGCGGCATGGCAGGCTTCTGCTGCGGCTCATGGCCCACAGCGCGGCGGTGCTGATCCCCAAGTAAGGGAAATATCACCAGCTATCGTCTCAGCTCTCTCTGCCCTCAATCCGCACGCAAAAAGGGAATCGCCCGCGCGATTCCCGATTTTGCTTTTTGGATCGATCCCGGTTATTTCACCGTTACGCCGTCGAAGGTATCAGCGGCCACGATGGTTCCGGCGATTTTGGCTTCCACCTTGCATTCGCCGTTTTTCACCAGGGTGAACGCGTAATTTTCGACAGCGCCTTTGACGGAGAACCAGGAGCTGCTGATCTTATTCAGCTCAACCACGGCGTCGAAATCGCCCTTGACGATTTCCACTTTGGTGTATCCTTCGCGGATGATCTGGGGGATCAGACTGTTTTCCAGGGTCAGCACAGCCGCGTCAGCCGCCTGATCCAGCTTGAGCACGATGGTGCTGCCATCGTTCTTGGCAGGAACTGCCTGATAGTTCAGCACAGCGCCGTCCAGATTTTTGACGATTTTGCCGTACCGGTTGGGAACGGCCTCGTTCGGATACGCCCTCAGCGTCTTACCGCAGCGCACGCAGCAATAGGTAACGTTGGTTTTGCTGCTGCTTTCCACCCGATAGCGGTGGCCCAGCGCGGGAATGACCTGCTGGGGCGCCAGGATCTCGCCGCCCTCGGCGCACATTATCCCTTCGGTCAGGCCGTCCTTGGTGCAGGTGGGCTCCACGCCGGGAACGGTCACAGGCGTGTGGACGGTGTGATCCGGATCAGGCACAGGCGTGGCCGTGGGCTCGGGGCTCGTTCCCGGCTTAGGGGTCGCGCCGCTTTTCACCGTGATCCTCACCGTGGCGGAACCGTCGTTTTCAGACTGGATTTTGACCTTATGCTCCCCCGCGGTCAGCTCGTAAGGAAAGCTTATGATGGGTTCGGCAGGAGACAGCGTCATATTGGTATCCACGTTATCCACCAGGATTTTGAAATCCGCTTTGGTCTTGGTGGAAACGTGCAGAACGCCGTTTTCATAATATGCCGTCATATCGGCCTTCTTGCCTACATAGAACGTATCATAGCTTGAACCGTCACCGTCGGGAGAATAAAGGCGAACGGTGTGCTCCCCTTCTTCCAGTTCCCAGGCAAAGGTATTGGAGGCCATCCCCGTTCCTACCCAATGGTATGTATTCACGCCGTCGATGATGATTTCATAGAAACCGGCGTCAGACCCGGATACGGTCACTTTCCCATTGTTATAAGTAACCGATACGGCAAGGGCGGAGCCGCACAAGGACATGATGATCAAAGCGATCAGAAACGCGGTAATTGCTTTCTTCATTTTTCACCTCAAATTCACATCGTTATTCAGGTCAGCCTGACCAGGAATGAAAAAACCGGTCATTGCTGTTACGCAGCGGAAAACGGATTGCCCTGTTGTTTCGTATCTGTTCAGTCGTGTCGGTTTGTCCCAATTTGTTCGTTTTTCGGATGCAGCAATTGCTGAGTGTCACAATCGTCTGAAAATCCGGGAAAACCAACATGTTACAAGGGCGGGCGGATATTATCCGCCCCTGCGGCTTAATAACAAAATCATGTGGATCAACCATACTCGACTGAATCGTTACGTTATTTCTTTATTTCTTTTCGATCGCCGCTACGCCGTAACCATAGATGCCGTCATTCTTGGGCGGAGCAACCTGCTTTTTATTGTCCACCACCTGCACGGCGACGTGCACGGTCGCGGTCAGAACGCCCGCGAAGAATTCACCATCGATGACCGGAACGACCATCACGGCAAAAGTCCCGTCAGCGTAGAACAGCGTTACCCGCGCGTATACCTTGGCAAGTTCCCCGGTATCTGCCACATGTTCCACCTTGCCGGTGACCGCTTCGCCGTCGTAAACCGCGTCGCTTACAGTGTACTTGATCTCGTCAGCCGCGAAAGCGGCGCTGCATACGCCCAGCAGGATGACGGCCATCATGAAGCCGCACAGAATCCTTTTCATCATTTTATTTCACCTCTTCCTTTTTTGTTCATGGGGCAGATATCATTCCTCGCCCCATTGTAAAGTTACAGCATTTATTCGCATCCGTTTTTTCCCATTGTTTTCCTGCAAGAAAGGGCTGCCGGAACGGCAGCCCCCCCTTACAAGATCGCTTATGAATCTTAGTAGATGCCGTTCGCGGTAACGGCTACATCGCCTTCAGCCTTTTTGAGGGTAACGCCGGCGAACGCGTCAGCGGGAACCTTTTCAGTGCCGGAAACCTGAGCTTCCACCTTCACCAGGACGCCGCCTTCGGCAGCGGGATCAGTGGAGAACACGTAGTTCCAGATGGTGGTTCCTTCGGCGAACCATTCAGGCTTGATATTGGCCAGTTCAATCGTGATGGTGGCAGCGCCATTGACAAAGCTCACAGTGGTGATGCCATCCTGCTTGAACTGCTTGATCAGGTCTTCGGACACGTACAGGCCCAGTTCGCTGGTCAGGTTGGCCTTGCTGGTCAGATCAGCAGTGATCACCAGCACCTTCTTTTCCAGCTTGGCGGTGTAGTCCACACCCACCATGTTGGCGTCGAACACGATATCGCCATAGGCGTTCTTCATGGCCTTGGTGTTCTCATCGAAGAACTTGTCGCCGCAACGGGTGCACTCGTAGTACACCTTGGTGACGGTGCGTTCCTTGATGACGTAGTGATGGCCCAAAGCGGGGATTTCAGTCTGGGCAACAGTGGCTTCGCCGCAGCGAGAGCAATGCTGGCCCTCGGTGAGACCGGCCTCGGTGCAGGTGGCTTCCACGCCGGCGTCGATGATGATGTCATGGCCCAGAGCGGGAATGACCTTCAGTTCCTTTTCCACCTTGCCGCAGATTTCGCAGACCTTGCCTTCGGTGTTGCCGTCGGCGGTGCAGGTAGCTTCCTTAGCAGGAGTTTCCTTCCAGATGTGATCCACGGTGAAGGAATAAGTAGCGCTCTTGCCGTTGAAGGGGTTATGCACGGTCAGGGTGTGAGCGCCTTCCTTCAGGGTGATGGACAGGGTGTGAGCGCCGTTGCTCTTCACGCTGGTATGAGCGGTGCCGCTGTCAACCCACACTTCGCACTCGTTGGTGATATCGCTCACGCTGAAGTTCAGGGTGCCAACCTTGGTGTAGCTGGCGCTGTTGATCACGGGAGCGGCATACTTCACGGTGAAGCTGCGGGTAGCGGTTTCGCCGGTGTCAGGATTATGCACGGAGATGCTATAGGTGCCTTCCTTCAAGTTTTTCAGCGTAAAGCTGTTGGTGCCGTTGGTGGCAGTCTTGGTGCTGCTGTGGCCGTCGATCCAGGTTTCGCCGTAACCCTTCAGGCCGCTCACGGTGAAGGTAACCGTTTCGCTCACCGCGTCATAGCTGGCGCTGGTGATGGTCAGGGGACCGGTGGGTTCTTCGGTGGGATCGGGCGCAACGGTGGGATCGGGCGCAACGGTGGGATCGGGAGCGGTAGTAGGAGCAGTGGTGGGAGCCGTGGTAGGATCGGGTTCAGTGGATCCCACTTTCACCGTCATGGTGATGGTTTTGCTGGCGCTGCTCAGTTCCACGGTATGCACGCCGTCAGACAGCGTCTTGCTGATGGTCTTGGAAGTTTCGCTGTCGGTCATGAAAGCGCCGGCGGAAGAACCGTCGATCCAGATGGAATAGAAATCGGGGGTGGTAACGCTGATCGTCAGCTGCCCGTCAGCGTAAGAAACGCTGTCGGCCAGTGCTGCGCTCGCGAGAGCGAACAACATCGCCAGCGCGAGCAGAACACACGCAAGTTTTTTCATTATTCTCCTCCAAACTCTTGCCTTGAAGAATTTTTCCTTTAAAACCAAAGGGCAGCAGCTTGTGGTTAGCATGTTAGCTTCCCTAAGGCGCTCATTTGCCTCTCCACAAACTGCTACCCAATGGCTTTAATTAGTCACGTTGTTCGCAGGGTAAGGATTACTTCATCTCAGCGGAGCCGTTGCCATAGATGGCGTCGGTCGCGGGAGGAGTGATCTGCTTGGCGTTGTCAACGATCTGCACGGCAACGTGCACGGTCGCGGTGGTGGCGCCGGCATAGAATTCACCGTCTTCAACGGGCACGACCATCACGGCGAAGGTGCCGTCGGCGTAGAAGAAGGTCACGCGGGCATAAGCATTAACCAGTTCCTTGGTATCGTCCACATGGGAAACCTTACCGGAAACGGCTTCGCCATCGTACACGGCATCCTTCACTTCGTACTTGGGATCAGCGGAGGGAGTGTACTTGAGGACGTTGGTCTTCTTAGCGCCGCAGACGGAGCATTCGAGGGTTTCAGAACCATCCGCGTCCTTGGTGGCGGGTTTGGTTTCCTTCACGACCCAATTGTGGGCGTCGCCGGTGCAGGGGATTTCCTTGCCATGAGCGTCTTCCTGCAGGCCGCAGACCGCGCAGTTGCGGATCCAGTAGCCTTCGATGTTCTTCTGCGCGTTGGGAGCAACAACGGTGATCCACTCGCCCCAGGTATGTCCGAGAGCGGGCTTCTTTTCGTTGTACTTCTTGCTGGTGGGATGAGTAATAGTATCAATGTCTACGTTTGTTTCAGCCTCAATCGCGCAGCAGTATTCGGTGTAAGCGCCGGAGGTGCAGGTCGCGGGCACTTCGCCGATGACTTTGCCGCCCTTCTCAGCCCTGGTATCGTTGGTATAGGTGTACCTATGGGGAAGAGTTTTTTCGGCCCAGTCAGTCCACGCACCATAAGAGGTGTTGTAATCAGCTACTACTTCAGCTTCGAAATCGGGGGCACCGTACACATTGATGGTCACGTCAACTCTGTCGCCAACACCATTGACGAAGAATTCGCCATTCTTCAGGGTATGGCCGGTAACGTCACCGCCGCAGTTTTTGCAAACCGCCACCAGGTCACCAGGTTTGGCATTGCAGTAGAGTGCATCGCCGTCTTTATGCTGAATGGAAGCGGTATTGAACTCAGGCAACGCGGTATCGGTGGGATCACCGAAATACTCAGTTTCGTTGACGCCACAGACCAAGCACCAGCGGATCCGACGTTCGCAGGCGTAGCAGTCCTTATCATAGTGTACCCATTCGTCCCACTTATGGCCGTTGTATTCGGGATTTCCAACAATAAAGCCATAGGTCCAGGAGTCAAGGTCTTCGTAGAAGTAATCATCAGCCTCACCGGTATAGGGATTGATAGCCTTGCCGCAGTATACGCACAGATACTGGACCTTGCCGTCCTTCACGGCGCCCTTGCTGCCGGCATAGCAGGCGGGAACGCTGATCACTTTGTAGCACTTGGGCTTCCCCCAATCCATAACGTGGGCGGAGGGGCCGACCTTTTCGGTGGTGCCATCCTGAACCTTGCCGCACACGGAGCAGACCATCTGGTTTTCGCCGCCCTTGGAGCAGTCGGTGGAAGCGAACACTTTCACGAAGTTGTGGTCGGCCAGTTTGCGTTCAACCTTGATCTTCTCGTTGCAGACGTCGCACTTGTAGACGTCGTAGCCCTTTTCGGTGCAAGTGGAGGCCTTTTTGTCAACCGCCTTGGTGGGATCGAGAGCGCTGGTCGGATCCAACGGGTTGACGCGGGAATTGTCGAAAGTATGCACGTCAGACACGTAGGACACGATAACGGTCTTACGCTGGCCATCCAGGTCGTACTCGATAGTCACAGCATTCTGATGCAGCTTGTTGTGGCCAGCCAGCGTGGCGAAGCCGGGAACGATCTTCAGGATTTCACGGGGAGTGCCGCCGATCACCAGGTAATCGCCAACCACGGGCAGGGTATCGCTGGAATAGTACACGTTCTTGTACTGAACGTCAGCCATGGCAACGCCGCATACCAGACACAGCAGGGCGGCCAGAGCCAGGATTGTGAGAAGTTTCTTCATCACGTGATTCCTCCTGTAATTTTCCATTTTGTTATTGTTGATCGAGAGTTCCAATCCGTGTTGCGGCACAGTCGGGTCCCTCGACCGGGAGCGATGGTTGTTCATGGGTATTACCTCCTATAACGATCAAATTTTGTACGTTTCCAGCCGTATCGGAAAAGGCACTTCGGCCAGTGCTTTTTACCCGACACCTATTTCTTTTTGCCCTTCGGATTTAAGGGCAAGCCTATTATATCTCACTTCCCAGCTTTTTTCAACCATTTTTTTTTCTTTTTTTCAAAAAATATCGTATTTTTTAAGAAATTGTTAATTCTGTAATACTTTTTCAATATTTTTTCGTGTGATTTGTTTGTTCTGGTGCGAATTTCTTCCTATATATATAACTGTTCAGCCGTGCAGTTTTCCCCAATTTGTCCGGGTTCCGGATGCAGGGGCGGACAATATCCGCCCCTGCGTCGGCAGCACAAGCAGAACCCCCATACCGCCGAAACGGTATGGGGGGCGTTTCATCTATTGGATCAAGCCTTACAGCTGGGGACCGGCTGCCACCAGGGCCTTGCCCGCTTCGTTGCCTTCGTACTTGACGAAGTTCTTGATGAAGCGGCTGGACAGGTCCTTGGCCTTTTCTTCCCAGACGGCCTTATCGGCGTAGGTGTCCCGAGGATCGAGGATGGCGGGATCGACGCCGGGCAGGGCGGTGGGCACTTCAAAGTTGAAGTAGGGGATCTTTTTGGTGGGGGCGTTCAGGATATCGCCGTTCAGAATGGCGTCGATGATGCCGCGGGTATCCTTGATGGAGATGCGCTTGCCGGTGCCGTTCCAGCCGGTGTTGACCAGATAGGCCTTCGCGCCGCACTTTTCCATCTTCTTGACCAGTTCCTCGGCGTACTTGGTGGGATGCAGTTCCAGGAAAGCCTGGCCGAAGCAGGCGGAGAAGGTGGGGGTGGGCTCGGTGATGCCGCGCTCGGTGCCGGCCAACTTCGCGGTGAAGCCGGAGAGGAAGTAGTACTTGGTCTGTGCCGCCGTCAGGATGGAGACGGGAGGCAGCACGC
>JAFXSH010000162.1 GCA_017525805.1 Clostridia bacterium | reverse complement strand
CCATCGGGATATTAACATTGAGCTGTGGCGGAGGCACGGGGAGCCACTCGGACTCGGCATAGCTGGCTGGGGTAAGCGTCGGCCCGGTCGGCCAGGTTCACCCGCTTGAGCAGGGCCATGGCCTTGTCCTCGGCTTCCTTCTTGCTTTTTTTCAGCAGCTTCATGGGGGCCAGCGTCATGTTCCGCAGCACGGTCATGTGGGGGAACAGGTTAAAGTGCTGGAACACCATGCCCATTTTCTGCCGGTGCACGTTGATGTTCACCTTGGGGTCGGTAATATCCACGCCCTCAAAGGAAATGGTGCCGGAGGTGGGCATTTCCAGCAGGTTCAGGCACCTTAGGAAGGTGGATTTGCCGCTGCCGCTGGGGCCGATCACCACCACCACTTCGCCCTTGTGAATGTCGGCGCTCACGCCCCGCAGGGCTTTCAGCTCGCCGCCCTTGAAATGTTTCTGCAAATCCTTTACGGAAATGATGATATCAGTGGTCACTGCTGCGCAGCCTCCTTTCCAGCTTGCCTACCAGCCAGGTGAAGAACATGACCATCACCAGATAAATGGCGGCAACGGCCAGCAGCGGCATAAAGGCGGAATAGGTGACGCCGCGGATGATGTCGCCGCCCTTGGTCAGGTCCTTCACCGCCACGTAACCGGCCACGGAGGTTTCCTTGAGCAGCACGATGAATTCGTTCGCCAGGGCGGGCAGCACGTTTTTCATGGTCTGGGGAATGATCACGTACCACATGGTTTTGATATAGTCAAAGCCCAAAGAGCGCCCGGCCTCCATCTGCCCCTTATCGATGCTCATGATGCCGCCCCGGATGATTTCGGCCACATAAGCGCCGGAATTGATGCCGAAGGACAGCATGGCCACCATGACACCGTTGCGGCTGGAGGCTAAGATGATGTAGTAAGCGATCATCAGTTGGATCACCACGGGGGTGCCGCGGATGACGGTCAGATACACATTGCAGATGCCGTTGAGCAGGCGCATCACCGTCCGCCCCAGCCCTTTGCGCATGGTTTCCTGGGTCTGGTCCCAGGTGGAGCGCACCATGGCCACCAGCACGCCGATCACGATGCCCAGCGCCACAGCGCCCAGGGTGATGGACAGGGTAACGCCCAAGCCGTTCCACAGGTACTGCCAGCGGTCGTCGTCCAGGAAGTTCAGCTTGAAGTCCGCCGCAATGGCGGAAAGCTGCTTGCCCGGCGTCACCTTTTCGGCCATGACCGAAATCAGCGCCGTCAAGTCCTCGTCGGACGCACCGTCGGGCAAGGTGACCTCAATCACGATGCGGATGTCTTCATAGGGCGATTCCATGTAAAACAGCGCCGTGCGGCCTTCTTTGTTTTCCTGAAACAGCAGGCGGCCCGCTTGACCTGCGATTTCCGCTTCTTCGCCCTGATTCATATCGGGAATCTGGCTGACAGGCTGGCCCGTAACCAGCAGCGTGCCCGGCTGCTTTTCCGCGTCCTTGCCCTGATAGAGGAAAAAGGTGGTAATCGCGTCGCCGTCAGGATCCTGGGCGTTTTTCACGGCGGTATAGTTTTTCGGCACGTTCACGTCCGCCACCTTATAGTACACCGCCCCGTCGTGGGCGATGAGCCAGGTGGATTTGGCGCCGCTTACCTTGCCGTTTTCGATTTTCAGCACGTCCGCCTGATAGAACACGGCGAAATAGCCCGCCACCGCCACCATGGCGATCACGGCCAGCACTGCGCAGAGCTTGATCCAAAGAGGCTGTTTTTTCTTCATGAACATTCCATCCTTACGAAATAAAGCAATAGGGGGCGATTGCTCGCTCCCTATTGGATGAAAGAGAAAGCGTATTTTACTCGGCGGGGATGTACTTGGCCACGATGGCGGCCACGGTGCCGTCCGCGATCAATTCTTCCAGGGCGGCGTTGATCTTGTCCAGCAGCTCGGTATTATCCAGGGCGATGGCGATGGCGTAATCTTCCACGGCGTACTGGGTATCCAGCAGCACCAGGCCGTCGTTAGCTTCCACGAAAGCCTTGGCGGGGTTGTTGTCGATGATCACGCAGTCCACCTTATCGGCCAGCAGGGCGGCTACGGCGTCAGCGCCCACTTTGTACTTGAGCACATTTTCATCGCCGAAATCGTCGGTGCAGTAAATGTCGCCGGTGGTGGATTCCTGCACGCCGATCTTGTAGGAAGCGCCTTCCGCGTACAGATCATCCACGGAGGTGATGGGGGAGCCTTCCTTCACGATGATGGCCTGGATGCCGGTGGCGTAGGAAGTGGAGAAGTTCACGCTCTGGAGGCGTTCTTCGGTCACGGTCATGCCGGCCATGCCCATGGATACCTTGCCGGTGGTCACGGCGGTGATGATGGCGCCGAAGTCCATATCGTCGATCACCAGTTCCATGCCGAGCTTTTCAGCGATGGCGGCGGCGATTTCAGCGTCAATGCCTACGATCACGCCGTCCTCATAATATTCATAGGGAGGGAAAGCGGCGTTGGTGCCCATGATCAGCTTGTCTTCCGCGAAAGCGGACAGGGCGGGAACCAGCAGGCAAAGGGTCAATACGATGGCAAGGATTTTCTTCATGATCATTTCCTCCTGAAAAATCAAATCGTTTCTTGCTTGGGAACGGGTGCAGTATACCACATGCCGGAATGCCTGTCAATAGGATAATTGAATTTTTATTCATAAATTTTCTGAAAATTAAGGATATTAACAAATAATTATGCACAAAATGCAGAAAGCAATGAATAATCGAAATTGAAGATGAACCATCCGGCATACAAAATGGACAGACTTTACATGAATGTGAAACCTATGATACAATGGGGCCATATGAAAGGGGAGAGTTCGTCTATGCGGGGCAAGCTGATCGTGATCATGGGCACCAACGCTTCCGGCAAAAGCGGCTTGGGCGTGGAATTGGCGCTCAAATACGGGGGAGAGGTGGTGTCCGCCGATTCCCGGCAGGTGTTCCGGGGCCTGGATTTAGGCAGCGGCAAAATCACGCCGGACGAAACGAAGGGTGTTCCCCATCACCTGATCGACGTATGCCAGCCGGGGGATTTTTTCTCCATGGCGGATTTTCAGCGCCTTGCCTATGAAGCCATCGACGGCATTGTGGCCCGAGGGAAAATCCCCTTCCTGGTGGGCGGCACCGGCCTGTATGTGGATTCCGTGGTGGACGGCTATGAACTATCGGACATCGAACCGGATTTGAATCTCCGGGCGCATTTAGAAACTTTTGAAACCCCCGCTCTGTATGAAATGCTCAAGGAAAAGCTGCCCGATACGGACATCGATCCCAAGAACCGCAACCGGGTCATGCGCGCCCTGGAACGCCTGGCGGCGGACGATTACCACCCCGGCAGGCGCGATCCCCGGTATGAAACGCTGAAATTGGGCGTGACCTGGCCCCGGGAAACCCTGAAAGCCCGCATCGACGAGCGCCTGGACAGGCGGTTGAAGCAGGGCATGGTGGAGGAAGTAAAGAATCTCATGGACGCGGGCGTCAGCAGGTCGTTTTTGATGAAGTTGGGCTTGGAATACCGGTATCTTACCCGGTATCTGTTGGGCGAATTATCCTATGATCAAATGGTGCTGGAGCTGGGCAACGCCATCAAGAAATTCGCCAAGCGGCAAATGACCTGGTTCCGCCGGGAAGAAAACCTGCACTGGCTGGATATGGCGGGGGAACCCGTTGAGCAGGCTTCGGAACTGATCGACGCTTTTCTGGCGGAATAAAGAATGAAAGGATGCGTCCTGCCATGAAGAAGCGGGATTGGACGGGTCTGGCGGTTTTCTGCGCGGTATTGGCGTCGATGCTCGTGTTTTTCACCAGCGTCCACCCGCTGCTGCTGTTTGACAGCGACGATTGGCTGTACGTTTCCAATACCCGCAGCGCTTATCCCCTGTGGGGGAATTGGAATCCCACCCGTGTGCTGCCGGAAAACCTGATGTCCGCAGCCTCCGGCTTAGGCGTGATCCTGCTCATGCCCCTCACCGGGGATTATTTTTCCGCCATTTCCCTGACGGCGGCGTTTGTGGTTTCCCTGGCCATCGCCATATACGTGTACATGTTTTACCAGCTGCTCCGGCGGCGATATGGGGTGGGGACAGGCCCTTCCGCCCTGGCGGCGGCGCTGTTTCTGCTCGCCCATTTCCTGATCTTTCGCAATAACGTATTCGCCAACGATTACCTGTTCCACTCCATGAACCTGACCAGCTACTATTTCTATCTGATCCCTTCCCTGCTGGTGTTTTCCCTGATCATGGGGCTGACCATCCGGGATGTGACAGCGCTTCTCTGGGACGGGGAGCATCCGGTGCGCCAAGGCCTTCTGATCCTGCTGATCTATCTGCTGTTCCTGTCCAACCTGTACCCCAGCGGCGCACTGGCGATTTGGTTCTCCTGTTCCGTCGCGCGGGATGGGATCAAGCATCGGGGCGAAAACGGCTTCCTCAAGCGGAACGCCGTGAAGCTTTGCGGCCTTTTGCTGTGGATTGTGGCGCTGGTGTTCGAGGCCCATGGCGGCAGGGCCGCTTCCCTGGCCTCGGAAGAACCGCTGGCAGAACGCGTTCTTTCCGCTTTGGGAAGCGCCTTCACGAAGCTGTCCGGCGTCAATCTGTTTTTCCTGATCTTCTGTATTCTGTGCGTGATTGGTTTTTCCCTGACGGCTTTCCGCCGGAAAGATAAGGAAACAGGCCGATCAGTCTTCTTCCACCTGATTGTGGGCGTCCTCTGCTTTGGATATATCGTGCTGCTGTGCGCCTGGACGGGGCCCGCCAACGCTGCGATGGCGGATATCCAGTTCAACTTCCTGTTTTTCTTCCTGCTGCTGGCGTTCACCGGCTTAGGCGCGGCAGCCGCCCGATATCCCCGGACGGCGGCGGCGCTGCCTTTGGTCCTGTGCCTGCTGCTGTTTGAAACCAACACCCGCTGGCGCACCTTTGTGGAATCCAATTCCTATAACAATATTCATCCATCCGTCATCCGCCAAATCGACGGGGATATCCTTTCGCAGATCGTAACGGCGGATCAGGCGGGGGAAACGAGCGTCACCGTGCGCGTGCCCCAATTCGATACAAGCAATAACTGGCCCCTGCCCCTGTACGTGGGGGACCGCATGTCCATGACCCTGTACAAGCACGGGATCACCGTGAAGCAAATGGAAATCACCATCCGGCCGGACGGGACGCTCAACGAACAATATCGTCTGCCCGCCCCGTGAAGGCGTATGCCAACAGTTTTGAAGCGCTGTTTCGGACAGCGTTTTCTCATTTGGGACGGGAAAACGTATCGCTTGGGCGGCTCTCTCTTTCAGCGGAACGTGTTTCATGGTATGATGAACCCGTAAAAAATGGACGACGGAAGGGAGGAGAGGACATGCGCGGACAATTCGTGACGGCCGGCGCGTTACGGCTTCTGCACTTTGCGGTGTTTGTTTGCGTGCTGTCCTGCCATCCGATCCGCAATAAAATGTATGCTCCGCTGATCCTTGCTTTTTGGGGCGTCGTTTTTGCGATCATTGACGCCGCTGGGGGGCAGGACTGGACAGCCGCCGCCATGCTAGTCTGCTGTTTTGCTTTTCTTATGGCGCTTTGCATCCAGAATGCGGTGATTGCCAGAAAAAAGCGCAGAGAGAAAACGCAAAAGAGTAAGGAATATTGGAAAAGCAAGAAATAAATAAAAAAACAGCCCCGCGACGATAAACAATGTCACGCGCGGGGCTGTATGTTACTGTACGGCGCTTTCGTGCACCGCCGCGGGGGCAGCTAAAGGCAGCTCATGCACGCAGGTCAGGCGGCTTAGGGACACCTCGTAGGCCATGCGGTTCATGACGGTGCCGTCGGGCATCTGCTTCTGGTATTCCCGGCTCTGGAAGCGGCCCTGCACCTCCAGGCGGTCACCCACACTGAGGCCGGCAGCGTAGCGGGCGGTGCGGCCCCAGGCGATGCAGGGGATATAATCGCTCTTGCCGAAGGCCCGGTTCACTGCTAACATGAGATCGGCGATTTCCCGGCCAAAAGGCGTGGTGCGGAAAGCCGGGGGCTTGCAGATGGCCCCGGTCAAATGGATCATGTTGGGGTTTTCGCTGTCATCCGGCGGCAGCAGCCGCTGGGCGAATGCGGTGAGCAGCAGCCGCCCGGTCCCGCCCATCACTTTATTATAGGAACGAAGCTGGCCCTGTATGGCGATGCGCACGCCGGGGGTCACCTGGCTGTTCATGAGCCGTTCGCTCACCGTAACGGGCAGCAGGTCCTGGGCCCCGGACAGGCGGGGTACCTTCAAATCCATGCGGTAAAAATGCTCGCCGAATACCTCATGATCCAGTACCGGTTCGCTTTCGATCATGCCGCAGAGCGTCAGTTGGTTGTTTTCCGTTTCCATGTTCCTTCACACCTCCGGTATCGTTGTGGGCGCGGGGTGCTGAATCCCCTGCGCGTCCAAAGTGGTTTCCCCGGTCAGCAGCAGTTCGGAGATGGGCACCACCGTGAACCCCTGCTCCCGATAGCTTTTGAGAATGGTGGGCAGCGCATCCAGGATATATTTGGAATCGTTGTGAAAGAGCACGATATCGCCGCTTTTCACGTTTTTGGTGGCCCGGTCGATCAGGGGCTGCACGCCCTTGTTTTTCCAGTCTATGGAATCCACGCTCCACTGGATCGGTTCATAGCCCGAAGCCCTGGCGATGAGCACCACGTCGTTGTTGTAATCGCCATAGGGCGGGCGGAACAGGGTGGGCCTGACGCCTGTGAGGGCCTGCACGTTATCCGCCATGGTGTCCAATTCCCGCTTGATCTGATCCCGGCTCAACGTGCTCATTTTCGGGTGCGTGGTGGAATGATTGCCGATCTCATGGCCCCTGGCGGCGATTTCCTTCACCAGGTCGGGAAATCGCTGGGTCCAGATATCTACCATAAAGAACGTGGTTTTGACCCCGTATTCATCCAATATATCCAGGATTTTTTCCGTTTTATCGCCGCCCCAGGCCGCGTCGAAGCTGATGGCGATTTTATTGTCGTCCCGGTCCACGGCGTAAATGGGCAGCTCCCGCTTCCGCGCCACCACCTCGGCTGTGCGTGTCCGGGCCGTGTAGAATGTGCCCATGGCGCACAGCAGCAGCCCGGTGGCCATCGCGCCCGCGGCCCACCGCTTCTTCTCCTTTCGTGCCTCCTGGGCGCGTTCCACCCGTTTGATCATCGGCTTCCGCCTCCTTCCTGCATCAGCCTATGCGGCAGGGGAAAGGTTTAGAAGCCGGTTTTTCGGGGCTTGCGCCGTCCTAAAGCGTATGCGGAAAAGGAAGGGGATATGCTCCCTTCGACCAAAGAAGACAGTTTTCCGGCGTATTTCCGAAAAATCGCGCGTATCGGCTATGGGCTATTGAAAAATCCTGGAAAGCAGGGTACAATACAAAGGACGAAAAAACAGGAGGATGAGTATCCATGAAACAGCCCAAAATCTATGCCTTTGCCGACGAAGCCAGCCCCATCATTGACAAGCAGATCATCGCTATGCAGCGGAACGGCCTCCAGGGCCTGGAGATCCGCAACGTGGACGGGGAAAGCGTAGCCGCCATTTCCCTGGAGAAAGCCCATGAGGTGCGGGGGAAAATGGACGCGGCGGGTCTCAAGGTGTGGAGCATCGGTTCCCCCATCGGCAAGATCGATATCGAAAAGGACGATTTTAGCGCTCATATGGATGCCCTGCGCCACACCATCGAAGTGGCAAAAATTTTGGGCGCGGAAAACATCCGCATGTTCTCCTTCTATATCCCGGCGGGGAAGAATCCGGCGGATTACCGGGAAGAAGTGCTGCGGCGGCTGCACGTCATGGCCGACGCGGCGGAGGGCACGGGCGTGACCCTGTGCCACGAAAACGAAAAGGGCATTTACGGCGACATGGCGGACCGGTGCTTAGAGATTTTGGAAGCCGAGCCCCGCATCGTGGGCGTGTTCGACCCGGCTAATTACGTCCAGTGCGGCCAGGATACCTGGGAAGCATGGAAGCTGCTGGGCGGCAAAATCAAGTATATGCACATCAAGGACGCGATATTCAAAGACGGCAGCGTGGTGCCCGCCGGAAAGGGCGAGGGCCAGGTGGAAAAGATTTTGAAGGAATATTTGGCACACGGTGGGGAGAGCCTCACCGTGGAACCCCACCTGACGGTGTTCGACGCCTTGAAAACCTTGGAGCGCGAAGGGGAACAGAGCCGCGTGGGCGGCGCGTATGCCTATCCTTCCTCCGACGCCGCCTTCGACGCCGCCTGTCAGGCATTAAGAGAATTACTGGGGTAAGAGGACCTTAAAAGAGAGTACAGAGTTCAGATATAAACAGCTATATCATCTGTACGCTGCATTCTGTACGCTGATTTCTTCTGAATAATTGCCTTGCATTTTTCATCCGGCGGATGATATAATGCTTACAGAAATGATCGTGAAACGCCCGTTGGTTCGCTATGAAAAAAGCACACAGGAGGAATGTCCCCATGAATCATCCGGAATGGAAACAGGAATTTGCCGTCCGCTTCCGCCGCCACGAGGACGAGCTGAAATGGCTGTACTGCGAGCTGTACCATAACGACATGCAGGCTTACAATTATTTTGTGAGCATGCTGTACCGCTGCTGGGAGGAGCGGCCCGAGGATTTAAAGCTGATGGACCGCGCCCGGGAAACCTATCCCGACTGGTATAAGGGCCACGATCTGGTGGGCATGCTGATGTACGTGAACGCTTTCGCGGGCACATTAAAGGGCGTGCAGGAAAAGCTGGATTATATCTCCGACTGCGGCGTGAATTACCTGCATCTCATGCCGCTGCTGGAAAGCCCCAAGGGCCGCAGCGACGGCGGCTACGCGGTGAGCAATTTCCGCAAGGTGCAGCCCGAGCTGGGCACCATGGAGGACCTGTATCACCTGGCGGCCAAATGCCACGAGCGCGGCATTGCCGTGTGCTTGGATTTCGTCATGAACCACACCAGCGAGGATCACGAATGGGCGAAAAAGGCCAAGGCCGGGGATATCGAGTATCAGAACCGCTATTTCTTCTACGATAACTGGGATATTCCCAACGCCTACGAGCAGACGGTGCCCCAGGTGTTCCCCACCACCGCGCCGGGCAACTTTACCTGGTGCGAGGAAGCGAAAAAGGTGGTCATGACCACCTTCTATCCCTACCAGTGGGATCTGAACTACGCCAACCCCACCGTGTTCAACGATATGACGGACGATATGCTGAACCTGTGCAATCACGGCATCGACGTGATCCGCCTGGACGCGACGCCCTACATCTGGAAAGCCCTGGGCACGCCCTGCCGGAACCTGCTGCAAGTGCATACCCTGGTGCGCATGATGCGCATGGTGTGCGAAATCGTGTGCCCCGGCACGCTGCTGCTGGGCGAAGTGGTGATGGAGCCCAGCAAGGTGGTGCCCTACTTTGGCAGCGTGGAAAAGCCCGAATGCCATATGCTGTATAACGTGACCACCATGGCTTCCATTTGGCACACCGTGGCCACCAAGGACGCGCGGCTGCTTTCCCATCAGATGGAGCAGGTGTTCGCTCTGCCCAAGGAATACACGTTCCTCAACTACCTGCGCTGCCACGACGATATCGGCTGGGGCCTGGACTATGCTTTCCTGCGCCAGTTTGGCTGGGAGGAAGTGCCCCACAAGAAATTCCTGAACGATTACTTCACCGGGAAATTCCCCGGCAGCCCTTCCTGCGGGGAACTGTACAACGATGATCCCCGGCTTGGCGACGCGAGACTCTGCGGCACCACCGCTTCCCTGTGCGGCATTGAGGCTGCCGAGGAGAAAAAGAACAAGGCGGCTCTGGAAAAGGCCGTCCGGCTGGACCTGATGCTGCACGCCTTTATGTTCACTCTGAGCGGCGTGCCGGTGCTGTACAGCGGCGATGAGATCGCCCAGAAGAGCGATAACGCTTACCACGACGATCCCCTCAAGGCCGAGGACAGCCGCTACCTGCACCGGGGCGACCTGGATTGGAAGCGGGCTGCCCAGCGAACCAAGAAGAACACCGTGCCCGGCCAGGTGTTTTCCGGCATCCGGCTGCTGGAAGGCATCCGGGAAGAACATATCGTGTTCGACGACAGCGCCGATACCTGGGTGCTGCAAACGGGCAACGACCACGTGCTGGGCATCGGGCGCTATGCCAGGGGCGAAAAGCTGCTGGCCCTGTTCAACTTCGCCGACGACGAGCAGACCGCTTTCGTGAACGATCCCACCATGTTCACCGATCTGATCGACGGCAAGGAACAGCCCGCGGGCAACGTGGCGCTGCCGGCGTGCGGGTTCAAATGGCTGCTGCAAAAGATGAAGACCAAATAATGCGGCGTTGCGCAACGACGAATGGAGTGTGCAGGATGAAAAGGATGCTTGCGCTGCTTGTGACGGCGCTGCTGCTGTGCCAGCTTCCCCTGGCGCTGGCGGACACCTGGTACTGCCCCCAATGCGGACGGCTGAACGATAACAATTTCTGCCCCGCGGATGGGACGGCGCGGCCTGCCGACGTGCAGCTCCAGACGCAAAGTTCAGGCAATTACACCCAGTACGCCTATGTGACCGCCACGCTTTCCATGAAGATGGCCACCCGCACCGGCCCCAGCACCCAGTACGACGAGCCGGGCAGCTTCCTGTCCGCCGGGAAAAAGGTCACGGTGCTCTCCAAGGCGTATGATGACCGCAACGAAATCTGGTGGGTGCAGGTGGAATTCAAGGAATCCGGCTCCACCTACCGTGCGTACACGGGAGTAAAACGGTTCAGCGATCTGAACCTGAATCAGATTCCCGAAGAGAAGCTCATTGGGCGCTGCACCCTGAGCCAGTCCATCACGGGCTATTACGGCCCGGGGTATAAGTACCGCGCCATCAAGGAAAATATCCCCTCCGGCGCGGAGTGCGACATTTACGGCTACGCTTACGGCGGCGATTCCGACTTCATCCAGATCGAGTTCTACGATCAAAGCCAGAAGCGCGCCCGCCGCGCATGGATTCCCGACTGGTACGCGGATAATTACGTGATGTATTACGGTTTCTGATCCAAAGAATCATCCTCCGCCGCGGCGTGCTTTCCGGAGACGGCTGCACGCCGCGCCGCTTTTTTTGAAAAAAATCCATAGTGGACAGAAAGCGGCGTATATGGTAAGATGTAGATGAACTATTGGAAATAAGATGAACCGCGCGGATGCAAAGGCACCGGTTTAATCCGATGAGGAGGGCGCGTTATGTGGTGGAATACTGATTTTGTGCTTCCCAGTCTGCTGGTGCTGTCGATCCTGCTGACTTATTTTTTTATCCGGCCCCGGCTTCCCAACCGGATCAATAAAGCGTTTCTGAATCTGATCATCGCGGATATCGCCACGATTGCCACGGACCTTGCGGCCACATGGGCGGACAATCATTATCAGGCCCTGCCGGTTTTCCTGACGTCCGCGCTGAATCTGCTTTATTTTGCTGCTTTTATTGCCCGGGCGTTTACGTTTTTTCAGCTGACCATGGTGCTGCTCAAGCTGGATCGGTCGGACTTTTCGTGGAAAAAACTTCTGACGCACTTCGTTTTCCTGGCCAGCGAAGCCGTTATTATCTCCAGCCCCTTCACCGGCGCGGTCTATACCGTGGATGGCGCGGGTTATCATCGCGGCCCCCTGTATGCGGTTCTGCCCGTGTGCTCCTTCTTTTATCTGGTCCTCGGCGTGATCCTGCTGCTCTGGTTCCGGAAGCGTCTCAGGGAAAGCACGCTGCTCAGCGCCCTGGCATTTCATCTGATCCTGATTATCGGCAACACCGCCCGCATCCTGCTGCCCCAGTATCTGGTAATGAATGTGTTCTGCATGCTGGCGATCCTGATCATTTTCATTTCCTTTGAAAACCCGGATCTGTATATTACCGACCGCGGCCCCGCCTTCAACACCCGCGCCCTCACCGATTGGCTGGACGATCCGCTGCACCGGAAAGACAGCCGTATTCTCGGCTTTGCCATCCGGAATTACAACGACGAGCGCAGCATGTACGGCGGTCTGCAAATGGATCAGGGGCTGGGCCTGATCATCAGCTGGCTGGTAAAGCAGTTCCCGCAGATGCTGCTGTTCTACGTGCGGGGCGGTAATTTTGCCATTGCCGGGCCGGAAAACGCCGATTGGGAAAGAATCCGCCGGGAGATTTCAGACCGTTTCCAGCAGCCCTGGCGGGCAGAAAGCGCCGATCTGTATCTGAATGTGACGTATTTGGAAATCGGCCTGACCGGCCGGAACGACCCTGCGGATCGGATCGTGAATATGCTGATCTATGCGCTGGACGAAGCGGGCAGCAGCGCGGATATCGAACAAACCCTCATGTCGGAGGAAGCGCTCCGGGAGATCGACCGGCAGATCGAGATCAAGCGTTTCCTGGACAAGGCTGTGGAGAAGGATTTGGCGGAGGTGTTTTTGCAGCCCATCGTGGACAGCCGCACGCGGCAGCTTGTGGCAGCCGAAGCGCTGGCCCGTCTGCGAAACGAGGACGGCGAGCTGATTCCGCCCGGCCTGTTCATTCCTATCGCGGAAAAAAACGGGCACATCAACATGCTGGGCGAGCAGGTGCTCCGCAAGGTATGCGCCTTTATCCGGGATCACGATATGAAAGCGCTCGGCCTGCGCTGGATCAATGTGAATCTGTCGCCCATCCAGTGCCTGCACAGCGAGCTGCCCCGCCTGTTTTCCTCCATTCTCCGGGAATACGGCGTTTCCGCCGAGCAGATTCATCTGGAGATCACGGAGGAATCCATGATCAATTATACCAAGCAGGAACGCCAGATTGAAAAACTGCGGCAGTACGGCTTCCAGCTTGCGCTGGATGATTACGGTTCGGGGTTCTCCAATCTCTCGCAGGTGAAAAAAGAATCCTTCAGCAGCATCAAGCTGGATATGAGCATCGTCTGGGATTACGTCCGGGACAAGGATTCCCTGCTGCCTGCCCTGGTGCAGGCCTTCCGGGAAATGGGCTTCAGCATCACGGCGGAGGGCATCGAAACCCAGGAAATAGCCGACGCCATGGCTGGCATCCACTGCGATTTCCTGCAGGGGTATTATTATTCAAAACCGCTGCCCATGAACGATTTCGTCAGCCGGTATTCAGAAAAGCCGTGAGCATCCCTGTGCGGCGCGCCTTCCGGAAGCGGAGACGCGCCGCGCTTTTTTGACATTTTTTTTAAAAATATTACAATTTCCGTACAATCTTATACCAGCCTTGAAATTGTGTATAGTGGGTGATACAATACACTATATATTGATGAAGAAAGGAGTTCATGCGGATGAGCGGATGGACGCTGTTTTTTTGTGCGGCGGCAGTGGGCATGCTGCTGATCCTGTGGATGGATTATACCCGCCGTCAGCATGAACGGATGGACAAGGAGCGCATGCGGGGCAGCATGCTGTACTATGAAATCTATCCCCTGGTGCTGGAGGCCCGCAAGCACGAAATCGACCATGTGCTTATCGAACGCACCCGCATCGTATTTTTCGCGGTGTGCCCGCCCGGAGAAATCGGCGCTTTCGTCATGTCGGAATGGGGCCACCGGCCCCTGAATCCCCGGCGCACCCTGGCCCTGGCCCAGGTGATCGCCGATGATCTGCCGGTTTTGCAGGAAAACCACTGCTACAAGTTGAAGCGGTACAAGGTGACGCGGCCCAACGGCCAGAAGGACGACGCTTATCAGTTCATGATCCGCAGCGGCTACAAAACGGAATTGATGTATGCGCGCCAGCGCAAGCCCCGGCTTTATTAAAGAGCGCAGAAAAAGGACGGTCTGCGCTCTTTTTATACCCTCACAGCAGCAGCGCGTCCTGGGGCGACGGGCCGCGGTACAGGATTTGGCCGTCCGCCAGCGCCGCTTCTCGCCGGCAGGGATCGCAGATCAGGGGCCCCTGCCGGGTGGGCCGGATGCGCACGGGGCAGGGATAGGGCAGTACGTGAATAGGCTTATAGCGGGGAGACAGGAACATCACCTGCCCCATGCAGCCCACGGCGCAGCCATTGCCCGGCAGGGAACACAGGCTGGCAGGCATCAGGGAGGAAGAAAACACTTCCTCCGCCGCGCCGCGAAAACTGACGTGCAGAAGCCTCGTTTCGATCTCGCCGCGCTCCACGGCGCAAAGGGCCAGCAGGCCGCTTTTGAAGCAATAAACGCCGCATACGGCCCCCGGCAGGCGGTATTCCCGCAGCAGGCGCAGGTTCCGGTCCAGCAGCAGCACGCTGCCGCTTGCCCCGCCCGCCACGGCTAAGAACCGGCCCTGGCGGGATACGCACAGGTCTCTTGGATACACGCCCGCGGGGGCGCAGCACAGCAGCTCCCCAGTATGGGCGGAAAAAGCGGTCACGCTGTCCGCGTCGGCGGACAGGGCGCAGACCTGGCTTTCCCATACCGTCATGGCGCACACGCCGGTGGGCAGGGGCAGGTCAAACAGCACATCGCCCGTCTCCTGGCCCCGGCATACGCACCGATGCTGTTCCGCGCAGAAAACGCGCCCCCACCCTGAACACAGCGCGCCGCAGGGCGGCCCCATCCGGCGGCAGAAACCTTTATCCGCCAGCATCAGCCCCTGCTCCCCGTCCGCCGCCCACAGCCGCATGGCTTCTCCCCCCTTCCCTTATCAGGGTATGCGGCCGGGGAAAGCGCGTGAGAACACCGAAAAAATGAAGGAATGATTCATAATGAAAGAAATGACGAAAAAGATGGGAAGAAAAGCCGGGCTGATTTTGTTTTCTTTCCTGCTGCTGTTTTCTCCTTTTTGCGTCTTGGGAGAAACCAAGGTGATGGCGGTGAGCGATCTGCATTATTTAGCCAAAGAGCTTTATGAAGGAAGCGAATTGTTTCTTCGGGCACTGCGGGCCGGGGACGGAAAATTCACCCAATACGGCGACGAACTGCTGGACGCGCTGGAAAAAACGGTGCTGCGGGAAATGCCCGACGCGCTGATCGTTTCCGGCGATTTGACCTTCAACGGGGAAAAGGCCAGCCATCAGGCGCTGGCTGAACGGTTCGCGCGCCTCCGGCAGGCAGGGGTGCCGGTGTGGGTGATCCCCGGCAATCACGACATCAACACCGGCGCGGCACGGGGGTATACGGATACGGGCTGGTACGGCGCGGAGGGCGTCACGGAAGCGGATTTTATGTCCATTTATCAGGATTTCATGCTGTATGACCCGGCGGGCGTTCAGTTCTCTTATGCCGTTCCCCTGAGCGCTTCCCTGTGGGCGGCCATGACCGACGTGTCTTATTACCAAGGGCAGGCCCAAACCTTCGGCCTGTTTTCCGCCGGGCACCGGGAATGGCTGCAAAATGTGCTGGAACAGGCCCGGCGGGCCGGGGCGGAGGTGGTCACCGTGACCCACCACAGCCTGATCGCCCATACGGATTTCCTCCGGAACAGCTATCAGATGATGGGCTATGAAACCATGCTGGCTTTGGCGCGGCAGTATGGGGTGCGGCTGAACCTGTCCGGCCATCTGCACATCCAGCACATCGCCCGGGAAGCAGGGGTGGCAGACGCGGCCTTGGGCGCGTTCTGCCTGTGGCCCCATCGGTACGCTATGATCTCGCTGGGGGACGACGGGTCCCTTCAGTACGAGGCCCGTTCGCTGGCCGAAGAGGACCTGCCGGAGGGGCTGCCTGCGGAGAGCAGGGCATGGTTTTATGGCATCACGGAAGAAAAAACGCGGGCCGCGCTGGCGGGCGCTTCTATGCCCGAGGATGCCTTGGACGCCATGGCGGACTATGCCGCCCGCTTCAATTTGGCCTATTTTTCCGGTACATATGACAATACGGACCGGGCCTGGCGCGACGATCCCGCTTACGCCCTTTGGCAGGAATACGGCGGAGGCGGTTTCGGCCAATACCTGAATCTGGTGATGGACGAACCCAATGGGGGAAACCTGTGCCTGAATTTGGAGGGGCCGTAAATTTCAACGGTCAAACAGATCGGTTTTTTCTTTCACGCAGCGGCAGGCCGCGGCCAGGGAAAGGCATAAAAGGCCCGCCGGGGCGTAAAAGAAAAAGCCGGTGAGCTGGTGCATGAGCAGCAGCAGCGCGCCGTAGCAGGCGTAACGCTTCGCCCTGCGCCGGTCCAGCACCAGACGCAGGAGCTTTTTGGGTTTGGGCGCTTTTTTTCTCCGGCCCAGCGCTACCAGCTGGGCATCCGTGGCGGGATTGACCCGGCCAAACAGGGCGATCATTTCTTCCCTGGACAAAAAGGAAACGGGCGGCTGATTTTGGGCCTGCTCCCGGGCTTTCGGGGAGATACCGCAGGGAACGCACAGAAGGCCCCTGTCCGCGTGCAGCAGGCGGACGCCGCGCTGCATGGAAAGCACCTGATCCGCGTCCACGGCGGCGGAGGCATGGCGCTGCAAAAAGGCGATGAGCACCTTTTCTCCCTTTAAATCGCACAGCACCCCGCTTTCCCCCGTTTGCAGCAGCACCAGGGGATGGCGCATGGACAGCAGCATGGCGGTTTCAAAATGCGCCCTTTCCTTCTGGTCCAAAAGCAGCCTTTCCAGGGCCAGCTCGCCGCCGATGGCGGCCCGCATCTGCTTTTCCCTGCGGATCAGCTGGTCATCCCGCACCTTGCGCCGCAAAAGCAGGATCATTCCGTACAGGGCCAGTCCCGCCAGAACGCTGGAAAGGCGCAGTCCCCAGAGCAGCAAAAACCACAAAAAACTGACACCCAGCGCGAGAAAATGAAAGCCGATGCCGTCCAAAATGCTTCCAAAGCGAGATCGATGCAAATATTCCTGCATTCTTGTGTCCCTCCCCTCTTTTCAGAATGTCCAAAATGCTGTATAATATGGACAGGAGATGATCGAATTTGCAGAAGCTGGGCGTATTGGGCGGAACGTTTGACCCCATTCACGCGGGGCACATTGCCCTGGCCAGGGAAGCGCTGAGCTTCGGCGCCCTGGACGGCGTGATCATTCTGCCCATGGCCCGGCCCGCCCATCGGGAAGCGGACGCCAAAGCGGCGGACAGGCTGACGATGTGCCGCCTGGCGGTGGAAGATGAAAAAGACCTGCTGCTTTCCCAGGCGGGGATGGCGGCGGGCGTAAAATATACGTGGGATACCATCGCGCCCCTGCGGCGGGAGTTTCCCAAGGCGGAGTTCGTGTTTTTGATCGGCGCGGATAAGCTGGTGAGCCTGCCCTATTGGTATCAGGCGGATAAGCTGTTCGCCCAGTGCGGCTTCCTGTGCTTTTCCCGCAGCGGCGTCAACACCGGTGAAGCCCTGGAAAAAGTCCGGCAGGCGGGGGCGCGGGTCGAAATGATGCCGGAATTCCGCACGCCCTATTCCGCCTCCATGATCCGCGCGCAGACCGCCCAGTATCAGGACGCGCCGGGGCTGAACCCCAAGGTGCTGAACTTTATGGCCCAGCGGGGCCTGTATCAGCCCGACTTTGTGCCCAAGCTGAAAACCATGATGAACCCCCACCGTTTCCAGCATACATTGGGCGTGCGCAAGGAAGCGGTGCGCCTGGCGGGCATCCACGGCCTGCCGGTACAAAAGGCGGCCCTGGCGGGACTGCTGCACGACTGCGCCAAAGGGATGAGCTTAAAGGATATGGCCCGTCTGGCGCGGGAAGAACACCTGGATGTGAACGAAACCACCCTGGCTTCCGGCGCGCTGCTCCACGCCCCGGTGGGCGCTTTCCTGGCGAAAAAGGAATTTGGCATCCATGATGAGGACGTTCTGAACGCCATCCGCAGCCACACGGTGGGCAGGGTAGGCATGTCCCGGCTGGAAATGTGCGTTTTCGTGGCGGACGCCACGGAGGAAACCAGGGAGGAATACAAGGGCCTGCCGGAACTGCGCCGCCTTGCGGAGCTTTCTCTGCCGGCGGCTGTGTACCGCTCGTTCCAGCTGACCCAGGAATATTTGATGGAAACCAATCGGGCGTTTGACCCTTCATCTTTGAAAACGATGGCATTTGTGAAAGGATTGATGACCCCAGCGGAAAAGCGCCTGATCGCGCTAAAGGAGGAAGAAGGAGGAATCTGAATGGAAAACAGCAGCTTAGCCCTGAGAATCGCGCATATCCTGTACGATAAAAAGGCGCAGGATATCACCGTACTGAACGTAGCCCATCTGACCGTGATCACCGACTATATGGTCATCGCTTCGGGCCGGTCCGCCTTGCAGGTAAAAGCTTTGGCGGACGATGTGGACGACGCCCTGGCCATGGAAGGCGTTACCCTCCGCGCACGGGAAGGACAGGGCGAGGGGCGCTGGATCGTGCTGGATTACGGTACGGTGCTGGTGCATATCTTTCATCCCGAGGACCGCCGCTTCTATCATCTGGAGCGGCTGTGGGAGGACGGCCAGAACCGGGTGCCGCTGCCCTTTACGGAGGAAGATGACGGGGAGAAACCCTGAACATGAGCATTCAGATTTACTGCCTCAAAAAGAATTTCGATACCCAGAAAGCCGAACGGTTTTTTAAGGAGCGGCGGGTGCCCTACCAGCTGCTGGATTTAAAAAAGCATAAGTTAGGCGCCCGGGAACTGCAATTGTTCGCCCGGCGGCTGGGCGTGGAAAACCTGATCGACCGGAAAAACCCGGAGGCCATCTGCCACCCGGCGGCTCATACCGACGACGCTCAATATATCCTGGACACCCTGGCGGAGTATCCCCGCTTTCTGCGCACGCCCATTGTGCGCCGCGGCGAGCAGGTGACCTTAGGGGTGGACGAAACGGCCTGGGAAGCCTGGATCAAAAAAGGCGTTTGATCCGGGCTGTTGGCGCGATGTTTTCTTTGAAGCGCGATGAACGGGAGGTGCCAGCATGTATTGTGAACATTGCCAGCGATTGACCGAGGGTGAAATATGCCCCGAATGCGGGAAAAAATGTAAACGGGACGCGCTGCCAGAGGACCCCTGCTTCCTGCTGTCCGGCAGACAGATTTGGGTGGATATGGCCTGCGAGCTGCTGGATCAGGAGAAGATCCCCTACCTCAAGCAGGGCAGCTTAGGCGCCGCCATGACGGTGCTCACCGGGCTATCCTTGGAGATGTACAGCCTGTACGTGCCTTTCGCCCAATATGACCGGGCCAGGGAAATCACCCAGGCCGTGTTCCCCGAAGGGGAAGAAGGCGAAGGAGAAGAAACGTTTGACGACGATCCCGGCATCGAACGGGAAAGCGAAGACGACTGAAATACGTCAAGAAGGGTGAAGGTGCGAGAATGAAACTGATTACCATCAAAAGCGGCCTGCTGTCCGTAACAATTTCCTCCAAGGGCGCGGAAATCCAGTCCATCCAGGATAAAAACGGCATGGAGCGGATGTTCAACGGCGATCCGGCGTTCTGGCCCAACCGCGCGCCGATCCTGTTTCCCGTGGCGGGCGGCCTGAAAAACGATACCTACGAATGGCAGGGGAAATGGTATCCCATGCCCAAGCACGGCTTCATCCGCCCCTTAGAATGGCAGGTGGAGGACGTGCAGGAAAGCCAGGTCACGTTCCTGCTTCAGGAAAAATATGAGGGCTTCCCCTATGAATACGACCTGCGGGCTACGTATACGGTGAAGGATAACCAGCTGGAAGTGAAATATACCGTCACCAATCGGGATCAGTGGCCTTTCTGCTTCAGCATCGGTTCCCACGAGGCCTACGCTACCCCCACCGGCATCGAGGATTACGAAATCGTGTTCGACGAGGAAGAAACCCTGGCCCATTCCCCGCTTCACGGCAACCTGAACGACCATGAAACCGTGATCCTGGCCGAGCACGCCAAAACCCTGCCCTTGAAATACGCCTACTTTGACGTGGACGCCCTGGTGTTCCGCAGCCTGAAAAGCCGGGGCGTGACCCTGCGCAGCAATAAGCACAGCCGCACCATCCGGGTGGATTATCCCGATCATCCCTTCCTTTTGCTCTGGACCAAGCCCAAGGCCCCCTATATCTGCATCGAACCCTGGTGCAACGGCCCCGATTTCGTGGACGCTCCTTCGGCTATTGACCAAAAGCCCGGCTTCATGCGGCTGGAAAAGGGTGAAAGCATCGCCCGGCGGCACGTGATCACCGTAGGTTGACGCTTAATTCTGCGCAAACAAAACGCGGACGATTTTTCGCCCGCGTTTTGTTTGCGCAGAATAGGTTATTCCTTGGTGACGGTCAGGGTGATTTCCCCGCCGTTTTCTTCGGTCCAGAATTCCTGGGCCGTGTCGAAAGCGTAGCCCGCTGGCACCTTGAGCACCTGGAGATGGTAGGCGTAAGGCTCGCCGGTAAACCGGGCGACGCCGGTTTCGTCCGCTGCCACGGGCATGCAGAAGGTGTCCGTGCAGAAATTCACGATGCAGCCGGGCACGGGATCGCCGTTCTGGTCAATGAAACGGACGGCGTACTCGCCGGAAGCGGAAGCGCTGTCCGCGTAATGCCAGGACAGGGTTTGCCCATCGTCCAGGATGTTGTTCACAAAGTAGAACACCAGGTAATCCACATCGTCTTCGTTGGAGAAAAAGGAGATATAGTAAGTATCTCCGAGCTCCGCGCCGGCGTCGGGATAAAGGAAAACGGTGGTATCGCAGGCGCCGGTGGTCCCTAAGCTGTTCAGGCCGGTGGAAACGGTATAGCCGCCCTCCGTTTGGGCTTGAGGCAGGGAAACGGTGGAAGCGTCAAAATTGTTGTACAGGAAAGCGCATTCAGGGTCCATATTTCCCGAAACGGTAACGAATACCTCCGCCGCGCCGCCGGGCACGATCCAATAGGACTGGCTGCCGTAATAAGATTCCATCACGCCGTCCGGATCGTCAAAGATGATCTCCTTCGCGCCCTCGGTCAGCACCGTCATGGAGGTTTTCTCCGCCGTGGGATAAATGGGCTGGGCGGCGAGCAGTTCCCGCGCTTCATCGCCGGAGATCAAACGCACATTATCCAGCCATACGGTATCTTGCCCCTGACTGGTAAAACTGTCTTTTTCATAGCGGAAGGAGATTGCGTGCTCTCCCGCTTCCAGCGGCAGCGCCCAGGCGGTCCAATCGTGCGTGCCGCCGAAGGTCTTTACTTTTTCGCCGTCCACGCGGATCACCAGCAGATCGAAGAGGGCTTCGGTATCGGTGGCAAAGTCAAAGGCCAGATAATCGCCCGTCCCGGAGGTCACCTGGGCCAGCAGGCCCGCCGCCGTATTTTCTTCCCCCGCGTTGGTGGAGGCCACGGCTGTGCGCCCGTCCTTTTCCACAGGCGCCATGGGCCATGCCAGTTCATCCTGATCGCTGCTGAACACGATTTGCCCCTCCGCGTTCAGGGCTTCGGAAAGCTTCGCGGGATCGGCGGCAGCCACGGTGGGCTTGGCGGCGGGGATTTTATCCAGTACCCGGGTTTGGGTGTAACTGTCGCTGGTGAACACGTCAAACAGGCGGGAAAAAGCACTGACGCTGGGCTGCGCCCCCGCTTCAATGAAGGCCACGTTGCCGTATTGGTCCACGATGATGCTGGTGGGGATCCCTTGAATATGGAAAGCGGAGCCAAAGTTCAGCGTACTGTCGCTGCCGATGGGAAAGGTCAGGCCGTGTTCCTCCGCGTAGGCCGTCAATACCTGGGGCGTATCGCTCCTTTCGGTGGACAGGGCGATCACAGCCACCACGTCGTCGTACAGCTCATAGGCCTTTTGCAGATACGGAAATTCCATTGCGCAGGGCCTGCACCAGGACGCCCACAGGTTGATCAGCACCGCTTTCTTCTCTTTTAGCACTTCGGACAGGGTGAAAGTGCCGCAATTGATCGTTTCCACCGTGAAATCCGGCATGGCGCTGCCCAGGGACAGGGACTCGGCCCCTAAGCCGGAAAAGGAAAACGCGCACAGCGCCGCCGTCAGCGCCAGCAGGAGAAGCCTTTTTGCGATTGTCATAAGAAAATAAACCTCCTGAAATCATGGTTGCAGCAGGATGGTAACATAAACAGGCGCTTTGTGTCAATCGCAAAGCGCCTTTCTAAAATGATTTTACATTGTTGGGAGTCAGGGTTCCGGCGGCGCGTCCTCCGCGTCCAAAGCGTCGCCGTAATTCAATTCCTCCACCCGATCCCGCAGAAACCGGGTAAGCAGCTGGGTTTCCTGCGCGATGCGCTGGGGATTTGCCGCCGTCAGGCTGTCGGCCAGCAGGAAATCGGTGCCCACATCCAGGGCGTTGGCGATGGCCACCAGGGTATCCACGCTTGGCACCCGGCTGCCGCGCTCGATATTCCCGTAATAGGAAGGGGAGATCTGGACCTTTTTGGCGATGTCTTCCTGGTTCATATTTTTGGCCTGGCGCTTGTATTTCATCCGCTTGCCCATTTTCTCATAATCCACCATCCCGGTCACCCGTCCTTTCCCGACGCCTCGTTACTGTCCTTGATTATACGGCATCCGTCGTTTTTTGTAAAGAATTGTCGAAAAGCCGGATAGAAAAAGAAAAATCATTCTGTTTTTGAAAATGGGAATCTATGGAAAAAATGGCTGATTGGAACAGAGGAAAACCTTTGCGGGTTGCCCTAAAACAGGAAAGCGGTGGAAAAACGGCTGGAAATCTTTAGAAAACGCCGCGTTTTCTTCCATATATTGGCATATATTTGCGGATGAAGCGAGGGCTTCGCTTCCGTCAATGTAGTGAACGGCCAAGGCCGGAATCTATTATATACCAAAGGAGGAAAATCCCCATGAACAACCGCAAATCCCATCGCATCCTCAGCGCCGCGCTGGCGGGCCTGCTGTGCTTCGCCGTGCCTGCCGCCAGCCTGGCCAGCGAATGTGCCACCGTGAAGGGCGGCGGGCTGAATCTGCGCCAGACGGCTTCTTTAGACGCGAAAGTGCTGGGCCAGTACGCCACGGGCACCTGCATCGAAGTGCTGGAAAAGGGCGATACCTGGAGCAAAGTGAAGGTAGCCGGAAAAGAAGGCTACATGATGACCAAGTACCTGAACTTTGTCACCTCCGCCGCTGCCACCACCCTGTACGTGCGCACCAACACCGGCATTGGCCTGAACCTGCGGAAAGCCCCCAACACCTGCGCCCAAATCATCACCTCTTTCCCCGTTGGCACCGCGGTCACCGTGCTCCAGAAAGCGGGCGGCTGGTATAAGGTGAAGGTGGGCGGCCTGGTGGGCTACATGTCCGGCGCTTACCTGTCCGCTGAAAAAGCGCCCTCCTACACCAAACCCCTGGCCGCGCCCGTTCAGGCTGTGCTGAAAAACATCAACGGCGGCTGCGTGGTCAACTTCCGCGTGTACCCCGGCATGAAAACCAAAGTGATCAAGGCCTACCCCGTGGGCACAAAGGTCACTGTGCTGGAAAAGGGCGAAAACTGGTGCAAGGTGGAAATCGAGGGCGTACAGGGCTACGTGAGCACCTACATGCTGAAATTCTGAAAATTCCTGAACGACCATGAAAGCGGGCCTTGGCCGCCCATGGCAAAAGAGGGGGACTGCTTCGCGGCAGCCCTCCTTTTTTGCCTTGACTTTGCCCGCGCAAAAGCATACAATACCTTTGAATCAACGGATACAGGAACGGAAGCATATGGAAAAAACGAAGGTCATCATCGGCGTGGACGGCGGCGGCAGCAAAAGCATCGGCGTGGCGGCGGACGGAGACGGCCGCGCGCTGGCGGTTTATCGCGGCGGAGGCATCAATTATTACCAGATCGGCATGGAGCGCGCCAGAAGCAATTTGAAAGAAATCGCGGACGCGCTGCTTTCCGCCTGCAGCGGGGTGTGCGAGCTGCTCAGCGTTGGCATGCCCGCCCTGGATACCACGGCGGACGAAGCCACAGTGCGGGCCTTTGCGGGAGACGCGTTTGATCCCCAAAGCCTGATTTTGGAATCAGACGCCTGCATGACCTTGGAGGGCATGACCGGCGGGGAGCAGGGCATGATCGTCATCTGCGGCACCGGCTCCATGGCGCTGCTCAGCAACGGAAGCGGCTATCGGGCCGCCGGGGGCTGGGGCTATCTGTTGGGCGACCCCGGCAGCGGTTACAGCATCGCCATGGCCGGGCTGCGCGCCGCCATCCGCCATTGGGAGGGCACGGGCCCGGAAACTGGGCTGGGGGAAAGGGCGCTGGCCCATTTTGGCCTTCGGCAACCTCGGGACCTGATCGCCCTGATCTATGATCCCGTCTGCGGGCCGGACACGGTTGCCCGCTTCGCCGGTCAGGTGTTTGCCTTGG
This sequence comes from Clostridia bacterium, assembly GCA_017525805.1. The sequence goes on along the minus strand of JAFXSH010000162.1, from coordinate 13,952 downwards.
CGGAATCCGGCGAAGGGGAAGCGGAGCGTATTTTGGAAAATGAAATGCAAGGGATCGCCTGGCAGGCGGCGTCCCTGCTCAAGGATGCGCCGGGGGTGGAAAAGGTGGGGCTGTACGGCGGCATTTTCCAGCATCAGCCCTTGGCCCGGCAGTATTTTGCCGATGCATTGTCTCAGCGCCTGCCCGGGCGGAACATCCGCATCGTGGAGCCGGAATATCCCCCGGAAATCGGCGCGGTGATCCGGGGCTTTAAGCATTTGGGAACGCTGAACGCCGAAAGGCTTGCGAATTTAAAAAAGACTTATGAAAAATTGACGGAAACAAAGGGGGAAAAGTAAACCATGCCTGCGCAGGATCGCTATTATCATCTTTTGCGGGATATGCTGAACCGGGCGTTCACCGAACAGGCGGAAGCCATCGAAACCGCCGCCCAAAGGATCGCCGATACGGTGCTGTCAGGGGGCACGCTGTACACCTTCGGCACCGGCCACGGCCACCTGCTGGCCCTGGAGATCTTTTACCGGGCGGGGGGCCTGGTGCGGGTGTGCCCCATGCTGGATGAAAGGCTCATGCTGCATATCTCCGCCAGCGAAAGCTCGGAATGGGAGCGGAAGGAAGGCCTGGCAGCGGAACTGCTGCAAAAGTACCCCGTGAAAGCGGGGGACACGGTGCTGATCACCTCCAATTCCGGGCGCAACGCCGTGCCGGTGGAAATGGCCGTGGCCTGCCGGGAAAAGGGAGCTTTTGTGATCGCCCTGACCAATATGAAGCATTCCTCCGCCGTCAGCCCGCGGAACGCCCTGCGCCTGCGGCTGTTTGAGGCGGCGGACCTTACGCTGGACAATATGGGCGTGCTGGGCGATGCCTGCGTGGCCGGAACGGGAGGCCGCATGGTGGGGCCCACGTCCACGGCGGTGGGCGCGGCGCTGCTCCAGGCCATTGTGTGCCGGGTGGAGGAAATCGCCCGGGAGCGGGGACAGGACATCGAATATTTCGCTTCCAGCAACATCGACGGGGGCGATGCCATCAACGCCGCCTATTTGGAAAAATACAAGGGACATATACCGGCTTTATAAGGAGATGATTCCATGCGAGTTGGATTCGGGAAAGTGGAAATCACTCCGCCTTTGGGGGTGGAGCTGGCAGGGTACGGCTATTATCTGCGCCGCACGGCGGACAAGGTGCTGGACCCGCTGTACGTCCGGGCGGCGGCCTTTGAGCAGGACGGGGAACGGTATATTTTGGCCTCCTGCGATTGTTTAGGCCTAAGCAAAGAAATCGTTCATGATGTGGAAGCAGCTTTGCTGAGAGACTGCGGTATTCCTTCCGATCATATCACGCTGGTGAGCATTCATACCCACACGGGCCCCGCCATGAAGTACCACGGGGGCTGCGGAAATGTAAGCCCGGATTATACCTGCACCGTACCGGGCAAGATCGCGGACGCCTGCAGCGCCGCATTGGACGACCTCAAAGAAGTGACCAGTCTGCGCTTTTTCCGGGCGCCTATCCGAAAACAGTGGGCCTATAACCGGGCCTGCGCGGAAAACCCGGTGGACGGTCAGACGCGCTTTTTCCGCGTCAGCAGGCGGGACGCTCCGCCCATGGTCCTGGCATCTTACGCCTGTCACGCGGTGTGCCAGGGCAATATCCGGGGCATATCCGCCGATTATCCGGGCAGGGTGTGCGCGGAATTGGAGGAAAAGGGCTTCAAAGCCCTGTACATGAACGGGGCCTGCGGGGATATCGACCCCATCCGCTGCGCCCAGGAGGAACGGCCCGCCCGTTTGCAGGGCTTTGCGGACACCATCTGCCAGGGAATGGCGGGGGACGGCGTTTCCCTGCCCCTCACCGTTTCCGGCGGCCAGGTGGAAGCAAGCCTGCGCTTGCAGTCTTTAACCCCCGAGGATATCCGCCGCATGACCGACGCGGCCAACGAAAAAGAAACCGACCCGCCGGGGGGCGGGCGGGTGGCCCGGGCCTGGGAACAGGAAATGCTGGAAACCTATGACCCGAATAGGATGGAAGAAGCATTCCACGCCCGGTATCTGGTTTTGGGCGGCGTGATGATCGCCGCGCTGCCCTTTGAGACCTACACCCTCACTGGCATGCTGATCCGCAAGGCCCTGGGCGGCGATGACGCCCTGGTTTTGGGCTGCGCGGAAGAAATGCTCGGGTATCTTCCCACTATGGACGATTACGACCGGGGGTCGTATGCCTCCAAAGATGCCTTTTTCCTTTACCGCCGCATCCCCACCCTGCGGGGCGAGGCGGAGCGGTTAGGGGAAGATTTGGGAGAAAAGCTCAAGAACGCGCTGAAAGAGGTGGATAAACCATGATCGCCGCGCTGCACTGCCCCGTGGATCAGGATATGCTGGTCCGTATCCGGCGGGAATTGCATATGCACCCTGAATTGGGCTGGGATTTGGACCGCACCACCGCTTTGGTGCGGCGGGAGCTGGACTTGATCGGCATTCCCTACGAATTCGAAAAATACGGGCGCAACACCATCGTGGCTACCGTGAACCCGGAAAAAACGGGCTTCACCATCGGCATCCGGGGGGATATGGACGCCCTGCCCATTCAGGAAAAGAACGAGGATAAGCCCTACCGTTCCCAAATCCCCGGCGTCATGCACGCCTGCGGCCACGACACCCACACCGCCATGCTCATCGGCACCTGCAAGGCCCTCTACGCCATCCGGGACCAGATCGACTGCCGGGTGCGGCTGATCTTCCAGCCCAGCGAGGAAACCCGGCCCAGCGGGGCCAAAACCCTGTGCGAGCATGGCGTGATGGACGATATCGACTGCATTATCATGTGCCATGTGAACTGCAACGATCCCACGCCCCGGCCCTCCTGCCGCGCGGGCATCACCAACGCCTCCACCGCCCGCTTCAAGATCGTCACCAAGGGGCGGGCGGTGCACGTGGCTTCCCCTCACCGGGGCATCGACGCTTTGGCCATGGCGGTGAAGATTTACGATGGCATTCAAATGATGCTCTCCCGGGAAACCGATCCCTTCGATACCGTGGTTTTCTCCGTCTGCACCATGCACGCGGGCAATACCATCTCCGCCAACGCTGATCGATGCGAAATGACCGGCAGCGTGCGCTGCTTCAAGGAAAGCACCATGAATTGGGCGCGGGAGCGCATTCACCGGCTGGTCAAAACCGTGTGCGAGGATATGCGGGGGGAATACGAACTGGAATTCTCCGACGATCCCCTGCCCCCGGCGTACAACGACGCGCATATGTACGAAGCCTTTGTGAAATCTGCCGAAAAGGTGGGCGGGCCGGGCTTTTGCCTGCCCCTGGAACCCTCCCCCGGCGGGGAAGATTTCGCCTATTACGAACAAAAAAAGCCCGGACTGCTCTTCGGCCTGGGCCTGCGCAACGACGAAAAGGGCTTCAATAAGCCCGCCCATACCTGCGACTGGGATGTGGAGGAAAGCGGCATGGAAACCGGCGTGCGGCTGTTCGTTCAGTTCGTATTGGATAACATGCACGGCGTACCGGGGCTGAAATGAGTTTTTTCTCCCGCGCACCCTCCGGGATAGAAGGGTGCTTCCTCTCCATATTTCAGCATCACGATCATATTACGAGAAGGAGAAAGATAATGAAGCTTATCCATACAGAAAACGCCCCCGCGGCCATCGGCCCTTATTCCCAGGCTATGGCGGTGAACGGCATGGTGTATACCTCCGGCCAAATCGCCCTGAACCCACAGACCGGGGCGCTGGCGGGGGATAGCATTGAGACCCAGACGGAGCAGGCGATCAAGAACCTGAAAGCCGTGCTGGAAGCGGCGGGCAGCGGCCTGGAAAATGTGGTGAAAACCACCTGCTTCTTGCGGCGCATGTCCGATTTCGCCGTGTTTAACGCGATCTATGAACGGTATTTCACCGGAAAACCCGCTCGCAGCTGCGTGGAGGTGGCCGCCCTCCCCAAGGGCGCGCTGGTGGAGATCGAAGCGGTAGCCGAGGTGGGCAAGGCATGATCACCGACGCTTTTGATAACCAATCCCCGGCCATCATCCAACCGGCCGTCAGCGAAAACGCGCCAAAGGTAGACGCCTGCATCCTCACCTTTTCCTGGCAGATCGAGCAGTTTGTGCTGAAAAATTATCCCTGCGAGCGCGTCGGTTCCTTCTGGTTCGCTACGGGGGAAACGCCTGTGTACCGGATCGATTACAAGGGGAAGCAGTTCGGGTTTTACAAAACCTACGTAGGCGCGCCCGCCTGCGTGGGCACGGTGGAGGACAGCAGGAACGTGCTGCGGACGGACAAGTATATCGTGTTCGGCGGGGCCGGATGCCTCAACAAGGAAATCGCCCACGGCAAGGTGATGATCCCCACGGAAGCCTACCGGGACGAGGGCACCAGCTACCATTACGCTCCCGCGGCCGATTGGATCACCGTGAAAAACGCGGAAACAGTAGCCCGGTTCATGAAGGAAAACGGCATTCCCTGCGTGCTGGGCAAAACCTGGACCACGGACGCTTTTTACCGGGAGACCCGCGCCAACTTTGAAAAGCGCAAGGCCGACGGCTGCGTTTCCGTGGAAATGGAGTGCGCCGCGCTCCAAGCCCTGTGCGATTTCCGGGATCTGAACCTGTACATGTTCTTTACCTCCGGCGATCTGCTGGACGCGCCGAAGTGGGACGCGCGCCGCAAAGAAGGCGAAATCGCGGGCACCCAGCACGACGCGGGACACTTTGACATCGCCATCGAGTTGGCGTATGCCGTCACAAAATAATACTGAGAATAATAGTATAACGCCCCAAAAAGAGAGACCGGAAGGAGCTTGATTGCCCCTTCCGGCTGTTTTTATGATACGGTTTATCTGGTCTTACCAGTGCGCAGCATGTGATTATTTGGAATAATTCGTTTCTTTTATGGCTTTCTCGGAAGGGGACGAACCGCCGATGACCGCCTGTGGACGAAGCCCTGACATCCGCCAGTGGCGGATATCATGTCAGGGCTGAGATCAGGCGAAAAGGAACAACCTCCCCATGAAGGGGAGTTGCGACTATTGAGCCTGCGGACAGAATTTCATCGGCGGTGAAAACATTTTTTTATTTCATCCATTCCTGCGCTTCGGCGGCCATCTTGTCGTTCAGGGCGTCCACGGCGGCCTGGGAATCGGCGCGGGAGGCCACGTAGAGCTTGATCTTGGGTTCCGTGCCGCTGGGCCGGATGCAGAGCCAGTTGCCGTTTTCGATCTCGTAGTACAGCACGTTGGATTTGGGATAATCGAGGGCTTCTTCCTTGCCGCCCGCGGTGCGTTTGCCGGCCTTGAAGTCCCGGATGCCCAGCACCTTGAGGCCCGCCACTTCCTTGGGCGGGTTTTCCCGGATATTGGACATAATGCCCGCGATCTTGGCCACGCCGTCCTTGCCGGGCAGGGTGACGGAGATGCTCTTTTCCTTGAAGTAGCCGTACTTCTGGTACAGCTTCTGCAAAGTGTCGTACAGGGTTTCGCCCCGTTCGGCGGCGGCGCACACCGCTTCGCACAGCAGCAGGGAGGCATTCACGCCGTCCTTGTCGCGCACCTGGGTGCCGCTTAAGTATCCGAAGGATTCTTCAAAGCCGAACAGGAAGGTGTTGCTGCCGGTCTCCTGGAATTGCTGAATCTTTTCGCCGATGAACTTGAAGCCGGTGAGCACTTCGTACAGGGCCACGCCGTAATCGTCGCAGATGGCCCGGGCCAGCTCGGTGGACACCACGGATTTCACCGCCGCGCCGTTTGCGGGCAGCGTGCCCTTTTCCTTCTTACTGGACAGGATGTGATGCAGCATCAGGCAGGCGATCTGGTTGCCGGTGAGGGTATGGAACACGCCCTCGCCGTCCTGTACCGCCGCGCCCAAACGGTCGCAGTCGGGGTCGGTGCCGAACACCACGGTGGCGCCCACCTTCTGGGCCAGCGGGATGGCCAGGGTGAAGGCGTTGGGGTCTTCGGGATTGGGGGCCTTCACGGTGGGGAAATGCCCGTCGGGCTTTTCCTGCTCGGGCACCACAGTGTAATGGACGCCTAATTCCTTCAGCAGGCGCTGCACCGGCACGTTGCCGGAGCCGTGGAGGGGGGTATAAACGATGTTCAGGTCCTTGCCCCGGGCGGCCAGCAGTTCGGGCCGCTGGGCCAGGGTCTTGATCATGGCGATATAATCGTCGTCTACTTCCTTGTTGCCGATGATCCTGAGCAGGCCCTTATCCAGGGCTTCCTTCTCGTCCATGGGCAGGCAGTCGGTGTAATTGAGGGAACGGATGTAATCGGTCACGGCGTCGGCGGCTTCGGGGCCCAGCTGGGCGCCGTCGGCTGCGTACACCTTATAGCCGTTGTACTGGGGGGGATTGTGGCTGGCGGTGATCACCACGCCCGCCGCGCAGCCCAAATGCCGCACGGTGTAGGAAAGTACCGGCACGGGGCGCAGGGCGTCGAACAGATAGGCTTTCACGCCCGCCGCGGCTAAGGTCAGCGCGGTTTCCTTGGCGAATACGTCGCTCTTGATGCGGCTGTCGTAGGCGATGGCCACGCCCTGATCCTGCACGCCCTGGGCGATCAGGTACTTGGCGACGCCCATGGTGGCCCGGCGCACGTTGTACACGTTCATCCGGTTGGTGCCCATGCCCAGCACGCCGCGCAGGCCCGCCGTGCCGAAAGCCAGCTCGGTATAAAACCGGTCCTCGATTTCTTTTTCGTCGCCCGCGATGCCCTTTAATTCTTCAATGGTTTCCGCGTCGTTTGCGAACATTTCCAGCCAGCGCTGGTATTCTTCTTTGTAGCCCATCATGATCTACCCCTTTCTCTTGTCTCGGATGCAGTTATTATACCTGTTTTTTGCCAGAAACGCAAGGCTTTGCTATAGATTTATGAGACAATGCCTTTTTGACAGGATTCGGGACAAATGCTATACTGAATCCATCATACTTTCATGGAGGATGGCATCATGGAGGACGCTGCCGCGACGGATCGGCTGTATTATGAAAACGCGTACCTGCGGGTATTTGACGCGCGGGTGATCGCTGTGCGGGAAGATGGCTGGGCAGCCCTGGACCGGTCGGCTTTTTACCCCACCTCCGGGGGCCAGCCCTTTGATACGGGAACACTGAACACGGCTCATGTTATTGACGTGGAAGTGGGAAACGGGGTGGTCTGGCACAAAACGGACGTGCCTCTGCGTGAAGGTGATGCTGTGCATGGTGAAATCGACTGGCCCCGCCGGTGGGATCACATGCAGCAGCACGCCGGGGATCATATGCTGGCCGGGGCCGCCTGGCAGCTGTTCGGCGGCGTGACCATCGGCCTGCATTTAGGCAAGGAAAACAGCACCATCGATATGGACCTGCCCGGCGGACGTACCCACCTGACGGCGGAAGAAATGATCGCCTTGGAAACGCTTGTGAACCGACGCGTACAGCAGGACGATCCCATTCGCTGCTGGTTTCCGGACGCGGAGGAACTGTCTGCCCTGCCCCTGCGCAAACGCCCCACGGTGGACAGCCACGTGCGGGTGGTCGCCATGGGGGATTATGAAATGGTGCCCTGCGGCGGCACGCATCCATCAACAACGGGCCAGATCGGGCCAGTGAAAATCCTGTCCAGTGCCCCGGCAAGAGGGAAAATGCGGCTGTGCTTTGTGGCGGGCATGCGGGCGGTGCAATACTTTCAGCAAACGGCGGCCTGCGCGGAGCAGGTGGCGGCGGCATTATCTTCTACCGTGGCCGAAGCACCGGACGTTTTCCTGCGGGAGCGGGAAGCGCGCCTGAACCAGCAGAAGGAAAACGCCCAGCGCCTGACCCTTGCGGCTTTGGAAATTCCGCGCCTGCGCAAATCGGGTCCTATTTGCGCCGCCCACCTGCCCTTCGCGGACCGTGATATTCTTTTGTCCGCCGCCAAGGAATTGACGAAAGATCCCCAGGCCGTCGTTCTGCTCTCCTGTCCCGGCAAAAATGGCCGCGCCCTGCTGTTCGCCCGTGGTGCGGAAGCGGATATGGATATGGCGGCGCTTTTGCGCCAGTGCGGCGGCAAGGGCGGCGGAAAGCCCGACCTGGCCCAGGGCAGCGCGGAGGACGGGGAAGCGCTGGAGCGGGCGGCGGCAGCCGCCGGTTTTAAATGACTATGAGCTTTATAAAAGCGTGGAGTGTGGAGTTATTATATAGTGAGTATGTTGTGGTCACCGGTATTTTTCATTCAAAGCGGAAAACAAGATAAAACTCCACACTCCAAACTGAACTGAAATGCACAGGAAATACCATCTATCTCTTGCGCGTCTGCCGTCCGTTGTGTTACACTAAGCACCGGCGAACGCCGATTCTGGTATATCGGAAGGATCAAGGATGATTGAAACCTGGAAAATCCCAGTAAAACCCATCACCGGCAGAACGCCGCGCAAAGTATACGTGTATCTGCCCCCTCAGGCGGAGGAGGACCCGGACGCCCGGTTCCCGGTGCTGTACATGTTTGACGGCCACAACGTGTTTTTTGACAAGGACGCCACGTATGGAAAAAGCTGGGGCATGGGAAAATACTTGGAAGGGACGGACACCGGCCTGATCGTGGTGGCGGTGGACTGCGACCATCGTCCCCCCAACGGGCGGTTAAGCGAATATTCGCCTTTTTCTTTCCGGGACAGGGAGTTCGGGTCTGTGACGGGCCGGGGCAAACTGTTCATGGACTGGCTGACGGAAACGCTGAAACCCATGATTGACCGGAAATACCCCACCTTGCCCCAGCGGGAATTTACCTGGATCGCGGGCAGCAGCATGGGCGGCCTCATGAGCCTGTACGCGGTGACGGCCTACAACCATGTGTTTGGCCGGGCCGCGGCGCTGTCGCCCTCGGTATGGCTGGTGCGGGGCAAGATGCTGCCCCTGCTGCGCAAGCTGGAGCTGGCTGCCAATACGGTGATCTATATGGACTACGGTTCCCGGGAAATGGACAATCACCAGGGGATGATTCGCTGCTTCATAAACACGGCCTCCATCCTCACCGAAAAGGGCGCGTTCGTCACCAGCCGCATCGTGCCCAACGGCGACCACTGCGAGGCATGCTGGGAAGAGCAGATTCCCATCTTTATGCAGATTTTGTTTTATGACAGGGAGTGAGCAAAAGCATGGAAACCCAGTACTTCAAAGAATACAGCCCCGCCCTGGACAGGGATATGGAACTCAAGATTTACGGCCACGCGGGGCGGCCGGTGCTGTTCATCCCCTGTCAGAACGGCCGGTTTTTCGATTTTGAGAACTTCCACATGACCGACGTGTGGGCACCCTGGATCGAATCGGGCCAGGTGATGGTGTTTTCCATCGACACCATTGATCAGGAAACCTGGAGCAACATCGAAGGTGATCCCGGCTGGCGCTCCTGGCAGCATGAACGCTGGATGCGCTTCATTTTTGACGAAATCGCCCCCTTCATCCAGGATCAGGCCCGGCAGCGCAACGGCTGGGGCGGCAATCCGGGCATCATCGCCTTCGGCTGTTCCCTGGGGGCCACCCACGCGGCCAACCTGTTTTTCCGGCGGCCCGATCTGTTTGATGGCCTGCTGGCTTTAAGCGGCATCTATACCGCCTCCTACGGCTGGGGCGGCTACATGGACGAGCGGGTGTACCTGAACAGCCCGGTGGATTACTTGGGGGGCATGCCGGGCGACCACCCCTTTATCCGGCAGTACAACGATCACCGGGGCATCATCGTGGTGGGCCAGGGCCCCTGGGAGGTGCCGGAAACCACGTTCCAACTGAAAGGCATTTGTGAATCCAAGGGTATCGAGCTCTGGTTTGATATCTGGGGCTATGATGTGCGCCACGACTGGGATTGGTGGTATGAGCAGGTCCGGTATCACGTGCCGCACCTGCTGGAGTGATTCAAAAGCGCAGTATAACGAGCAACGAAAGGGAAAAGGATCATGCAGAACTTCGTATTTATTTCCCCCAATTTTCCCACCAACTACTGGAAATTCTGCCGGGAGCTGAAAAACAACGGCCTAAGGGTGCTGGGCATCGGCGATCAGCCCTACGGCGATCTCATGGGAGAACTGGTGAACAGCTTGGATGAATATTACAAGGTATCCTCTCTGGAAAACTACGATGAAGTGTACCGCGCCGTGGCCTGGTTTATCAGCAAATACGGCCGCATCGACTGGCTGGAAAGCAACAACGAATACTGGCTGGAGCGGGACGCCATGCTGCGCACCGATTTCAACATCCAAAGCGGCTGGCAGGTGTCAGACTTAGGGCGTATCAAATACAAGAGCGGGATGAAGGAATACTATCAGGCCGCCGGGGTGCGCACCGCCCGTTACCACATCGTGGACAATTTCGAGGGCTGCAAAGCCTTTATCGACCAGGTGGGCTATCCCGTGATCGTGAAGCCGGACAACGGCGTGGGCGCGTCCCACACCTATAAGCTGGATAACGACGGGGACCTGTGGGCGTTCCTCAACGAACGGGACCAGAACACCCGCTTCATCATGGAAGAATTCGTGGCCGCCGAGGTGAACAGCTACGACGCCATCATCGACAGCAACGGCAATCCCGTGTTTGAAACCGGCAACGTGACGCCCATGTCCATCATGGATATCGTGAACAACGGCGACAATTCTCTGTACTATATCGTTAAGGATCTGGCGGAAGACGTGCGCGCCGCGGGCCGGGCCACGGTGAAGAGCTTCGGGGTGAAAAGCCGGTTCGTGCATTTCGAGTTTTTCCGCCTGACCCAGGATCAGTACATGGGCAAAAAGGGCGACGTGGTGGCGCTGGAAGTGAACATGCGCCCCTGCGGCGGTTTCTCTCCCGACATGATGAACTACGCCAACAGCACCGACGTGTACAAAATTTGGGCGGATATGATCGCCTTCAACTGCTCCACCAAACCCCAGGGCCAGCATTACTTCTGCGCCTTCGCCGGGCGGCGGGACGGCAAGCCTTTCCAGATGAGCCATGAGGAACTGGCCGCCAAATACGCGGGCAACATGCGCATGATGGAGCGCATTCCGGACGCCCTCTCCGGCGCCATGGGCAACCAGATGTACGTGGCCGTGTTTTCAACAAAGGAAGAATTGGACGCTTTCTATGCCGACGCCGTGCGGTGCTGGTGACCGGAAAGCGAAGCGCGGTATGCCCGAATCGGATGCCGCGCTCTTTTTATGCCACCTGGGGCTGAAAAGAGTACAATGATTTTCTGGAAATTTTTTTACCAAATACATCAAAAAAGTGTTGACAAACCCGTTTCGATCTGCTAATATATAGGTGCAAAGGGAAAGAAGATGAAAGTGCCGGCAGGAACCCGTCAAGAAAAGACCTGTCAACATGCCGGATAGAAAACGACCGGACAGTTCCGGGAAGGAGGAGAGTCCCATGGATCACGCGCTGTACGCGGTGGGGGACGAAGCACAATCCTTACTGACAATTGAATATGACAGGAATAGAGAAATGTAATCCTGCAAAGAAAAAGGCTTGACTGAAGAATTGATTCTCAGAATATAAGCAACGAGCGAACGAATTGACGCAAAAAAAGCAGGAAATAAAGCGGCAAGAAGAAGGGAAAAAGAGAGAGAAAGACAAAGAAAAAGCCGCAAAGCATCAAAACCCTGTCTCCCACCGCCGCCCAAGGATTATGGATCAGCTGCAATTCAAACAACGACGACCGATTTGATTGGATTTCAGGGAACGGGACGAACATTTGATATCAGCATGTGTTTACCGGTTATCCCTCTCCATCGTCCCGTTCCGATTTGAAAATGATCCCCATCCATGGGTTAAAGATAGATTTTAAGAGGACCCCGTTTGGAGTCCTCTTTTTGCGCGCCGAAACGGATGGTTTAGAGTTGAGAGCTAAATGGCCGAACGCCGCGGATATATCATCTGAACTCTGTACTCCCAATTCCACTCTCCACTTTCAACTCTAAAGAATCAATAGTTCTCCGCCTTTACCTGGAAATACGCCTGGGGATGGGCGCATACGGGGCAGACCTCGGGGGCCTGTTTGCCCACCACGATATGGCCGCAGTTGCGGCACTGCCAGATCATGTCGCCGTCCTTGGAGAACACCAGACCGCCCTGCACGTTGGCAAGCAGTGCGCGGTAGCGCTCCTCATGTTCCTTTTCGATAGCGCCTACGCCCTCAAAGAGCTTTGCGATATCCTCGAACCCTTCCTCACGGGCTTCCTTGGCAAAGCGGGCGTACATGTCCGTCCACTCAAAGTTTTCGCCCTCCGCCGCGGCCAGCAGGTTTTCCGCCGTGGTGCCGATGCCGCCCAAAAGCTTAAACCAGATTTTGGCGTGCTCTTTTTCGTTGTCCGCCGTTTCCAGGAACAGGCTGGCGATCTGCTCATAGCCTTCCTTCTTGGCCTTGGAGGCGAAATACGTGTACTTGTTCCGGGCCTGGCTTTCGCCCGCGAAGGCGTCGCGCAGGTTCTGTTCGGTTTTGCTGCCTTTCAATTCCATGGGGATTCCTCCTTTTTTGCGGCTTGCTTCAATTTTCGGTCAAATACCGTGCAGATGTATCATTCGATGGACAGGCGCGTTTTCCCTTTTTAAATTTCGCTGGAAAACAGGTTTTTATCCTCTTTTCATGGGTAAGTGGTTCAAAAAACAGTTGCGGACCGCCGCCCGAATATGGTATACTAAATCGGATATCAATTATTAAGCTGAACAGGAGGAGAAGAGTCACATGCAATACACCAAGGAAGTTGAAGACATGGTTTGTGTCGCGAAGGGCCCGAACCATGGCCCCGCTCCGATCCCTGAAGAAGGAAAATGGATTCAGGCCAAGGAAATCAAGGACATCTCCGGCTATACCCATGGCATCGGCTGGTGCGCTCCCCAGCAGGGCGCCTGCAAGCTGAGCCTGAACGTGAAGAACGGCGTGATCGAAGAAGCGCTGGTGGAAACCATCGGCTGCTCCGGCATGACCCACTCCGCCGCCATGGCCAGCGAGATCCTGCCCGGTAAAACCATCCTGGAAGCCCTGAATACCGACCTGGTGTGCGACGCCATCAACACCGCCATGCGCGAGCTGTTCCTGCAGATCGTGTACGGCCGCACCCAGTCCGCTTTCTCTGACGACGGCCTGCGCGTCGGCGCCGGTCTGGAAGACTTAGGCAAGGGCCTGCGCTCCATGGTGGGCACCATGTACGGCACCAAGGCCAAGGGCACCCGCTACCTGGAAATGACCGAAGGCTACGTGGTCAAGATGGCGCTCGATAAAGACGACCAGGTGTGCGGCTACCAGTTCCTCAGCGTTGGCAAGATGATGGACGCCATCAAGAAGGGCGTGCCCGCGCAGGAAGCTTACGAAAAGAACCTGGGTACTTACGGCCGCTTTAAGGCGGAAGACGGCGCGGTCAAGTGGATCGACCCGCGGAAAGAATAAGAGGAGGCGCAGCAAATGGCTCTGTTTGAAAATTACGAAGGACGCATGCCGCAGCTGCAGCCCGTCCTGGAAAAATACGGTTTCAAGAACTTTGAAGAAGTCAAGGCTTTCACCAACGGCAAGGGCGTGGACGCCTATAGCATCGTGGAAAGCACCCAGCCCATCTGCTTTGAAAACGTAAAGTGGGCCTATGAACTGGGCGCCGCCATCGCCATGAAGGAAAACGCCAAGAACGCCGCCGAGGCCGCCAAGTGGATCGGCACCGCGCTCCAGGCCTTCTGCATCCCCGGCTCCGTCGCCGACCAGCGCCAGGTGGGCATCGGCCACGGCAACTTAGGCGCTATGCTGCTGGACGAGGAAACCGAATGCTTCGCTTTCCTGGCCGGCCATGAATCCTTCGCCGCCGCCGAGGGCGCCATCAAGATCGCCCTGAACGCCAACAAGGTGCGCAAAAAGCCCCTCCGCGTCATCCTGAACGGCCTGGGCAAGGACGCCGCCATGATCATCAGCCGCATCAACGGCTTCACCTACGTGCAGACCAAGTTCGACTACTACACGGGCGAGCTTGAGATCGTG
>JAFXSH010000161.1 GCA_017525805.1 Clostridia bacterium | reverse complement strand
GGAAGCTTACAAATCCCCCAACGCGGAAAAGATCAAAGCCGAATTCAAGGATCCGGAAGGCTTCTGGACCGGAATTTACCAGGGCTATCTGGGCTTTATCCTGGACAAACGCTGGTTTGAGGAACACAAAGCGCAGCCCCCGAAATCCTGGGATGACCTGCTGAAACCGGAATTCAAGGGCCAGATCGTTATGGGCAACCCGGGTTCCGCTTCCACCGGTTATGTGCTGGTTTCCGCAACCGTACAGCGCCTGGGCGAAGAAAAAGGCATGGATTACCTGGCCAAACTGGACAAACAGGTTAAACAGTACACCAAAGCAGGCGCGGCTCCGGCCCGTTCCGCTGCCCTGGGCGAATGCGCCATCGGCATCACCTACCTGCATAACGGCATCCGCCTGATGAAGGAAGGCAACAAGAACGTGGCTCTGTCCCTGCCGGAAGAAGGCACCGCTTACGAACTGGGCGCCGTTGCCATGATCAAGAACGCTCCCCAGAAGGAAGCTGCCAAGAAGTTCATCGACTGGTGCTTAACGAAGAAAGCCCAGGAAATCGGCCAGAACAACAACTCCTATCAGTTCCTGACCAATCCGGAAGCCAATCCGCCGAAAGAAGCCCTGGCTTTCAAGGATGCCAAACTGTTAAAATATGATTTCCAGTGGTCCGGCGACAACCGTGCCCGCCTGCTGGAAGCATGGAACAAGGCTGTTAAGAAATAATATAATTGTTGGGACGTGTTGCGCCGCCTCGTGAACCGCAATACGGTAAACTGCTGAAACATCAAAAGGCGCATGCGTGTTGCGTGCGCCTTTTTTAAAAATGTATAAAGCACCGGGCATAGCCCGGAAGGGCTCGCCCCGTCGCGGAGCACAGGCAGCGACCGCAGGTTTGCGGGATGCCGCCGAAGCGTAGCGGGGGAGGGAGGGCTATGCCCGATGCTTTAACAGATATTATAAAAGGAGTACGAGTATGCAGAAAGCAAAAATCGGTTTAATCGGACTGGCGGTTATGGGCGCCAACCTGGCCCGTAATCTGGCAAACAACAACATTCAGACGCTGGTGTTCAACCGTACGGCTGCCAAAACAGAGCAGTTCATGCGTGATTTCGGTTCCAATCCCTGCCTGCAGGCGGCATACAGTATGGAAGAACTGGTGCAGAATCTGGAGCGGCCCCGGAAGATCATCATGATGATCCAGGCAGGGCCGGCTGTGGATGCCATGCTGGATACCCTTACTCCGCTGCTGGAGGCAGGGGATATCGTCATTGACGGCGGCAATTCCTATTTTGAAGATACCCGGCGGCGCAGCGCGAAGCTGGCGGAACTGGGGATGGAATTTGTCGGCATGGGCGTCAGCGGCGGCGAAGAAGGGGCCCTGAACGGACCCAGCCTGATGCCGGGCTGCAGCCGGAAGGCCTATGTGCAGCTGGAACCCATGCTGCAGGCGATTTCCGCCAAAGCCGGGGAGAGCGGCAAGGAACCCTGCGTCACCTATATCGGAACGGACGGCGCCGGCCATTATGTGAAGATGGTCCATAACGGCATCGAGTACGCGGACATGCAGCTCATCGCCGACGTGTACACCATCATGCGGCAGGTGCTGGGCATGGAGCCGGAAGAAATGGCGAAGGTCTGGGACGAATGGAACAAAGGGGAACTTTCTTCCTATCTGGTCGAGATTACTGCCAACATTTTAAAGAAGAAAGACGCGGAGACCGGCAAGGCCATGGTGGATGTGATCCTGGACGTGGCCAGACAGAAAGGCACCGGCCGCTGGACCAGCATGAGCGCCCTGGAACTGGGCGTGGCTACCCCCACCATTACGGAAGCGGTGTTTGCCCGTAACATGAGCGTTTATAAAGAAGAACGGACCGCGCTGGAAAAAGTGTACGCGGACCTGCCGGAGACGTTGGAAGCCGCTGCCTGCTGCCGGAAAGCAGCGTTTACGGAAGAGGAAAAAACGCAGATGCTGGAAGACCTGCGCAACACCTTATATGCGGCAAAAATCTGCGCCTATGCCCAGGGTTTCAACCTGCTGGGGACCGCCAGCGAGACCTACGGCTGGGATCTGCAGATGGATAAGATTTCCAAGATCTGGCGGAACGGCTGCATCATCCGGGCCCGTTTCCTGGACGATGTCAGCGACAGCTTCGCGAAGCAGGCCGGCATGAAGAACCTGCTGTTCAGCGATTTCTTCGCGAAAGCCCTGAAAAAAGCCCGGGCCGGCTGGGGCCGTGTGGTGGCCCTGGCAGCGGAACGGGGTGTGTCGGTGGTAGCGCTGAGCAGCGCCCTGTCTTACTTCGATGCATACCGTACTGCCAACGGCAACGCCAATATGCTGCAGGCCCAGCGGGATTACTTCGGCGCCCACACCTACCAGCGTGTGGACAAAGAGGGCAGCTTCCACACGGAGTGGACGGAATAATAACTGTAAAAAAACCCGGAGTGTGCCTTTGGAATAACTCCGGGTTTTTCTTTTAAAACAGTAATAAAAAAGTATATGTTG
>JAFXSH010000160.1 GCA_017525805.1 Clostridia bacterium | reverse complement strand
CCGCCCGCCTGCTGGGCATACTTGCCGAATTCCAGGGTCAGAGTGCGGCCCGCAAATTCCATTGAATACGCTTTGTAATCCATTTTCTTTTTCTCTCCTCACACACACTTTCCCATTCGGCTCCGCCGAATGGGCGAATGAAATCCCGCTTTGCGGGCTTTCATTCGATCCATCAATTTCTTGTAAAATGGCATTCTCGTCCCCTCACGGGGCCGATAACGCTCATTTTACGGCCAGAAATTGATATAGGAAGCAAATTTCATTTGCTCCTCGGCGACGTACATGCCGCCGCCTGCGGATTATTGATGAACGGGCCTGCGGGCCCTTTCATACTTTCCCAAGGGTTTGCCTGCTTGGTTTCTCCTCAAAGAATTACTGCATGTCCAGCCTTCCTGAAAGGATGAAACAAAAAGCTATCGGCTGAATCATTTTCCAGCCGATAGCCTCATGCGCGTTACTTACGCAGACCCAGCTTGGCAATCAGTTCACGGTAGCGCTCGATATCGGTCTTTTTCAGATAGTCGAGCAAGCCGCGGCGCTGACCTACCATCAGCAGCAGGCCACGGCGGGAATGGTGGTCCTTCTTGTTCAGCTTCAGGTGCTCGTTCAGGTGGTTGATCCGCTCGGTGAGCAGGGCAACCTGCACTTCGGGGGAGCCGGTGTCGCCTTCGTGGCGGGCGTAGGTCTGCATGATCTGGGCTTTCATTTCCTTATCCATGGTGTTTTCCTCCTTTGGGGCGTGGCGGCCCCTGCTTCAATCGCCGCGAGCTAAGATGGGCGTTGGGGTATCGCTCCTCCTGGCAGGCGATTCTAAAAACCACGTCTGCTATTGTAACATGGCAAACGCGGTTTGTAAACCATTATTTCAAATTTTCCCGAAATAGATCGATTGTTTTTTATGTGCGGACAAAGGTATCATAGATGGCTTTTACCGCCGCCTCGAAATCTTCCTCGTCCACGCCCACGATGATGTTCAATTCGCTGCTGCCCTGGTCGATGGTGCGGATGGAAATGCCCTGGGCGGAAATGGCGGTAAAGAGCCGCGCGGCGGTACCGAAAGCGCGCACCATGCCCCGGCCCACGGTGGCGATCAGGGCCAAATGCTCGGACACGGTGATCTGATCAGGCTCCACCAGCTCCCGAATACGGGCCAGCACATCTTCCTTGTGGGGGGCCAGCTCTTTTTCATGCACCACCACGCACATGGTATCGATACCGGTGGGCAGGTGCTCGAAATTGACCTGGTACTCTTCAAACGCCTGCAATACCCGGCGGCCAAAGCCCAATTCCGCGTTCATCATGTCCTTTTCGATGGACACAATGGTGAAGCCCTTATGCCCCGCGATGCCGGTGATCACATGGTTCTGCTCGTTGGGGCCCGCGTTGGCGCGTATCATGGTACCGGGGTGCTTGGGGTCGTTGGTATTGCGGATGTTGGTAGGGATGCCGGCCTTGCGCACGGGGAACACCGCCTCCTCGTGCAGCACCGTCGCGCCCATGTAGGACAATTCCCGCAGTTCCCGGTAGGTCATGGTGGAAATATACTGGGCGTCGGGCACGATGCGGGGGTCCGCCATGCGGAAGCCCGTCACGTCCGTCCAGTTTTCGTATACGTCGGCGTTCACCGCCCGTGCCACCAGCGCGCCGGACACGTCGCTGCCGCCACGGGAGAAGGTGCGCACATTGCCGTTGGTATCCGCACCGTAAAAGCCCGGCACCACCGCCCGGTACAGGCCGCGCAGGCGGTCGCCGATCAGGGTGTTGGTTTCTTCCTCCAGCAGCCGTCCATCGGGGTCAAACCGCACCACTTCGGCGGCGTCCACGAAGGGAATGCCCAAATATTTGGCCAGCAGCTTGCCGTTCAGGTATTCGCCCCGGCTGGCGGCATAATCCGGGGTCGCGCCCTTTTCCAGCTCCTGGGCGATTTTCGCGAATTCTTCTTTAAAATCCATGCTCACATCCAGTTCCCCGGCGATTTCCTCATACCGTGCCTGGATGCGCTCCAATAAATGCTTGAAAGGCTTCTTTTCCTTGGCGGCCTTGTGGGCGGCGTACAAAAGATCGGTGATTTTATCGTCACCGGGGCCCCGTTTGCCGGGGGCGCTGGGCACCACATATTTCCGTTCGCTGTCCATATCCAGGATGGACTTTACTTTCTTAAACTGAGCGGCGTCCGCCAGGGAACTGCCGCCGAACTTCGTTACGATCATGCATCGTCACTCCTCTTGAGATTCACGCACCATATTGTAACCGCTTTAGGCGGGAATGTCAAATAAAACCACGGGATTTTCTTCCCAAAACCATCATATTCCGGCAATCGGCGGACGGTGCGGCTTGCGGCAAAAGCGTTTCTTTGTTATAATCAGGCAGCAGCCCGGGCACAATGGCCTTGACGGAGGTGTGGAACGGGCATGCTGGAAGAAAGAATGAACCGCTTTTTGGACGCGGCGGAACGGATGCGTTTTGGGGATTATATCGCTTTTGAATCGGACAGGAAGCGGCGGCTTTTCGACGCTTTCTGGCAGGGCGTGGCGCGGGGCCTGGGCATCATGGTGGGCTTTTCCATATTGGGCGCGGTGGTGCTGTTTATCTTGCAGGATTTAGCCAAGCGCAATCTGCCTGGCATCAGCGATTTTGTTGCCCAGGTAGCGGCTCTGGTGCAATTGAAGCTGCAATAGGAGAAAACGCGATGAAAAAGAAGGACGGCTGGTTCAGGCGGATATGGCCTGGGGTCTTGGTGCTGCTGGTGGACCGCCTGGTCAAATGGATTCACCTGACGGTTGCCGGAGACCAAACCGTGCGCAATTCGGGCATGGCTTTCGGCATGCTTCAGGGAAATTCCGCCGTGATCCTGATCGTATCCGTTTTGCTGCTGATTGCCTGCTTTTTCCTTGTGCGGAAATCGTGTCCCAGCGGCCCCGCCCTCATCGCCCTTTCCATGATCGCGGGCGGGGCCCTGGGAAATATGATCGACCGGCTGCTGCACGGTTATGTGATCGATATGTTTCCCTTTTTCGGATGGTTTGTGTTTAACGTGGCGGATGTGGGCGTGGTGGCGGGAGCCGTCCTGTGCGGATGGAGCCTGCTGTTCCGGCCCTCAGATTGGAGCGCGAAGGAAAAATGACGCGGGAATACACAGGAGACAGAGACCGGCTGGACGTAATTTTGTCCAAAGACGGGGAACTGAGCCGCAGCCGGGCGGCGGCGCTGATCAAGGACGGATGCGTCATGGTGAACGGGCAGGTGGAAACCAAGCCCTCCTTCAAAGCGGAAGCAGGCGCGGCCATCATTTTGGATATGCCGGAAATCAAGCCCGCCAAGGCGGAGGCCCAGGACATCCCCCTGGAAATCCTTTATCAGGACGCGCATTTGGCCGTGGTGGTGAAGCCCTGCGGCATGGTGGTGCACCCGGCGGCGGGCAACGATGACGGCACCTTGGTGAACGCCCTGCTGTTCCATCTGGACAGCCTGTCCGGCATCGGCGGGGAAATGCGGCCTGGCATTGTGCATAGGCTTGACAAGGATACCAGCGGCCTGCTGCTGGTGGCGAAAAACGACGCCGTCCACGCCGCCCTGTCCCGGCAATTATCGGACCGGGAAATGGAAAAGCACTACCGGGCCATGGTGTACGGCAAAATGAAAGCGCCCGACGGCGTGATCGAAAAGCCAATCGGGCGCAGCAAAACGGACCGCAAGAAAATGGCGGTAGACGAAAACGGGCGCTGGGCCAAGACGGAATGGAAGGTCCTCAAGGAATACCCGGACCGCACCCTGCTGGACGTGCACATCATCACGGGCCGCACGCATCAGATCCGGGTGCATATGGCGTCCATCGGCCATCCCGTGCTGGGCGACGTGCTGTACGGGCATAAACGCATGCCCGACGCGCCCCGCCTGATGCTCCACGCCTATTCTTTAGCTTTCACCCACCCTGTTACCGGGGAAAGGATGCAATTCACAGCGAAATGTCCTTTCTGTGAGGAATGATCATGTTCCCAGTGCTCGCAGTTCATCCCGGCGGGCGATAAGATCACGGCTAAACCGCTCCACGCCCTTTTCATAGTTCCGGACGCGCCACAGGGCTTGGTATTCGGGCAGAAGTTGGTCGATCATGTCCGCCAGCGCGTGGGCTTGCGGAACAGATTTTCCGGGATGGAGCTTGACCTTGCACAGTTCGCTGCCCAGCTCGATCAAGTTCGCGGTGAGGCGTATCTCCCGCCGGCACAGATCGTTGAGGGGCAGTTTTTCTATATCCGCCATGATTTTGCGCACATAAGCCGTCACATTGTCGAAATAGAAATCGTCGCCGCTGTCCTTCATATCGAAGAGATGGGCGTAGCGGGTCTGGCTCACGGGCAGGGAAAGTTCCTTTGCGCTCATGGTGCACACGTGCACCCGCTCCGGCTCCAGCAGGTAATAATTCGCCATGCGGTACAGCAGCCGGGAAAGGCCCGCGCCGCCGAAGGCAAATTCATCCACAAAGGCTTCCGCGTTTCTTATGAAATCGGCCTTAAAGGTTTCCCCATCCTGAGGCGCGCCGGTATTCCAGGCGTACTGCCCCGCCAGGGCGATGGGGTTCATACTCCAAACCCAGCTTTGGGGGTGTCCGCCATCGCCCCAATCGGTGAGCAGCAATCCTTCCGCCCCATATTCCACCGCCAGTTCTGCGCAGGTGCGGATGTTAAAGGTGGTCACGTCCATGCGCCCGGCCAAACTGCCGTGGGTGTTGGTGGAGGGGCACACATAATAGCGCACGCCCGCGTCCCGGTAGGCGATACAGTGGGCGGTCATCCGCTGGGATTGGATCAGCTCATAGCCCCATTCCAGGGCCACGGCGTCCTTGGGCACCAAATGATAGCTCTGGGGATAGTTATAGATCATGTCCGCCCAGAACATGACGGTTTTTCCGTACTTCTCCTTGATATGGCCGTTCAGCTTGTTCAGCCATTCCATGAACACCACGTCTTTGCCCTTTTCCCGGCAGTATTCCTCGATTTGGAATTTGCCCAGGCCGTAGGCCTCATCCAGCCCGATATTCACGTATTTGCTGGAAAAATGGGGCAAAAGCGATTCGTACAGATTGCAGATAAAACCAAAACTTTCCGGCAGCAGGGGGTTCAGGGTAGAGGGCGTTTCGTCCTCTTCGAAAAGGCCCAAATGATGAAACTCCGGTTTTTTCAGCCAGGTATACATATGGCCGAAGGAATTCTGGTTGGGCACCAGGTCGATGAAACGCTCCCGGCAATAGACGTCCAGCGCTTCAATGTCCTCTGGCGTCAGGCAGTCGAAATCCGCCGTTTCCTTGGGATAGGCGGCATACTTGAAGCAGTCGCCCTCCATGTACAGTTGAAATTCGTTGTATTTGAGCGCCGCCAGGAAGTCGATCATGCCCTTGATGGTATCCACCTTGGGCATCCGGCCCCGGCTGATATCCAGCATATACCCCCGGCGGGGCAGGGCGGGCTTGTCCCCGATCTTCACATAGGGCAGTTTCCCCCCAGTGCGGCGGATCATCTGCCGCAAAGACGTGACGGCGCGGAACAGCCCCTCATCCGTGGCGGCGGAAAGAGAAACGCCGCTTTCATCGATATGAAGGCGGTATTCCTCCTTTTCCAGCAGCGGCGCGGAAACCACGCTGATTTCCGGCACGCCTTCCCGCACCAGATGATAAAACGTCACCAGATCGTCATATTGATCTTTCATGGGCAGAACGTATACGCCATCGGATAGCGTCATGGCTCGCGGCTGCGGAAACAGGATCATGGTCATCGCTCCTTATATCGTTTTTTCAGATCAAATTATACCATTCCACCTGCCGCGGGTCAATCCGCGAATCAGAAACACTGGCAGTCAATCATCTATCACGTCGCCCGGTTCCAGTTCCACCAGGATCACGTTTTCCCCGATTTTGCAAATGCGCTGCCAGGGGATCACGATACCGCATTTTTCCCCCCGCAGCATGCTGCCCACCTTGAATTCTCCCGGCACCACGATGGCGTCCACATGCCCGTCCATGGCATCAAATTCGATATCCATCACCTTGCCCAAGCGCTTCCCGTCCCGGGTGTTCACCACGTCTTTGGTGCGCAGTTCCGATAGGCTCACCCCTGCCACCCCCTTTCCATCATCGTATGCAAAACCGAAAAAAGGATGCAAAAAGGGCCGGAAGATGTTTTCTTCCGGTCCGGAATTGTCTGATGTTTATTCGGCTGACGCGGTGAAATCCCCGCCATCCGGCGCGTCCACCACGATGGTCTGTCCCGGCAGGATATCCCCGGCGATCAGCTTGCGGGCCACCAGGGTTTCCACCTTGGACTGAAGCACCCGCTTCATGGGCCGCGCGCCGTAAACGGGATCGTAGCCCAGCTCCATCAGCTTGTCGAAGGCCGCGTCGGTGAGGCGCAGGTTGAGCTGCTTTTCTTTCAAACGCCCTTTCAGGCGGTTCAGCAGCAGGTCCACAATGGAGCGCACCTGCGTCCGATCCAAAGGCGTGAACATGACGGTGTCGTCGATCCGGTTCAGGAACTCGGGGCGGAAATGGCTGCGCAGCAAGGCCTGAACGGACGCTTTCGCTTCGTCCGACAGGCGGCCGTCAGCGTCGATACCGTCCAGAATCTGGCTGGAACCTAAGTTGCTGGTCATGATCAGGATGGTGTTGCGGAAGTCTACGGTGCGGCCCTGGCTGTCGGTCACCCGGCCGTCGTCCAGGATTTGCAGCAGGATATTGAACACGTCGGGATGGGCCTTTTCCATTTCGTCGAACAGCACCACAGAGTAGGGATGCCGCCGCACGGCTTCGGTGAGCTGGCCGCCTTCCTCGTAGCCCACGTATCCGGGAGGCGCGCCGATCAGACGGCTGACGGAGAATTTCTCCATGTACTCCGTCATGTCGATGCGTACCAGGTTCTTTTCATCGTCGAACAGGGCTTCGGCCAGGGTTTTCGCCAGTTCCGTTTTGCCCACGCCCGTGGGGCCTAAGAACAGGAAGGAGCCGATGGGCCGGTTTTCGTCCGCCACCCCCGCCCGGGAGCGCAGGATGGCTTCGCTGACGGATTCGACCGCCTCGTCCTGGCCGATGACCCGCTTATGCAGCACGTCCGGCAATCTCAGCAGCTTTTCCCGCTCGCCCTCCATCAGTTTGCTGACGGGAATGCCCGTCCAGCGGGATACGATGCGCGCGATTTCGTCCTCCGTCACCTTGTCACGAAGCAGCGTGTTCTTGACGGGGTTTTCCTTTTCCGCTTCCTCTAATTGGGCTTTCAGGCGGGGCAATTCGCCGTATTGCAGTTCGGCGGCCCTGGTCAGATCGTATTTCTGTTTGGCCTTTTCGATTTCGGCGTTCACCCGTTCGATGTCCTCGCGCAGCTTCTGCACCTTGCCGATATCGTTCTTTTCGTTTTCCCAGCGGGTCTGCATTTCCTGGAACTGGTCGCGCATGTCGGACAGTTCCTTGCGCAGGGTGTTCAGCCGTTCCTTGGACAGCGCGTCCGTCTCCTTTTTCAGGGCGGCTTCCTCGATTTCGTGCTGCATGATGCGGCGGCGGATCTCGTCCAATTCCTGGGGCATGGAATCCATTTCCGTGCGGATCATGGCGCAGGCTTCATCCACCAGGTCGATGGCCTTGTCGGGCAGGAAACGGTCGGTGATGTAACGGTTGGACAGGGTGGCGGCGGCAATCAAAGCGCCGTCCTGAATCTTCACGCCGTGGAACACTTCATACCGTTCTTTCAGGCCGCGCAGGATGGAAATGGTGTCCTCCACCGTGGGTTCGTTCACCATCACGGGCTGGAAACGGCGCTCCAGGGCCGCGTCCTTTTCCACGTACTTGCGATATTCGTCCAGCGTGGTGGCGCCGATGCAGTGCAGCTCGCCTCTTGCCAGCATAGGCTTTAACAGGTTGCCAGCATCCATGCTGCCTTCGGTCTTGCCCGCGCCAACGATGGTGTGCAGTTCATCGATGAACAGGATGATCTTTCCTTCGCTCTTTTTGATTTCGGCAAGAACGGCTTTCAAACGCTCCTCAAACTCGCCCCGGAACTTGGCCCCGGCGATTAGGGAGCCCATATCCAGGGAAAACACGCTGCGGTCCTTCAGGCTGTCCGGCACGTCGCCGCGCACGATACGCAGGGCCAAACCCTCGGCGATGGCGGTTTTGCACACGCCGGGCTCGCCGATCAGCACGGGATTGTTTTTGCTCTTGCGGCTCAAAAT
>JAFXSH010000159.1 GCA_017525805.1 Clostridia bacterium | reverse complement strand
TCACCCTCCGTAGTTTTTTCAGTTATATTATACCATATTACTTAATATTACGCAATAATATATTTTAAAAACTTGACAAAAAAATAAAGCCCTGCTTGGCTTCCTGGGCTTTGAGCTTCCTCTTTGCTGTCAAACTCCCGATTGGACAAAGCGGGCATCTCCATTCCGTATCCGCAGATGGACGTGCATATGAAGTAGGGATCGGCTCGGCTTACGATTTTTTCTTTTGCTTTACAGAAAGGCGCGGAACGTGGTATACTGTACCGGTACATAATGGAGGGAAGCGATTGCGCTCTTTCCCTGCGAAAGCGTATAAGGAGGATTCAACCAATGGCACGGAATCAGTTTGCCGGATTCGGCGGCGGCCCCAATATTCAGCAGCTCATGCGTCAGGCCCAGAAAATGCAGGAGCAGATGACCAAGGCCCAGGAAGAACTGGATGAAAAAGTTTATGAAGCCAGCGCGGGCGGCGGTATGGTCACCTGCAAGGTATCCGGCAAGCGGGAGCTGCTGGAGCTGACCATCAAGCCCGAAGCCGTGGACCCCGACGATGTGGAAATGCTGCAGGATATGATCCTGGCGGCGGTGAACGAAGCCCTGCGGGAGGGCGAAAAGGTCCGGGAGGACACCATGGGCAAGCTGGCCCCGGCCGGAATGGGCGGGATGTTCTAAGATGCCGGAAGGAAGCGATCCCATTGCCCGCATGGCGCTGCAATTGGCGCGCCTGCCGGGCATCGGGCAAAAGAGCGCCCAAAGGCTGGCCTACCACATCGCGGGCCTGCCGCTGGATCAGGTGAAGGATCTGGCCGCCGCCTTATGGCAGGGGCGGAAGGCCCTTCGTTTTTGCGCCCGCTGCGGCAATTACACCCAGGAGGAATACTGCGCCATCTGCGCCAATGAGGAGCGCCACAACGGCCAAATCTGCGTGGTACGGGATGCCCGGGACGTGGCGGCTATGGAGCGCATGCGGGATTTTCGGGGCCTGTATCACGTGCTGGGCGGCACCCTCTCCCCCATGAACGGCGTGGGACCGGAGGATATCCGCATCAAGGAGCTGCTTTCCCGCCTGTCAACCGAGGAAGTGCAGGAAGTGATCCTGGCCACCAACCCGGATATTGAGGGCGAGGCCACGGCGGCTTATATCGCCCGGATCGTCAAGCCCTTGGGCGTAAAGGTCAGCCGCATTTCCTACGGCGTGCCCGTGGGCAGCGATTTGGAATACGCCGACGAAGTGACCTTGGCAAAGGCCATGGAGGGGCGAAGGGAGCTTTAAAGTATGCTGCACTTTTATCACGGGGTCATGGGCTCCAGCAAAACGGCCCAACTGCTGATGCAGCGCTACAATTACCAGCAGTTAGGCCTGAAAGTGGCGCTGGTGAAGCCCGCCATCGA
This sequence comes from Clostridia bacterium, assembly GCA_017525805.1. Next base: position 2,778 of record JAFXSH010000159.1, on the reverse strand, counting down.
TACGCGGGCGGGCGCGAATATCGTCTATTCCCGCGTGGGTTTGCAGGCGGAGGCCGATATTGTGCTGGAAGCGGGCCACAGCATCCGCGAACAGCTCAACTGGCTGGCCGTTCAGCATGCCCATTCGGATTTTCAGTACGTGTTTGTGGACGAGGCCCAGTTTTTGACCGAAGCGCAGGTCCAGGAAATGGCGGACATCTCCGACGATTTGGAAATTTTCTGCTATGGACTGAAAACCGATTTCATGGGGCAGTTTTTCCCCGGCTCTGCGGCGCTGCTTCGTCTTGCCGAGGATATCCAGGAGGTGTCCGGCTCCCTGTGCTGGTGCGGCAAAAAAGCCACCATGAACACCCGGGTGGACGGAAAAGGCCGGGTGCTCAAGCAGGGCGCCCAGGTGATGATCGACAATCAGGAAGTAATCCGGTATATCGGCCTGTGCTATCAGCACTGGCGGGAGGGAAAATCGCATGGCTGACGTCGGCGGATGGTTTCAACAGAACGCGGGGCTTGCCTCCGCTTTTTCTGTGATGATTTCTTTGGCGCTGCTGATTCTGGTTTTATTGATATTTACCCGCCAGGTCAGCGCGGACCGCAAATCCAGGCGGCGCACCGAGTCCATGAACCGGCGGTTGGAGGAATTTGGCCGTTCGGCCCTTCGGCGGGATGATTTTTCCAGCTTTTCAGAGATGCAGTCCGCAAGGCTTTTGCAGGCCATGGAGGAACGCAGCCGGGACGAGGCCATGCGCTTAAACGATCTTTCCGCCCGGCTGGACGCCTTTGGGGAAAGCCAGGATGTAAGGCTGCACCGGGTCACCGCCGCGCTGGATGAAAAGCTGAGCCAAAACGAGGCCCGCATCGAAAAAATGCGGGATACCCTCAACCAATCCGTTACCCGCATGCAGGAGGAAAACGGCAAAAAGTTAGAGGAAATGCGCCAGACGGTGGATGAAAAGCTCCACGCCACCCTGGACAAGCGCTTAGGCGAAAGCTTCTCCATGGTGAGCGAGCGTTTGGAACAGGTGTACAAGGGCTTAGGCGAAATGCAAAGCTTAGCCAGCGGCGTGGGCGACCTGAAAAAGGTGCTCACCAACGTAAAAACCCGGGGCGTATGGGGCGAAATGCAGCTGGGCACCCTGCTTTCCCAGGTGCTGACCCCCGGCCAGTACGATGAAAACGTGGCGGTGGTTCCCCATTCCAATCAGCGGGTGGAATTCGCCGTGAAGCTGCCGGGGCGGGAGGAAGGGTCCACCATCTACCTGCCCATCGATTCCAAGTTCCCCATCGAGGATTACGAGCGCCTGGTGAACGCCTACGAAATGGGCGACCAAGCCATGATCGCCGCGACGTCCGCCGCCCTGCAAAACGCCCTGCGGGTGGAAGCCAAGCGCATTGCCGGAAAATACATCGCGCCGCCTTACACCACGGATTTCGCCGTGATGTTCCTGCCCATCGAAGGGCTGTATGCAGAAGCCCTGCGGGCAAGGGGGCTGACGGAAGAATTGCAGGAGAAATACCGCGTGACAGTGGCCGGGCCCACCACCCTGAACGCCCTGCTGACCAGCCTGCAGGTGGGCTTCCGCACCTTAGCCATTGAAAAACGTTCCGGCGAGGTATGGCAATTGCTCAGCGCCGTGAAAACCGAGTTCGGCAAGTTTGCCGGGCTTTTGGAGGCCACAGAAAAGAAACTGCACGCCGCCACGGAGTCCATCGAGAACGCCAGCCGCAAAACCCGCACCATCGAACGCAAGCTGCGCCGGGTGGAGCAGTTGGACGAGGGCAAGGCCGCCCGCCTGCTCAAAGGCGACGATGTTTCCCGTCCCCTCCAGTTGGCTTTCTGGGAAGAGGATTCGTTCTCTGATGACGACAATTAAGCAGGAAAAATGCGGCATTCGGGCAAATTTTTGAGACAAGCGCTGGAAAATGTGCCATAATAGCATCGTGGGGCGGCGCAATCGCGTACCCCTGCGTAAAACAGTCAATCATCACCGAAGGGAGTGTGTACTATGGAACAATTCGGCAATGAACTGAAAAAGGTGCTCAAGGCTGGAATGGGTGCGGTGGCCGCCGGTCTGGAAATGGGCCAGGACGCTATCGAGCAGCTGGCAAAGAAAGGCGAACCCCTGTATGAACAGGCCAAAAACGCCGTTTCCGACGCCGCCGGAAAAGTAAAGCAAACCATCGATTCCCTGAACGCCCAGCCCCAGGCTCAGGAAATCATCGATGCTCTGCGGGGCATGGGTAAGGAAGCGTGGGATCAGGTGCGCGCCGCCTTGGATGAATTTGAAGCCCAGGCCGCCGAAGCGGAGCAGGCGGCGAAGGACGCGGCAGAGGCCGCGGAAGAAATCCTGCGCAACGCCCCGACCGAGGACACCCCTGTACAGGAAACAAAACAAGACGACGAAGCAGAGAAGCCCGAGGAATAATCCTCTTACCCGCGCAAAAAGCCCGACGGAGTTTTTCTCCGCCGGGACTTTTTGCGTATGTGGGGATCAATATTCAAATTCGCCCTCGAATACGTGGGTCACTTCGCCGGAAAGGGTAATTTTTCCCTCCGTGCAGTTTACGGTCAGGTCACCCCCAGCCAATTTGACCACGATATCCCGCCCAGTGGGGCACAGGCCGGTTTTCACCGCCGCTGCCACGGCGGCGCAGGCTCCGGTGCCGCAGGCTAAGGTTTCCCCGCTGCCACGCTCCCACACCCGCATGCGCAGGGTGGTGGGATTGATTACCCGCACAAATTCCGTGTTCACCCGCTCGGGGAAGATTTCCGCGTACTCG
>JAFXSH010000158.1 GCA_017525805.1 Clostridia bacterium | reverse complement strand
GAAACGGACCGTGAGCAAGAAGCAAAATGAGACGATGGTACAGGCCGCGCCCGAGCAGAAGGACGACAGGCTTGCACAAGCCGCGACTGCTCCGGCAGACAAAAAGCCGAAACGGACCGTGAGCAAGAAGCAAAATGAGACGATGGTACAGGCCGCGCCCGAGCAGAAGGACGACAGGCTTGCACAAGCCGTGACTGCTCCGGCAGACAAAAAGCCGAAACGGACCGTGAGCAAGAAGCAAAATGAGACGATGGTGCAGGCCGCGCCCGAGCAGAAGGACGACAGGCTTGCACAAGCCGTGACTGCTCCGGCAGACAAAAAGCCGAAACGGACCGTAAGCAAGAAGCAAAATGAAACGATGGTACAGACCGTGCCCGAGCAGCGAGATGACAGCCTGAACCGCCTCGATTTCCCGGTGACAGACCACGGTTTGGATCGGGCCGCTTTCATGCAGGCAGGCGACATTCTGGATCAGTTCGCAATGGACGCGGTATTGCCCGAGCCCGACGTGAACGCGCACCGGAAAAAAGACAAAAAGGAAGTTGACAAAAAAGAAAAGGAGAAAAAGGACAAAGACAAAAAGGAAAAAGACCAAAACAGCAAAGACAAAAAAGAAAAAGAGAAAAGCGGCAAAGATAAAGAAAAAGATAAAAAAGAAAAAGACAAAAAGACAAAGGATACAAAAAAGAAGAAATAGAGAAACCGGTGCGGCTTTTTCGCCCCTCCCAGTCCCGGCGAAAGGAGACAAACGATGCTTTTTAACTCCCTGTCCTATCTTATTTTCTTTCCCGCCATCGCCATCGTGTATTTTCTCATTCCCTGGCAAAAAGCGCGGAATTTTCTGCTGCTGGCGGGCAGCTATTACTTTTACATGTGCTGGGATCCCCGTTTTATCCTGCTGATGTTAGGCTGCACCCTGATTACATATTTGGACGCGCTGTTCATTGACATTTGCCGCCGGGAGGAAAAAGCGGGCGTGTCCCCGGAAAAGCGCCGCACGGGCCGAGCCACCCTGTACACCACTGTCACCATCATTTTTACCCTGTCCATCGTGGCGTGGTTCAAATACGCCAATTTCGTGACGGAAAGCCTGGTTTCCGCCCTGGCCCTGGTGGGGGTCCAACTGCAGATCCCCAAGCTGAACATCGCCCTGCCGGTAGGCATTTCCTTCTTCACCTTCCAGTCCTTAAGCTATGTGATCGACGTGTACCGGGGCACGACCAAGGTGGAAAAGAATTTCTTCCGCTACGCCCTGTTCGTGTCCTTCTTCCCCCAATTGGTGGCAGGCCCCATCGAGCGCAGCAGCAACCTGCTGGGGCAGTTCCAGGAGAAGCACGCCTTTGATTCCCGGGAAGCGGCCAAAGGCTTCATGCTCATGATCTGGGGCTACTTCATGAAGGTGGTGGTCGCCGACCGGGTGGCCATGCTGGTGGATCAGATTTACAACTACTACGGCTCCTACGAAGGCGTGATTCCCATTTTGGGCACGATGCTGTTCGCCGTACAGATTTACTGCGACTTCAACGGCTACACCACCATCGCCATCGGCTCTGCCCAGGTGATGGGCTTCCATCTGATGCAGAACTTCAAGGAGCCTTATCTCGCCACCTCGGTGGCCGATTTCTGGCGGCGGTGGCACATTTCCCTCACCAGCTGGTTCCGGGATTATATCTATTTTCCCCTGGGCGGCAGCCGCTGCGCCAAATGGAAGCGGTATCGGAACATCATGGTGGTGTTCCTGGTCAGCGGCCTGTGGCACGGCGCAGCGTGGACTTACGTGATCTGGGGCGGCCTGAACGGCCTGATGCAGATCGTGGGCGACATCCTCAAGCCCGTCCGGCAAAAAGTGCTGAACAAATTAGGCGTCAATACAAAATCCTTCGGGCACCGGCTGGCGCAGACGGTGCTGACCTTTATCCTGGTAGACATCGCCTGGGTGTTTTTCCGGGCCACGGACCTTACCTCGGCCGTCCATATCATCAAATCCTCCTTCGTCTGGAATCCCTGGCTGCTGGTGGACGGCACGCTGTACACCTTAGGCCTGGAGCAGGCGGATTTTTGGCTGATGGTGCTTTCCATCCTGATTCTTTTCGGCGTAGACGTTCTGCATGAGCGGGGCGTATCCATCCGGGATTCGCTGCTGGCCTGGCCCCTGCCCCTGCGGTGGGCGGTGATTTACGGCGCTTTGTTCTGGATCCTGCTCTTCGGCGTTTACGGCCCGGCCTTCGACGCCGCCAGCTTCATCTATTTCCAGTTCTGACGCCAAGGGCTTTCCGGGAGGATCGATGCAATGAAAAGCATACTGAAAAAACTGGGAAAAGGCGCCGCCTTCGTGATCATCTTTCTGGCGCTTCTCGAATTGATCATGAGCGTCATGGTGTTCAAGCAGGAGGACGGCACCCTGCCCGTACACAATTATTATTCCCTGCCCAAGGATACGGTGGACGTGCTTGTGCTGGGCACCTCCCACGCGGGCATGAACGTGAGCACCAAAACCCTGTGGGACGAGTACGGCATCGCGGGCTACCGCTTCTGGGGCAGTATCCAACCCATTTGGAACTCCTATTATTATCTGCTGGAAGCGCTGAAATACCAGTCTCCCAAGGTGGTGGTGCTGGACGCCCACAGCCTCACCTTCCAGCAGGATTATGGTCCCTACCCGGTGCAGGTAAAAAACACTATCGCCATGCGGTTCTCTAAAGAAAAAATCGGAAACATCTGGGCCAGCGTGCCGGATGGAAGCCGGGCTTTCATGCTGTTCGGCTTCCCGACCTATCACAACCGCTATAATCAGCTGACCCAGGAGGATTTTGAATACTTCCCCTGGGACAGCCATTTGGAGCTCCAGGTGCTGTCGTCCGAAGTATCCGATTATATCTATGCCTTTTCTATTTTGGATAAGGATACCACCGAGGGGGAAGCCCCCCTGGGCGAAAAAGAAGAAAAGTATTTCAGGATGCTGCTTTCCTATTGCAGCAAAAACGGAATAAATCTGGAGATCGTCGCTTCGCCGTATGAAATATCGGCGATCGAGCAGCAAAAATTCCGCCGGGTGCGCTCCATCGCGGCGGAATACGGCTATAGTTTCACCAACTATAACGATTCTTATCAGGATTACGGCATCGATCCGCAGAAGGATTTTCTTGATCCCGGCCATTTCAACAAGACCGGCATGCCGAAATATGCCCGCGCCCTGGGCGAAATGCTAAAAAGCAAATACGATCTGCCCGACCGGCGGCAGGACCCCAGCCATATCTGGAATCAGGTCAGGCTGGAAGTGAACCTGCCCGTGTTCGCTTTGACTGAGCAGTATCAGTTGGACGGCCGCCAGGATTTCTATGACACAGGCGTGAAGCTGTACGACAACCCGCTGGCTTCCTGGACCCTGTGCGCCGATTTTTCCCTTCCTCCCGCGGGGGAAGAACGCCACGTGGCGCTTGCGTGCTACAACAACGTCCTCAGCCAGGGCGGCCTGAAGGTGTGCCGCGAACCGAACGGCGATCTGGAAATCAGCTTCGCCACGGATATGTCCGCGCGTATCCAGAACCCGCCCGATGAGATCCGGCTCTGCGTGATCAAGCAGGGCCAGCGGACCAAGATCTATATCAACGGGGAACTGATCGAAAACCGGAAGCTGGGCCACGATTCCCTTGCCCAGTACGACGGCACGCTGCTCCTGGGCTGCGAGGTAAGCGATACGGGACGGCGCATGAGTTTCGGCAAAACCACCATCCGCGACCTGGTGGTTTACGATACCGCCCTGAACGAAACCGACGCCCTGGCCTGGGAACCGCAGGCGCTGCCCATGGCGGAAGCCGCGGAATACCTGAAAGAAGTCACCCAGGACGATCTGATCCTGTCGCTGCAGAACCGCTTTGTGGGCGACGGGGAGGAATATGTGGATACCGGCTGCAAGCTCTACGCCGATCCCGATATGTCCTTTACGCTGCTTACCCAGATCGATCCCCGGATCGAAGCCGGCGATACGGTATACTTCTCCTGCTTCTCCGAGGAGCCGGGGGCTTACCGCGGCCTGCTGGTGCGCAAGGTCGGAGAGGATATCCTGAACATCGTTTACGGCGGCGGCTCCGGCCTGAACCTTACCATGCCCACGGAAGGGAATTCCATCCTGGCTATCGTGAAGGATCGCTCCGCGTATACCGTATACCTGAACGGCGAAAAGCTGCTGGACGGGGATGTGAGCGTCTGCATGCCCTATAACGGCTCCTTCTTCATCGGCTGCCAGACAGACGAAAGAGACGACATATTCCGCGTATCCCACACCACCGTGTACAACCTGGACGTGTACCGGGGGCTGATGACGGAGGATCAGATCCTTTCCTGGCATCCCAGCCCGCTGGACCTGGCTCCCCGTGATCCCGGCATGGACGTTACCTATACCCTCTCCCCCAGCTTCGTGGGCAACAAGAAGGACGCCTGTGTGGACACGGGACTGAAGCTGTACGACAATCCCGAAAAGGATTGGACCCTTACCTTCCTGCTGGACCGGGTGACGGTGCGCAGGGGCAGCGTGATTTCCTGCTTTGACGAAACCCCCGGTAAGTACAGGGGCTTGCTGATGCGGCAGACCAGCGATACCGTGTTCTACTTCGTCCTCGGCTCGCAATATGTGGAGGCAGAGATCCATCCCGCGGATCAGGTAGTCGTTTCCATCGTGAAGGAGGGCAATCATTACCGCGTTTACCTGAACGGTAAGCTGGAAGCGGAAGCGGATTGCAAGATCGCCTCCTATCTGGGCAATCTGTTTATCGGCTGTGAGCGGAATCAATTCGGGCAGCCCTTCCGCTTCTCGGATATTTCCGTCAGGCGTTTTGAGGCTGTCAACGAAGCCCTGGCCGATGAAACGGTGATCGCCCTGCATCAAGCCTGGAAAGAAGAAGCAAAATGATCAAAAGGCTGAAAGGATGGTTTGGCGCTTCTCCCAGCCGTTTGCCTGCGCTGGCGGCCTTTGTTTGCGCTGCCTTCTGCCTGACGGTCGGCTTCGCCAAATACCCCCGCCTGTACGCCATCGATTTCGGGCAGTACGAAATCATCCTGTCCCAGTGCGGGCTCACCTGGACGCCGGAGGATCTGGCCCTGGGGGATTTACAGTACGTGCGGCCCTTGGTCACATTCAGTTATACCCGCTTTTCCTGGGCCTCCCTTCTTTCCCCCAATACCGGCGGCAGCACTGTGTACGCCGTGGCGCTGGTGCGGCTTTTTACCGCCCCCTTCGGCCTTCCCTTTTCCATTGACGCGCTCTCCTTCGTGTGGGCCCTTCTGCTGGCCCTGGCTGCGGGACTGATCACCGGGGCGCTGCATGAAAAGCTGCCCCGGGCCTGGATGGTGCCCGCGCTGATCCTGTGCCTCGTATATACGGACGGCAACTTCTGCGCCATTTTCCGCAGCCTGTACCCCGAAGCGGCGGCCATCGCTTTTTCCCTGCTGTTCATCGCATCGGCGCTCAGGGCCTTCTTCCTGGACGAAGATCGCCGGGTCAGGTGGCTCCTCCCCCTGGCGTTCCTTTCCATCCTGCTGCTCAAATCCCTGTCGCCGATGATCGTGTTCCTGCCGCCGGTCCTGGCGGTGAACGGCTGGCTGATCTATTCCTGCCGCAAAAGCCTTCCCCGGAAAATCCTTGCGCTGGTTCTGACGGCGGCGGTGCTGTTTGGCGGCGTGGGAAGCGCCATTCAGCTGGCGGGGAGCGATGTGGACTATTTTTCCAATGCCTCCCTGTATGAATCCGCCTTCAACGCCCTGCTGCGTGAGGCGGACGATCCCGAAGCCATTTTGGCGGATTGGGGACTGGACGAAAGCTACCTGGGGGACGTGGGAAAATCCTTCTACGAGCCCGAGGAAAGCTACGTTCACAATCCTCGGGACAAGGATGAAGCGGAAAAACTGTTTTCCCGTTTGTCCTCCGGAAAAATCCTCAGCGCCTATCTCTCCCGCCCCGGCCTGCTGATCAAAGCGCTGTGCGCACAGGAGCTGTGGGGCGGGAAGGGCTTTGAAAACACCAGGAACAGCACCCTGACCCCCAACGAAAAGGGCTTTTCCGCAGCTCGGACGGAGGGCGGACCGCTGGCCTTCCTCTGGAAGATCCTCCCGCTGAACTGGGCAGGCTTCTTTTTCATTCAGCTTTTGCTGACGGGGCTCTGGGCGGCACTGGCCATCCGGAAACGCCGGATGGCGCCGGGGCTGATCGCCCTGTTCTCCCTTTGCTCTACCCTGTTCCTGCCCTTCGCCCTCATTCTTAACGGCTACGCCCAAAGTCAGCAGTACATGCTGTGCCAGACCTTCCTGACGGTGACGCTGCTGACGGAGCTGCTCTGCCTGGTGATTTACAGCCTGCCCCTGGCCGTCCAATGGTTCACCCGGTACATGGAAGAACCCTACGTGGTTGCGGTCTCTCCGCTCACAGTGCGTTCCGCGGAGGGCCCTTCCCCCAGCCCGCTTAAAACGCTGAAACGCTGGGCGGAAATCCTCAGCGCCCACCCCTTTCCCTTCCTGCTGCTCACCGGCCTCGTATGCGCCGCCATCCTGACGGCGGTGTACCTGCCCTCGAACCATCCCGCCTCCGTCAACAACGGTGACTATGGCCGTATGATGGAACAGCTGGATATCACCTGGGACAGCATGACGTATTTCAATACAGACAGCCAGGCTGGGCATTACGCCATCGAGGATTACGCCTATACCAGCGGCTTTGATTTCCTCAAGCTCACCCCCCTCAAGCCCACCTACAGCCTGTATTGGTTCGCGGGACTCCTGCGCTTGCTGACGGAGCCCCTGGGCTTAGGGTTCAGCACTTATCTGCTGGCCTGGCTCATGGGCGTAATCATGCTGGCCTGCGTGCTCCAGATCGTCAGCGACCTGTTTCCCCTGCTGGGCAAATGGATCGCGCCCGCCGCCGCCCTGCTCATCCTCATTTTATTCAACGAAACCTACCTCACCTGGTTCAACAGCCTCTTTGGCGAGGGCAGCATCCTGCTGGGCCTGCTGCTTTCCGTGATGTGCGCCGTGCATCTCTGCGTGATGCCCCGAAAAAAAAGCTGGAAGCGGCCCGCCTGGCTGCTGGGGCTGTTTCTTTCCCTGAACATCCTGATCACCGCCAAATCCCAGATGGTCATGGCTTTGCCGGGGGGCGCGCTGCTTTTCCTGACCTTATGCTGGTATCACCGTCCCTACCGGTACGACCTGCAGGCGGTGCAGGGCCTCGTCGCCCTGGCGCTGTGCGGCGTGCTGGCCTTCTCCGGCCTCGGCGTATATCAGACCGACCGCACCGAGGACAGTGTATCCCAGAAGCATACCATGTGGCAGGCGTATTTCTACGGCATCTTCATGATTTCAGACGATCCCATCGGCGATATGGAGGCCTTGGGCGTGGATACCGCCATGGCCCCGGACATCGGCAAGTACGTTTCCTTCGGGGACGACATCGATTACGTGTATAAGCCCCTGTCCGATGAAGCGCAGACGGGGTTCTACGATCACGTGAGCATGCTGACCATCGTAAAATGGTATCTGACCCATCCCGCCAAGCTGTGGTACATGCTGGATCACGCCGCCAGGGAATCCAAGTCCCTGTACACCGGCTTCCGCGTCTATGTGGGCCAGGATTACAGCGCCCTTGACCACGACGACGTGAACGGCTGGAACCTGTGGCCGGGCTGGCGTTCCTGGCTCACGCCCGGTTCATTCTTAGGCTATATCCTGCATTACGGAGCGCTGCTGGCACTGTGCATATGGTATATGCTGCGAAAAGATTGTCCCCTTTGGAAACGGATGCTGTGTACCATTCCCCTGTTCCTGATGATTACGGGGGTGCTCCAGTTCCCTCTGTCGGTGCTTGGCAACGGCTTCGCGGACAACCAGAAGCAATTGTTCTGTTTTTCCCTTTGCCACGATTTCCTGCTGGGTGGCACACTGCTGCTGATTCTCCGCCTTTTGCTTTGGCTGCCCGAAACAGCGAAATGGACAGGCGAGACGTGGAAAGCGCTGAAGGAAAGGCTGATGAAGCATCCTTTTGCAGGCCGATGAGCCCGGAAGTGCTGATTGCCCATTGCTTTTCTTGAAAAAACGTATATAATATAAATGGAATGCTTTTCCGCACGCGCCGCGCGGCGGCACATGCAAAAACCGCCGCTTGAGCGCTTGCCATAATCAGATTTCACAGAAAAGGAGATTATCACATGAACATCGTAAAGAAGCAGAACGGAAGTGAACTGACCATTGCCCTGGAAGGCCGTTTGGATACTACCACCTCTCCCCAGCTGGAAAACGAACTGCGTACCGCTTTGAACGGTGTCACTGAATTCGCGCTGGATCTGGACAAGCTGGATTACATTTCTTCTGCCGGGCTGCGCGTGCTGCTCTCCGCTCAGAAGGTCATGAACAAGCAGGGAAAAATGGTTATTCGCAATGTGAAGCCTGAAATCATGGAAATTTTCGATGTGACGGGATTCGTGGATATCCTGAATATTGAGGCGTAACGCGTTTCCGGCCGATCGGAGTGAAAGACCGTTTCTGGATAGAAGCCTGCCGGGATGTGCGCCGCAACCCGTTTTCGTTGCTTTCCTTCCCCTGCCTCTATGCCTGGAATAACACCTATGGCTTTTCCATCACCGGAGACGAGGATTTCTTTGTGGTTCACAGCCAGTATGATAAGCTTTCAGTATGCCGGAACGGAGGAGAAAAACTTGAATGAGCTGACCCTTGAAGCCCGGGTGGAAAACCTGGATCAGGTGCTTTCCTTTATGGACGGTCATTTGGAGCAATTGGACTGTCCCATGAAAACCAAAATGCAGATCGACGTGGCCGTGGAAGAGCTGTACGTGAATATCGCCAGCTATGCGTACGATTCCCCCGGAGGCTCGGCCACCGTTCGAGTGGAGGTGCTGCAGAATCCCCTGTCCGTATCCATCACCTTCATCGATCACGGCGTGCCTTACGATCCGCTGAAAAAACCAGACCCGGACGTGACCCTGCCCGCCGAGGAAAGGCAGATCGGCGGCCTGGGTATCTATATGGTAAAAAAGAGCATGGATGGCGTCGAATATGAATACAAGGATGGCAAGAACATCCTCAAGATTCAGAAAAACATCGGCTGATCCATCTGGCATGCAAAAACCCCGTTCTGTGCCCATCAATGGCTCAGAACGGGGTTTTTCGATTCTCTTATTTCGTAGTCAGCAGTTCTCCATAGCCCGGGAAGGGCCACAGGCGCTTGTCCACGATGGTTTCCGCCTCGTCTACCGGGCCGCGCAGGGCTTGCATACGCTGGAAGATGCTGTCCCGGCAGTAGCGGGCCTGGGCCAGGGCATCCCCGGCGGTTTCCAGGCCTAAAACAGCCTGCTCCAGCGCCTCCGTCTGTTCGCCGATCCTGTCGATCAGCGCGGCCAGGCGCCGTACCAGCTTTTGTTCATAAGTCAGCTCCAAATCGGCGCAGAGCTGCCGCTTGGAGGCCGCGTCCCGGGCCGCCTGGCCGGAATACGCCAGGATGGCGGGCAGGATCTCCTGATTCACCATATCAAGCATGGTATGGGCTTCAATGGAAATCACCTTGCAGTAGTTTTCCAGCTGGATATCATAGCGGCTGCACAGCTCCTGACGGGTATATACCCGCTGGCGCTCAAACAAGGCGATATTTTCTTCCGTAATCAGCAGGGGAAGGGCGTCCGGGGTAGAGGGAAGATCGAGCAGCCCCCGTTCGTGGGCTTCCCGCTTCCATTCGTCGGAATAATTGTTTCCGTTGAAAATGACGCGCTTGTGGTTCGTGATGGTGTCCACCACGATCTGCTCCACCTCGGCGCGAATATCCACCGCCGCTTCCAGTTTTTCCGCAAATTCCATCAGCACGTCCGCCACGATGGTATTGATCACCACATTGGCTTCGGCAATGGACATGGAGGACCCTAAGGAACGGAACTCGAATTTATTGCCAGTAAAGGCGAAGGGGGAGGTACGGTTCCGGTCAGTGGTATCCTTGGGGATGCGGGGCAGGGTGGTCACGCCGATGTTCATATCCATCCGTTCCCCGGCTACGTAAGCGTTATGGTGCTCGATGGCGTTCAAAATGGCTTCCAGCTCGTCCCCCAAGAACATGGAAATGATGGCAGGGGGCGCTTCGTTGCCGCCTAAGCGGTGATCGTTGCCCGCCCCAGCTACGGAGATGCGCAGCAGGTCCTGGTGCAGGTCCACCGCTTTGATCACCGCCACTAAGAACAGCAGGAATTGGGCGTTTTCGGCGGGGGTCTCCCCCGGCTCCAGCAGGTTCATGCCGGTGTCGGTGCTCATGGACCAGTTGTTGTGTTTGCCGCTGCCGTTCACCCCGGCGAAGGGCTTTTCATGCAGCAGGCACGCAAACCCATGCTTCCCGGCCACCCGCTTCATGATTTCCATGGTGAGCTGGTTATGATCGGTGGCGATGGTGCTGGTGGTGAAAATGGGGGCCAGCTCATGCTGACAGGGGGCCGCTTCATTGTGCTCCGTTTTGGCGGACACGCCCAGCTTCCACAGCTCCTCGTCCACCTCGCGCATAAAAGCGGCTACCCGGGGCTTCAGGTTGCCGAAATAATGGTCGTCCAGCTCCTGGCCCTTGGGCGGCTTGGCCCCGAACAGGGTGCGGCCAGTGTAAATCAAATCCTTGCGCTTGTAATACAGGTCCCGGTCGATGAGGAAATACTCCTGCTCCGGCCCCACCGTAGCATTGACCTTCTTTACGTCCGGGTGGCCCAGCAATTGCAGGATGCGCCGGGCCTGGCGGTTCAGGGCCTCGTTGGAGCGCAGCAGCGGCGTTTTTTTGTCCAGGGCGTGACCGCCCCAGCTGCAAAAAGCCGTGGGGATGCACAGGGTGCCATCCTTGATAAAAGCGTAGCTGGTTGGGTCCCAGGCGGTGTAACCCCGGGCCTCAAAGGTGGCCCGCAGGCCCCCTGAGGGGAAGGAGGAAGCGTCCGGTTCGCCCCGCACCAGTTCTTTGCCGCCAAATTCCATAATGGCCCCACCGCCCTCAATGGGCGAAAGGAAGGAATCGTGCTTTTCGGCGGTAATGCCCGTCATGGGCTGGAACCAGTGGGTGTAATGGGTGGCGCCCTTTTCAATGGCCCAATCCTTCATGGTGTTGGCCACCACACTGGCCACCTGGGGATTCAGGGATTTCCCTTCCGCGATGGTGCGGTGCAGCGCCCGATAAGTCTCCTTGGGCAAACGCTGCCGCATCACCGCGTCGTTAAACACCAGGCTTCCGAACGTTTCCTGTAAATTCATGAATGTGCCTCCGTCCAGTGTGCCGCGATAAACGGCATCGGTAGAATACCCTGAAATTATATGCCTTTTTGTTTGAATGTGTCAAGAGAAAAACCGCACGGCTTTTCTGCCGTGCGGCGGTCTTGCAATGTGTATAGAATCAGATCAGCCTGGCCCGGACCACGTCCTTGAGCTTGCCCAGGGCGGCCAGCAGGGTATCGTCGGGGTGCTGCACCAGTTCCAGCACGGTGACGGCGTAATTGGCCCGGCTCTTATTCAGCATGTTTTGAATGTTGATGCCCCGACCGGAAATCAGGCTGGAAATGCTGCTCACCACGCCGGGCACGTTCCTGTGGATCAGCAGCACGCGGCTGCCCTCCGGAACGCCCAGCACGATTTCGGGCAGGTTCACGCTGTTGCGGATCACGCCCCGTTCCAGATAATCCTTGAGTTCATTGGCGGCCATTTCGGCGCAGCGATCCTCGCTCTCCGGGGTGGACGCGCCCAAGTGGGGCAGACAAATCACCTTGGGGGTGTCCGCCAGGGCGGCGCAGGGGAAGTCGGTCACATAAGCGGCCAGCTGCTCTTCCGCGATAGCGGCCTTGATGTCTTCAGGAATAGCCAATTCACCGCGGGAGAAGTTCATGATGCGCACGCCTTTTTTCAGGCTCTTGATAAAGGCCGCGTTGATGGTCCCCCGAGTCGTGTCCATGAGGGGAATATGGAAGGTGATGTAGTCCGCGTCCTTCACGGCGTCTTCCATAGCGTCGGCCCGGTGAATGGCGCGGGACAGCGCCCAGGCGTGGGCCACGGAGATATAGGGGTCATAGCCCACCACTTCCATGCCGAGGCCCTGGGCGGCGGCGTTGGCTACCAGCGCGCCGATGGCGCCCAAACCGATGACGGCCAGCTTTTTGCCCCGCAGTTCGGGGCCCACGAACTGGCTCTTTTTCTTTTCCACCAGCTTTTCCAGGCCCGGTTCGTCCTTGGATTCCTTCACCCAGGCGATGCCGCCCGCGATGTCGCGGCTGGAGAGCAGCAGGCCGGCGATAACCAGCTCCGCCACGGCGTTGGCGTTGGCGCCGGGGGTATTAAAGACTACGATGCCCTTTTCGGAGCATTTATCGATGGGGATGTTGTTGGTGCCCGCCCCGGCCCTGGCGATGGCCAGGAGGGAATCCGGCAGCTCCATATCATGCATGGCGGCGCTGCGCACTAAGATGGCGTCGGGGGTGGGTTCCTCGTTGGACACCACGTACTGTCCGGCGGACAGCACTTCATGAATAACGGGCGAAATGGAATTCAGCGTTTTGATCTTATACATGCGGCTTCTCCTTTATCCGTTCACTTCAAATTCCTTCATGACGGCGATCAGCTTCTTCACGCCTTCCATGGGCATGGCGTTGTAGATGCTGGCGCGCATGCCGCCCACGCTGCGGTGGCCCTTCAGGTTCACCAGGCCCTTGGAGGCGGCGAACTTGACGAAAGCGGCGTCCTTTTCCTTATCGCCGGTGACGAAGGTGACGTTCATGATGGAACGGAATTCCTTCTGCGCGGTGGCGTTGAACAGGGCGCTGTTGTCCAGGTAATCATACAGCAGCGCGGCCTTTTCCTTATTGACCTTTTCAATGCCTTCCACGCCGCCCTGCTCCTGCAGCCAGGCCATGCACAGGCCCGCCACGTAGATGGCGAAAGTGTTGGGGGTGTTCAGCATGCTGCCGTTCTCTGCCTGGGTGGCCAAGTTGAGCACCTTGGGGCAGATGGGGGAAGCATGGCCCAGCAGGTCCTTCTTCACGATCAGCACGCACAGGCCGGCGGGGCCAATGTTCTTCTGCGCGCCGGCGTACACCACGCCGAACTTATTGATGTCGTACACTTCACCCAGAATGTTGCTGCTCATATCGGCCACCAGGGGCGCTTTGCCTTCGGGCAGCTTGGTATAATGGGTGCCGTAAATGGTGTTGTTGGTGGTGATATGCAGGTAATCCGCTTCGGGATTCAGCTTGCCTTCCCATTCGGGAATGTATACATAATTATCGTCCCGGGAGGACGCGACCACGTTCACCTTCAAATACTTGGCCGCTTCACCAGCCGCGCCGTGGGCGAAATTGCCGCTGTCGATGTAGTCCGCTTCCCCCTTCACGCCTAAGTTCATGGGCACGGAGGCGAACTGCATGGTGGCGCCGCCATGGAGGAACAGCACGGCGTAGGTTTCCGGAATGTGCATCAGGGCGCGGAGCCGGGCTTCCGTATCGTCGATAATGGCCTGGTACATGGGGCTGCGATGGCTCATTTCCATCACATTCATGCCAGTATCGCCGTACACCGGCAGGGCTTCCTTCACCTTTTCCAGCACGGGCAGGGGCAGCGCGGAGGGGCCGGGAGAGAAATTATATACACGTTCCATCGAGAGAAATCCACCTTTCTTGTTTCTGTCTTTATTGGGTCAATTTTCGCCCGCCGGGCGTTTTTTGACCGTGCGCCTATATTATCACGCTTTTCCTCTTTTGGCAACCGTTCCTTGCATGAAAAACAGAAGAAATACAATCGCCTCATTGAGGCGGCGCACAAAAAAACCCTTCGCCAGGTGGGGCGAAGGGGCGATGGATTCGATTCCGTCAGTTCCCGGACGAGGAAGACGAAGAAGAAGACGCTGCGCTGACGGCATCCCTGTCCTTGATCATATGCTGCAAGGTCACCAGGATGGCGACGACGGTCTTTTCCAATTCCGGGCGATAGATGTCGATGCAGTATTTATCGTGCAGGGAGAACATTTTCTGGCTGATCACGGCGATAACGCTCTCGTCCTGATCGTACAGCTCAAAGTTCAGGCCGAAGATATTGCCCCGAAGCTGCCAGCCCAGGCCCTCGATGTTATTCACATCCTTGACCAGGTGGAAAAGCTCGGTGGAAATCTGGAACTGCTGGCCGTCCGCCATGGTGATGAAATGGCGCTGGTGAAGGGTCCAGAACTTCCGCTCGATATGCGCCACCTGATTGCCCTGGGCGTCGGTCACGTCCGTCTTATCGTGGAGGGAGGGAAATTTCGTGTTCGACTGATACACGACCTGTTCCTGCGCGTCCGTAATGTCGATGTGCTTATGCAGCGTAAAAACTTTTGAAGTGGTGAACAGAGAATACGCCGGTTCGCCGAAACGGGCGGCGTTATTCACGTTCACCTGTTCTCCCGCTTCACGGTAACGATGATATTTTGAAAAGATGCCCATGGTCCTTCCTCCATTCTTCCTGCGTTTTCAGATACTGATCGCCTGTCTATTATGCCACACTTTTATGGAAAAAGCAATTCGCTTTCTCTGATTCTTGCAGACCACTATATCTTGTACATGTCGCATCATGTCGAACGAAATATGGTGGCTTCGACAAATCGCGACATGATTTTCCCTTGCAAATGGGCTTTCGACGGCGTATGCTGTATTCGGACAGCAAAATGCCCAAATATTCCGCAAAAACACACGTTCAAGGAGGTTCTCCATGGAACAGCATGTCACACTCTCCCCTTGTGAAATGATCATGATCCTTCGCCGCCAGTTGGAGGAAGCCTACGACCAGGGCAGCGTGCCAGTCCTGCGGGAATTGAGCCGCCGGATGGACGACATTCAGCTGCGGCACTGGGAAGCGCAAATCGCCCAGGCATCATAAACCGAAAAAGCTGATCTGCTCGGCGTCGGCCTGCCGGGGACGGATACGCGCGTCCTGACGAAGGACGGAGCTGGGCAGTTCGGCAAGGAAGGGGGACGGTTCGCTTCCGCAGGTCAGGATCAGACAGTTTTTCGCCCGGGTCATCCCCACGAACAGCAGCCGTCTTTCTTCCTCCAGGTTCGTTTCCTCATCCTGCCGTTCCGCCGGAAAGCGCCCGGCGTCCAGCCCGGCCAGGAACACACAGGGAAATTCCAATCCCTTGGCCCCGTGCAGCGTCATCAGCCGCACCGCCCCGGAGGGCCTGCCGCCGTTCAAGCGGGTAATGTCCCCTTCCTCTCCCATGCGCAGGGCGGAAAGGAAGGCGGGCATGGTATCGAAGAACACGGCGGTGTTCCATAGCTGCTCCACAGCCTTTCCCTTCACGCCCGCGTCCACCGCCAGCGCTTCCAGCAGCTTCCGGGGCTTTTCCTTGGGATACAAGGGGGTGTACTTTTTCACTGCGTCTAAGAAAGGAGAGAGGCCGTCAAAAGGAGAAAGCGCCTGCTCAAACGCTTCTCCCTTGAGGTTCATGGCCGCTTCCGCCCGAGCAATCAGCCCGTCCGGGCAATGCCACAGGCCCTTCAGGGCCGCGTGCAGGGCGGGAAGATTGTCCGGTTCTTCTAAGATAGTGAAAAAGTTCAGCAGCGCCTGATTCTTATCGTCCATAAGGAAATCTCCCCGGCCAGATACCGCGCAGGGGATGCTGTCATGGCGAAGACACTTTTCCGCCTGCTCCAGTTGCCGGTGGGTGCGGTACAGCACGGCGATTTCCGAAAAGGCATATTGTGCCCGCTCCCCCGTTTTGGCCTCCAGCATATCCACGCCGCCGGTGAGCCGGGCGATTTCCTTGGCGATCCAGATGTATTGGCCCTGCTCGTCCGCCGCCTGTACCAAACGCACCGGTTTCCCGGCGGGCACGGCGGGCTTCAGCTCCCGCCTCTCCCCCGGATTCCGGTTGATCACGTCAAGCGCGCAGTTCAGAATATCCGGCGCGGAACGGTAATTCTGTTTCAAATGAATGCGCATGACGTCCGGCTTGTCCGCAAACAGCGCGTCAAAGCAGCCCGCGTCCGCGCCCCGGAAGCCGTATATGGATTGATCGGGGTCGCCAATGACGAACAGGCGGCCGTTCTCGCTCCAATGGCGCACCAGAGCCCGCTGGACCGCGTTGATATCCTGGTATTCATCCACCAGTAAATAATGAAAGCTCGGCTTATCGTGAACGGGAATGGAAAGCGCTTCGGCCAGAATATCGTCCAGATCCCGCGCCCCCATATCACGGAGCTTTTCCTGGTACTGTTCCAGCAAGCCTTCCGGTAAACCAGCCGCTTCCAGTCCGCTTTTCCGGGCGGAGATCAGGGCCAGGGCATCGGCGGCGGGCAGTTTTTCCCCGCGTTCCCGCAGGATTTCCGCTATGACATCTTTGGCCATTTCCCGGGAAATCAGCGGTCTTGCTTCGATCAGGTTCAGGCAAATGGCATGAAAGGTACCGATGGTCAGGCCCTTCGCGCGCTTTTTCCCCAACCGTTTTTCCAGGCGCTCCAGCATTTCATGGGCCGCCTGACGGGTAAACGTAACGGCTGTGATTTCCTTGGGAGAAACGCCGTTGTCTTCGATCAGCCAGGCGACGCGGTTCACCAGCGTGCCCGTTTTGCCGGTGCCCGGCCCGGCGATCACCGCCACCGCGTTTTCTTCCGCGTGAATGGCGGCTTCCTGCTCGGGATTGGGGCGCATGTCAGGCACAGATGATGTTATTTCTTCTTGTAAAAGGCTGGACTTTGCAACCATGGCTGTTTTTTTCGTTTCCGAAACGGTTACGCCGGGCAGCAGCGTGGTCTGCCCCAGCAGCGTTTCCCTTTCCCCCGGCTGGAACACCCGGATCACGCCGTATTCCCCGTCGTACCCGCCCTGGCGGATGACCTTTCCCGCCCGCAGCCGACGGATCGCCTCGCCCAGCAGGAAGCCCCCAGCTGCCTGAATATCCTCGACGCTTCTTTCCCGCAGGATGGAAAACTCAGGGCCTAACTTACCCAACAAATCAAAATACGCCGCCTGGGCCTTTTTGCCGGCCGCCGAGGTTCCGTATACCTCTCCCAGCAGCTCCGGCAGGGGGATCAGACTTTCAAAGGGCTTGTCCAGCTTCTCCGGCTCGGGCCGGTCCGCCAATTCCTCCACCCGGTTCAGCACGCCGATGGTCACCCGCTTGCCGCACACGGGGCAAAGGCCGCCATTTGCCCTGGTTTCTTCCGGCGTCAGGCGGCACTGGCAGTTCCGGTGCCCGTCCAAGTGATATTTCCCTTCCTCCGGGTAAAATTCGATGGTGCCCTCAAAATTCTCTCCGGTATCCAAGGCCCGTTTCAGGCTGGAAAAGCCCAGGGAACAGGATAGCAGATTGGCTTCCCGGCCAAGCTTTTGCGGGGAATGGGCGTCCGAATTGGATACCAGCACATGCCCGTCCAGGGCGGACAGGCGGCGGTTCATGGGCGGGTCGGAGGAAAGCCCCGTTTCCAGGGCATGCACGCGAGGCGCGAGATCCCCAAAGCATTCCTCCATGGAATCAAAGCCGGAAAAGGCCCCGAACAGGGAAAAATGGGGCGTCCAAATATGGGCGGGAATATAAAGGACATCCGGGCAGGTTTCCAGGGCGATTTCCAGCAGGTCCCTGCTGTCCAGCCCCAAAATGGGCCGCCCATCGCCGTGCAGATTGCCGATGGCCTCCAGCCGGTGAGCAAGATTTTCCGCCGCTTCCAGCCCCGGCAGGACAAACACATGATGCACCTTCCGGGTTTTCCCATCCCGCTTGTAAATGGTGCTGATCTCCCCGGTGATCACGAAACGGGGATGCACCGTATTCAGGGTATCACAGGGCAGGCGGTATGCCTCCTTGAGCCGGTACATCCCGTCCCCTTCCTCATCCAGCATTTCCGCTAACTCCCGCCGCCACTGGGGATGGGTAAAATCCCCCGTGCCTACCAGGGCAATGCCCTTGTTCCGCGCCCATAAATCCAGATGGGGCGCGTCGCAGTCCCCGCTGGTGGCTCGGGAAAAACGGGAATGAATGTGCAGGTCGGCGATCCACATGATGCATATCTCCTGTTCCGCTTTTGTAAAAAAGCCCCTCCGCAGGCGGAAGGGCAGTATTTCCGGTATGCTGTTACAGCAGAAGGTTGTTTTCGATCAGCAATTGCTGCGCCTCCACCGCCTCTGAACCCAGCACCATGATTTCATAATAGTTATCTTCAGAGGATACGGTGCGGTAAACCTGCTTGCTGCGCGCTAAGATCCCTTCCCCCTCCAGCAGCGCCAGAATCTCCTTGGCGTTCTTTTCGCTGTGGGCCATGTGGATCACCTTCCACTGCGCTCCCTGTGCCACGGTTTACCCCTCCCTTCTTCGGCTGCGTCTGTTTTGCGTGATTGTACGGCGTCAGGCATCCGCGCCGCCGTCTTCCTCCACGTCCATCAATTCTTCGCCGGTTTCTTCGGCGATTTCCTCGATTTCGGCCATGGCTTCTTCCTCTGTCAGCCCTTCTTCCCCGGCAAATTCCGCCACGGAAGCTTCGTCCAGTTCATTTTCCCCTTCCGGCTCCATATCCTCGGCGTTCTGGTTTTCCTGCGCCGCTTTCCTGGCGGGCCGGGCAGGCTGCACGCGCTGGATATCCGCCAGGGGATAATCCTTCTGCTCCGTGCTGTCGCCTTTGGGGATGCGCACCCGCACGGTTTCTTTGAGAATATTCAGATCCACCACCATGCCCACGCCGTCCGGCGTGATCACGTCCTTGCCCACCCGTGGCATGCGGCGGCGGGTGGCTTCGTAATGGTCCTCCTCATATTTGAGGCAGCACATGAGCCTGCCGCAAATGCCGGAAATTTTGGTAGGGTTCAGGGACAGGTTCTGTTCCTTGGCCATTTTGATGGACACAGGCTGGAAATCTCCCAAAAACTGGGCGCAGCAAACCGGCCTGCCGCACATGCCCAGGCCGCCCATCATCTTCGCCTCGTCCCTGACCCCGATCTGGCGCAGCTCGATGCGGGTATGGAAAGCGGTGGCCAGGTCCTTCACCAGGCCGCGAAAATCCACCCGCTTGTCGGACGTGAAGTAGAACAGAATTTTGGAATTGTCAAAGGTATACTCGCAGCCCACAAGCTTCATCTGCAGCTTGTGCTCCTGCACCTTTTTCTGGCACAGGGCCAGGGCGTCGCGCTCTTTGGCGCGGTTGTCCGCGTCGTGGGCGGCGTCCTCCGCCGTGGCGATGCGGATCACTTTTTTCAGCGGCGGGGTGATCAGCTCGTCGCTTACTTCCTTTACGCCGGTCACCACTTCCCCGTATTCCATGCCCCTGACCGTTTCCACGATCACCGCGTCCCCGGCGGTGGGCCAAAAGCTGCCGGGATCGAAATAATAAAGTTTGCCCGCGTTCTTAAACCGAACGCCGATTACACTTGCCATTTTGTCGCTTCCTCCGCAATGGTCTGCAAAAGTCCTTCCGATAGAGCCGCCCAGCCCACGTTGGCGTTTTTCTGGCGCCGGGCGGTAAAAATGCCCTCCAATATCCTGCCCAGGGACCGGGGCGGAGCGTTCTGCCACAGAGGCGGGAAATCATCCGCGCCGTCCATGCCGCCAGCCGCGCGGACGCGCATCAGGGCGCGCGCCTCCTGCTCCAAAATATCCAGCAGCCTGTCCCCATTGTCCTTCTGATCCTTGAGCGCCTGCGCGGCGGCAGGCAGACCGGCGGCGGATTTTACCGATAAAAAACTGCGGCGTACCGTTTCCCGGGCCTGCCAGTAGCTTTCATCCTCCTGCATCTGCAAGGCCCTGCCCAAGCTGCCTTCGCAGTAGCGTGACAGGGCTTTAGCACGATCCGGGGGAACACCGCGCCCAAGCAGCGCTTCCTCCACCCGTTTTTCGCTCCAGGGCTGCAGCCGCACGCACCGGCACCGGGAACGGATGGTGGGAAGCAATGCCGATTCCTGATCGCAGGTCAAAAGAAAATAGGTGTCGTCCGCCGCTTCCTCCAGGGTTTTCAGCAGGCAGTTCTGGGCCTGGGGCGTCATGCGCTCGGCGTTTTCGATGAGCACCACCCGGTTCCCCCCCTCCAAAGAATGGTGGGAGAGGGCGTCGATCATTTCCCGCAGGGCGTCGATTTTGATGGTTTTTTCCTTGGGGGCCGGGGCGGGGAACAGGGCATCGGGATGGGTGCGGGCCATAAAACGGCGGCAGTCCCGACATACGCCGCAGGGCCTGTCCCCTTCTCCCCGGCACATGAGCCCCTGGGCCAGCAGCCGGGCGGCGGTCTTTTTCCCGATGCCGGCCTCCCCGCTCAGTAAGGTGGCGTGGGCCATGCGTCCCGATTGATAATCATGCCAAAGGGCGAGAAGCGTTTCGCTCCCCGCCGCGCATTCCCGCAGGGTCAACCCGCCGCTTTTCTCAATACTTGACAAACTGATCCACCGATAAAACGAATACCGTAGCGCCGCCCACCGTCACCTCGATGGGATAAGAGGCGTACATACCAGAGGAGCCGCCCATGGTAACGGGCGACGTGGCGATTTGCTTGCGGCTCTTGCAGACCTTTTCGATAATGGACAGGCAGTCCTGAAAACGGCTGTCATCCACGCCTGCCAGCAGGGTGGTATTCCCGGATTTCAAAAAACCGCCGGTGGTAGCCAGTTTGGTCACGCTAAAGCCGTCGTTCATCAGTTGGCTGATCAGACGGGAGGCGTCTTCATCCTGCACAATAGCAATGATCAGTTTCATCGCGTTTTCTCCTTTCACCACTTTTTCTTCTTGGAAAAACGCTTTCCTGAACCTATTATATAACAACTCCTCAAAAATATCAACAGCCTGATCGAACGGCGATGATCACGCATCCGTCGTGATCCCCGCTGATTTCCCACGCCGCCCCTTCCGGCAGGATAAAGGAAACGGCCTCCCCGGCAGGCACGCGAAGAATCCAGCCCACGGCCCTGCCGTTCCTCAGCAGCGCCGCATTTCCTGTCTTTCGCAGGAAGAGCAGGTATTCGGTCAAATCCATTTGAAGCGCGTGCATGGCGACGGCATGGATCGGCCCCACATAGCGCAGGTGGAGGCGCTCCTCCGTTTCTTGGGATACGATCAGGCCGAAGCGCCAAGCGTTTTCCAGCACCCATCCGCCCGCTTCCTGACCCGAAATGATCACATCCGCCGCGTATCCCGTTCCGCGTTCCACGGCCAGCGTTTCTTTCGGCAGCTCCGCCTGCAAACAGGTTAGGGCATACGCCGCTTCGGGACGCAAAGGACCCGTCTGCCCCTCCCGGGTCAGCGGCCCATCATCCCACAGGGCGCTGGTCACGGTCACCGTTTGGCCGGAGAGCGTTCCGAAAAACGGCTCCACAGTCCACTTATCCTCCCCTTTTTGCGTTTTGACAGAAAAAGCGATGGAAAGCAGGCACAGCCAAAGCAGCATCCTCGGCACGGTCATCGCGAGCACCTCCCGTATACTGGTATGATCTTCCCATATACAGAAATTTATGCTTTTCAACCGTCCAAAAATCGCTTATAATAGGCGTATCAAAAAATATATTTTCGGAGGAAGCTGCCATGAGCGTGACTCAAAAGCCTTTCGGCATCGACCAGATCGGCCGTCAAATGACCCTGTACACCATGACCAACAAAATCGGCGCGTCTGTGACCGTGCTGGATTTTGGCGCGCACTTAGTATCCATCAAGGTGCCGGACAAAAACGGCCAAATGGCCGACGTGTGTTTAGGCTACGACACCCTGGAAGAATACGATCAGAAGCCCAGCTATATCGGCGCTACCGTGGGCCGCTTTGGCAACCGCATCGGCCAGTCCCGCTTCACCCTGAACGGAAAAGAATACACCCTGTTCCCTAACGATGGGCGCAACAGCCTGCATGGGGGCCGGGAGGGCTTCGATAAGAAATGGTGGAAGGGCCAGGTGCTGGAAGCGGAAAATGAGGACGCCGTGCTCTTTACCTATGTGGCCCACGACGGCGAAGAGGGCTATCCCGGCAAAATGAAGGTTCAGGTCACCTTCGCTTTCGACGACGACTGCCGTTTGACCCTCCGCTATCTGGCCCAGAGCGACAAGGACACCGTGATCAACCTGACCAATCACGCTTATTTCAACCTGGCCGGGTCTGGCGATATCCTGAACCACACCCTGAAAGTAAACGCCGACTGCATCACCGACGTGGACGACGAGCTGATCCCCACCGGGGTATACTTGCCCGTGGACGGCACGCCGCTTGATTTGCGCGCCCCCGCCCGCATCGGGGATGGCGTCAATCGCCGGGCGGAATGCCACCTGATCGACGGCGTGAACGGCTACGATATGAACTTCGTATTGAAGGGCGAAGGACTGAAAGAAGCCGCCATCCTGCGGGACGAAAAAAGCGGACGGGAAATGAAGGTGCTCACCACAGAACCCGGCATCCAGGTATACACCGGCCAGGGCCTGAATACCGAGGGCCACGGCGGCGCGCACTACGGCCCCTTCGCGGGCGTTGCCCTGGAAACCCAGCATTTCCCGGACAGCCCCAATAAGCCCCAGTTCCCCACCACCACCCTGAAAGCGGGCGATACCTACGAATCCACCACGGTGTACGCTTTCAGCGCGAAATAAAACAGTTTCATCAGGGAAGAAATCAGCTTCTCACTAATTTTGTGCGGGGAGGTGTCACACGGTGTCACGCATATTGTCTTTGCCGCCTTTGTCCGCAGATGTCTTCGCTCCGCGCGGGGTCTGATATCGGACGATACCTGCACGGAGCGATAGCCCCCGGCGAGGGAAGCATATCGTCCGAATCGGGCTTTGCGCCGTATGCAATCTTAAACCATACGAATTGTAAGGAGCAAAGCCATGAAAAAAACAAATATATTCAGGGAACTGAAAAGCTTCCTGCTTCTGTGGAGTTCTCAGGCCGTATCCGCATTAGGGACGGCCATGACGGAGTATGCCCTGACCGTTTGGGTCTACGGACAGGAGGGAACGGCATCCAGCATCACGCTGCTGACGCTTTGTTCATTTGCGCCGACGATTCTTTTTCGATTTGTCGCGGGTGCATTCGCGGATCGCTGGGACAAAAAACGCATCATGCTGTTGGCCGATCTCTTCGCCGCGTGCGGAACGCTCATCGTCTATTTGCTGTACACTTTTTCAGCGCTTCGTGTGTGGCATCTGTATATCATCAACGTGCTGCTCAGCTTCATGAATGCTTTTCAGGAACCAGCCGCTTTTGTGGCAACCAGCTTGCTGGTGCCGAAAGCGCATTATACGAAAGCCGGCGGATTGCAGGGCTTTTCCGGGGCCGCGATTTCCATTCTGGCCCCGGCGCTGGGCGCTTGCCTGCTGGCTTTCGGCGGATTAAGGGTCGTTCTGATCTGCGATCTTGCCAGCTTTTTCTTCGCGTTCATCATTTTGCTGTTCTTCATCCGGATCCCGATAATCGAAAAAGCGGATGAGGAGCGCAACGAGTCCTTCCGAGAAAACTGCATGAAGGGCTTTCGTTTTCTGCGCGATCATCCCGTGATCCTCCATCTGATCCTGTTCATGACCTGCGTCAATTTCCTGGCCAAGCTGAGCAACGACGGGATGCTTGCTCCTTTCGTCTTAGGAAGGACAGGAGATAATCAGCAGGCGTTGGGCGCGGTTCAAAGCTTCGTTTCCTTGGGCGTGCTGACAGGCAGCTTCCTGGTTATGCGAATGAAGCCTGCAAAAGACAAACTAAAGCTGATCTTCATCAGCACCGCGTTTGTGTTTTCAGGGAATATCATCCAAAGCCTGTCGGTTTTCCCTTGGGTATGGTGTGCCGCCGCTTTCGGCTCCTATGCGATGGCGGCGATCATGAACGCGAACATGACGGTGTTTATACGGGAGCAGGTGCCGCTTGAAATGCAGGGCCGCGTGTTTTCCGCCGAAAGCACGCTGAAAAACTGCTCGATCCCATTGGGCCTGCTTGTGGGCGGCTTACTGGCGGATCACGTATTTGAACCGTTCATGGCTTCGGAACTGCCCCTGCGGCAGCTTATGACCCCGTTTTTCGGCGATGGAAAAGGTTCCGGCATTGCTATGATCTTCTTTGCCGCAGGAAGTCTTGGGATCGTCCTGAGCCTGACACGTTTGAGGAAGCCGGTTTATAAGGATAAGATGTAATACAAGAGGCCGTGGAACCGGCGATACAGTCGATTCCACGGCCTTTTTCAGTTTGATTTTTGGATTACTTGTGGATCGCGTACTGCAGCAAGGGCTTGCCGCTGGCGCCGATGACCACGTTATCCAGCACGTCGTCGGAATAGATGGCTACCGCGCTGCCATGGTACAGGGGGATGATGCCCATGTCCACGTTCAGCAGCTGATCCTCGGCGGTGTGCAGCAGCGCCATACGGGCGGCCTGATCCACCGTCTTCAGGGATTCATAGTAGCAATTGTCGAACACTTCGCTGCTGTACCGGCCGCCGTTGATGAAGTTGCCGGTGACGAAGATGGACAGCATGTTACTGGCGTCCATATAGTCCGCGCCCCAGCCCTGGGGAGTGATGTCGAACTTGCCGCTGTCGCGGTATTCAGTCATAACGGCCTTATCCAGGGGCTCCAGCTGCACGGTGATGCCCAGTTCTTCTTCCCAGACGGACTGGAGGTATTCAAAGATGATCTGGTAGTCGGCGCTGGAGTTGGCATAGGAGCAGGTGAGCACGGGGAAACCCGCGCCTTCGGGATAGCCGGCTTCGGCCATCAGGGTCCTGGCTTCATCCTCGTTGGTATAGATCATTTCGCCGCCTTCGCCGCGGAAGTCCGCGTCGGCGGTAGAGCCGCTGAAGCCGTTGCCTACGTAAGCCACGGCAGGCTGCTTGGTGCCGTTGAGCAGCACGCCGCACAGATATTCGCGGTCGATGCACAGGGACAGGGCCTTGCGGACGCGGGCGTCGATGAGCGCGTTGCCTTCGATGTCCTGGCAGTTGACCAGCAGGAAGTTGGTGCTCAGGGCGGGGATGGCGTGATACAGGCCAAGTCCCTGCAGGCGGGTGGCTTCTTCAGAGGGGAAGCCGGTGATCAGGTCCACCTCGCCGGTTTCCAGCATGGAAAGTGTGGTGGTGCTGTTGTCGATCAGCTTGACCACCAGTTTATCCAGCACAACGGTGTCGGCGGCGTAATAGGTGGGGTTCTTTTCCAGGATAATTTCCTGGTCTTCATCGCAGTACGTCATGTTCATGGCGCCGTTGGTGATGGAGCGGCTCACGTCCCACGCCCAGTCGCCGTTGCCGTCTTCCACAACAACATCCTTGCGGAGCGGATAGAAGGTGGAATAGGTCAGGATGGAATCCAGGTAGGTGCAGGGCTCCTGGGTGGTAATTTCCAGGGTAAAGTCGTCAATCGCCTTTACGCCCAGCTCGCTCATTTCCGCCTCACGGTTGGAAATCGCGGTGCCGTTCTTGATGAAAGCGCCGTAGAAATCCATGTAAGTGGTGGCGATATCCGGGTCTACCAGGCGCTGGATGGAGTACACGTAGTCGCCGGCGGTGACGGGCTGGCCGTCGTTCCACACGGCATCCTTGCGCAGATGGAAGGTCCACACCGTGGCGTCGTCGTTGACCTCAACGCTGGTGGCGCCGGTCAGCTCGAAGCTGGTTTCGTTTACGGTGTACAGGCCCTCATACATCAGGCTTTGCAGCCAGGCGCCGGTGGAGCCGGCATTCCAGTGCGGGTCCAGGCAGGGGCTGGTTTCCATGGCGATGGTGATCACGTTCTCCGTTTTCTCCGCCGCGGCGAAGGAAACGCAGCCCAGCACCATAGCCAGCGCCATGATCAGAGCAAGCAGTTTACGCATGTGTAGGGTTCCTCCTTACATTTTTTTATTTTCACGGGCATCCGCCCGATCAAATCTCGCGGAAATGGTGGCAAGCCACCAGATGTCCGCCGCCCACGTCCTCGATCTTGGGAGCCTGCTCGCGGCAGGCGTCGGTGGCGTATTTGCAGCGGGTACAGAACACGCAGCCCTTAGGCGGGTCGATGGGGCTGGGCACGTCGCCCACCAGCACTTCCCGCTTCTTGGCGCGGCTGGTATTGGGGTCCGGCACGGGGATGGCGCTAAGCAATGCCTGCGTGTAGGGATGCAGGGGGTGGCGGTACAGGTCCTCACTTTCATTGATTTCCATCACGTGGCCCAAGTACATGACCACCACCTGCTTGGAAATGTGCCGCACCACCGCCAAGTCGTGGGCGATAAACAGATACGCCTGGCCCATGCGTTCCTGCAAGTCCATGAGCATGTTGATGATCTGAGCCTGGATGGACACGTCCAGGGCGCTCACTGGCTCGTCCAGCACCATGAATTCCGGCTTGATCACCATGGCGCGGGCGATGGAAATGCGCTGGCGCTGGCCGCCGGAAAACTCGTGGGGAAAGCGGCTTAACTGCTCGCTGTTCAGGCCCACCAGATGAATTTGTTCCAAGATGCGGTCGTGCCGCTCGGTTTTGCTCATGTCGGGGTATTGAATATCCAGCGGTTCGCCCACGATGTCCCCCACCGTCATGCGGGGGTCCAGAGAGGAATAGGGGTCCTGGAACACCATCTGCATGCGCTTTCGGTAGGGCTTCATATCGCAGGTGGTGATATCGTCGCCGTCAAAAATGATGCGGCCCCCTGTGGGGTTGTGGAAGCGCATGATGGTGCGGCCGATGGTGGATTTTCCGCAGCCGCTTTCCCCCACCAAGCCCACAGTTTCACCGTGGCGTACCTGGAAAGATACGCCGTCCACCGCTTTCACATATTTCTTCTGCAAAAACTTGCGAACGGGGAAATAGGTGCGCAGGTCCTGTAATTCCAAGATAAAATCCGATTTGCTCATGCGGACGCCTCCCCGCTTATGTTCTCCAAAGCCGCCATCCAGCAGCGGGAGGTGTGGCCGGGACCGGTTTCCACCATGTCGGGATTTTTGCTCAGGCAGCACTTCATGCACTTGCCGCAGCGGGCGGCGAACGCGCAGCCCGCGGGCAGCATCATCAAATCAACCGGGCTTCCCTCGATGGGCACCAGCCGCTTGCTTTGGGTGTTCTGCACGGATTCCGGCAGGCATTGCAAAAGCCCCGCGGTATAGGGATGCGCCGTGCGGTAGAACAGATCGTCCACCGTGCCGCTTTCCATGATGCGGCTGCCGTACATGACGTTCACCCGGTCGCACAGGTCGCTGACGATGCCGAGGTCATGGGTGATCATGATGATGGCCGTGCCGGTGCGTTTCTGCATGTCCTTCATGAGCTCCAAAATCTGGGCCTGGATGGTCACGTCCAGGGCCGTGGTGGGCTCGTCCGCGATCAGGATGGAGGGATTGCAGGCCAGAGCCATGGCGATCATTACCCGCTGGCGCATGCCGCCGGAAAACTCGTGGGGATATTGCTTGAGCCGCGTTTCCGGCTGGGGAATGCTCACCATGTCCAGCAATTCGATGGCCCGCTTTTTCAGGGCGCTGCCGGTCAGGTTCATATGCAGCCGAAGGGTTTCTTCCAATTGGTTCCCGATGGTGTACAGCGGGTTCAGACAGGTCATGGGGTCCTGGAAGATCATGGCGATTTCCTTGCCCCGGATGGTGTTGAACTGCCGGTTGGAGTAGCTGGAAATCTCCACGCCGTTCAGCTTGATGGAGCCGGTGACCCGGGCGGTATCCGGCAAAAGGCGCATGAGCGCGTTAGCGGTCACCGATTTGCCCGAGCCGCTCTCCCCCACGATGCCCAGCACTTCGCCCTTGCGCAGTTTAAAATCCACGTGGCTCACGGCGTGGACCACGCCCGCCGGGGTGTGAAATTCCACGGAAAGGTCTTTGACCTCCAGTAAATACGGGTTTTCCATAACGTCCTCCTGTCTTTCCATGCTCCGCGCGTCACTTGCGCATGCGCGGGTCCAGCGAGTCGCGCAGGGCGTCGCCCACCACATTGAAGCACAGAATGATCAGGCAGATGATGGCCGCTGGATAGACCATGTTCATGGGATAGCTGATGATGCCGTTGAGTGCGTCGTTGGCCATGCTGCCCAAGCTGGGAACAGGGGCGGCTACGCCCAAGCCGATGAAGGAAAGGAAGCTCTCTGTCATGATGGCGCTGGGCACCACGCCCGTGGCGGAAATGATGATGATGCCCACGGCGTTGGGCAGCAAATGCTTTTTCACCACCCAGCTGGCCTTCGCGCCCATGGCTTCCGAGGCCAGCACGTATTCCTGGGTGCGGTTCATCAGCAGCGCGCCGCGCACCGCCCGGGCCATGCCCAGCCAGTTGAACAGCGCCAGCACGGCGAAAATGGATATCAGGCCCGAGCCGATGGAGGCCAAGGCGTTCCATTGAGGATCGGCGAGCATTTTCTTGATGGGGTCGCGCAGCACCACCGACAAAAGAATGATGATCAGCATGGAGGGGATCGTCATCATCAAATCCACAAAGCGCATCATCAGGTTGTCGCACAAGCCGCCCACCCAAGCGGCGACAGCCCCGTAGGTAATGCCGATGAGGCACACCAGCAGCATCGTCACAACGCCTACCAACAAGCTGATGCGCGTGCCGTACATGACGCGCACCAGGATATCGCGGCCCAACTTATCCGTTCCGAAGGGGTGGGCCCAGGTGGGGCCCTGGCGTACGTCCGGCGTCCTTCCCTTATAGGTATAGGGCGACAGCACCGGAATGAGAATGGCGCACAGAATAATGAAAATCAAAATGCCCAGCATCACCATCGCCAGCTTATTGCGGCGGAAGCGCTGCATGGCGTCCTTCCAGTAGCCTACGGAGGGACGCATCTGGTCGCTGGCGGCTTTTTCCTCGGCGGTCGCCGGAGCCAGGTCCTCCTGCCTGAGGCCCAGTTTTTCCAGGGCGTTCGCGTTCAAACGCTTTTCTTCCTTTTCCATGACCGCGCCTCCTTTACAGCTTGATACGCGGGTCGATGATGCCATAGAGCAGGTCCACCACGTAATTGCAGGCGATCAGCAGCACGGCGAAGAAGATGGTGGTGCCCATGATCAGCGGATAGTCCCGGGAGGAAATGGACTGGATGAAGAAACGCCCGATACCGTTGATGGCGAACACGTTTTCCACAACGAAGGAACCCGTCAGGATGCCCGCTACCGTAGGGCCTAAGGATGTGACCACGGGGATCAAAGCGTTGCGCAAGGCGTGCTTGAACATGATCTTGAACCCGCTCAAGCCCTTGGCCTTGGCTGTGCGGATATAATCCTGGCCGGTCACGTCCAGCATGCTGGTGCGGGTCAGGCGGCCCAAATGGCACATGGGATAGATCGCCATGCCGAACACCGGCATAATATAGCTCTTGAAGTCCGTCAGGTACGCGATGGGCAGCAATTTCAGCCATACCCCGAAGATCAGCATCAGGGCGATGGTCATGATGAAGCTGGGTATGGAAACGAACAGGGAGGAAAAGAAGATGAACAGCCGGTCAAACAGGCTGCCGTGCTTATTGGCCGTGAACACACCCAAGGGTATGCCAAGCAACAGCGCGATGGCCAAGGCGATCAGGCCCAGGGTGGCGGAGGTGGGGAAACGCTCCAAGATCACGTCCGTCACCGGGTCGCCCATCTTCACCACCATGGATTCGCCCATATCCCCCTGGAACAGCGCTTTCATATAATTGACGAACTGCGTGCCCAGAGGCTGGTCATAGCCGTACTTTTCCAGCAGCCGCCGGGTGATTTCCGGATTGACGTTTTCCCCTAAGAAGGGTCCGCCCGGCACAATCTGCATCAGGAAAAAGGTCAGAGCGATAACCAAAAGCAGCGTCAGCACCGAGGTGATCAGACGGCGTATCGCATACCGAAACATCCTATCACGTCCTTATACGCATACGTAACTTATTGTTCTTTTCATTGATTACCCGGTCGTATTGTATACTTTTTTGAACCGCTTGTCAATCGGAAGGATCGGACATATTCGCCGTTCAGATTTGTTGTTTTCCCTGTGTTTTCGCGAAAAACAATGCGGGGTTCATTTTCCCGGCAATAAAAAAACAGAAGGAAAACAATGTTCCTTCTATAAAAACAAGTTATGATCGATCATCCTCCCCGCGCTTTCCGGTATACCACAGCCGATACGCACAGGCACACGCTTTCCGCTCCGGCGTTCAGGAGGGTCTGGGCACAGGCGCAGGCCGTGCTGCCAGTGGTGCGCACGTCATCCAGCAGCAGGACGCGCTTGCCGACGGAGTCGCCGATGCAGGAAAACGCGCCGCGCACATTGTCCGCCCGGCGCTTCATGGGCAGGCGGCTCTGCGGCGCGTGATACCGGTCCCGCCGAAGCAAGTCCTCCACAGAAATGCCCGTGCGGACGGATAGTTCCCGGCCTAAGATCAGGGTTTGGTTGAAGCCGCGCTGGCGCAGGCGCGCCGGGTGCAGGGGCACCGGCACGATACAGTCAAAATCCCGGCGCGGCAAGGCGTCCGCCATGGCCTGCGCCAGCAGGGGAGCCGCTTCCTCGCAGGCGTCGAATTTAAGCGCGTGGATCAGCGCCCGCGTTTCCCCGCCGAAGCGATAGGGGGAAAACACCGCCTCGATGGGCTTCATCATGGGTGACGCGCAGAAAGCGCAGGGCTTGCCTGGCGATACCGGTGACAGGCAGCGGTTGCACGCCCCGGCGGGCACCCGCCCTTCCTTCAGCTTTTCCCGGCAGGCATCGCACAGGCAGTCTTCCTCGCTGGCCCGCCGGGGATCGCCGCAGCACAAGCAGCACGCGCCCCGGGGAAACAGCCACTCGGCGGCGCGGTCCATCCAGGCGCGCAAACGGCTTTTCACTTGGTATCCCCGTGGAGCTGCATCTGCTCGTTGAGCAGGTTGATGTTGCCGCAGCCCATGGTGAGCACCAAGTCGCCAGGCTGCCAGTGAGCGCGGAGGTATTTTTCCGTATCGTCAAAGGTGGGGGTGTGCACGGCGTTGATCCCGTGCTCCCGCATGCCCTGAACGATCATTTCCGCCTTGATGTCCCCCGGGTCTTTTTCCCTGGCGGCGTAAATATCGGTGACCAGGGTAAAATCGGCGTCCCTGGTGCAGGTAAGATAATCGTTAAACAGGGATTTGACCCGGCTGAAGGTGTGGGGCTGCATCACGGCCCACAGGCGATTCGGATGCTGCATCTTCCCCACGGACAGGGCGCCCCGCATTTCAGCGGGATTGTGGCCGTAATCGTGGTACATCTTCACCCCGTCGATGATGCCGGTCAATTCAAACCGCCGGTGTACCCCGGCAAAGCGGTTCAGGCTTTCGGCGATGTCCGTAGGCTCAGCGCC
This sequence comes from Clostridia bacterium, assembly GCA_017525805.1. The sequence goes on along the minus strand of JAFXSH010000158.1, from coordinate 23,848 downwards.
CACCACGTGGGCGGCTGCAAAGGCGGCCAGGGAGTTGAGCACGTTGAAGCTGCCCGCCACCTTGAGTTCCACCCGCGCCAGCTTTTCTCCCCGGAACACGATATCGTACCGGGGGCAGCCGGTGTCGTTATAGCTCAAGTTTTCCGGATAATAGTCGTTATCCTTCTTCATGCCGAAGGTGCGGGTCTCACAAGGAAGCTTCCCAAACAGCTGCCGCACCCGTTCGTCCTCGCCCCAGCCCAAGGCCGTGCCCCAGGCGGGCAGCAGGCCCAGGAATTGACCGAAGGCCGCTTCGATGTGGTCGATATCCTTGTACCAGTCCAAATGATCCTCTTCGATGTTCAGCACCACCGCCACCGTAGGGTGCATTTCCAGGAAACTGCCGTGGAATTCGCAGGCTTCGGCCACGAACACATCCTTTTTGCCGATGCGGCTGCCGCCCCCCAAGGCGTCCAGCCGCCCGCCGATGTGCACGGTGGGGTCCATGCCGCACTCCATCAGCGTTTCCGCGATCATGGAGGACGTGGTGGTTTTCCCGTGGGTGCCGCAGACGCACACGGCGTTTTTATGGCCGCGCATCAATTGCCCCAGCAAGGTGGAACGCTCCATTTCCGGAATGCCCAAGCGCTTGGCCTCCCGCCGCTCGGGATTTTCCTCGGATATGGCGGCGGAAAAAACCAGCAGCGCGGCTCCCGGCACGTTATCCGCCGCGTGGCCCACCTTCACGTCGATCCCCATGTTCCGCAGACGCTCCACCGCGTGGGAATTGGCGTTGTCCGAGCCGGTAACGGTGTAACCTTCCTTTAACAGCATTTCGGCCAGCCCGCTCATGCTGCTGCCGCCGATGCCAATCATGTGAACCCGCTGGCCCTGATAATCCAAAATATCGATCATACTCCACCTCATGGACATTATTTCCTTCGCTATTATACGACGAATCTCCGCGGAATATCAAGAGGGACTTATTTCGGTTCTGCTTTTTTGAAAAATCTTTCAAAACTGACAGCCACCGCGCCGCAGACCCGCGTATAAAAGGATGATCAGACCTTGCGGCGCTTGCAACCGCACGCAAGCCGTGGTATAATTACGGTATAAAAAAGCTCGGCAGAAAGAAAAGGAGGAACAGCGCATGGACGATCCCACTAAAAAGGAGACCCCGGAGGAAACCAAAAAGGACGAAAAAAATGAGCTTACCGACGAAGAAGCGGAAAAAGCCGCCGGCGGGGCCAGTTTTGGGTTTTATGACAGAGAAAAAAGAAAGCCAAAGTGAGAAACGCTGGGGTTTTGCCCCGGCGTTTCTTTTTCGTCTTCTATTATGCCGCTTCTTCCTTTACCTGCGCGGTGTAAAGCTGATAATACAGTCCCTTTTTCCGCATCAGTTCCTCATGGCTGCCCATTTCGGCAATGCCCTTATTGCTGATATACAGGATACGGTCACAGTTTTTGATAGTGCTCAGGCGATGGGCCACGATGATGCTGGTGCGGCCCTTTAGCATTTCCTGAATGCCTTCCTGGAGCAGCTTTTCCGTTTGGGTGTCGATGGAGGAGGTAGCTTCGTCCAGAATCAGGATAGCCGGATCGGAAAGCAGGGTGCGGGCAAAGGCTATCAGCTGCTTTTCACCCTGGCTCAAATTGCTGCCCCGTTCCTTGATTTCCGTCCGATAGCCGTTTGGAAGCTTGCTGATGAAGGCGTCCGCACGCACCCGCCGGGCTGCTTCCTTGATTTCTGCATCCGTAGCATCCAGCCGCCCGTAGCGGATGTTATCCATGAGGGTGCCGGAGAAAATGAAGCTGTCCTGGAGCATGATGCCCAATTGCGTGCGCAGGGAACGAAGGGTCACTTTGCTGATATCGTGGGCCTTGCCCGCCTTGTCGTGAAGCAGGATACGGCCCCCGTTCAGATTATAGAAGCGGCACAGCAGGTTGATCACCGTGCTTTTGCCCGCGCCGGTGGGACCCACCAGGGCGATGCTTTCCCCCGCTTTCACGTGCAGGTTCATGTGCTCCAGCACGTTGATCCCTTCCTCATAGGCAAAGGTCACGTCCTCAAAGTCCGCTTCGCCGCTGATTTCGGGCAGTTCCTCAGCGTCCGGGGCGTCGTCCACCACCACGGGCTCGTCCATGGTTTCAAAGATGCGCTCCAAATAAGCGATATTGTTGACGAAGGAATTATAGACGTTCGCCAAATTGGTGATGGGCTGCCAGAAACGGCTGACGTACTGCCCCATGGCCAAGATCACGCCGAAGGACACCATTTCCCCGCCGCCCATCCAATACACACCCGCAATATAAAGGAAGGTGAGCACCAGCTGGGTCATGGTCTCGCTGGAAAGCCATACCGTGTTGCTGATATACACGGCGTTCAGCCACGCCTTCCGGCAGGCTTCGGCCAGGCCCCGCATGATGCCGATGTTTTCCTTTTGCCGGGCAAAGAGCTGGCTCACCCGCACGCCGTCGATGGATTCTGCCAAATAAGCGTTATAATTGCTGTTCTTGTTGCTCTGATTCTGCCAGGCTTTGCGCTGGCGGGGCTTGATCAGGATGATGATGCCCACGAAAATGGGCAGGCCCGCCACGATCACCCAGGACAGGGTGGCGTTGGTGGAGAACATGAATACCACGATAAACACAAGGTTGATGATATCCATGATCATGTTGATGATGCCGTTGGACAGGATATCGGATACGGAGTTCACATAGTTGATCACGCGCACCAGGATTTTTCCCGCCGGCCTGCTGTCGTAATAGCTGAACGGCAGCTTCTGCAGGTGGGCAAACAGGTCGCTGCGAATATCGTAAATGATGCGCTGGCTCACGTGGGCCATCATGCGGGAGCGGATGGCGCTGAACAGGATGCTCAGGGCGATCAGGCCTACGAACAAAAGCGCCATGCGGCCGATCATGGCCGTATCTTTGTTGGGCACCGCCTCGTCCAGCACCCACTGGGTGATTTTGGGGATATACAGGGTGGCGGCGCTGGCAAGGGCGCTGAGGATCAAAGCGGCCAGCATGGCATATTTCTGCCGGGCCACGTATTTGCCCGCCCGCTTTAAGTGCTGCCATCGAAAAGGCGATTCCAGCTTTTCGTCTACGTCAAATTTGTTCCGCGCCATGTTACACCGCCTCCTTCATGGGGACGCCGTACTGTAAGCAATAGGTCTGCCAATAATATCCCCGCTGCTCCAGCAGTTCCCTGTGGGTTCCCTGTTCGCTGATTCTGCCGTCCTTGAGCACCAGGATCAGGTCCGCGTCCCGCATGGAAGAAACGCGCTGGGCGATGATGAACTTGGTGCAGGGGAAGGGCAGATTACGCAATTGTTCCTGAATGTACTGCTCCGTTTCGCTGTCCACGGCGGAGGTAGTATCGTCCATGACCAGGATGCTGGGCCGCACCGCCAGGGCGCGGGCCAGGGCGATGCGCTGCCGCTGGCCGCCGGACAGGCCCACGCCGCGCTCGCCGATGATGGTATCGTACCCTTCCGGCAGATGCTCCACAAATTCCGCCGCGGCGGCCCGGCGGGAAAAGTCCTTCACTTCCTCGATGGTCAGGCTCTGATCGCCGAAGGCCACGTTGCCCTCCACCGTATCGGAAAACAGGAACACATCCTGGGTGGCGGTGCCAATGCCACGGCGCAGCTCGTTCAGCTTCCATTGGCGCACATCGCAGCCGTCCACCAGCACGGCCCCTTCCGTCACGTCGTACACTCGGGCCAAAAGATGGATCAGGGTGGTTTTGCCGCTGCCCGTTTCGCCCATGACGGCCACAGTCTGGCCGGGCTTTACGGAAAAGCTCACGTCCGTCAGGATGGGCTTATTGTCAATTTTGAAGGACACATTGCGGAACTCGATGCCGCCGTTCATATGTTCGTGGGGCACGGCCTCGGCGTCGTCCATGATCTGGGGCTTGGCGTAATGCAGCTCCATCACCTTGGCGGCGGAGGTGGAAAACCGCTGCAGATCGTTGATCAGGTTGCCCAATTCCCGCATGGGATTGGATACCGCCCAGCTCAGTCCCGTGAAGATCGCCAGCTCGCCGGGGGTGATTTCCCCCTGAATGATGAACAATCCGCCCACGAAAATGGTCACCAATTGAATGGCGTTTACCAGCAGCTCGATCATAGGGAAGAAGGTGAGCCACACCTTGTTGATGCGCAGGTGGCTTTCCATGAAGGCTCGGTTCTTTTCCTCAAACCGTTCCTTTTCGTATTCCTCGCGGGCGAAAGCTTTCACCACCCGGTTGCCCGCGATGTTTTCCTGGGCCGCGGTGTTCATTTCGCTCAGCCTTTCCCGCATGGCCGCGAACCGGGGCCGCACGTTTTTGGAAAACAGCTTGGTGATCAAAAGCAGCACCGGCGTGATCACGATCAAAAGCAGCGTCAGCCTCCAGCTCACCGTGCACAGGTACACGGTGGAAAAGAGGAAGGTGCAGGCCGCGTCGATGATCCGGTAATCGATGTACGCCAGAAAATGGCGGCACCAGTCCAGGTCCGCGCTCATGCGGGTCATCAAATCGCCGGTTCGGTGATTGTCGAAAAACCGCATATCGTTGTATTGCAGCTTTTCAAACAGGCTGCAGCGCAATTGAAAGACCACGTTCTGCGCGTCCTTTTCCAGGAAAATCACCATGAGATACCTGAGGCCCTCCCGCCCCAGTTTCACGACCAGCATCACGGCAAGGATGCCCAGCAGCGGTGCCGGGTTCTGGGCGATGATCACGTCGTCGATGAGCTTTTGGGACAGCGCGGGGTTCACCAGCAGCAGCGCGCAGGTAAACACGCTGATGAAAATAGCGGCAATGTGGCGGCGTCGGGAGGGCTTGTCCATGTTCTCCCAAAGCCAATGGATTTGTTTCGACAACATTGGCTGTACCTCGATTTGAAAAATCCGCGCCGCGCCATGATGCGCGCGCATCCTGTATTATAAATCAGTTTTTCTTGATTTTCCGCTGAAAAACCCCTATAATTTGTTTGAAATACTGATTTTTCAACAGTGGAGGAAAAACATGAACAGGTCTGCGCCTTTGCCCGGCAGCGAAATCCACGCCGAAACCAAGCTTCGGGACGCCCCTTTCGTCATGACGGGTCACCACTGCCACAGCTGCATCGAATTATTCTATGTGGAAAGCGGCGACTGCCGTTTTCTGATCGACGACCACATTCAGGACCTGCGCGCCGGAGATTTCATCCTGGTGCCGCCCATGGCGCTGCACTATACCCGCTATGTGTTCGGGCCCTGCAAGCGGACAGTGGTCCTGTTCCGGATGGAGGACGTGCCGGAAGATGTGCGGCGGAGTATGCCCCGGTCCGGACAGATTTTTACGGAAACCACGGTTTTCCATGTGCCGGAGGCATACCGCGGTCCGGTGTGCCGGTGCCTGCGCCAAATGGCTGCGGAGGATAAGAATCGTGACGATCGTTCCCCCTTGCTGCTGCGGACCTACTTGCAGGAATTGCTGCTGCTGTGCGGCAGGCTGTGCCTTTTCCCTTCCGAACAGCCCGGTGATATTCATACATCCGATCAGCAGATCTTGCAGGCGGCGCGCTATATCAGCGCCTATTATATGAACCCCATCACCACCGCCGACGTGGCCCGCGCCGTGGGCTTCAGCCCCAATTATCTGACCCGGCGCTTCCGGGAGGCGGCGGGGATCGGCCTGCACGAATACATCGTGTTCGTGCGGCTGCACCACGCGGCCCAGGAATTGCTTTCCACCGCCGATTCCATCACGGATATCGCCCTGCGCTGCGGCTTTTCCGACAGCAATTATTTCAAGGATTCCTTCAAAAAAAAGTATGGCGTCACGCCGCGGAATTATCGGAAAACATCCCAAGGGAGCCTCAGCCGCCTTTCTTTCAGCGCGCCCGAAAAAAACGGTATTTTAGCTCTCGACAATCCATGACCCCTCATGTATAATGATACTTGAAAGCAACCGAAACACTTTTCGACGATACGCAAACGCAAGGAGGAACTCCCTTATGGCAAAGGACGATTCTGTACTCAGCCAAACCATGCAGGCCATTGAGGAAAAAGAAGTGGACGCCAGCAAAAAAGTGCGCGTAGGGCTGATCGGCACGGGCTGGATCGCGGAAGAACATGTCCGCCAGTATCTGAAATTTCCGGACGTGGACATCGTGGCCCTGGCTGATCTGATCCCCGGCAAGGCTGAAAAATTCTGCGCGCGGAACGGCATCGACGCTTCCAAAGTGCATTTTTATCCCGACCACGCTTCCATGCTGAAAAGCGAAAAACTGGACGCCGTTTCCGTATGCACCTACAACGCCACCCACGCCCAGTGCGCCATCGACGCCCTGAACGCGGGGGTGAACGTGCTGCTGGAAAAGCCCTTCACCGTGACATTGGACGAGGCCGTGGCGGTCATGAAAGCCGAAAAGGCAAGCGGCAAGATCCTGTCCATCGGCTTCCAGCCCCGCATGGACCCCAACATGCAGCAGATCAAAAAGATCGTGGAATCCGGCGTGCTGGGCGAAATCTATTATATCCAGACCGGCGGCGGACGGCGGCGCGGCATCCCGTGCAGCACCTTCATCGAAAAGAAGACAGCCGGCATCGGCGCGCTGGGCGACATCGGCTGCTACAGCCTGGATATGGTGCTCAACGCCATCGGTTACCCCAAGCCCCTGACGGTCACGGGCTACACCTCCAATTTCTTCGGCACCAATCCGCTCTATATTTCCAACGACCAGGACCATACGGCGGAAGAAAACGCCGCCCGCTTCAACGTGGACGATTTCGCCGCGGCCTTTATCCGCTTGGAGGGCGGCGTGATCTTAGATTTCCGCATTTCATGGGCCATGCACCTGGACACCCCCGGCGATACCGTGATCCTGGGCAAAAAAGGCGCGCTGCGCATCCCCTCCACCGAATGCTGGAACGGCACCGTGGGCGGGGAAATGACCCTGTACACCGACACGGCGGGCCTCCAGACCGAAACCAAAATCCCCATTTTGAAAGCTGCCAAGCCCCTGTTTGAAATGAAGGTGCGCTCTTTCCTCGACGCGGTGAAGGAGGGCGGCGCAGCCCCCGTTCCTTCCTCCCAGATCCTGTACAACCAGGCCATCATTGACGGCATCATGAAATCCGCCGAAGCAGGCCGGGAAATCGAAATCGCTATTCCCGAAATTTGACGTTTCCCATGCAAAGGACGCGCGTTTGCAGCGTCCTTTTTCCTTTTTCCATGCAGAAAAAAACCTTGCGCGCCGCCTTGCATCCGTGATATAATTTTTCCATCCCCGGAAAATATCTGCAAGAAATCCTGCCGTCCCATCGTTCTATGTTTGAAAACAATGATCAAGGAGGATTTACTTCCATGAAACGCTTCCTTTCCCTGCTTTTAGCCTTGGCGTTGCTGTGCGCCTGCGCGCCGGTTCTGGCGGACGACGGCGGCGCAGGCTCCACCCTGCTTCGCAGCCTCACCCATAACTGCCCCAATACCGGCATCATGCTGCCCGAAAGCTTCAGCCCCTACCAATACACCTATCTGCTCACCGTGGCGGACTGGGTATCCCGCCCCACCTTTACCCCCACCGCCATGGACCCCTACGCCACCATTTACGTGAACGGCCAAGTGGTGCGCAGCGGCCAGGCCAGCCAGGTCATCTCCATGACGGACAAGCCTCAGGCCGTGACCATCCAGGTGGTCAACGGCGGCGCATCCACCACCTACACCATTTACCTTCAGCGCCGCCCCAGCGAAAAGCGCACCCGCGTTTCCGCCGGTTACATTAATAATATTTATTTGAAGGGCACCACCTGGCGCATCGACGCCGACCTGGTCACCATCAAATACAGCGGCGAGGATTACAACAGCGGCAACCTGTCCACCTTCACCAACGGCGGCAAGGATTCCTACGACTACGAGGTGGACCCCAACTGCATCTTCTACTATGGCACCAAGAGCAACTGCTACCGCGCCACCAATATTTCCAATTTCATGAACTGCTACCTGCAATACGGCAGCTCCCTTTACACCATCATCTATATCGAAAGCAAGATCGTGGCCGTGTTCCCCTACGGGGCTGATTACTGATTTTCGGATAGCAAAAGAGGGCGGGAAAGCGTTTCTCCCGTCCTCTTTTCGTATGAAATCAAGTGTCAAGCGTCCTGGTCTTTCGGGCCTGGGCGCGCTTTTTTGCCTCCGCCTTGGGGTTGATCATCTGTTCCGCGTGGGCGGCCTTGCACCATTCCCGCAGGGTGCATCTTTCGCATTCCGGCTTCTGGCTGTGGCACACCCTCCGGCCATGGTAGATCATCCAATGGTGGGCCTGGCTCCAATCCTCCCTTGGGATCAAATCCATGAGCTGGCGTTCCGTTTCCTCCACGGTCAGGGCGTTGGAAAGCCCCAAACGGTTCGCCACCCGGAACACATGGGTGTCCACCGGGATGGCGGGCACGCCGAAGGAAAAGGCCAGCACTACGTTGGCGGTCTTGCGGCCCACGCCGGGAAGCGCCGTCAATTCTTCCAATGTGTCAGGCACCTTGCCGCCGTACTTTTCCACGATCATGCGGCTGGCGTTTACGATGTTCACCGCCTTGGACTTGAAGCCGCAGGATTTTACATAAGGAAAGATTTCCTCCGGCGTGGCTTTCGCCATGGCCGCCGCGTCGGGATAATCCCGGAACAAAGCCGGGGTGACCTGATTCACCCGGGCGTCGGTGCACTGGGCGGCCAAGATGGTGGCGACCAGCGTTTCAAACGGATTGGAAAAATGCAGTTCCGGTCCGGCGTCGGGATATAATGCGTTCAGCCCGTTCAAAATAGCCTGTTGGCTTTCGTTCATAGTCAAGCCCCCGCTTCATTTGAATTTGACGTACAGCGCCACCGCCGCAACGCCCACCACGGCCATGACGGCCAGGAAAATGATATTCTTTTTCGTAAAGCGCAATTGCTCCGTGCCGCTGTACACGTACCCCAACTTTTGAGTAGGCGGAATCACCACGCGCAGGAACAGCACAAGCAACACGGATTCGATGGGGAACATGACCAAATTTTTCACGACGCGCAGAGCGTCAAAAAGCACATAGTTTTTGCCCAGCACCATCTGATAATACAGCCACATGACCGGCGTGTTCAAAACGATATTCACAAAAAAATCGATGCAGAAGCGGGACAGGGTCACTCGCAGAGCCGTAACCTCTGTGCGGTAAAAGAACAGGGCGAAAATCAAAGATCCGGCGATTTCAATAAAGATGAAAGGGAAAAAGTAGACCCCCGTAGGGAACAGAATGCACCCCAAGGTATCGGATACGGCGGCGGCGGCGATGGCCACCACCGGGCCGAACACCATAGCCCCGTAAGCGTTGATAAAAAAAGCCACGTTAATGCGCAGATTGGCCGCGATGGGGATGCTGACGGATTTGAGCGCCACTCGCAGGGCGATCATCAGCGCGGCGAATACCAGCACCTTTAAGTTTTTGAATTCGGACGCCGCCTGCGCCCAGTAGGCGCGGGAAAAGGGCGTTTTGTACAGGGTGCGGCGGGAAGAGCTCTTTTCGCTGCCGGACATAGGCATGCCTCCTTTCGATGGGCATATTGTAACATAAACCCATAAAAAAGCAAGCGCGAAACGAAAGAAATACACTGGTCCGGCGGCGGTAAAGCGTTAATCCTGCGCCCAGATCAGTTCGGCGTCCACCAGGTGCATATATTCCCATTCTCCCTCAAAGTAGGTTTCAAACCGTCCTGTCACCATGATCTCCGTGCCGGATTCCGGGTAGTTATCCGGGAAGCTGTGTTCCCCTCCCCAGACGAATTCGATTCCCTGGGCGCAGCAGGCGGTGGCGTCGGGAATAAAGCATACCGTGTAAACCACGCCTGTTTCGTCGTCTACGACCACGTCATACCAGCCGGAAAGCCGAATGATTTTTCCGAGATAGTCCTCCGGATGAATCGCCAGCTGATAAATCTGCGCGTAAACCACTGTTCCGCTGAACTGGCTAAGGTCCAGGTCTATTTCCTGCTCACCATAAACTGGAGCGACGTTCTGCTGTTCCGCCGAAACGGGGATTGGTCCCAGCAGGATCAAACAGGCCAGGAGAGCAGCAGCGCAGCGCACAGTGATTTTTTTCATTTTCTTTCTCCTCTACTTGCAAAGCCCGGAGAGCAGAGGCCGCAGAGGCCCCTGCTCTCCTGATCGAAAAACGTGGATTTTGTTCTGGATCAGTTCAATGCTTCCTTGAGCACGGCCAGGTTGCTTTCCATGATAGCAAGGTAGGTGGCGCCCGCCTTCACATCCTGGTCTGTGATGCTCTGCATGGAGTCCATGGACAGGATCTTGGCGTTCTTGGCCTGGCTGGTGCTCACCACAGTTTCGGCGATCCGGGTCTTGGGATGCTCGATGGTCAGCACGGCGGGCAGGTTCAGTTCGTCCACCTTCTGGGCCAGGAATACGATGGTCTGGAAGCTGGCTTCGCTCTCGGCGGAGCAGCCGGAGAAAGCGGCGAAGTAGGTCAGGCCGTAATCATCCGTCAGATACCGAAAGGGGAAGCGGTCGCCGAACAGCACGGTCTTGTACTGAGCGGCATTGACCATTTCCGTGTAAGCCTTATCCAGGGCGATCAGCTGGGCTTCATAAGCAGTCACGTTCGCCTGATACTGGGCGACGCGGTCAGAATCGATCGTGCTCAGTTCTTCCGCGATCACTTTGCACAGCGCTTCCGCATTGCGCAGGGACAGCCATACGTGCTCGTCGGTTTCTTCTTCCTCGTGCTCATGATGGTGCTCATGCCCGTCATGGTTGTGGCCCATCAACTGCTGCAGGATCCCGGCGGTGGTCAGGTCGGCGGCGACGAAGTAGGGGTTGGAAGAAGCGGTCAGCAGGGCGTCAAAGCTGTCATTGCCAAAGTATACGTGGAAATGTTCCGCGTCGCCCACCTGATAGCCGTGGTCGTTGAACTGCACATACTTGGGGGCGCCGTCGGTGTTGGAGGTGTACTGGTAGCGCACGCTCTTCACGTCGCCGTCGTCCGCCAGGATGGGGGTGAAGCCCGCGTAAGCGTAGGTGCCGGTCACGGTGTTGCCGTTTTCATCGGTGAAGGAAATGGTGTCGCCGGTGATCTTCATGGTCACAGCGTCGCAGACCCAGTTGGCGGCGTATTTGGCAAAGTAGGTTTCCTTGGTGGTGCTGTCGTCTTCGTCCTCTTCGGCCTTGTGCTCACAGAAGGCTTCCAGCTCGCCCGCCAGCAGCAGGGGCTGCAGGGACTTCCATTCGCCCGCGAAATCGGTCAAGGGACGATCCTGGATGTCCTCCAGTTCGATTTCCTCGTGCTCATGCTCATGTTCATGCTCGTGTTCTTCTTCCCCTTCTTCGTGTTCATGCTCATGCTCCATGCCTTCCACGATCTCTTCCGCCTTGATGGCGTCGCCCATAGCTTCCACCAGATTGATGGAAACCAGGTTGGGGTTCATGGCGGTGGCCAGCACGTCCTCCACCCATTCGTCGCTTTCGCCGCCCACATAGATGAACAGATCGGCGTTGGACACCTTCAGGATGTCCGCGGCGGAGGGCTGATAGGAATGCAGGTCGGTGCCGTTGTCCAGCAGCATGGTGATTTCCACGTTGCTGTCTTCGCCTACGATCTGGCGTACCCAGTCGTAAATGGGGAAAATGGTGGTCACGATAGAGAGCTTTTTATTTTCAGCCAGCGCAGCGCCGGAAAACAGGGTGGTCATCATCAGAACCAGAACCAACAGAGCAGCAAATACTTTTTTCATTGTTTTTTCCTCCGAATCTCAATGTTTTTTTCTGAAATTTGGGCACAAAAATACAAGGCGTCTCACAGGAAACCGCGGGAAAAAAGGGCTTTGCTTCAAAGCAAACCAGTTCCCAATATTTCCTTGAAACCCTTGCCGTCCTTATTTCAGTCAATTATTGAGCCGGACTTTCCAGCTTACAAGCGTAGGGGCATGATAGGCGCACAAACCCTCCTCCGCGCGGAATGCGCGAAGGAAAGCGGGCAGGGAGAACAGCAAAAGCAGCACAGCGCCCAGCAGCGCAAAGCTTTGCAGCAACGCTTCCATACGGGCGATGTTTTCGCAGGTTTCGCAGTGTTTCCCCGCGCAGTAATGATCTGCCTCATGCGCGATGTAGGCGGAAGAAGCGAACAAAACAAACAGCATACCGACGCACAGAAGCAGCGCGAGCAGACGTTTTTGTTTCTTCATTGTCCTCTTCCTCCTCTCTGGATGGTCGGCGTCTTACCCTTCGGGCCGGCTGCCTCATCCTATATGATCAAGCCGATTGGCACTGATCGCAGATGCCGTAAAACACGGTTCTTCCCGAATCCCAGGCAAACCCGTGATGCTCCTGCAAATGACGGCGGATTTCCTGCAATTCATCACAATCCAGATGAATCAGCCGACCGCACTTTTCACACTTGCAGTGGAAGTGGGAGGAGCATTCCTGCTTTTTTTCGCCAATGTACTCGTAGCAGGCGCTGTCGCCCGTTTCCAGCAGATACTTGCGCACTGTGCCGTCTTCCACAAATCGTTCCATCCGCCGGTATATGGTGGCCGTGCTGATGGGTTTTCCTATCCGCACCAGATAATCCCGGATCTGGGCCGCGGTATGGTGCTTTTCAGGATGGGCCTCCAAAAAGGCGATCAATTCATCCTGCTGCTTGGTGTGGTACGCTGGCCGCACAGGTCTTTCCTCCCTCCGAATTTGAAAACCATAATCATTTTAACACAGGTTTTTGATTTGTCAATATGAAATTGAGAATTATTTTTGATTTTTAGCGCGTATTTTACTGCCCCGTAAATCCAGCCCTGCAAAACACCCTGTTCAGGCATGATTCTGCCCGTCACGATCATTTCAGAAAGGCAGCGCATACGGGGATTTTCCGCATTTCCTCCGCCACAAGCCCGGCAATCAGCTTTGCCCCATAGGCGTTGAAATGGGTCTTGTCGTCGTGCCCGTCTGGGAAATCGGGATGCTCGCCGGGTTTCAATCGCACGAACAGCTCCGCCGTTTTTTCCTCCCCTAACTTCAGATACAGCTCCCGGCTGTCCTTTTTGAGGTCGCACAGCGGCACGTTTTTTTCTTCCGCCAGCTTCCGAACGGCCCGGGGATATTCCCCATGAGTATACAGCATGCTGCCCCCGCCCACGAAAAAGCGCCGGGAAACGGGCGTGAGCAGCACGGGCCGCGCGCCTTTTTCCAGGGCGGAAGTGCAGTAGCGCCACAGGTTTTCCGGGAAAGTGCTGTCCGGGTCGGTATGCCGTTCCTCATCGTCCTTTTCATCGTTGTGACCGAACTGGATGAGCAGCAGATCGCCCTTTTGCATGCCATTCCGAACCGGCTCAAACAGCCCCTCGTTCCAAAAGCTGCGGGTGCTGCGGCCGCTGAGGGCGTGGTTCTTCACCTGCACGCCCTCCTTCACATATTCCGGCAGGGCCCATCCCCAGCCCCGGAAGGGGGGCGTGTTGTCCTCCACCGTAGAATCGCCGATGATCCAAATGGTTGGCATAGGTTTACCAGTCCTTCCATACTTGCTGTAAATCGATCACGCACACCTGGCCCAACCCGTTTTCATCCGGATTGGAAAACAGGATTTTGTCTCCCTTTCGGTTGAAGGAGGGATGCTGATGATCCGCTCCCGTTTTGCAGGAGCCAGTAGAGGCGATAAACTTCGCTTTTTTGGTAGCCCGTTCGATCAGCACCACGCCCTCCTGGATCTTGGTGCCCAAATAGCTGATCCGGTCGGCGCAGAGCCACTTCTTATCCCGGCTCAGGCAGGGATGCAGCAGCTGGGTTTCGGTGGCGGCGATGTCGAAATGCCGTCCATCCTTATCCCCGATGATGATATTGCCGGTGTGGGTCTCCCCTTTGTCCCCGTCCACGAATCCGGCGGGATCCAGCTTCATCAGGGCCATTTCGCTTCCGTCCGCCGCCCAGACCTCATGAGTGATCCACTCATTGGGATGCTCCACGTAATAGGGCCGCACATAGCGCTCCTTCACATCGAACATCCAGGTACGCTGGAAGGCGTCGCCCTCGGTTTCATGGATGTAGAAAATCAGGTTTTCGTCCGTGGGGCAGATTTGGGCGTGGCCTAAGCGGTAATCGGTCTGATAGACCACTTCCGCTTCTTTGCCGGGGTCCAGGATCACCAGGGCGTACAGCTTGTTCGCTAAATGATAGCTGCACGCGATGCGTCCGGTATGGGCCGCGGTCAAGTGGCCGGTAATCTGGCCCCCCTTGGGCAGATCGCCGATTTTAATCTTTTCAAGGGTGTTCAAATCGACGGCGTACACCTCCGTGCCATTCTGGCAGGTGTAACCGATGTTCTTTTCCCGATCCGTGGCGAAGCCCCGAAAGGTTTCGTCCGTCACCCGGTCTATCTCCCCCGTTTCCACGTTTACCCGGCAGCAGCCGCCGTTCAAATCGCCGGGCACGGAATCCTTGGAAAAGAAAAAGTACCGGTCATCCACGGAAAAGTTTTCACAGGTGAAATAAAGCTTGGTGTTCCTCTCCGGCCCATCCGTATAGCGCCGGATTTCGTAGCCGGTAATGGGGTCGCGGTAGATGTTCATAATAGCTTCCTCCGATTTACATAGTCTATACGTTTTATAGCATCACGTTTTTGCCGGCGGGAATGCAGACAGGTTCATTGTCGTTGACCTGGATCCAGCAGTCCCGGGCGTTAGGATTGTATACAAAAGAATTGTCCGCCGCGAACTGGAGGCGCTTGAAATCGTCCATGCAGTCCATGAATTCGATGTTGGTGCAGTACCAGATATCATCTTTCCCGCCCATCATGCGGCAAAACTCTTCGATCAGGACCCAGTTATCCTTATCGTTGAATTCATAGCTGTGGCCCCACACGTACATGAGATACAGATACTGCCGCTTGAACAGGCCCAAAAACTGCTCGCCCAGCTCTATGAGTCGGTGATTGTGGTGGCAGGTGGCCTGCCAGCGCAGGGGGTTTTCCGGCAGGGCAAAGCTGTCGCTTGAGCCCACCACACGGGAATAGCGGATGCCGCACAAAGGAAGCAATTCCTCGATTTCTTTGCTCACGGAACCGTTGGGGTAGCTAAGGCCCCGCACCGGATAGCCGCACAGGGCTTCCAGGGCTTTCCTGTCCTCCAGCACCTGCCAGGCCACCTCCGGCAGGGGGCTGCGGGCGATGGTGGGATGAGTGACCGTATGGCAGGATACCTCGTGCCCCGCGTACAGAGTTTTTACTTCCTCGGGCGCGATGTGCCTTTCATCCCCCAAAAAGCCGCTGTTTAAATGAAATGTGCCTTTGATGCCGTACCGGTTGAAAATGTCCACCAGCTGCCGATCATAAGTGCGGCCATCGTCGTAGCTCATGGTAAGCGCCTTGTGTTTCCCGCCGGGATAGCAGCAATAAACCTTGTTCATGCGTTCTTCCTCCTGTTTTTATCATTGAGCTTTACAAACTGATCCTCAGCGCGCCAATTTTGTCGTCGTATTGAACAGCCGCGCCCTGAACATACCCGGCAATGGCGTTTACTTCCATTACCAGGATGCCCTCGTCCGTCAAATACGGCGCCCCGTCCATCAGGTTTTCCCGTCCATCCACCAGCAAATGTGTCGTCCCCACCCGGGCTTCCACCGTATGGCCGCCGGATCGCAGCACAAGGCGCTGATCCTTCGGCTGCCACGACCAATCCATCCTGTCGGAGGCCATGCTGTGCATCCTCTCCAGAATACACAGGACGTTGCCCCAGACGCTGCCGTTTTTGTTCACGGCCCGCACGTTCCTAAAATCCGGTTCTTGGCCGTTTACCAGGATTTTGCAGTAGTTTTCCCGATCCGGCACATACTTGAGCGCGTCCATTTCAGGAACGGAGGGGATGTTGTTCTGCTCCCGCCCCGGCAGACCGGCTGGTTCCTCCTCCAGACGCGCGAAACACGCGAGGGACAGAGGGCTGGTTTCGGCAGGTACGACGGGGATTTCCGCTTTCACAGGAGCCAGTCCCCGGGCGCTCGCGGTAAGCGTGATGATGCCCGGTTCCTTGCCCGCCCGGATCAAGACGCGGTTTTTCCCACATTCGGCGAAAACGAAAGGCTGATGGATCACGTTGTCATGCCGTCCGTTTCCCTCAAACCGTCCGCTGTTGTAGCCGCCCAGGAATACGCCTCCGCCGTTCAAAGCAAAATCAATGCGAAGGGCGCACAGGGGCACTGTCCTGCCCTCGCTGTCAGTCACCTCCACGTCCACATAAGCCAGGTCGCTGCCATCGGCCCGCAATCCTCCCGGAGCGGTATGGGGCGATAAAAGGAGCCGCGCCGGGGGCCCCGCTGTTTCCAGCCTGTCCCGCGCCAGTTCTCTGCCATCCAGGCCAAAGCCGATGGCTTCCACAAAGCCGGATTGGGTCACATCCACGTCGGGGAAAGAAAAGATGAAAGTGTTTTCCGGCTTTGTACATTCCCCCGCCGGTTTTCCGTTCACAAAAAGCCGTACCAGAGCGATGGGATAGCTTGCCGCACAGTGAACCGTTTTATGGCGGGCATCCCGCCGCATATACCGTCCCGTTCCTTCCCAGTAAACGCCGTTGAACCTTTTTTCCTCATACAGGTAGGTTTCTTCGCTGACGGGCGGATAGTTCCAGTGTCCCAGAATCTTGAGTTCCGGCATGGCGCTTTGCAAAACGCGGAAAACGTCATAATTCTGTTTCTTGACCCGTATGGCGTCCACCCTGCCGCTCATACGTCCGTTTTCGCTGTACGATTGGCGGCCGTGCTGGGCCGAATCCGTCCAGCACAGAGCGGCGCAGGCGCTGTAATAGCTTTTGCCGGAGCCGCCGCCCATCCGGTCGTGAAAAAACTCGGCGTATCCGCGGGCTGCGGCGATGTTCAGGTCCTCGCTGGTCAGGTCGTAGAAATCCAGGCCTTTCTGTTTTTTCCCACCCTTGCCCAAATACCGGTTTTTGTAGTCGTAATCCGGCGGTGAAAAATCATCCCATACACGCCGGGGCGCTTCCTCCCGCAAGTATTCCGTTTCCGTAACGGGCCCGTGGAGGGATAGAAAACGCGCGGCATGGCGGTTCAGCATCGTGCCCACATATTCGCTTTCCGCCGCAACCTCTTCCGTATTCAGCGTGCGGCAGCCCATCCATCGCCCGCCATGGGGGTCCAGCGCTTCCTTCAGCAGCCGCATTTCCCGCATATGTTCGGCGGAAATGGAATTGTTTCCCGCTTCCCAGAAGAAGACAGAGGGATGGTTACGATAAGCCAGGATCACATCCCGCATCAATTCCACCCGCTGATCCCACTGGCGGCCAAAGGTTTCCTTCTCTTTGTCCCCTGCGGGCTGGGTACATACGACACCGTACCGGTCAAAAGCCCGCAGGTCACTGGGAGAGCCGGCCACGTGCATGAAACGAATGTGATTGGCGTTGCTTTCCCTGATCCATCGGGCATCCTGATCATGCAGCCATTGCGGCGCAATACCCGATGCCGCCCATTCATTGGACGCGCGCTGGGCGTACCCCCGCAAAAACACGGGTTGTCCATTGATCGTCACGCCCGCGTCGGAATCATACCCCGTTTGCCTGAATCCGGTTTCAATGCGTTCCGTATCCGAAAGCTCCCCGTCTGAGAACAGCCGGACCTGGACCGTATAAAGCTTCGGATATGCCGGTTCCCAAAACCGCAGGCCGCTTACGCGGGCGCGGCACAGCAGGGTATAGGTGTCCCTGGATCGGATATCGGTTGGGGCGGCTTCCTCCTCGGAAACAGGGTAGAAGCGTTCATCCCGCGCGTCATACCGGTACGCGTCCTCCGGTACAACAGACAAAACATGGCCGAATTCCCGGAGGGGTGGAACAGTTTCCTCCCGAGAGTCAAAAACCGCTTTTATTTCTCCCTGGAGATCCGTGATTTCGGCCTGAACCTTCGCCAGCACCGGACGATTGCTCAGATTCTTGATTTCCGCCTGAACGAAGATATCCGCAGCGCCCGCCTGCAGATCGAAATTGTCCGCCCATATATAGGTCCCGTGGGTGCGCAGGTTGGCGTACAGGGGCAGCGTCAGATGCACGTCCCTCTTCAGATGGACGCGCACGGGCTGCGACAGCCCGCCCACCACGGGATTGAAGTCGTTGCAGTTCCATTGGAAGCCCACGCCCGCCGCCCGGTCGGGAACGGACGCCTCCTGGGGAAAGAGGAAAGCGCCAGGTTCCGCAAGGGGATGGTTGGGCGTTTCGGCGATGCAAAAGGGGATGTTTCGGGTACTCGTGTTATCGGTGGCTATGGCAATTCCGTTTTTACCATCAGCAGACAGAAAGGGCGTCAAATCGAAGCCGAAGGGACCCACGCCGTTTTCATGATAGCCCGCCATATGGCCATTCACCCACACATAACAGGTTTGCCGCACCCCTTCAAAGGAAAGGAAGACACGCATGCTTCTTTGCTCTTCGCTCAGATCCAGACGGTTCCGGTAAAAAGCGACGGTTCGCCTTTGGCCGCTGCCCGCATCCTCGATGGGAACCGAAAACAGGTCGCCGTCGTTGAAGGTGTGCGGAAGGCTCACCGTTTCCCACGTTTGATCGTCATAATCAGGCGCATAGAAAAGGCGGCCCTTCCCGTCCCGGCAGCGTTCCATGGCGTCCCGCAGCGGAAAAACATTTGCCAGATGAAATCGCCAGCCATGATGGAAAAAGAACGTATTATCCATATCATCCCCGCTTTTTTCAGTTGCCAGCTCAGGAAACAGAGGGGGCTGCCGCCCAGAATGGAAACGGCAGCCCCTCAAGGTTATTGGTTTTTCGGATTATTCAGCCATCATGGCATGATACGCTTCGTTGTATTCCGCGGTGATCTTGTCGCCGCCCTGCATGGCCCAGTCTTCCCAGGCAGCCTGCAGGCCCGCTTCGTCGATCAGGCCGGCAATATACTGCACAGCCGCGTCAGAGATGATGGTGCTCAGCTGGGTGCCGAAAGCCACGTTGGTTTCGCTGATCAGCGGATAGCAGGGATCGGCCACAGCGTACTGAGCGAATTCTTCGTTCAGCTGGTTGTAGCGTTCACGCAGGTTGGTGAGGCCCTTGTTCACGGCGGCGGGAGGATTCTCCAGGTTGCCCGCAACGCCCATGCCCAGCTGGTTCATGGAGCTGAAATACATGGCGCTGCGGTTGCCGTAGCTGTCGTCTCCTTCGGGAGTGAAGCGGTGGCCGTCTTCGCCGACTTCATAGGTGACGCCTTCCAGACCGGCGTTGATGATGGTCTGGCCTTCGGAGCTGTTCAGCCAATCCAGGAACTTGAGCACTTTGGGCAGATCCGCTTCGGAAACGCTCTTAGTGATCAGGATTTCTCCGGAGAAACCAGCGTTCTGGGGCCAAACGGTGATGGAGCCGTCAGCCTTCTTCAGGCCGCACACGGACATGAAAATCTGTTCGGTGGTGCCGGCGTTGTTTTCAAACCATTCCTGCTGACGATGGGCGTTGTCCATGCAGTCAAAGCGCATGAAAGCCTTGCCGGTGCGCTCGATGTTGTCCCATTCAGAGGTGGAAATCTGGGCGAAGTTGGGGTCGATGCCGCCGATTTCATACAGATGGCGCAGCCAGTCCAGACCTTCCTTGTACGCGGGGCTCTTGTGGGCGGGATAGATGTCGCCATTCTCATCAACGCCCCAGTTGTTGGGAGCGCCGAAAGCGATGGTGATGTAGCTGATGGTGCCCGCGGTGTAGGAGCACATGTTCAGAGCGTAGGTGTCGTTGCTGTAGGTAGCCAGGGCTTCCGCCAGCTTGGTCAGATCGTCAATGGTCTCAGGCACGGTTTCAATACCCTGGGCCTTGGCGATGTCGGTGCGGTAGTACATACCGCCGCGGGGATAAGCGCGGGAACGGAAGATGCCGTATACGTGGCCATCCACGGCGATGTTCTGATACACGGAATCAGCGCCGGCAGCCAGATACGGATAGTTGGCTTCGTCCTGCACGGCTTCGGTCAGATCCCAGAAAGCGCCGGCACGGGCGGAGTCGATGATGATGGGAGCGCGGGCATCGGTGGCGGCGATCAGCATGGGCAGATTCTTGTCCGCCAGGGTGGTGCTCAGGATTTCACCGTAGGTGGAGTTGGGGCCCCACAGGATGTTCAGCTTCACACCGGCTTTTTCTTCAATAGCCGCCAGGATGGGGTTATTTTCCGTGGTGAAGTCGATTTCAGAGGGGAACTGAGGCAGCAGAACGGTGATTTCAAATGGTTCTTCGGCCATAGCGAAGCTCGCCATGGAAAGCGCCATCACCATTGCCAGGAACAGAGCAACCAGTTTCTTCATTTGGGTTTCCTCCTTTTAAAATTTGTTATCGTTCAGCGGCTTCCAGCCGCGGATAACCCGTTTGAGTTTTAGAGTGGAGAGTTGAGAGTTGAGATTTATAATAGCTGCAATACTGAGAATCCAGATGTACGGACAAATACTATCTCAACTCTCCGCTCTCAACTCTCTGCCATGCTTATCCTTTCAAAGCGCCCACCATAACGCCCTTGACGAAGTACTTCTGCAGGAAGGGATACACGCACATGATGGGCACGGTGGACACCACGATAACGGCCATTTTGACGGACTGTTCCGGGGGCTTGACAAATTCCGGGTCCAGGTTGTTCATGTCGCCGGCCGTGCCGTTGCTCATGATGATCAGCTCGCGCAGCAGCACCTGCAGAGGCCACTTTTCCTTCGCGCCGGTCATGTAGATCATGGCGGAGAAGTAAGCGTTCCAGTGGCCCACGGCGTAGAACAGGCCGAAGGTGGCCAGCACGGGCAGGGAGAGGGGCAGCACGATCTTCCACAACACGCCGATATCCGTGCAGCCGTCGATGGAGGCGGATTCTTCCAGTTCCTGAGGAATGCCCTGGAAGAAGTTCTTTACGATCATCATGTTGTACGCGCTGATCGCGCCGGGCAGCAGCACCGACCAATAGGTGTTTTTCAGGTTCAGGATGTTGGCCACCACGATGTAGCCGGGAATCATGCCGCCGGAGAAGAACATGGAGAAAATGACCATGTTCAGGAAGAAGTTCCTTCCGCGAAGGCGGGACTTGGATAGGGCGTAGGCCATGGTGACGGTGAAAAACAGATTGATCGCGGTGCCGAACACCGTAATGAACACACTGTTGCCAAAGCCCTGCAGGATTTTATTGGAGGAGAAGATGTACCGGTAGGCATCAACGGTAATATCCTGGGGAATAAAGAACATGGGCCGGGTGGCGATTTCATATTCCGTAGCGAAGGATGCGCCGATAATGTAGATGAAAGGGAGGATGGTGGTAATGGCCGCAAGAGTAACGATGAGGTAATTCAGCACATCGAAGACGCGGCTTGCGACGGTAGCGTTCTGGCCAACGGGGCCGGAGGACTCGAGCATTTTTTTAGGCGTCTTGGATACGGTGTTTTCCATACTGCTTTCCTCCTTTCCTTAATACAGGCCTTGTTCGCCGAGCGCGTGGGCAATTTTGTTGGAAGAGACCACCAGCGTGACGCTCACCACAGCCTTCATTAGGCCGATGGCGGAAGCGTAGGAGAACTGGCCGTTCTGAATGCCCTGCTGGTACACAAACACGTCCAGGGTCTGGCTGACCTTGCGGTTCAGGGGGTTGGCCATCAGGATCAGGTGGTCAGCGCCCGTATCCAGCACGCTGCCCATGCGCAGGATCAGCATCAGCACGATGGTGGAGCGGATGGCGGGCAGAGTGATGTGCCACAGGCGGCGGAGCCGTCCTGCGCCGTCCACCATGGCGGCTTCATACAGCTGGGTATCCACGTTGGTCAGGGCCGCCAGGAAGATGATGGTGCCCCAGCCGGTTTCCTTCCAGATGTTCTGGCCGATGATCATCCAGCGGAAGGTGTCCGGCGAACCCATATAGTTGATGGGGTAGCCAAGTATCTGCTGGGTGAGCTTGTACACAATGCCGGAAGGCCCGAACATCACGAAGGTGATGGATACGACGATCACGATGGAAATGAAGTGGGGCACGTACAAAAGGGTTTGCAGCAGCTTTTTGTACCGCAGGGACCGCATTTCGTTGAGCAGCAGCGCCAGAATGATGGGCGCCGGGAAAGTGAAGATGATGCTCATCAGGGAGAGGATCAGGGTATTGGTCAGATACGTGACCCAGGCGGGGAAGCTAAAGAAGTACTGGAACCATTTCAGGCCCACCCACTGGCTGCCCAGCACCCCGGAATAGGGCACGTAGTTTTCAAAGGCGATCACGATGCCAAACATGGGCAGATACTTGAAGATGACGAAGTAAATCAGACCTGGCAGCAGCAGGATATACAGCCACCGATCCCGGCTGATATCCGCCCCAAGCCTGCGCCAGTATTCTTTTCCCGTCCCGTGGAGCTTTTTCCGCTCCGCCGCCTTGGTGCTCATACGCGCTCTTCCTTTCCAACGAGTATTGAGGTGAGAGATCATTCACTTCCTGTTTGATAGGAAGTGAAAAAGGGGATCCCCCTTTTCGGGCCTCCGCCCGGATCGGATCATTCAGCGGCTGTCGCCTGCCGCATGATTTCGTTCTTATTCCCGGATCATGAGCTCGGTGAGCATCAGGAAGGTCAGCCCCTGGCCGTAAGCGGTGGGCGTGACGATGATATCCTTATAATGCTGCAAATTGTGGCCCATGCCCGTGCCCCCGGATACGCCCTGCACCGCGCCGGTTTCGTCGATCTGGTCCAGCACCGCGTTGGCGGACAGCATGGCCATCTGCTGGTAGGGCTCCTGGGGCAGCCAGCCCAAACGCACGCCCTTTAACACTCCGTAGGCGATGGCAGCGGTAGCGCTGGTTTCGCAGTAGGTTTCCTCCACGTCGATCAGGGTGGTATACAGGCCGTTCACCCGCTGGTATTTCCACAGGGCCAATACCTGATCCATCCAGGCGGAATGGATCATGCGCATGGCGGCGTTGTCCCGCTTGGTGATATCGAACAGCTCCACGGCGGAGGCGGTGAACCAGGCGTTGCCGCGGGCCCAGAAGGCCTCCGCGAAATTATGGCGGCGGTCGAAGGTCCAGCCATGGTAGAACAGGCCGTTCACCTTGTTCTGCAAATAGCGGATGTGAATCAGGAATTGGTATTCCGCTTCCTCAATCAGCTCGGGGCGGTTCAGCACCATCCCCGCTTTGGCCAGGAACAGGCACACCATGAACAGGGTGTCGCACCACAATTGCTGGTAATGCTTGTTCCACACGGTGCAATGCTGCAATCCGCCGTACTCCGTGCGGGGCATTTCCTTGGTTACCCAGTCAATCCAGCTTTCGATCACGGGCAGGTATTCGGGGTTTTTCGTCTCATCATACAGGCAGGTCAGCGTCAGCACCGGCGCCACGGTATTCACGTTCCGGTGAGGCTGCTGCTCCCTGTGCAGCATATCATCGTACCAGGAAATCAGGTAGTCTAAAATGGCTTTGTCGCCGCTCTGCTGGTAGGTTTTATAAATACCGTACAGCGCCACACCGGTGGGCCACTCCCAATTGTTCATGGTCAGATGCCCCCGGGACGGGTCGTTTCCGTCCGCCCGCTTAAGCATGCCCAGCACCCGATCCGCTATTTCATGGTAATTCATGAACGCCGCTCCTTTGCGCATGTCTTTCCTGGGAACATTCATTCAAATTCTTACAGCATCATTATACCTACGGTGATCATAACTTGTCAATCCTTTTTGACCGTGAAAAGCTTCCTTCTTTTTTTCATATTCTGACTGATTTCAACCATTTTAACAAAATGACCATTTTTCTCGTTTCCGCTTACGGGAGTTTGACAGCAAAGAGGAAGCTCAAAGCCCAGGAAGCCAAGCAGGGCTTTATTTTTTTGTCAAGTTTTTAAAATATATTATTGCGTAATATTAAGTAATATGGTATAATAT
>JAFXSH010000157.1 GCA_017525805.1 Clostridia bacterium | reverse complement strand
GCCAAAGCCTCCGGCGGAAGAATGTTTACGACGGATTCCATGCCGACCAAAATCGGCGTGGACGAGGGAACCATGCTGATGCCCGGCTGCATCGGCTACTACGATATCGCCAATGAAGACGGCTCCGTGACCTTCTCCTTTGAAGCGTCGGACGGGTTCGCCGTCAATGAGGGCGTCAGCTACCAGATCATGATGGAAAGCTGGGTCTGGCAGATGAACGAAAACGGCGAAAAGATGGACGGAACCAGAGTGCAGGGGGATTGGACGGTTTCCTGCATCCCCACCGTTCTGAACCCCTCCGCCGAAAAAACCGAAATGTCTCCTGTGTCCGTCATTGAACAGGACGGCTATGAACTGGTGGTTCCCGAAGCGTACCGGGAAACGGGGACGCTGCCCGTGTATCGGGCGGTGGAAGCGGATTTCACCAAAACAGTAAACCCGGAATGGTTCAACGGCACGGGCGCGAAGGACGGCGCGGACGCCATGGATATTCGCTATAAAGATGACAAGGATGTATTATTTGCGGATCACGCCAGGCTGTCCCTTTCCCCGGAAGCGCTGTATTACAAAGAATACGCGGACGACGCTTACGCCGATTCTGATTCCGGCGTGATCGTTGAGATCATCTGGGTGCGGGAATGGGAAAACCATCGGGGAGAATTCACCCTGGAAAAAACGGAATTGTCCGGTATCACGCTGGCGAAGGCCCAGGCCCAGGCGGAAGAACTGATGGAAAAATTGGGCATGGCCTGCAATCAGTATGTCTGCGACGAAGCGCTGGATATGAGCCTGGATCGCATCCAAACCATGGGCGCGATTTGGGAAAAGGCCATTGTGGATGGGGAACTGCTGGTGGATGACGATTACCAGCCCTATGATTACAGCGCCATTCCCGCCAGTGAGGAAGGCTATTATCTGCATTACAGTCCCCTTGGCGTGGAAACGACAGTGGCGGGGGGCCGGTATGGCGCGATCTTCTATGTAAACAGCCGGGGCATCGTGTACGCTAATATCCGGAATCAATTCAACCGGGGCGGGATCGTCTATACGCCGGAAACCCTGATCACGCCCGACGCGGCCATCGAAAAGCTGACGAAGGAGATGGGCCGTTCCATTTTCGGGCGCGACGAAGAAATCAAGGCCATTCAGCAGGCTGCGCTGACTTATGAGGCTGTTCGCGCGGAGAACAAAGCGGATGGGATGGTCTTTGTTCCGACATGGATGATCCTGTATCAGGACACATCCGCCGTCCGGCAGGGGTATTCCTGCTATGCTCTGATCAATGCCGTGGACGGTACGCTGATCGACGCAACTTTCCGATAATTCCATACGAAAAAAGCTCCCGCAGAATCCGTTTTTGAATCAGCGTGAGCTTATCAGGTGGCTTTCTCGGAAGGGGACGAACCTCGGACAGCCGCCTGCGGCGGATGTTCTGTCCGAGGTGAGATCAGCCGAAACAAGCAATGTCCGCTGTGCGGACTTGCGCCGATTGAGGCTGCGGAAGGGGGAAACCATTCTTTGGCCTCCAAAGAATGGTTTCCCCCACCTATATCACGACCCCAGGTATGCTTTCTGTACGGCGTCGTTATGCAGCAATTCCTCCGCCGGGCCCTGCATGGTGATCAGGCCCGTTTCCATGACGTAGGCCCGGTTGGCGACGCGCAGGGCCATTTGGGCGTTCTGCTCTACCAGCAGGATGGTGGCTCCGCCCTGGTGCAGCTCGGTAATGATATCGAAAATCTGCTCTACCAGGATGGGGGCCAGGCCCATGGAGGGCTCGTCCAGCATCAGCAGCTTGGGGCGGCTCATCAGGGCCCGGGCCATGGCCAGCATCTGCTGCTCGCCGCCGGACAGGGTGCCCGCGATTTGCTTTTCGCGCTCTTTGAGGCGGGGGAAGCGCTGGAACATTTCCTCCAAACTCGCTTCGATTTCCGTGTTGGGGCGGCTGAACGCGCCCATTTCCAAGTTTTCCTTAACCGTCATCTGCTGGAAGATGCGGCGGCCCTCAGGGCAGAGGGCCAAGCCCTTGAACACCATTTTGCTGGCGCCGACGCCCTGGATGGGGGTTCCGTTCAGCTCGATGCTGCCCTGCCGGGGCTTGAGCAAACCGACGATGGTATTCAGGGTGGTGGTTTTGCCCGCGCCATTGGCGCCGATCAGGGTAACGATCTCGTTTTCGTACACTTCCAGGGAAATCCCCTTGATGGCGTGGATGGCTCCATAATATACATGAATATCGTTGACCCGAAGCAGCGGGGCCGCCTGTTGGATATCCGTCATGGTCAGCCCTCCTTCTTCTTGCCCAAATAGGCTTCGATCACCACGGGATTGCGCTGAATCTCGTCCGCGGTGCCCTTGGCGATGACCCGGCCAAAGTTCAGCACGCAGATGCCCTCGCACACGCCCATGACCAGGTTCATGTCATGTTCGATGAGCAGGATGGCGATTTGGAATTGATCCCTGATCTTGGCGATGTTTTCCATCAACTCCTCGGTTTCCCGGGGATTCATGCCCGCCGCCGGTTCGTCCAGCAAAAGGAGCTTGGGATCGGTGGCCAGGGCGCGCACGATTTCCAGGCGGCGCTGGGCCCCGTAGGGCAGGCTGCCCGCTTCCTCGTCAGCCAGCTTTTCCATATCGAAGATGTGCAGCAGCTCTAAAGCTTTTTCGTGCTGCTTGTTTTCCTGGATCCAGTACCGGGGCAGGCGCAGGATGCCGCTGAACATATCGTATTTGATCCGGTTGTGCAGGCCGATGCGCACGTTTTCTTCCACCGTCATTTTATCGAACAGGCGGATGTTCTGGAACGTGCGTGCGATGCCCAGCTTGCTGGCCTGGGTGATGCTCAGGCCGTGCAGGTCCCGCCCGTTGATCAGGGCCGCGCCGCTGGTGGGCTCGTACACCTTGGTGATCAGGTTGAAAACTGTAGTCTTGCCTGCCCCGTTAGGGCCGATCAGCCCGGCAATTTCCGTTTTGCCGATGGTCAGGTTGAAGTCGTCCACGGCTTTCAGGCCGCCGAACTCGATGCCTAAATGACGGGTTTCCAGCACGGGGATATCGTTGATGTCGCGCTCGGGCACGATGCTTTGGGAAGGAACGGGCACCATTTTCGTGTCGCTGCGATGCTTTATTTTCTGCTGGCTCATTGCGCGTCACCTCCCGGCGTGGATTCCTTCTTTTTGAAGGGGGCGATCAGCCGGTTCACGAAGGATCGGATGGTGGGGTTGTTGGTGAAGATCATCACCAGGATCAGCACCACGGCGTATACCAGCATGCGGTAATCCGCGAAGGCGCGCAGCATTTCGGGCAGGATGGTGAGGAACGTGGCGGAAATGACGCTGCCCAGCACGTTGCCCAGGCCGCCCAGCACCACGAACACCAGCACGTTGATGCTCTGATTGAAGGTAAACTGGGTGGGCACCACCGTGGAGGAATTGAGGCCGTACAGTGCCCCGGCCATGCCCGCCAGCACGGCGGCGGTGACAAAAGCCATCATTTTATATTTTGTTACGTTTACACCCATGCTTTCCGCCGCGATGCGGTTGTCCCGGCAGGCTTTGATGGCCCGGCCCGCGCGGGAATTGATCAGGTTCAGCACCACCACCAGCGTGATCAAAATCAGGATGAACCCGGCGGTAAAGGTGGAAATGGGCTTGATTTTCACCGCGCCTTTGGCCCCGTCCACAAGCATGGTCACGCCATCGGGCAGCTTCTTGGTCAGGAACGACGCGTACAGCCGTCCGTTGCCAGTGCCGATGTACAGCACGTTCACCAGGTTGCGGATGATTTCGCCGAAAGCCAGGGTCACGATGGCTAAATAGTCGCCCCGCAGGCGCAGCACGGGAATGCCGATCAGCGCGCCTATGATCCCGGCCATCAGCCCGCCTGCCACAATGGCGACAACCAGACGGAGGGTGGTATCCTCAATTTTGTACACATGCAGCAGCAATCCGCTGATTACCGCGCCAGTGTAAGCCCCCACGCTCATGAAGCCCGCATGGCCTAAGGAAAGCTCGCCGGAAATGCCGACCACCAGATTCAAAGAAACGGCCATCACGATCCAGCAGCAGATGGGCACCAGCTGGCCTTTCAGGGAGCGGGTGATGGTTTTGCTTTCGATCATGGATTGCAGCACGAAAAAGGCGATAATCACCAGGGCGAAGGTAACGGCGGTGTAAATCAGGCGCTTCCGCTTGGCTTTTGTTATCTTCATCCCGTCACACCTTCTCTCGCACCGGCTTGCCCAGCAATCCGGAGGGCTTCACCAGCAGCACCACGATCAATACGGCGAATACGATAGCGTCGCCTAACTCCGTGGAAATGTAGGCTTTGCCGAAGATTTCGATCACGCCCAGCAGCACGCCCCCGAGCATGGCGCCGGGAATGGAGCCGATGCCGCCGAACACAGCCGCCGTGAACGCCTTGATGCCCGGCATGGAGCCGGTGGTGGGCTGCAAAATGGGATAAGAGGAGCACAGCAGCACCCCGGCGATAGCCGCCAGAGCCGAGCCGATGGCGAAGGTGACGGAAATGGTGCGGTTCACATTGATGCCCATCAGCTCCGCCGCGCCCCGGTCCTCACTGACGCAGCGCATGGCCTTGCCCATTTTTGTTTTGGCCGTGAACAAGGTCAGGGCCACCATGATGACCACGTTGGCCAGGATGGTGATGATAGTGGCGCTGGAGATGCTCATATCGCCTAAGTTCAGCGTAGCACCGTTAATAAAGGTCTGGGGGAATGATTTGGGATTGGACCCCCAGATCATAAGCGCCACGTTTTGCAGCAGATAGCTCATGCCGATGGCCGTAATGAGCACCGCCAGGCTGGCTGCCTGGCGCAGGGGGCGGTAGGCAAGCCCCTCAATGGTGATGCCAAGCACCGTGCAGACCACCATGGCGGCCAGGATAGACGCCACCGGGGGAAAGCCCCAATATTGCATGCCGCAATAGGAAATGTAAGCGCCGACCATGATGACATCGCCATGGGCAAAATTCAGCATTTTGGCGATGCCGTACACCATGGTGTAGCCCAACGCGATAATGGCATACACGCTGCCTAAGCTCACGCCGTTAATGAGAAAACGCAGGAACGCCGTCACAATTTTCCAACTCCTCACAAACGCAGAACAGTAATCAACTCCAGGCGTGAAGCCGCCCGTCTGTTGATTACTGTTTCTGTTTTCAAGAACAGTAAATAAAGATATTCCGGTCCCGGGAGTACCGGGACCGGCAGGTTGCGTAAACAGGAATTACTTGGCGAAGGGCACGTAAGCGCCGTTCTGGATCACATAAGCGGCGGGCAGCTTGTTGACCGCGCCGGTTTCGTCCCAGCGCATGGTGCCGGTCAGGCCGGTATATTCCATCTGTGAGAACTGTTCGATGAGCAATTCGCAGGCGTCTTCCACGGCGGTGTCACCGGTGATGCCGGCATTCAGGCAGGCCTGGTACAGAGCGCCCACGGCGTCATAAGCGTCCGCGCCGAACTGGTTGGGCACCACATCGCCGGAAACGGCAGTGTACTTATCAACGAAGTTCACCACGGCTTCGTCCGTATCAAAGGCGGAGAAGGGGGTCAGCAGGATCACGCCCTCGGCCAGCGCGGGATCAAAGTTTTCCAGCGCCAGGATGCCGTCCATGCCGTCCACGCCGAAGAACACGGGCGCATAGTTGATATCTTTCGCGGCGCGCAGGATCATGGAAGCGGGGGTGTAATAGATGGGCAGGAACACCAGGTCGGCGCCGGCGGCCATGGCCTTGTCTACCTGGGTCTTATAGTCGGTGTCGCCTTCGGTGAAGGTGGTCACGGACACGATATCCAGGCCCACTTTTTCAGCCTCGGCCTTGAAAGCTTCGTAGATACCGGTGGAATAGTCGTCGGAAATGTTGTAGATGATGGCGACTTTGGTGCCGATCTTGTTTTCGGCGATCATATCAGCGGGGATGATGCCCATCTGGGGATCCTGGAAGCAGATCTGGTACATGTTGTCCTTATCGGCAACAACCAGGTCGCTGGAGGCGGAGGGAGTGAGCATGAATACGCGTTCTTCATAGGCGCGGGCGCTCACAGCCAGGCAGGGGCTGGTGGTGGTGGTGCCCGCGATCATCTGGGCGCCCAGGTCCAGCGCGTAGTTGTAGGCGTTCACGGACTTATCGGGGTCATGCTCGTCATCGCCGAAGATCAATTCGATCTGCAGGCCGCCCTGAGCGTTGATTTCGTCGGCAGCAACCTGCGCGCCGTACTGGCAGGCCAAGCCGTAGTTGGCGGCGGGGCCGGTGAAGGGGCCGATCACGGCGATTTTGATAGGCGCGTCTTCCGCCAACACGGCGGTGACGGACAGCAGCATCATGACGGCCATCACAAGAGCCAACAGTTTTTTCATTGCGGTTTTCCTCCTATGTTTTCTTTGTTTTATGCTGAACGCCGGTCCGCCCTCCGCGTTTTTCACGGCGGCAGACCGGGTTTGGCCAATTATTTGCGCCCTCGGGCGCTTCCCTGTCAGGGCCCAAAAGGGTTCAAGGCGTCAACGCGTGTTTATGTGAACTCTGGGGTTTCTTTTTTTCCCACATTTGGAGCAAACCAAGGAAGCATCCTTGTAAGAAGGAATTTCGCAGGTGCAGTAGTCTTCTCCCCTGCCTCCCGCGACCTGATCCGCCTGTTTTTCGGTCAATTGCGTTTTGGTATTCGGGCTTTCCTGTTTCTCCATGATCCTTTCGCCCCTTTCTTGAATCACTAAAAAAGCGGTTCCCTTTCGGTCGTTTTATTATAAAAAAATTTGACGCTTAAGGCAAGAGGGGAAACGTGTATTTTCCTTGTTTTTTTCGGCGGGACGCTGAATCAAACGCCGCTTGTTTCATGAAAATAGGCTCATTCGCTGGATTATTTCCAAGGTATACCTATTATTTGCCTGATTTGGCGGGTTTTAGGTCATAAATGTATATTGCCACATAATTCCGGCTATGATATGATATATCACGCGTCATAAAAGACGCTTGTTCAGCAAACGGCCGGATTACGGCCTGTATGGAAGGAAGAAAACGATGAAAAAGGTCATTTGCAAAGTGGAATACGATACCGAAGCGTCCGAACTGATCATGAAAAAGACCAGCGGCGTTCCCGGCGATCCCGCGGGCTATGAAGAAAGCCTGTACAAAACGGCGGACGGCAAGCTGTTCCTGTATGTGAACGGCGGTCCCGAATCCCCCTATACCGAAGAAGGCATCAAGCGCATGTCCGCCGCCAAGGCCGAGGAATGGAAAAACGCCTGATCCTGAC
This sequence comes from Clostridia bacterium, assembly GCA_017525805.1. The sequence goes on along the minus strand of JAFXSH010000157.1, from coordinate 37,176 downwards.
CGGCAGCAAAAAAGCAGCTTCCTTGCGAGGCTGCTTTTTTTATTGATTCCTCCGTTCAGTCCTTGACGGATATGGGCGGGATTTGCTATAATACCGCCATATGGCCTGTCCGGTTGATGACCGGTTTATAAACTATTATTTTTTTGGAGGGGTACCCATGAACTTTCAAGGCAAAGCGGTTTTGGTTTATTTGGAGGAAGACAACATTGCCCGGGCTTATTTCCGGGTGCAGCCGCTGATGACGCAGGACGGCCCCATCGGCCCGGTGGCTGCGGAATACCCGGATGACGGCTTCCTGCGTATCGTACCGGACAAAAACGAGCAGCATACATTCAAGGAGAGGATGCGCACGCTGATCGGCCTTTGTCTGGTGGATCTCCGCTTTTTCCCCATGGACGCCAACAAGATCCGCACCAACAAGAATTATTCCCCGTCCCGGGGCGAAAACAACCAGTTTATCGTTTATTCCGACGCCGTGCGCAGCCTGCCGGAGGATTTATTGTATCAGGTGGTGGGGGAGAACGATGTGAAAAACGCCTCCACGCCGCAGGTGTATATCCGCAGGGGCGCCAACATTCAGGGCCCCTTCCGCCGGGAAGACGGCCAGAGCGTGGGCGAAACGGCCCAGCTGCCGCCGGACAGCGGCGAAATCCATTCCCTCACCGTCAATGGCCAGGAGCAGCTGTTTTATTGGCCTCGGAAGATAGAACGCGCGGAAAGCCCTAAGCCGGAAGCGCAGGAGGCTGAACCCCAGCCCGCCCCAGTTCCGGCTCCTGCCCCTGTTCCTGTTCCCGTCGTCCCCGCGGCAACCCAGGCCGAGCCGCCCGCTCCGGCTCCCGCGGCGGCGCAGGTCAACGCCTATGAGCAGATCCAATCTCTGAATGGGCAGCTGAGCGAGAACGCCAACCGGCTGAATGCGTCCGCGCCCGCCGCCATGCCCGAGGATTTTATGCCCGAGCAGCAAACCAAGGCCCTGGTGGGCACCCGGCTGTATCAGACGCCCCAGCGGCAGGTGAATCCCCGCCGGGCGCATAATCCCCTGATGGAGGTGGTGGAAAACCAGCGCTACGCCGCTCGGTACGAATCCCGCTACGAAGCGCCGGGGGCCACCATTCCCCAGAATACGGAACTCAAGGAAGTGCACAATCCCGCCGACGCTTTGAAGCGCGCCCTCCAGGGCATGAGCCACTCCCCGGAGACCCAGCGCCAGGCGGCGGACGTGATCCTGTCCCAGTCCGGCATGCGGATCACTTTGAGCAAGGCCCTGGCCCATGAAACCAACGACCTGACCCTGGCCGCCATGCAAAGCCAGCTCCAGGAGCTGGAAGCCGAACGGCTCATGACCCTGATGCAGCTGGACGACGCGAAAAAGAACCTGGCTGCCGCTCATGAGGAAGCATTGGGCAAATTGAACATGGCGGAGCAGAAGAAGCTGGATCAGCTGCACATCGCCCAGCAAACCGCAAAGAATGAACTGGATAAGCTGAACAAGGTCATGGAACCCTTGGAGAAGAAGCGCCAGGAAATCGCAAAAGCCATCCAGGAGGGGCAGGAAATCGGAGATAACAGCTATCTCTGCGCTCCCGAGGGCAGGGATGCTTCCAAAGAAGAACTGATCGAGCGGATGGAAAAGACGTTCAAAGCCGCCGGATTCGTGATGGAGGAGGGCGACGCCCTGACCCTGCTCACCGCTCTTGCCCTGACCGATGACGTTTTTGAATTCCGTTCCGAAACGAAAGCGGACGCGCAGACGGCTCTTTCCGTCCTGGCCCATGCTTTGGGCGCGCCGCTGAAGGATTCCCGCTGGATGGATTCGCTGGTGATGCTGCCCGGCGGCAGCGCCCCGGTGCTGGTGCAGAATAACGACGCAAATTATCCGTTGGTGTGGAAGGTGGACATCAACAGCCTGTCCGATTGGGATGAACCCCAGGGCTGGCGGCTTCCTTATGCCAGCGTGCCCGTGGCCGTGAATCAGGACGCCCTGCCGGTCGCGCTGCCGGAATACGCGCCGGTCACCAAGGACTGCATCCTGAAAGCGTTTCAAACGGACGCTGCCCTGAACGACGAAACCAAGGCCGCCGTTTCCGCCCTGCGCAAGGGCTTGAAGGAAGCGGACGCGCCCCTGCCCGTGGCGGCGGTTTCCATGATCTGCCGTTTTATCAGCGCCACCCAGAACGAATTGAAGGGCGGCGTGGCCGAGGCCATCGACAGGGCCGCGTGCCTGTACATCGTGCCCCATCTGCTGGATCGCAAGGTGGATTTGGATGGCGTAAAGAGCCTGTTCGCCGCCATGCCCCGCACGCTGAAAGCGCTGAAAGCATGAACGAAATCATTACCAGCCTGCAAAACCCCCAGGTAAAGCTTTGGCGCGGCCTGAACAAAAGCCGGGCGGCACGGGTGCAAGCCGGATTGTTTTTAGCCGAAGGGGAGCATATGGCCGGCGAGGCCGTCAAAGAACATAAAGCCCGGGCGCTGCTGATCGACAGCGGCGTCCGGGGAAAATACAGCGCCCTGGCGGATTCCGCGAAGGGCGTTTCTGTGTTTTATTTGGCAAGCCACGTGATGGAAGCCCTGTGCGACGCCAAAACGCCCCAGGGCATCGTGGCCGTGTGCGATTATCCGAAAGCCGCCGCTATTTCCGGCAGTCTGCTGGTGGCTCTGGACGGGGTGCAGGACCCCGGCAACGTGGGCACCATCCTGCGCACCATGGACGCGGCGGGATATGACAGCCTGCTCATGGACGAAAAAACCGCCGACCCTTACGCGCCGAAAGCCCTGCGGGCTACCATGGGGGCGGCCTTCCGCATTCCCGCCCTGCTTTGCGCCGATCTGCCGAAAGCCCTGCATGATTTAGCTGCGGCGGGGTACGAGATCGTGGCGGGGGATTTGCACGGGGAACCCTTTTATCAGCGCCGCAAAGCCAAGGAAAGGCTGTGCATCGTCATTGGCAACGAAGGGCAGGGCATTTCGCCTTCCGTGTTCGCGGAAGCCACCATGCGCTTGAAGCTCCCCATGCCGGGCCGGGCGGAATCCCTGAACGCCGCCGTGGCCGGAGCCATCATGATGTACGATTTCCTGCGGGAAAGGCAGATAGAAAAGTGAAAAGCGGAAAGTGAAACGGTCTTTGGTCACCATGCAACGTGCTGACCAAAGACCGTTTCACTTTTCACAGTTTGTCTATACGATTTTTCCCGGATTCAAAATACCGTTGGGGTCGAAAGCTGCCTTGATGCCGCGCATGAGGGCGATTTGCTTTTCGCCCACACTATCTTTCAAAAACGCTTTCTTGGCATGGCCGATGCCATGTTCGCCGCTGACTTCGCCCCGCAGGGCCCGGGCTTCGGCGTACAATTGCTCCATAACGCTGGCGACTGTTTTTTTCCATTCCGCTTCGGGCAGGCTGTCCCGGCACACGTAAATATGCAGGTTGCCGTCCCCCGCGTGGCCGAAGGAGCGGATGCGCACCCCGGTTTCCTTGCCGATGGCGGTGGTTTTGCGCAGGAAAGCGGGGATCATGTCCCGGGGCACCACCACGTCGCACTCATCCATGGTAGTGGTGGAGCCTTTGATGGCCTCTAAGAACGCGCCCCGGGCATTCCAGATGCTTTCCTTGCGCTCGTCCGTATCGGCCAACAGCACGTCCCGGGCCCCGATGGACAGGGCTAAATCGGTCAGCGTGTCGATGGCGGGCTGCAATGCTTCCGCGCTGGGCCCGTCCAAACGCACCAGCAGATAGGCGTTGGCGCTGGTATCAGGGAACTGTTTGCCCAAGTAGGTTTCCGCGCAGGAAATGACCTCCCGCTCCATGAATTCCACCGCCGTGGGGTCGCAGCCGCAGGAGAGCACTTGGGGCACGGCCTCGATGCAGGCGTCCAAATCGTCGAAGGGAATGAGCAGGGAAAGGTTTACCCTGGGTTCCGGCACCAGCTTCACGGTGAGCTTGGTGAGAAAGCCCAGGGTGCCTTCGCTGCCGATCATCAGGTCGATGAGGCTGTAGCCGGAAGACGTTTTTACCGTTTTTCCGCCCAGTTCAATGACGCTGCCGTCCGCCAGCACCACTTCCATGCCCAGCACATAGTCCCTCGTCACGCCGTAGCGCACGGCCCGCATGCCGCCCGCGTTGGTCATGGCGTTGCCGCCCATGGTGGCGGTTTTTTCGCCGGGGTCCGGAGGATAAAACAGACCCGTGCCCTCCAGTGACTTGGGAAACTCCATCAGCAGCACGCCCGGCTCCACCGTGGCGGTCATGTTCCGGGTGTCCACTTCCAGCACTTTTTTCATTTTTTCGGTGCTCAGCACCACGCCGCCGTGGATGGCCGCGCACCCGCCGCACAAGCCGGTGCCCGCGCCCCGGGGGGTGACGGGGATGCGGCGTTCGTTGCAGTATTTGAGGACCTGGCTCACGTCCTCCGTACTCAAGGCCAGCAGCACCGCTTCGGGCATAAAATGGCCGTATTCCGTCATTTCGTCGTGGTCGTAGTCGGTGGAGATTTCTTCCCCGCTGTATACCCGCCCCGGCAGGAGGGCGCGGAAATAGGCGATATCCGCTTCCGTAACCTTGTTAAACGCGCTCATGTCCGCTCCTCCTTGATGCTTGCGATCAGCTCCGGCACGATCTCATACAGGTCGCCCACGATGGCGGTGTGAGCCACCTGAAAGATGGGGGCGTCCGGGTCGGTGTTGATGGAAACGATGTGATCGCTGCCGTTCATGCAGGCGGCGAATTGGATGGCCCCGCTGATGCCGCAGGTGATGATGAGCCTGGGCCGCACCGTGCGGCCGGAAAGGCCGATCTGCCGGTCGTTGCCCGCCCAACCCTTTTCCACCAAGGGACGGCTCACGGCCCAATCGCCCCCCAGCAGGGAGGCCAATTCTTGGATCATGTTTAGGTCCGCTTCCTTTTGCAGGCCGCGGCCCCCCGCTACCAGGATTTCCGCGTCGGAAATGCTCTTTTTCGGGGGCACGGGAAGCACGCTGACGCAGGAAATGCGGGAAGCCCCTACCCCCTGGGGGATTTTCCGAGAAAGGATATTCCCGGCGGCTTCCGGGCTGCGCTCGGGCGTATTCATTACTTTATAGCGCACAGTGGCGAACTGGGGCCGGGTGTGGGTGGTCACGATCTGGGCCATGATGTTGCCGCCGAAGGCGGGGCGGATCTGCACCAAATCACTGTTTTCCCGCAGCTCCAGTTTGGTGCAGTCCGCCGTCAGGCCGGTATGAAAGCGGGTGGCCAAACGGGGAGCCAGGGAACGGCCCAAGCTGGTGGCTCCTACCAGCACCACGCTGGGATGGGCGAATTTAATGTAATCCTCCACGCAGGCGGCGTAAGCGTCGGCCCGGAAAAAAGACAAACTGGGATCGTCGTACACCGCGATTTCGGACACGCCCCAATGCCGCAGTTCTTCCGCGAAGGGCTGTACGTTCTGACCCACCAGAACCGTTTTTACGTTGAATCCGATGGGGCTGCCTAACTCCCGGGCTTTGCCGATCAGTTCTAAGCTGACGGGATGCAGCCGTCCGCCGCTGACTTCGGCAAATACTAAGATGTCCCGCCACTTGGTTTTATCTACGGAATCTACTTTGGTTTCCAGCTTCAAGATGGCTTTTTCCGGGCAGGCTTTTACGCAGATACCGCAGACCTTGCAGGCGGCGTTCATTTCCGGCTTGCCATCCTTCATATCGATGGCCCCGAAGGGACAACTGGAAGCGCAGAGGCCGCAGCCGGTGCATTTGCGCTCCAATACGGCGATTTTTGCCATGGCAGTCAGCCTCCTTTCAGATGAATTTCCACTTTTTCAATTGTTCGTGCAGCTTTTGGGCGCTGTCCTTTCCCGTCCATACCTCATGTTCGGCTTCTCTTTCCGGCGGAAAGATGCGTTCCACCTGGGTGGGGCTGCCGGAGAGGCCGTAGTGGCTCTCGTCGGTATCCAGGAAGGAATCCAGCCCTACGATATGAACTTCCCGGTCTTTCACCTGCCGGGCGGTTTTGAGGGACGGAAGACGGGGCATGAAGATATCCTTTTCCACCGTGATCAGGCAGGGGAAAGGAATGTGCACGGTCTCGATCACGTCCTGCAATTGCTGCTCCGCGTCCACCCCGTCGCCCGTCACCGTCAGCCTGGACACCCACGCCGCGTGGGGAATGCCCATGTGTTCGGCGATGGCGGGGCCCACCTGGGCGGTGTCCCCGTCGGTGGTCTGGCGGCCGCAGAGGATCAGGTCAAAGTCTCCCACGCTGCGGATGGCCTGGGACAGGGTGTAGCTGGTGGCCAGCACGTCGGCCCCGCCTAAGCGCCGGTCCGAAAACACGTAGCCCGCGTCCGCGCCCATCATGTAGGCTTCCCGGATCACGGCCTGGGCCTGGGGCGGGCCCATGGTGCCCACAGTCACGGTGCCTCCGTGGGCTTCCCGCAGCCGCAGGGCCGTTTCCAGGGCGTAAAGGTCATAGGGATTCATTTTACTCAGCACGCCGCCGCGCTTGAGCACCCCCGTTTTTTCGTCCACCTCCACCTTGTTGGTGGCGGGCACCTGTTTGACGCATACAAAGATATTCAAGATGCTTTCCCCTTCCCGCAAAACGATGGCCCGTATTTTCGCTTTTGCTTTAAATCGGTATATATTTGATTATTTCGATAAGAAGCGCCGGAATCCTTTTCAGAATCTGAAATAATTCTATTTCCCTTCCCGGCCTTTTCTCATGTGCCGCCAGATCAGCAGATACATGGTGACAAAGCAGGCGGTGGCCCCGGTGAGCTGGCTGATGAACTCCGCCCAGAAAACGCCTTCTACGCCCAGGCCCAGCCCCGGCAACAGCAGCGTCAGGGGCGCCACCAGGCCGATTTTCCGCAGCATGGAGAAAAACAGCGCGTGCTTGGGGTAATTGAGCGCCACGAAGGTGGACTGCCCCGCCATTTGCAGTGCCATAAAGGGGAAAGCCCCAAAATAGATGCGGGCGCATCGAACTGTAAGCTGAATCAGCTCTTCGTCGGAGGAAAAAACGCGGATCACGGGTTCCGGCATGAACAGGATCAGCGCCCACATGAGGATGTTTACGATCAGGCCGCACAGGAAAGTGAACCGGATGCTGTCGGACACCCGGCGGTAGAGCTTCGCCCCGTAATTGAAGCTCATCACGTTCTGCCCCGCCGTGGTCAGGCCGCCCACGGGCAGGCTCATGATTTCCCGCAGGGAATTGATCAGGCTCATAGCGCCCACATATAAAGCGCTGATGGGGCCTCCCCAGGATTTCAGCATGATGTTCACGATGGCTTGGGTGACGCTGTTGGTCACCTTGAAGGTAAAGCCCGTGACGCCCAATTTTACGATACACAGCAATTGCACGCCGTCCACGCACAGCTTTTTGAGGCGCAGGGGCGGCTTGTCGCTCGTAAGAAATCGCAAGGCCCAAAGGGCGCTCACCGTCTGGCTCAGCACCGTGGCGATGGCCGCGCCCTGAATGCCGAGGTTCAGGACGAAAATAAACAAAGGGTCCAGGGCGATGTTTAGCGCCGCCCCGATGATCACCGTCAGCATGCCCACCCGGGGAAAGCCTTGGGCGTTGATGAAGGGATTCATGCCTAAACTGATGAGCACCGGAATGGTGCCCAGCACGTAGATGCGGAAATAGCCCAGGGCCAGGGGCAGGGTCATATCGTCACCGCCCAGCAGCTCGAGGGCCCAGGGAGCGATCAGGAATAGCAGCACGGTCAGCGTTCCGCCGATGATCAGCAGCACGGTAAAGGCGGTGCCCATAATGATTTCCGCCTTTTTTTCGTTGCCCTCTCCCCGCGCGATGGTGGAAAGGGTGGCCCCGCCGGTGCTGCACAGGTTGGCGAACGCGCCGATCAGCGTGATCAGGGGAAAGCAGACGCCCAGCCCCGTCAGGGCCAGAGTGCCGCCTTCGGCCATGTGGCCGATGTACATACGGTCCACGATGCTGTACAGCACGTGCACCAATTCCGCCAGCATGATGGGCAGACCTAACTTCACGATGATGCCCGACACCCTGCCCTGGGAAAAATCACCCTTCCTGGCCTGCATGGCGTTTTTCTCCTTTCCCGGCTCGTTTGGCCAGCCATACGTTGTACAGCACGATGGACCCCACCACGATCACCGAGCCGATAATGGACAGGGCGGAAACGGCCTCCCCGTAAAACAGGGCCACCCACAAAGGGTTCATGATGGGCTCCATGCCGGTGATCAGGCTGGCGGTGACCGGCGGGGTGCGGCGTATGCCTATGGAAAACAGGATGTACGCGCCGCCCACCTGCACCGCGCCTAAGGTCAAGACCGCCCCCAGCGTGGGCGCGGAAAAATCACTTTCCCCGAAGCACAGGGGGGTCAGCAGCACGCCCGCTGTCAATTGGCCCAAGAAGCAGGAGGAAATGGCGTCGGCCTTTTCCCCGGTGTTCATCATGAATACCCCGGCATAACAGATGCCGGACAGCACCGCCGCGATATTGCCCGGCAGGTGCCCCGCCTGAATGCCGTCCACAAAAAACAGGATCACGCCAAGCAGCACCGCCCCGCAAGTGAGCAAGTCGGCCTGCCGGGGCTTTTCGTGATACAGCAGCGCCATGAGCAGGATTACGAAGGCCGGGGCCGTGAATTGCAGCACGATGGCGTTGGCGGCGGTGGTCATTTTATTCGCAATGGCGAACAGGGTGGTCACGCCGATCATGGACGCCGCCCCGATGAATACTGGACGGCTGAACACCAGCTTGTGATGGGTAATAAGCAAATAAATCCCGATCACCGCCGCGCCGATCAGGTTCCGGGCCCCGTTGATGGCGAGAGCCTGCCAGGGCACCAGCTTGATGAACAGCCCGCCTAAGCTGAAGCATACCGAGGCTAAGAACACGCACAGCACCGACGCCCATTGCTTTTCTTTCATCGTTTGTTTTCCTTTTGTTTTGCTATATTACATGAAGAACGCCTGGGGCTGTCCGCCCCAGCCCCTGACCAGGGAGATGATCTCCCTGGACTCTTCTCCTGCGGAAACTGCTTGCTGCGAAGAACTGGCTGTTTCCCGCTGCTGCTTAAGAAAACAACCAAACCTGATGTCGCTGTGCTTCTGGCCCGGCCGCTGATAAGCGGCCAGCCCGGATGCAAAGCATCCGGGGAAAGCCCCTAAATTCGTGTTTTTGAGCAGCGAGGGAGAAGCTGTGGAAATTCCGGAAAATGCTTTTTGCCGAGTGGGATGCAAGGGATGAAATCCCTTGCCGCGGGGTTCAGGGGCCGCGGAGGCCCCTGCTTCGTCTTTCCTACTCTCCCCACCCGTCCAGGATGGCTCCCGCCCGGCCCCGGCCGTCGAAGGAACGGCGGCGGAAGCAGGAATCGCACAGGGGATAGGGCCAGTTCCAGGGCAGGCGCTTTTTGCAGGAACGGCAGGTTTTTTGCTGCAATTTCTGGGTGGACAGGATGTGAATGATGCCTTTGGAAATCAAATCCTTCCGGCACTGGATTTCCTCTAAGATGCTGTCCGGGTTTTCCAGGAACAGCCGGGCGTAATTGTAGTAAAGGTCGCATTGCCGGTAATCCGCTTCCAGCAGGTCCAGCATCTGGATGGTGCACGCCTCCGGGTCCATGGCGTGGGGGATCATCGCCAGCACGTCCAAATGCTCCTGCCTGCATTCCGCCTGATACAGGACTTTCCAGCGGGAAAGCAAATCGGGGTCCGTTTCGTCGAAGGGGATGCACAGGAAGCGGTACAGCAAATGTTTATCCGTGCGGGGCGTTTCCATCATCTTCGCCAGCCCCTCCATGCGCATGGTGGAGGCTTTGGAAAAGAAGGTTTTGTCCTTCATGGCGATCCATTGGTTGATGATTTGGGTCAGGGGCAGGGGAATGTCCAGCAGGGATTCGGGGAAGCGGATGATGGCTTCCGTCAGGGGATAGAGGGGACGGCCCAACGCACGCGCCACCAAGCCCTTGAACCCGAAGGCGTTCACGTAGCCGATATCGTAAATGCCGTAGCGCCCCGCCCGCCCGGCGATCTGCTTGATTTCCGCGTCGGTAAGGGTGCGCACCACGTCGCCGTCGTATTTCTCCGATTCGAGGAACACCACCCGTTCGATGGGCAGGTTCATGCCCATGGCGATGGCGTCGGTGGACACCACCACGTCGGTGTCGCCCCGATGGAAGCGTTCCGCCTGATCCCGCCGCACGTCCGGCGGCAGGGCCCCGAAGATCAGGGACACCCGGTAGCCCAGGGTGCGCAGTTCCGCCGCCACCGCCAGCACCCGGGCTTTGGAAAACACGATCAGCGCGTCCCCGGGCCGCACGGAGCCGGGGAACTGGAAGCCCTCCTTTTCCATTTCCAGGGGGGTCATGCGCTCATGGCGCACGATGGTGTATTCGTCGCCGCAGTCCTGCACCATGCGGATCAACAGCGCTTCCGCGTCCGGGGAGGCACAGGCGTGAATTTCGTCGGCGCAGAGGCCCAATATGGCCGCCGTCCACGCGCCGCCCCGGTCCCGGTCCGCGATCATCTGACATTCGTCGATGACCGCCACGTCGTAGTGTTCCTTCAGGTCGGCCATTTCCACGGTGGAAGACTGCACCCGGCTGTTAGGGACGCGGATTTGTTCTTCCCCCGTCACCAGGGAGCAGGGCACGTCGTCCATGTTCAGGGTTTCAAACTGTTCCGCCGCCAGAAGCCGCAGGGGACCCAAATAAATGCCGTTCAGCGCGCCCCGCAGGCGGCACACGCCCTCGTAGGTTTTTCCCGAATTGGTGGGACCCAAATGCAGGATGAATTTGCGGCGCATCTGCCGGGCCAGGGGGTACAGGTCCTTGTAATGCTCGGGAATGGCGGAAAGCAGGGCAGAATGGAGCCGCTTTTCCCGCGCCGCCGTCGCGTCGGCCTCCTTTTGCAGGGCTTTCAGGGATGCGTTTTCCATCAAAAGCCTGCGGACGCGCTTCTGCGGAAAACGCTTTTTGATTTCCCCGATCATCGCGTATTTGGTCCGGGAGATTTCAGCTTTTACCGCGGCGGCGATCTTTTCTCCGGACGGCATGCACACCGCCCCGCAGGCGGTAAGCCGTGGCAGGCCCTTTTGAATCTCCCCCTGGAGCGTTTGGCCCAAGGACAGGGGATGATAGGCCGCGTCCACCACGCCGCTGGGAACGCCTTTTTCAAAGACGGTTTCCATGAGCCTTTCCGCCACGCGGCCCGGCTTTTTTCCCGCCTTTGCCATGGGGGAGAGGTCGCCCTCCCGAAGGTAGCGCTCCACCTGCCGGTCCGCGTCGCTCACCAGGCGCTTCATCTGCGCCTGCAAGTATTTCCGGGGCAAATGGTCTTCGATTTGCGCAAGGGCTTTGTGGGCGCTGCCTAAGGTGATCCGGCTTCGTTCCACGGAACGCAGGAACGGGAGGACGACTTCGTTGCCATGCTTCAATTCGCTTTGGATCAGGGGCAAAAGCTGGTCAAATTCCGCCTGCTGGTATTCCAATGTCAGCTCATTCCGGCGCAGGGCCTGATAAACCTTATCGGCCCGCTTGAGATGATAGAGCGTGGATTGGAACGCTTGGCTTTCTAAATATTTGTCCTTCTCCGCCGCCGGCGTTCCCCGCAGGGCCGCGCCGCTTTTCTTCACTGCCTGCTGATATAGGTACTGTTCCCGCTCCTGGGATAATGCCCGACAGTATGCTTGCAGCGCTTCCTGCTGATCCATGCCCTCACCTCTTTAGGCGAACTTCGCCGCTTCTATTTTGAGCCCTTGCCTCCCTGAATATAGCATACTTCCGCGCTTTTTTCCAGACTCGTTTTCAATGCTATTGAAATCTGCCTGTTTGTATAGTATCATGACAGTGGGGGTGGAGTGTATGGAGGGACAAAAGCAGCAGATCACCAAAATCGTGATCACCGGGGGGCCCTGCGCGGGCAAAACTACGGCTATGAGCTGGATCCAGAACGCCTTTACCCGAAAGGGGTATATGGTGCTGTTCGTGGACGAAACGGCCACGGAGCTGATCGGCGGCGGCGCGCCGTGGAAATATACCAAATGCAACCGGGATTACCAGTTCCGGCTGACCCAATTGATGTTAGCGAAGGAATTGGCCTTTACGGAAATCGCCAAGACCTTCGACGCGGAAAAGGTGCTGATCGTGTGCGACCGGGGCGCGCTGGACAATAGGGCGTACATGAGCGACGAGGAATTCAAATATGTGTTAAAGCGCCTGGACACCAACGAAGTGGCCCTGCGGGACCATTACGACGCGGTGTTCCATCTGGTCACGGCGGCCAAAGGCGCGGAACAATTCTATACCTTGGCCAACAACGCCGCCCGCTATGAAACGGTGGAGGAAGCAAGGGCGGTGGACGACGCGCTGATCGCTTCCTGGACGGGGCATCCCCATTTGCGGGTGATCGACAACCGGGCGGATTTCGACGAAAAAATGCTGTATCTCATCAAGGAAATTTCCGCTTTCCTGGGCGAACCGCGGCCCATGGACACCCGGCGGAAGTTCCTGATCGCTTATCCCGACGTGCGGGAGCTGGCCCAGCGGCCCAACTGCCAGAGCGTGGATATTTTGCAGGCGTATTTGAAGAGCGAAATCCCCGGCGAGGTGATCCGCATCCGTCAGCGGGGCCAGAACGGCAATTATATCTATTTCAAAACCCGCAAGCGCCAGATCGAGGGCATGAAGCGCATCGAGCTGGAGGAGAGGCTCACCCAGGACGAATACTTGGAGCTGCTCATGCAGGCCGATCCCGATTACCGGCCCATCCGCAAGCAGCGCTACTGCCTGAGCGAAAACGGCCTGTATTACAATATCGATGTGTTTCCCCAGTGGACCGACCAAGCCCTCATGGAAATCGAACTGTACAGCGAGGATCAGGAAGTGAAAATGCCCGAGGGCATTCAGGTGATCCGCGAAGTGACCGGGGAGGATGAATTCACCAACCCGTATATCGCAAGGATCAGGAAGGAAAGCTAAATGGCGGTATGACCAAAGCCCTGTATTTCGCCACGGATTATTACGATCGGCATGTGATCCAGCGGATCATTGAAAAATACGGGATGGGACCCATGGAAGCCCCCGCGGCTTTTTAAATCCAAGACCCATGAAATGCTGGAGGATGCGGAATGCGGCCTGTGGAGCTATCCGGAACGGGCGGTATTCGATATGTGGGAGGCCGAAAAGATCACTGGCGATCCCCGGAATTCAGCGTCTATCAGGGGGGGATGAGATGAGCGAGGAGCTGAAATTCTTTCTTCTCCTCATAGAGAAGTATGCCTGCGAGAAAAACCGTCCCATGGGCGACGTCCTGCGGGAGTGGGACAAAAAAGGGATCACCCAGGAAATATACGACGGATATTGGCAATACCATCAGGAAACAATTCATAACGCCTTCGCCGATATTGACAGTCTGGCCGCAACGGGCGGACATGCGGTTCAGGCCGTACAGTAACTGACCCTGTTTTTTCAAAAACGGTTGCAATCTCCGCCGCCGTTAGGTATAATAAAGCATGCCCTGCCCCGCCAATGGGGAAGAGGCATAGAAAAAATACCGAAGAGAGGGCTTGACAGATATGCCGCAATCCGCTTCGCTCAAGCAAGCAAGGCATAACTGCGCCTTTTTTGACTACGCTTTTTTACAGCCGTTCGGGGAAGAACTTTGTTTTCTTTCCCGGGACGGCTGTTTTGTGTGATTGACGGCAATGGGTGATGAAATGGAATCCATGCAAAATGAACGGCAGCCCATTACGGTAGAGATCGCGGGCGTAACGGCAAGCATCCTGTGCGGGTTTCGGGAGAATTATGAGTTTCTGCTTCCGTACCGAACGGAAAAGGCCCCGGCGTTCACGGTGGAGATCACGCAGGAGGATATTGATTTTTCCCTGGCGCATCTGGAAAAGTATTTTGGAAAGCGGTCCGTGCCCTACAGCGATGTTTTTCTGGAAAACGTATCGATTCAGAACGTGCTGAGCAGGCGACTGCTGGAATTTGGCGTGCTGGCGCTGCACGGCTCGGCCCTGTGCATGGACGGCGAGGCCATCATCTTCACCGCGAAAAGCGGCACGGGCAAAAGCACCCACGCAAGGCTCTGGCGGGAAACCTTCGGGGACCGGGTGTGGATGATCAACGACGACAAGCCCATGATCCGCATTGAAAACGGCAAAGCCGCCGTGTACGGTACGCCCTGGGACGGCAAGCACCACCTGAGCCGGAACGCCTCGGCCCCGCTGAAAGCCATCGTGAAGATTGAGCGAGATACGGAAAACCATATCGAACCTATGAACCGGGCCGACGCCTTCCAACTGCTGATGACCCACGGCGCGGTTACGCGGCGGGGGCCCATGAAGCTGAGCGGCGCGGTGAAGCTGCGGGCCATGGCGCTTGAGACGGCGCTGCTGGACGCGGCGGAGTTCTACCGTCTGGGCTGCAATATGGACCCGGACGCCGCCCTCGTCGCCTGGAAAGGCATGGGGAAACGATAGGGTATTTCCCGGAAAAACCGGGTTTACCATAGATCAAAACGCAAAGAAAGGAGGATACAGCAATGGAAAAGTATGAAAAGCCCTGCATGGAGGTCATTGACGTCCAGGACGAGGTTGTCACCGAATCTGATGAGAGTTATGGATCTGATGTGTCTATGTCTTGACCGAATGAGGATGAATGCTGTTCATTCGATCGCGGCAGCCGCGCCTGAGATGACGCCTGGCTGCCGCTAACCGCATATGCAGCACACGCCAACATCGTGCGCTGCATATGCCCTTTTGGGGATATCTGCTGAAACGCCCAAAGAGGAGGAAAAACCATGATCAGCGTGATTGTGCCGGTGTACAATGTGGAACCGTATCTGCGGGAATGTTTGGACAGCATCATCCTTCAAACTTACCGGGAGCTTGAAATCATCCTCATCGACGACGGCGCCGCGGACGGCAGCCCGCAAATCTGTGAGGAATACCGCGAAAAAGACGAACGCGTCCGGGTGTTCCACACGGAAAACCGCGGCGTGGCGGCAGCCAGGAACCTTGGCGTTGACAGCGCCCGGGGCGAATGGATCATGTTTGTGGATGCTGACGATTTCGTTTCGCCGGATTTTTGCGCGATCCCGCTTCAAACCGCTTTGGAGCAGGACGCGGATCTGGTGATTTTTGAGCATAAGCGTGTCGGATGGCCGATTCCGCCGAAGGAAAAAGAACGTCCCTCAGGCGTGTTGGCATGGCCGGAGGCGGTGGAACACGGATATCCCGCGCCGTGGAACAAATTGTACCGGCGCGAGCTGTTTCGCGGCATCCGCTATCCGGAAGGCCGTGTGTATGAAGACGTCGCGACGACGCACCGCTTGGTTTACGCGGCCAATCGGATCGTGAGGATCGATTTGCCGTTATATTATTACCGATACCGAAAGGACAGCATTTCGAGAAGAAATGACGAACGCGTCTTCAACGATTTGTATATGGCCCATCTGGAGCGGTATCAGTTCCTTGTGGATCATGGCTATCCCAGGGAAAAGGCGGAGCGCGTGATTTTTTCCAAATCCCTCGACTATCTGGAAAGAACAGCCCCGGCGGACACGCCGCTGTACCGCCGCGCGGAAGAAATGGTGGCCACCCTGTCCCCAGACACGGACGAGCTGCCCGTCCACGCGCGAAACTGCTTAAAGATTTGGAACACGAGCCACGCGCTGCTGAACACAGTATACCGATTAAGGCATACTGAAAGAAAGGAAATACAGGAATGAAGCTGAAAGAAGATTTTGTTACGCAGGTAGTGGACAATACCCAATTCCTCGTTCCCGTCGGGGCGGAGGCGTTTCAGGGCATCGTGCGCAGCAACAAAACGGCGGCCTTTATCGTGGACTGCCTGAAAGAGGAAACCACGGAAGAAAAGATCGTGGACGCTATGTGCGCGAAATACGACGCAGCCCGCGATATCATCGCCGCCGACGTGAAGGAGATTTTGGACACCCTGCGGAAAATCGGCGCGCTGGAAGAATGAACGCCGACTTTGAAACGCTGCTTGCCCGGGACGGGTATTTTGTCTACCGGACGCGGGGCGTGAGCATGGAACCCATGCTTCGGCAGAACAGGGACCTGGTGACCGTCCGGGTTCCTGCTTCGCGTCTCAAAAAGTACGACGTGGCGCTGTACAAGCGCGGCAAAGCCTATGTGCTCCATCGGGTGGTGGCGGTGAAGGACGGATATTACCTGATACGCGGGGACAATACCTACGCGCTGGAAACCGTGCCGGACGGCGCGGTGATCGGCGTGCTGGAAAGCTTTCAGCGCAAGGGAAAGCAGATCGGCGTGAAGAACCGCGGCTATCAGCTGTATGTTCGCGTCTGGAACGCGATCTATCCGCTGCGCGTTTTGCGCATCCGCGCCCGCCGGATGGCGGTGAAAGCCGCCCGGAAGTTAGGCGTACTGCCGCTGATCAGAAAGATGCTGGGGAAAGTAGAGTGAAGGGATCATGACGGAAAACAAGGCCGCGCAGGACGTTATTTATCTTGCTTCCTGCGCCGTGAATGAACAAATCCCGGACGCGGAACGGGTCGCGGCGATGGATCTGAAAGCGGTTTATGCCTTTGCGAAACGGCACAAGATTTCAGCGATTGTCGCTTTCGCGCTGGAAAGCGCCGGGTATAAGGATCAATGGTCAACCGCGGCGATCATTTCGGCGCAGAAAAAAGCGGTCGTTTTCCATCACGAGCTGATGAAAGTAAGCAAGGAATTGGAAAAAGCAGGCGTCTGGTATATGCCGCTCAAAGGCGCTGTGCTTCAATATATGTATCCCGTTTACGGCATGCGGCAGATGGGCGACCATGATATCCTGATCGACGCGGACCGGGCGAAAGATGTGAAGGCCATCATGGAAGGGCTGGGGTACAATATAGAGCATTTCGGAATCAGCAATCATGATGTTTATGATAAAGAGCGGGGCCCCCGCTTTGAGATGCATACAGCCCTGTTCGGCCCCGGCCATGACGAAAAGCTGTATGAATACTACAAGGACGTGGAAAAAAGGCTGCTGGGCGACGGCTATGAAAAACACCTGGGCCCGGAAGACTTTTATATCTACCTGACCGCCCATGAATATAAACACTATACCTATCGCGGCACGGGCCTGCGCTCCCTTCTGGATACTTATGTGTATCTGCAAAAAACGCCCCTGGACATGGCCTATGTGACGGCGGAGGCGGAAAAGCTGGGCATGGCGGAGTTTGAAGCGAAAAACCGCGCACTGGCGCGGCGTCTGTTCTCCGGCGGGGAGCTGACGCAGGATGAACGGGATATGCTGGATTATTTTTTGTCCTCCGGCGTCTACGGCACAATGGACCATTTTATAGAGAACAAGGTGGAGAAAGAAATCGCCAAACGCGGATACGGAAAAGCCGGCTACATGCTGGCCCGCTTCTCCGTGCCGGTCAGAAAAAAGAACAAGGATTATGACAATTACGCAAATAGGTATCCATTCTTCTATCAACACAAAATCCTGCTCCCGTTCCTGCCGTTCTATCGCATTTTCCACGCCATGAAAGCCGGCAGGTTTACGACAGAAGCGAAAGCGATCAAAAAAGTAAAGGTTTGATCCACCCTATAAACAGACAGCGCGCGGCAGAGAAACCGCGCGCTGTCATTTTTTTCAATTCTGTTTTATCGGATTTTCAGGCAGTTGGCGCAGAAAGCGGGCAGCTTGTCCGGCAGGGAAACGGTGAGCAGGCCGAACTCCTTGCGGAAGGGCACGGGGCCATAGCCCAGCAGCTCCACGCTGTTTACTTCCTGATCCTTGAAGCTCCGCAGCACGGCGGCTTCCCCGCCCTTGAGGCCCAGCATGAAGGCGTACACCGCGCTGTCCTTCCGGGTAAAGCGGAAATCGCCGCGCTGCCAGTCGGTCTTATCCTCCCGGAAGCCTTCGATCTTCACCAATGTGTCGCCCTCGCCGAACACGCGCCAGGGACGGGTGCCGTACACGCCTTCGGCACAGATATCGAACCATTCGCCCAGCTTTTTCAGGATGTATTCCGCGTCCTCGTCAATGGTGCCGTCGGGCCGCTGGAGGATGTTGAGGAGCATCACGCCGTTCTTGGAAA
Organism: Clostridia bacterium; assembly: GCA_017525805.1. Next base: position 19,130 of record JAFXSH010000157.1, on the reverse strand, counting down.
TGATGTCCACCAGCATTTCCACGATTTGTTCCGGCGTCTTGTAGGGGTTGTGCACGTCGTAGAACCAATTGCCGATGCAGGTGTCGGTGTGCCAGGGTTCCGGCATGACGCCGGGAAGCTGGCTCTTTTCGATGTCCAGCACGCCCACGCTGAAAATTTCCGGCCTGCGGTCCTTTTGCAGGTATACGGCGCGATTTTCCCCGTGCTTATCGATGGACGCGTTGTACAGCTTTGCCACGGCCTGCATTCCAAGCGCGTAATCCTCGTCCCGGATGGGCCGTTTGCCCTCCTCGTTCCACCAGGCCCCGCCGAAGGGCAGGGAACCGTCGGTGTACAAAAGGTCAGGGGTAAATTTTTCGATCATTTCGCTGACGCAGCGGAGCCAGTAATCACGGAACGCCTTGTTTTCCGTGTACCAGGGGGAAACGTCCTGGAGATTTTCCAATCCGTGCTCCTGATTGGCGTGGTAGAAGTCCTGCCAGGCGGGATCGTTTCCGTCGTAGGGCACACCCGCGTAGGGGCCGTGCTTGTCGCAGCCCTTGTTGACGCGCCACCAGGAGAAGGAAGCACCCAAATGCTCGCTGATGCCGAAGGGCATGCCGCGCTTGTCCGCCGCCGCCTTCCACAGGGCCAAAATGTCCTTATGGGGGCCCACCTTCACGCTGTTCATGCGGTTGATCTGGGAATCATAATTGAAGAAATGGTCGTGGTGGGTGCCCTGGGACATGAAGTACCGGGCCCCGGCCCGATAATATTTTTCCATCAGCCCTTCGGGGTCGAAGTTTTCCGCCTTCCACAGGGCGCAGATGTCCTTGTACCCAAATTTGGAGGGGTGGCCGTAATGGCGCACGTGGTATTCGTACTGGGGCGTGCCTTCGATATAAATGTTCCGGGCATACCAGTCCCCGAACATGGGCACGCTCTGGGGGCCCCAATGGCTCCAGATGCCGAACTTGGCGTCCCGAAACCAGTCGGGCGCGGAATACTGGCGCAGGGATTGGAAGGTGGGCTCGAACCGCTGATTCATGGCTGTTTCCTCCATTTCATCGAATCGCTTCCGGAAGCGTTCATCTGGGATTTTTCGCTTTCATTTCTTTCTTCTGCTCATACATGAGATGGTCCGCGCTGCGGAAAACATCGTCCACTGTATCCTCTCCGTTGTACAGCGCGTAGCCGACCGCCGCGTTCACCTTTTCCCAAGGCTGACCGTCGGACGCCTGCACCGCTCCATGGAATTTCTGGATCAGTTCCTCGATGTTGTCATAATCCCGCCCCTTGACGACCACGACGAATTCATCGCCGCCAAAGCGGTAAACAGGGGAATGGGCGAATACGTCGCAGATCAGGGAGCAGGTATTCCGGATGGCGTCGTTTCCCCGCTCATGGCCGTAGGTGTCATTCATCCGTTTCAGGTCGTTCATGTCAACCATCACGATGCCGTAACGGGCATTTCCCTGCCGCATTTCCTCTGTCAGCTTGAGCTTTTGCTGGTCATAAGCCAGCTTGCTTCCCACGCCCGTCAGCGCGTCCTTGTGGGCCAGCTCGTTCATTTCATCCGCTTCGATCCTGGTTCTGGTCAGCTCCTGTTTGGTTTCTTTCAGGCTGTCGATATAGCTGCGGGTATTCTGCACCATCTTCAAAAGGGAAGAATACAGGGATTGAATCTCGTCCTTGGATTTGATGGGCAGGCGATCCAATTCGCTGTTATCATCCTGCTGCGCGCTGTAATGGGCGGCGGCGCTGCTCAGCAGATTGATGGGATGGATGATCGTCCGGTTGACCGCCCAAATGGAAAGCAGGCTGATTAAGACGGTGAGGGCGACCAGGATCAAGCAATAGATCAGCGTGAACCGCGTTTGCTGCGCCCGGATATAATCCATGGAAACGTCCACCATGGCGTAGCATATGATGTCCCCGTCCGCGCCATACACCGGCACGCCCGCGGTGACCAGCCAGCCGTAAGGCTCCGTGTTTGTAATGTAAGGGAGAAACCCGATGGAGGGATCATTGAGCAGTTCCCTGTTTTCTTCATACAGCGGATCGATGCAGCCGGGCGGGCATTCTTCCTCATAGGCGGCGTCAACAAGATAAATGAAGGATTCCGTCGGTATGTCGAGGGTGGAGAGGTACACGCAGTCAACGTCGTTCACGTCCTGAACGGCGCGCAGCTGCCGGCGCAAAAAAGCGAACTCCTCCGATTGTTCAAGATGGGAATAAAGGGCGATATAGGCGTCGAATTCCGGCGTGCCCCAGGCGTCGCTGGACACTTTTTCGTCCGTCGCGTGAAAAATCGCCATGACTTCGTCTTTCATCCACGCGGCTTTTTCCACGTCCAGTACGGCGGCGATCGTTTCAGAGATGTCCGTGGCTCTTTCCTGATAGCTTGTGTCAATCAGGCGGCGGATGACCTGCGTGCTCACCACCGTCGAAACCGCGCTGAGAATAAAAGCAATCAAAACGATAAGAAGAACGGTTTTCGTCCGCAGAGAATGCTTCATCACTTGAATCCTCCCGAAAAAAAGGAAAAGGCGCAGTGCCTGTATTGGCTAAACGAGAAAAACAACGGCCAGGAAATCATTTTCCATCTTATTATACAGTAAAAAATTTCCTTGGGCAAGGGCCAAAATCGAAAAAAGAGGAAAAGAAAACGCTGGCTTCCGCTCCCCTGTTCCTTTTTCAGGTTATCCTTGCATTTTCCATGCCAGCAGGGCCAGCACGGCGATTTGAATCACCAGCAGCAGGGGGAAAAACAGCTTGAAATACCAGTGCTTGGTCTTGTGGTGGAACAAAAACATCCCCAGCACCCCGCCTAAGCCCCCGAAGCACGCCGTGGCAAGGAACAGGGTTTTTTCCGGCACCCGCCATTTTCCTTCCTTCGCGCAGCGCTTATCATAGCCCATTAGGCAGAAAGAGATCACATTCAGCGCCGCCAGCGCGATGCCGATGATCACATACAGATTCATAACGATCCCCGCTCCTTCCAACCGATCCCGCGCAATTGCCGCGAATATATAGAAAACGCCAGCCCTGCATCAAGGTTGGCGTTTCTGGGTGGCACCCCCAATGGGATTCGAACCCATGTTTCCGCCTTGAGAGGGCGGCGTCCTAGGCCTCTAGACAATGGAGGCAAATGGCTGGGGAACAAGGATTTGAACCTTGACAATACGAGTCAGAGTCGTAGGTGCTGCCGTTACACCATTCCCCAATGCCCGCGACAGAGGGACATTCCCTCAACCGCGAAAGTAATCATACTACAATTCCCGTTTCCTGTCAAGCGTTTTTTTTAAGTTTTTCCGCCTGATTTCATTCCAGGATTTACCATATTCAGGGAAATCCTGCTTGAAAAATGGCGGGGGCTTCTGTATAATAAAGCCGCAGAATGGCAAAGGGAGGGGTCGCGATGGGGAGCATTCGCCGGCGGCTGGAAAGCCTGCTGACCACGGATCAGTTTGCCTATCCTGAACTGCGAAAGATGTTTTTGACCCTGCTGCTGGATCAGTTTTTTATTTTCTTTATCAGCCTTTTGTCCACCATGCTGGTGTCGCGCTTAGGCGAGGCGGCCATGGCGGCGGTGTCGCTGGTGGGCACGGTGAACGGTATGGTGTCGCTGCTGTTCACATCCCTGGCCACCGGCGGGGCCATCGCGGTCGCCCGCGCCAAGGGCAGGGGAGACGCTCTGGAAATCCGCCACGCTATCGGGGAGGTCACGGGGGTGTGCTTCACGGTGGCGCTGCTGCTGGGCACGGCCATGTACCTGGGGGCGGACGCGGCAGTGCATTTACTGTACCCGGACGTGGAACCGCTGGTGACTGATTACGCCGTGCGCTACATGCGCATGATGTGCATATCCTTCCTGCCTTTTTCTATTTTCAACGCCATTTTCAATATTTTCCGCAATTTGGGCGACACCCGGTCAAGCCTCCTGCTGACCGTGGTGATCAACGTATCCCACCTGCTGCTGAGCCTGCTGTTTATTAACGGAATGGGTCTTGGGGTCATGGGTTCCGGCTTAAGCTACATCGTGGCGCGGGTGATCGGTATGGTGCTGGCGCTGGTGTGGCTGCTGGCGGTTCACAACACCTATCAGGTGCGTTTCTGGCATTTTTTCCATTTCAATCCCCAGGCTACAAAGGATATTTTTTCCTTAGGCATGCCCCTGGCGCTGGAATCGCTGCTGCTCCAGGGCGGCATGCTGATCGTGAATATTTATTTGGCGAAGCTTTCCACCATGGAAATGGCGGCCCACGCCCGGGCCAACGCCATCATGAGCCTGTACAACACTACCGCCGGGGCCATTACCGCCTTGACCAGCACAGTCTGCGGCCAGTGCTACGGGGCGAAGAAGTATGATCTGACCCTGACTTACGGCAAGAACCTGATCCGCGCGGGCCGCTTCGCCATGGCGGCCACTTCCCTGATCCTGTATCCCTTAACGCCGCTGCTGCTTGCCATGTACGGCGTTCCGCCGGAAAGTGCGGGCATGATTTATCTGGCCTTGGCCATCTCCGCCATTGGCATGCCGCTGTTCGCTGTGGACAGCAACGTGACCGCCATGGTGCTGCGCGTGGCGGGTGACGGGGTGTTTACCGGCACGGTGGCGGTCGCCGCCCTGGCCCTGGGCCGGTGCCTGCTGGGCTATATCCTCACCATCCCCCTGGGCCTTGGCATGCCTGGCATCTGGATCGCCCTGGCCTTTGAATGGCTGCTGCGCACCGTCGTCCAGCGCCTGCGCCTGCGGGGCAGCGTGTGGCTGCATAAGAAAGGGGCATAGTCACAGAGAACGAAAGAACGGCAGGCCCTGTGCTCACCGTTCTTTTTTCTGTACGATTTCTTTCACTGTCAGTACGTTTCCCGCCACGGAAAAGCGAATATCCATGCCCCCGTAGGCCATGCCGTACACCCGTTCCGGGTCGTTTTGGTAGGAAGGGCGGGGGTCTTGGGCGAGGATTTCCAGCATCGCCCGCCGCTGGGGTTCGGGAACGCGGCTAAGCAGCTCCGGCGGGCAATCCACCGTCAGCAGCCGTTCCCATTCCTTGGTCGCGAAGCCGCCGGTGGCTTCGGGGTGGCTGTCGGCATAGGGGAGATAAGGCTTGATATCGAAAATTGGGGTGCCGTTCATGAGGTCCGCCCCTGAAACGACAAGCACAGGGCCTTCCTCAGTGTGAAGCTGAATGTCCACCAGTTTTACGCAGGAAAGCCCGATAGGATTGGGCCGGAAGGGGGAACGGGTGGCGAACACTCCCATGCGGGTGTTGCCGCCTAAGCGCGGCGGGCGCACGGTGGGGGACCAGTCTTCCCGCCTGGCTTCGGAAAACTCCCAAATGAGCCACAGATGGGAAAAATCCTCCAATCCCCGCAGGGCGTCGGCATTGCGGTATTCCGGCTCGAATACGATGCGGGACAGGGCGGAGGGGACCAGGCCGCTTTGCCGGGGAATGCCGAACTTGGATGAGAAATCATTTTGGATCCGGGCGATGATCTTCACGCCTTATTCCTCCGCCACCCGCGCGAGATACGCCGCGAATTCGTCCGTCAGGCCCAGGTCCCACAGAACAGAGCAGCACATATATTTGAGCCTCGCGTCCCGGGCACCCACAAAAGCGTTTACTGTATCTTCGGTAGACATGCCGATTTGGGAGGGTTTCACCGGCATGCCGGTGCTTTCCATGAGAGCAAGCAGCGTCTTTTCGTCGGGCAGTTCTTCGTTGACGGCGGCCAAAATGCCGTCCCAATGTTCGATGATCCGGTTCAGCCGTTCTTCGTGGGCGGCGGGGTCGTTCTTCTTTCCCTTGCGTTCCATTTCGATGATTTCAGGGGCGGTTTTGCCGAAAATGCGGCGAATCTGGGCTTCCCATTTTTCTTCGGTCATGGCCTGCCAGTAGGCTTCCGCCTGCTCCCGGTTAGGGGTGATTTGGCGGAATTTGCGGTACAGCTTCAGCATCATGGCCGTACCGATGCCCACCTGAATGCCGTGCAGGTCGTAAGGCTGGTTCCGCTCTAAGGCCATCATTTCCCACATGTGGCTGAAATAATGCTCCGTGCCGGAGGCGGGCCGGGAAATCTCGGCGTAAGCCATGGCGATGCCGGAAATCACCAGACCCTCGGCGATGGACTGGATGGCTTCGGGCTTCCTGTCCGGGATGCCCGCCGCCGCGTCGATCACGCGCTTGAGCGCCGCCCGCATGAGCCGGGCCACGGCTTCGCAGTAGTATTCGCCGGTCACAATATTGCTCATGCGCCATTCGCACAGGGCGATATACTTGGCTGCCATGTCGCCTAAGCCCGCCCACAGCATGCGCATGGGAGCCTGGGCCAGAATGTCTGTGTCCAATATCATGCCTTTAGGGGCGCGGTTGAACAGGGTCATTTTCACGTGATTGATCTCCATGGCGGAGGAATTGGAGGCGTACCCGTCCATGCTGGGGGCGGTGCCGATGATGGCGCTCTTTTTGCCCAGAGCGTTGCCCACCACCTTGCAGATATCGTTGATCACGCCGCTGCCCACGCCCAAAATCAAATCGCAGGCGGGATCGTAATGCATGATCACGCTGCCCACTTCCCACTCCGCCGGGGCGATCTTCTGCCCGGCGCAGGGGATCACGTACAGCTGATGCGCGACGCCCGCCGCGGTCAGCAGTTCATCCACCCGCTTTCCGGCGGCTTCATAGGTGTTCTGGTCGCATACGATAAAGGGGTTATTGCAGCCCATGGCCCGCACCATGTCCGGCGTTTTGACGATGGTCCCCGGCCCGATTTCCAGAAAATCCATGGCGCAGGCGTGGTGCTTTCCGCAATCGCAGTCAAAGCCCTCCGGGCGAATCAGTTCCTGTAAGGTCATTTTTTCAAAATCCGGCATTGTTTCATCCTCCTGTCCCGGTTTGTCCGCTTCATTCCGTTTTTATGGACATGCGCCGGTAGTTATTTTTGACGGACCCGTTCCAGGATGCCTGCATCCCCTCGACCCTCTCCGACGTCACGTAGTAGCGCGACCGGGAGAACAGCGGGATCCACGCGGCGTCCTCCTGTACGATGATCCGTTCCAATTCCCTGTATTCCTGCAGGCGCTGATTCGCGTCCGTAATGGTGCGCGCCAGCCTGACCCTTTGCATGATTTCCTCCCGCGGATAGCGCAAACTGCGGAAAACCGTATTTTCTTTGGTTCCGAAAAACGTGTAGATAAAGTTGTCCGGGTCGTTATAATCCGCCGTCCACGTGGCCGCGTAGCAGGCCAGCTGGCCGCTTTTGCGCAGGCGCATCCATTCGCCTTCTTCCACGAGCCTGACGTTTACTTTTATACCGATTTTTTCCCACATGGACGCGATGATATTCATCATGGTGCTTTCCCACTGGGTCGCCGAGGACTTAACGCTCACTGTCAGCTCAAATCCATCGGGATATCCGGCCTCCGTCAGCAGCTGGACGGCTTTATCCGGATCATAGGGGATTTCCGGCAGATCCTCGTTGTACCCGTACAGGCCATGAGGGAAGATGCCGTTTTCCACGGAACCTCTGCCGCTGTGGACCGCGTCCAAAAGCACCTGCCGGTTCAGTGCCAGCTGCAGGGCTTTCCGAACCAAAGCGTCATCCAGCGGCTTCACCGATTCATTCAGGGCGATATAGGTGATGCCCACCTGGCGCACCCGGTAAAGCCGGTCCTTATAGATGTCGCCGTTCATGAAATGCTCCGCCGAATTGCCCAGCTCATCCAAATCGAGAATATCCAGTCCGCCCTGATCAAACAGCTTTTCGATCGCTTTCGTTTCATTCAAAAAACGCAGGTTCAGCCCCTCGCATTGGGGCGCGCCGAGCCAGCAGTCCGGATTGGCTTTGAGCAGCATCCCGTCCCCCGGATTCCATTTCCACAGGATGAAAGAGCCTGTTCCGATGGTCCATTCGGGCTCCTTGCCGAAGCGGGCGCCCGCCTCCTGGGTGGTTTGTTCATCCAGGATGGAAGCGCCCGGCATGGACAGGCAGGCCAGGAACGCCGCGAAAGGCTGCTCCAGCGTGATGGTGAAGTCCAGGTCGCTGAGAATCTCAAAGCCTTCCAAACGGTCCGTTTCCCCGTTCTTCAATTTATCCGCGCCTAAAATCCCCTCAACGATATCCTGATTGCAGGAATCCGGATGGGTCAGCAGCCGCGTAAAAGAATACAGCACATCCGAGGAAGTCAGCGGGGAACCGTTGCTGAAGGTCACCCCCTCCCGCAGGTGAAACGTATAGGTGCGCCCATCCTCGGATAATTCCCAGGCTTTCGCCAGCGACGGTAAAACCACCGCGCTCCCATGGGCGTTGTTTTCCATTTCCACCAGGCGGTTGAATACATTCTGGGCGATCGTATAGTGAATGGACGTGCATTGGAAATCCACTGTGTCCGGCTCTTCCTCAACAGCGGCGAGGAAGCGGGAGAGATCAGGCTCCGCGGCCTGTTCCTTCTGCTGTTCGGTCTTATCCTGGTCGGAAGAGCATGCCGTCAGGGAAAACAAAAGGGAAAAAACCAGCAGAAAGCTCAGGATCGTTTTCCATCCATGGAAGTTTTTCATGGCAGATACCTCCTTTTTACGGGTCCCACAGGCCCCATTCAAGCCCGATGCCGGGCCGCGTCCGCTTTTTACGGGGAGGGCAATTCATCCGAAAACATGTACCCCTGTTTCCCATTGCGTTTCAGCTCATACATGGCCCGGTCCGCCAGCTCCAGCAATTTGGGAGCCTCGTCCGCTTCGCTGCCGCAGGTGATCCCCACGCTGACGGATATGGCGGGAACGCCATCCTTCGTTTTTTTCAGATCGGCATTGATCATCCCGACCTTGGCGGCGATCGAATCGCGGTATTCCTGTTTCGCGTTCACCATGAAAACCACAAACTCATCGCCGCCGATCCGGCAAATACGGTCATCTGAACGGAAGAATCTTTTCAGAGTTTTCGCGATCCTGACCAGCACCTTGTCCCCGATTTCATGGCCATAGGTATCGTTGACCGTTTTGAAGTTGTCTACGTCCACCATCAGGATATAGGCTGAGGACAGGTCAAGCTCGGAAAGGAGCTGCTCATAACCGGAACGGTTGTACAGTCCGGTCAGTTCATCGTGGGAAGCCTGGTAGCTCATCCGTTCAAGATCCGCTTCCAAAGCGTGCTTCTCGATTTCGTTCTGCCGCCGGGCCTGGCTGGCAGCCTCCTCCACTTTCGCTCTGGCCGTTTTGGTCACGTCCACGCACATGCCGAGAATGCACAGCCTGCCCGACGCGTCCCGGAACTTCTTTTTTGTGGTTTGCAGGCTGCGAACGGCGGAAGACCCCGCTATGGTCACATCCTCATAATACACATAGGCTTCGTCCGTAGCCAGCACGACTTTGTCCTTTTCAGTAAACTGTTTCGCCGTGGCCGGATCATAGAGATCCCAATCCGTCAGCCCAATGATGTCCTTGAGCTCCTTTCTGCCTGTGGATTCCACAAACGCCTGGTTTCCGGCCAGGTAAGCGCCGGTTTCGGCGTCCTTTGAAAAGCTCATGGCGGGTATATTGACCAGCAGCGACGACATGGAACCCATCATTTCCGTCAGCTCCGACGCCGATTGAAGCTGCTTTTCAAGGTTCGCGCTCCTGTCCTCCGCTTCTTTCTGCCTGTGCAAAACGCGGATCGTATACGCCAGCAGAAGCACGATGACGACCAGCAGGACAAACGATACGGCAAGAATCTGGTAAACCCATTTTTGCCATGCCGCGTTGATTTCCGATACCGGAGCGGTAACGATCAAACGCATCCCGTTTTCCAGCGGCAGCCAGGCCGCCCGCTTCTCGGTGCCGCTATAGGTATAGCTGATAAAAGCGCCGCCGTCCCGCAGGCTTTCGGTAATCCTTGGCGGCGTCTCCATGGTGGTCACGTCGAAACGGGGATGGTAGATAATGGTTCCGTCATCATCGGCCAGGAAAGCGTAACCGCTGTCGTACAGGGAAACGCGGTTCACCTGTTCAGCCATGGTGGTGTAGTCGATCTCGATCCCGATCACGCCGATAAACTGGCCGTCATAATAAATGGGATCGTTGTAGGAAATCACGCGAATATCCAGATTATCCGTAATATAGGGCGGGAGCCAGACGCCCTTGCCGGTGGCTTTCGGCACGGTAAACCAGACCAGATGCGACGTGTCCTCCGTGTCATATTGGGAAATATCCGTCACTTCATGCTCCCGGGAGCCGTTCCCGTCCAAATTTACAAACCAGAAACCCTTCGCTTTCGCGGACACCGCCGGATCGATCCGATAGTAATACGTCAGCACCCCGCTGGCGGCGTTGGCCATTTTTGAGAAAATGCTTTTCGTCCTGTCAAGATGCGCTGAAAGCTGACCGGGTTCCAGGCCGTCCAAATCGGATTCCACATAGGCGGACACCATTTCCACGGACTGCTCCACGCTTTGAAAATAAGCGTCTAAGTTTTTTTCCCCTGTTTCGCACAGCATAAGAAGCGTCTGATCGGCATCGCTGTTCCCGATGTTTTTGATGGTGAAAACATCGGTAACGGCGGAAGCGATCATGAAGACCGTCACCGCGATGACGGCGGCAAGCGTAATTTTGGTTCGGATCGATTTCACGGCAAAAGACCTCATATTTTTCTTCTATCCGTCGTGTCACACGCGCATATCGTTAAAACTTACAGTGATACATAATTATCATAGCATAAAAACGCAGAAATTTCCAGTTATTCTTTTTTTAATGGAATAAAGCGGCGCTTCATCGCGTTCTTTCACGGGCCGCAATGAAAGGGGGACAGCAAATTCTGCATAGAAATCGGCATAAAATGTTCCGTATTTTTCTTGCATTTTGGCTGTTTTTCGGCTACAATAGAAACAATCGTTTCCCAGGATATTTTTTGAAGGGAGAAGGATGACTGTGCAATATCTGATTGGCGTGGATTTGGGCACCTCGGGCACAAAAACCGTACTGTTTGACGTACACGGCAAGGAAATCGCCTCCGCGCTGGAGGAATATCCCCTTTATCAGCCCTATAACGGCTGGGCGGAGCAGGAGCCGGAGGACTGGTGGAACGCGGCGGTGAACACCATCAAAGCCGTGATCGGCAAGAGCGGAGTCAACCCCTCGAACATCGCCGGTCTGTCCCTGTCCGGGCAGATGCACGGCCTGGTGCTGACGGACGACAGCGGCAAAGCCCTGGGCCGGTCCATTATCTGGTGCGACAACCGCACCATCGAAAGCTGCGAGGAATTCACCCGCTTGGTGGGCGGCAGGGAAAGGCTGATCCAGATCAGTGCCAATCCCGCCCTGACCGGCTTCACCGCCGGGAAAATCCTTTGGGTGCGGAAAAATCAGCCTGAAATTTGGGAAAAGGCGCGGCATATCCAGCTTCCCAAGGATTACGTGCGCTTAAAGCTCACGGGCGTCTACCATATGGAAATGAGCGACGCCTCCGGCACCAATCTGCTGGACGTGCCGAACCGCTGCTGGAGCCAGGAAATCTGTGAAAAGACCGGCATCCCCATGAACATGCTGCCTCCGTTGGTTGAGAGCAGCGACGTGGCGGGCCATATTACCGAGGAAGCCGCCCGGATCACCGGCCTGCCCGTTGGCATGCCCGTGGCCGCCGGCGCGGGCGACAACATGGCCGCCGCCATCGGCACCGGCGTGGTGTGCGAGGGCAAAGCCTTTACCACCATCGGCACCAGCGGCGTGATCTTCGCCCATTCCAATTCCGTCCAAATCGACCCCGCGGGCCGGGTGCACACCTTCTGCGCAGCCGTGCCGGGCTGCTACGTGGTCATGGGCGTGGGCCTGGCCGCAGGCATGAGCCTGAAATGGTGCCGGGACACCTTCTTCCAGGCGGAAATTGAAGTGGCCAAAGAAATGGGCACCGATTCCTACGTACTCATGAACCAGGAAGCCGCCCGCAGCCCCATCGGGGCCAACCGGCTGATCTACCTGCCCTACCTCATGGGCGAGCGCAGCCCCATCTTAGACCCCGAAAGCCGGGGCGTGCTGTTTGGCCTTTCCGCCATGCACACTAAGAAGGATATCGTCCGCGCCGTCATGGAAGGCGTCATGTATTCCCAGTGGCACAACCTGAACGTGCTGCGGGGCATGCATGTGGCCCCCAACGCCATGCTGGCCTGCGGCGGCGGCGCCAAGTCCCCCTTCTGGCGGCAGATGATGGCCGATATGTACAATATGCCCGTTTCCACTTTGCAGAACACCGAAGGCCCGGCCTTAGGCGCGGCCATCTTAGCGGGCGTCGGCGCGGGCATCTACAAGGACGTGCCCTCCGCCTGCGCTGAATTGCTCAAGGAAAGCGAACCCCTCCTGCCCGACGCGGAACGCCACGCGGCCTACGAACCCTACTTCGATCTGTACCAGAAGATTTATCTGGACCTCAAGAACGAGTTCCATACGCTGGCGAACCTGTAAATTTCAAACGGAGGTATTATCATGAAAATCGTACCGGTTACCGACAAAAGCTTCGCCCCCTATGGCCGCATTGTGGAAGGCTACGACGTAAAGGGCATTTTGAAAGCGCTTGAAGAATCCACTCCCTGCCCCGACGGCGTGGTGTACTTCCCCAAGGTGGACGCCCTGCACGCCGCAGAGGGCGCGGAAGCGTTGGGCGAAGCCCTGTTTGGCGGCATGCCCTTCCAGCTGGGCTGCTGCAACGGCCACAACACCAAGCTGAACTGCTTAGAATATCACCGGGACAGCGAATTCAACCTTGGCACCGAGGATTTCATCCTCCTGCTGGCGAAGCAGGGTGAAATCGAAAACGACGTGCTGGACACCGCCAAGGTGAAAGCTTTCTTCGTGCCCAAGGGCGTGCTGGTGGAAGTATACGCTACTTCCCTGCACTATGCCCCCTGCCACAACGACCCCGCCAAGGGCTTCCGGGTGCTGGTGGGCCTGCCCCTGAATACCAACACCGATTACCGCCCCGGCACAGGCAAAAACACCCTGGATAAGACCCTCTGGGCCCGGAACAAGTGGCTGCTGGCCCACGCCGACAGCAGCGAAGCCAAGGACGGCGCTTACATTGGACTTAAAGGCGAAAACATCGACATTCAAAACGATGTGCCTTTCTGTTGCTAAACAAATTTAAAAATGGAGGAGATTCATATGGCTTGCAACATTCCCGAGGTCAAATTAGGTATCGTCGCCGTATCCCGCGACTGCTTCCCCATCGGCCTGTCCATCGCCCGTCGCGAAGCCATCAAGAAGGCTTACAAGGGTGAACTGTACGAGTGCCCCGTCACCGTGGAAAACGAAGCCGACATGCTCAAGGCCGTGGCCGACGTGAAGGCTGCCGAATGCAACGCCCTGGTGGTGTTCCTTGGCAACTTCGGCCCCGAGACCCCCGAAACCCTCATCGCCAAGAATTTCGACGGCCCCTGCATGTTCGTGGCGGCTGCCGAAGGCGACGGCGATCTGATCAACGGCCGCGGCGACGCTTACTGCGGCATGCTGAACTGCTCCTATAACCTTGGCATGCGCCATCTGCAGGGCTACATCCCCGAATATCCCGTGGGCACCGCCTGCGATATCGCCGCCATGATCGCGGACTTCGTTCCCGTGGCCCGCGCCATCATCGGCGTCAAGAACCTCAAGATCATCACCTTCGGGCCCCGTCCCCAGGACTTCTTCGCCTGCAACGCCCCCATCAAGGGCCTGTATGAGCTGGGCGTCGAAATCGAAGAAAACAGCGAGCTGGACCTGCTGGTTTCCTACAAGGCCCACGCCGGCGACAAGCGCATCCCCGAAGTGATGGACGACATGGCCAAGGAAATGGGCGAGGGCAAGTACTACGCCGAAATGCTGGAGCGCATGGCGCAGTTTGAACTGACCCTGCTGGATTGGGCCGATCAACACAAGGGCGCGCGGAAATACGTGGCGTTCGCCGACAAGTGCTGGCCCGCCTTCCCCGAGCAGTTCGGCTTTGAGCCCTGCTACGTGAACAGCCGTCTGGCCTCCCGGGGCATCCCGGTGGCCTGCGAAGTGGACATTTACGGCGCGCTCTCCGAATACATCGGCGCTTGCGTGTCCGGCGACGCCATCACCCTGCTGGACATCAACAACTCCGTGCCCGCCTCCATGTGGGAAAGCCAGATCAAGGGCAAGTATGATTACACCCTCACCGACACCTTCATGGGCTTCCACTGCGGCAACACCCCCTCCTGCAAGATGTGCGACAGCCGCGCCATCAAGTATCAGCTGATTCAGCACCGTCTGCTGGAGCCCGCCGGCAGCGAACCGGACTTCACCCGCGGCACGCTCGAGGGCGACATCGCTCCCGGCGAAATCACCTTCTACCGTCTCCAGTGCGACAGCAACGGCGACCTGCGCTCCTACATCGCTGAGGGCGAAGTGCTGCCCGTGGCCACCACCTCCTTCGGCGGCATCGGCGTGTTCGCCATCAAGGAAATGGGCCGCTTCTACCGCCACGTGCTGATCCAGAAGCGCTATCCGCACCACGGCGCCGTGGCCTTCGGCCATCACGGCAAGGCCCTGTTCGAGGTCTTCAAGTTCTTAGGCGTCAAGGACATCGCTTACAACCAGCCCAAGTGCCTGCCCTATCCCACCGAAAATCCCTGGGCGTAAGTTTTAAAGTTTATCTGGGGGAAACCTCTCTTTGGAGGAGTAAGAGGTGATAAGGAACCATTCTGAACCACTTGATTTACAGCCGACAGACTGCAGTGCTCATGGCAAAGAAATCGAGTAGAATCAAGCAACGGAGAGTAACAAGGAGGTACAGAATGGATATCACCTATCACGAAGAGAACGGTTATCTGATCCCCAATGTCGTAGTTGGATGCGATACTTCCCGCCCTATCGGCAAGTATGGCCGGATGCGGAGGGAGTATCTGCGGGAGCATCGTCCGGTTCTGTTTGGTCTCATGGTTCAGAACGGAACCTTGTTTGACCACCTGATCGAGACGGAGGACGCTGCCCAAAGCAGGCTGGAAGTGATTGTTCCCGCGTTAGCGAAAGCTGCTGGAGCCACGGAAGCGCTCAAGGCAGCCGATCAAATGAAGTGGGTCGGCATCATGAACGCCTGCAAGGCCCAAGCGGAAGAAGTGATCTTCCAGGAAATCATCTTCGCATAAAGGATAGCACAAATACATAACCCCGGCAAGCCGTCAGGAAGATTTTCAAGCCTGACGGCTTTTTCTATACCCAATCATCAACTTGAAAGCCGATCTATACGGCGGAAAGGAAAGCATATGAAAGAAACGACGAACAACAACTTTGGAACAGAGGAAAAGGTACTGGTCACTGCGATTGACCATGGATTTGGGAACATGAAAACGGTTAATACCTGTTTCAAGACGGGCGTGGTGGCCTATGATTCAGAACCGACTTTCAAGAACAATCTGCTGATTTATCAGGGCCGGTATTTCAAGATCGGAGAAGGCCACAAGGAGTTTATCGCCGACAAGATTCAGGATGAGGACTATTATATCCTGACCCTGGCAGCCATCGCACGGGAAATGAATATTCGGAAGGTGTACTCAGCAAAAGTGCATATTGCCGCAGGCTTGCCCCTGACCTGGGTACGGGAACAGCGTGAGAGTTTTCATGAGTATCTGCTGCAAAATGAAGCGGCTGACTTCTCCTTCAACGGGAAGGATTATCACGTCCAATTCGCAGGCGCGGATGTATTTCCTCAAAGCTTTGCGGCGGTGGCAAACAGGCTGGGAGAATTCAACGGGGTGAACATGTTAGCGGATATTGGCAACGGCACCATGAACGTGATGTACATCAATGACCGGATACCCCAGGAACAGAAATGCTATACGGAAAAGTATGGCGTCAACCAGTGTATGCTGGCGGTTAAGGAAAACTTGATGAAGCAATTCGGCGTGGCGGCAGATGAATCTTTGATCGAACGGGTATTCCGCTTTGGAACGGCGGAAATAAGCGAAAGATTCCTGACCTCCATCCGGCAGACGGCAACAGCATATGTACAGGGCATTTTCCGTAAGCTGCGGGAACACGAATATAACCCGGAATTGATGCGGCTGTTTGTGGTGGGCGGCGGTGCCTGCCTGATTCGGAACTTTGCGGAATATGATCCCAAGCGGGTCATTATCAACGATGATGTGTGTGCCACCGCCAAAGGATACGAGATGATGGCGAAGCGGAAGCTGACGAAAGCGGGGATTGCCGTATGGTGAAGGAACGAAAAACGATCAATACCAATATCCGGCTGAATCTGGCGAATCCGGATGATCGGGAAGCCTGGGAGCATTTACAGCGCATGGACAGAAAGAAGTACAAATCTTACAGTCGGGCAGTGGTGATAGCCGTCAACGACTATTTCGGGCGAGCAGAACGGACAGAAGCTGACCCCTATCTGGAAACCCGAGAGAAGGAAGACGCTTTTCTGCAATCGGTATTGGACACAGTGGAAAAAGGTGCAAAGGAGGCTACGCCGATGGTGATTTTGAATACGCTCATTGGCTTGCTTCAATCGGCGGCTGGGAACGGGCAGATTGCAGTGAATCCGCAGACTTTTACTCCGGAGAGCGAGGAAACATCCAGCGAAAACAACAAGCAGGAAGCCTCCCTGGATGACGCTCTATCCTTCGCAGACAATTTCTGATCCTGCCAATCCAGTATATTTCAAAACCAAATTGGCAGGATTCTTCTAAGCGGTGCTGTCAGTTTCCATCCAAACAAACACGCACCGCTATTTTTCTGCCGTATTTCGGAAATAAGGCAGAAAAGAACTTGAGATATGGTGAAAACGAAGCATTTCTACAGAAGGAGTTGACGATTATGACAGAAGACGAGAAGAAATTGCTCCAAGCCCAGCACCGACTGGAAGAAGCCCAGGCTCGTGACCGGGTGAAGGAACGGAAAGCTCGGACGAGGCGGCTGATCCAGGAAGGCGCGATCTTGGAGAAGGTGTTTCCGATTGCCGCGGGAATGGACTTGGCGGAGTTGGAACGCGAATTGGAACGAAAACTGAACTGACGAACGGGGCGTTTCGGGGAAACCTGGGACGCTCCGTTTCTTTTCTCCCGAAGGGCGCACTTACTCACCACCCTTCGGGCGGTGGTATCCCTCCCGTTGGTCGGGCCGTGCGCTCTCCGAGGGGGATGCGGCGTCTGCGGACGCCTTTTCAGGCAATGTTATCCATCCTTACAGGCTGGACAAGCATCGCCTGCGCAGTTGGCGCTGGATACTGGATAATTATGTCCAGTATCCAGGTCAACCGGCATGATACTCATGCCTGCCAACTGCAAGCGCAAACCTGCCACTGGCAGCTTTGCGCACGGGAACGTTCTCTTTTGCGAAAGAGAACCAGAAAAAGGCTCTGCGGAGCCAGAGAGGAGGAAGGAACGAAATGGCGATCTACCATAACGAAGTCAAGATCATCACGCGGGGAGAAGGACGGTCTGCCTGCGCCGCAGCCGCCTATATCGGATGTGCGGCCATTTATAACGACTACGACGGGATAAGGCACGATTACACGAAGAAACAGGGCTTAGTGTGGGATCAGGTATTCCTTCCTCTCATGGCCCCTGTGGAATGGCAGGATAAGGAAAAGCTGTGGAACGCGGTGGAGGCTGCTGAAAAGTCAAAGGACAGCCGGTTGGCGCGGGAAATGATTCTGGCCTTGCCGATTGAGTTGGGTAAGAATGAATGGATGAACATCATGACCGAATATATTCAGGAGTATTTCGTTTCTGACGGGATGTGTGCGCAGGTTGCCATCCATGATATGGACGGGACAAATCCCCACGCCCACGTCCTGCTGACCGTACGGCCCTTGAACCAGGATGGGACTTGGCAGAACAAGACGGAAAAGGAGTATCTTTGTATCCGCAACGGGGAAGAAAAAGGATTTACCGCCTCCGAATACAAGATGGCCCAGACCGATGGCTGGGAGAAGCAGTATCCTTATCTTGTGGGCAAGAAAAAGGTATACATGGCTCCGTCTGCTGCCGAAACCCAAAGTTTTGTCCGTGCCAGCAAGAATCCCAAGAGTACCAAATTCGGGCGACAGAACCCCATTACGGAACGATGGAACAGTGAGGAACAATTGGAGAAATGGCGGGCGGCCTGGGCGGATGTGGTCAATCGGCATTTGGAAAAAGCTGACCATGATGAACGGATCGACCACCGCAGCAACGCGGCGCGTGGCATCGACGAGCAGCCTACCATCCATGAAGGAACTACCGCCCGGATTTTGGAGAAAGAAGGCGGCATATCCGAACGGTGCGAACTAAACAGGCAAATCAGGAAGGATAACGCTCTCCTGCATAAGCTGAAAGAATGGGTAGAAAAGCTCATGCAGGCGGCAAAGCCGACCATAGAAGGCATTGCCCGCGAGATGGAAACGATTCGGAAAAACGTGATCGTTTTCATATACGGGAAGCTGCATAACCGAGCAAAGCTGGAGCAGGACGAAGCCTATATTGCCTGGACAAAGCCGCTTTGTGATGAATATGCCCTGATTCGGCAAAGGATCAAAGAAAAGATCAAAACGAGAAACAGACTTCAAAAGGAGAAGGATGCTCTGCCAATCATGAGCTTTTTGAAACGGCATATGCTTTCTGATGAAATTGACCGTCTGGATTCCGAAATCATGGATTTACAGGAACAGGAGAACGCTGTCCTTCAAAAAACGGGTGGAGAAAAAGCAAAAGACATTCAGGAGATTCAGCATATGATCGCGGAAAGAGCAGCTTCAAATGACCACATCATGGCAATCAACGCTGCACTGGATGCTAAGAGCAGGAAAGGAAAGCAGAGATTTACTGAATTGGCCACAAAATCCAGAGGTTTCGATCAAGTCGCCCTACTCAAAATCCGAAAGGCCATTCGCCCGGAATTGGAGCAACAGGCGCGGGATGAGATTCGATCCGAAATCCACGAAAAGATCAGCTTTGAGAAATATGAGGAAAGTTTGAAAGAAGCTGCACAGATATTGGAAGAAGAAAACAGAAAAATGCAAATTGAACAACAGATTGAACATCAAAAAGACAGAATAGAAGAGCCTATTCAAACATTTCTGTAAAGAGTGTTGCGGACTGTGATAAAATAGAGAGATCACAGGAGGCAGAGTATGGGCAGGAAGAGAAACAACGGACTGAGTGAAGAGAAGCAGAACATCATCGGTCAGCTCATCGAGAT
>JAFXSH010000026.1 GCA_017525805.1 Clostridia bacterium | reverse complement strand
TGCTTTCAGGTATCCATTGCAGGATCGAAGGCAATTTGGCCTGGGCCGAAGGCTTCTTTCAAGCGGTCGGAGAGCCGGAGCGGACAGCGGCTTTTGTCCAGCATGTGCGGAACCTTCCCAAAGGCTGGTTCTGCCGGTATACGGGGGGGTTCCCCGGACGGAAAACCGATAACACCCGCATGGAAGTGAAGATGCTGGACCCGGATACCCGGCGCGCCTTGTGCGAGCCCGGGTATCTGCAGCAATGCTTTGACCAAATCGGTTTCACAGCCTACAATGATCAAATGCTTCAGGATATTGCCCGGCTGGCGGAAGTGGAGGCGTCCATTTCCATCCAGTTCGACTTTCTGCCGGACGGCTCGTTCCTGCCGGTGCTTTCCTTCCTTTCCCTCTACGAAAGGATTCGGCCCGATTGTTCCCCGCTGTTCGCAAAGGACGGGTGGCTCAGGCGTACCTGCGAAATCTATGAGGACATGGGGATATCCGATCACCGGTGGCAGCTTCTGGAAAAATGCTTTTTCTCCGAGAGAAAAACGTACCTGACCCCGGAGGGCCTGGAGGGAAGGGCCTACCATTGCTTCCCCTGCTGCACAAAGGCCAAATGGATCGGCGCTGAACGCACCCCGGCAAAATTTTACCTGCTGCTTGACGCCATGAGGACGTTTTGAGCTTCAAGGGACCCTTGCGAAAAAAATTTCCAAAAGGCTGTCTCCAACCGCCCCGTTCATTTGTTTATCTTATGGAAGCGATGAAAGGACACACAAAAACGGATGAAAGAAAACGATGAAGGCATGGAAATGAACCATGGAGGAGAGAGCCGGTATTACATCCTGACGGACGGCTTTGCCCTCCGGGGCTGGAAGCTGCTTCCCTACGCGATCCAGGCGCTGCATTATCAGCAGACGGAGTTCTTCCTGAAACCGGACTTTGAATTGATCTCCGCCTGCGACGGGCATACCCCCATTCAGTGGGAGAAGCTTACGGAGGAACAAAAAGGCCGGTATGACCATTGGGAAAAATACGGCTTCATCCGCCGGACAAAGGGCAATGAGCGTTTGCAGCCGATGCAGGAATACCGCTTTTACCCGGCCCGGTTCAAGGAGTATGTGCAGTGGTCCATCACGGGACGTTGCAATTACAAATGCCGCCATTGCTTCATGTCCGCGCCCCACGCCGCCCAGGGAGAACCGGCCTGGGAGGAACTGATGGCCATGCTGGACGCCTTTGCGCGCTGCGGCGTGCGCAATCTGCAATTGACCGGCGGGGAACCCATGGTTCGCGGGGACTTTTGGGAGCTGGTGGACGCCATTCATGAAAAGGGGCTGACTGTGACCATCCTGTATTCCAACGGCCTGCTGATCACCGACGCTTTTCTGGATAAGCTGGAGGCGCGGGATATGCGGCCCTCCATTCAGTTCAGCTTCGACGGCGTGGGCCATCACGACTGGATGCGCGGCATACCGGGCGCGGAAAAGATCGTGCTGGACGCGCTGAAGCGCTGCCAGGATCGGGGTATCCCCACCTCCGTTTCCATGGTGATCTGCCGGGAAAGCGCGGGCTGCATCCGGGAATCGGTGAACCTGATGGCCTCCCTGGGGGTGCTGAGCATGAAGGTGGGCAACGCCTCCCCCATGGGCGAATGGAAAAACGAGCCGGAGCATTTTCTTTCCCAGGCGGAAGCCTACGAAGCGTTCCTGGACTATATTCCCCATTACTTCGAGGACGGAAAGCCCCTGACCCTGGGGCTGGAGGGCTTCTTCAATTACGACAGGGCCAAGGAAAAGCTGTCCTCCTGGTTTGAAAAGGACATAGAGGAACAGTACTTTGGCAAGGCCCTCATGTGCGGCCATGTGCGGCGGGGCATGTATGTGAGCCCCAAGGGGAACGTGCTGCCCTGTATGTCCATGGTGGGCGGGCCCATCGAGAATCAGTTCCCCAATATGCTGGAAACGCCCCTGGAGGATATTCTGGATAAGCAGTCCGCTTATATGGATATTACCACCTCCCGGGTCAGCGATTTCATGGAGCATAACCCGGACTGCAAAACCTGCGAATACCGAAACGGCTGCTGCGGCGGCTGCCGGGCCGTCGCGGTGCGGGACCATCCCACGGATTACCTATCGAAAGACCTGGACACCTGCCGGTATTTCCGGGACGGGTGGAAAGCCAAAAAAGATGCTTTGCTGCGCCGGATCGGCCAGCTTTCAGAGCATAAATAACAAAATCGAAGGAGGATGAAACATCATGTCGGAAATCTCTAAGGAACTGCTGGAAAAGCTGACGAACGCGAAAACCAGGGAAGAAGCGGCGGCGCTGCTGAAAGCGGAGGGCATCGAGGACGCGCCGGAGGAAAAAATATGGGAGCAGGTGCAGCAGCTCCGCGTCTCGGAGGCCCAGGAATTGTCCCTGGACGAACTGGACGACGTGGCTGGCGGCGTAACGGAACGGGACTGGATGGCAAGCGGCTGTGCAGCCACCGTGGAACCGGGCAGCGACTGCTGGGGAACGGATGGCGGATGCAGTATGTGTAATATAAAATATGTAAATAAGCCGGAATGCACCTGTCCCAGA
>JAFXSH010000156.1 GCA_017525805.1 Clostridia bacterium | reverse complement strand
TTCTCTTTGTCCGCCAGTGACATCTGGGCGTTGATCCGGGCCGTTACCGCTTCTTCCGTAGCTCCGTCCCGCAGCATGGCCCGCTGTATCTGAACGCTTTTGGGAACCTTCACCAGCCACACACTGTCCATTTTCGTATGCCAGCCGCACTCAATGAGCAGGGGCACATCCAGCACTACCGCCGCTGTATTCTTTTCGCGCTCTTCTGCCAGGAACTGCTGCGCTTCCGCCCAGACCTGGTCCTGTACGATTTTTTCGTACTGTTTCAAAATCGTTTTATCGTGAAACACTTTATCCGCCACCCAGGGACGGTTCAGTTCCCCATCGGGCAAAAGGCACTCCGGTCCGAAAAAAGCTACGATCTTTTGCAGACAGGGGTTTCCTTTTTTCACTGCCGCCCGGCTGGAGGCGTCCGCGTCAAAGACGGGGATGCCCAAGGTATTCATGTAAGAAGATACTGTACTTTTCCCGCTGCCGATGCCGCCGGTTAGTCCGATTACGATCATAGTACCACGCTTTCTGAATTACAAAATACCTGAAAAATACATTAGAAAACACTGATGAAATGAACAGGAGTAATAGCAATAGTTTTTTGCGAAGGACATGGAAAAGGCAGGAGCAAACTGTAGAAAACGATTGTGTCATTCCATGAGATGAAATGAGCCGTCGTGGCGAGACTGTCCGAAGGACGCAGTCCTGAGTTTCGAAGCCACAGGCTCATGAGTCCATGGAATAACAATCGTTGACGTGTTTGCGATGCCTTTTCCATGCCTCGCAAAACTATTTTGCAGACGCCCAGTCTTTACCGTAATTTACATCTGCCAACAGAGGCACGTCCAGCTTAAACGCGTTCTGCATCTCGGTCTGCACCAGGGCCGCGGTGGCTTCCCGCTCCGCCTCTTTCACTTCCAGCACCAGTTCGTCGTGCACCTGCAGCAATACACGGGAAGATAGACCTGACTGCTGGAGAGCCGCGTCTACCCGGAGCATGGCCAGCTTCATGATATCCGCTGCCGTGCCCTGTATGGGGGTGTTGATAGCCGTGCGCTCCGCGAAGCTGCGAAGGTTGAAGTTGCGGTTGTTGATGTCCGGCAGGTAGCGGCGACGCCCCAGTAGCGTGGACACGTAGCCCTGGCTCCGGGCCAGCGCTTTCATCCGTTCCATGTATTCCTTCACGCCCTGATACCGCTCCAGGTAATGTTTGATAAACTCCCCTGCTTCCTGCCGGCTGCAGCCCAGCTGTACCGCCAGACCAAAATCGCTGATGCCGTACACGATGCCGAAGTTGACCGCCTTGGCCCGGCGCCGCATCTCCTGGGACACCTGGTCCAGAGGCATACCGAAGACCTCGCTGGCCGTCCGGGCGTGCACATCCTGATTTTCCCGGAAGGACTCCAGCATCAGGGGATCCTGTGCCACATGAGCCAGAATACGCAACTCAATCTGAGAGTAATCGCAGGACATGAGCCAGTCATAACCGGCCGCGGGAACAAACAGTGCCCGGATCTCCCGACCGATATCCGTACGGGTTGGGATGTTCTGCAGATTGGGGTCCGTGCTGGACAGGCGCCCCGTCACCGTCACCGTCTGCTGGAAATGGGTATGGATCCGCCCCGTGGTCCGGTTGATCAGGGGTTTCAGCCCTTCCAGATAGGTGGACTGGAGCTTGGCCAGCACCCGGTACTGCAAAATGGTTTCTACCAGCGGATGTTTATCCCGCAGTTCTTCCAGCACTTTCACGTCGGTGGAATACCCTGTTTTCGTCTTTTTGATCACAGGCAGCCCCAGCTTTTCAAACAAAACTACCCCAAGCTGTTTGGGAGAATTGGGATTGAAGCCCGGATCTTCCGCCTGCAATCTGGCAAGCTCTTCCAGACCCAGAATATTTTTCGCCATCTCCCGGCTCATGGTATCCAGTTTTGTTTCGTCCACGCTGACCCCGGCCAGTTCCAGCTTTGCCAGCACCCGGGCCAGAGGCAGTTCCATTTCTTTATATAAGTTTGTCAGCTCTTTATCCTTCAGGGCCTGCTTTACAACTTCGGCTACCCGGACCAGGGTATGACAGTCCGGGGTCCGGTCCTGCCCCAGATAATGCCAGGCCAGGTCTGTCAGCGCATATCCGCTGCGCCCCGGGTCATCCAGATAGGCTGCCAGGGTAATATCTTCTATTATATTTACGGGTTCCACGTGCTGGCAGAAACAGGTGCGGAATACTTCCTTGCTGCCTGCCGTGCCTTTGGGGTTGGGCGCCTCACCCAGCCATTGGGTAAACGCTGCCAGGGCTTCCGGCCCGCTGAGCAGATACTCCTGTTCCCCACACAGCACCCGGGCGCTGGTAAACTGCAGGTCAGGTATCTCGCCGGCAGTTTCCGTCATAAACCAGACCATTTGGAAATAATCCATAGAGGCAGCGGCTTCCTGCCACTGGGCCGCAAAGCCGATTTCTTTCACTTCCGCCGCAGCCACCACTGTGCCAAAAAGGCTGCCCATGCCATCGTCGGCGGCAGCAGAAACGCGATTTATATCTGCAGACTGATTTTCCGCCCCGTTACCGGAAGCTGCCGCTGCAAACAGATTACCTTCTGCCGCACCCTTCTGGGTGTTCCCATTCTTTGCAACGGAACTGTC
>JAFXSH010000025.1 GCA_017525805.1 Clostridia bacterium | reverse complement strand
GGGAATTCTTCTCCGTATCTCCGGAAACCGTTCCTTCCTTCTTTGAAAAAGAAATAAAAGCAAAGGTGTAAGCCATGCCGAACTGTTTGACGCTGAAAAAATCCAACTGCAAAAACTGCTACAAGTGCATTCGCCATTGCCCGGTGAAGTCCATCCGCTTCTCCGGCAACCAGGCCCACATCATCGGCAACGAATGCATCCTGTGCGGCCATTGCTTCGTGGTCTGCCCGCAAAACGCCAAGGAGATCGTGGACGAAACCGAAAAGGCCAGGGTGCTCATCCAGAGCGGCGATCCGGTGGTGGTGTCCCTGGCCCCGTCCTTCGTAGCCAATTATGAGGGCGTGGGCATCGAGGCTATGCGGGAAGCGCTGAAAAAGCTGGGCTTTTACGATGTGGAGGAAACCGCCTTGGGGGCCACCCTGGTCAAGCGGGAATACGACCGCATTCTGAAAGAGGAGGACCGGGACGTGGTCATCTCCTCCTGCTGCCATTCCATCAACCTGCTGATCCAGAAGTATTTTCCCCGGGTGCTGCCGTACCTTGCGGATGTGCTGTCGCCCATGCAGGCCCACTGCGAGGACATCAAGCGGCGCATCCCCAATGCCAAGACGGTGTTCATCGGTCCCTGCGTGGCCAAGAAGGACGAGGCCGAATACTACGAGGGCATGGTGGACGCGGTGCTGACCTACGAGGAACTGACCAACTGGCTGAAAAAAGAGGGCGTTGAGATCAAGCGCGAACAGCAGCCCGACGCCCACAGCTTGGCCCGTTTCTTCCCCACCACCGGAGGCATTTTGAAAACCATGGCCCTGGACGCGCCGAATTTCAGCTACATGGCTTTGGACGGGGTTGAAAACTGCATTGCGGCCCTAAAAGAAATCGATCAGGGCAAAATTCACCATTGCTTCATCGAAATGAGCGCCTGCGTGGGCAGCTGCGCGGGCGGCCCGGTGATGGAGAAGTACGGCCACAGCCCCCTCAAGGACTATCTGGCCGTGGCCCGGTACGCGGGGGACAAGGACTTTGAGATCGAACAACCGGAGATCCGGCAGCTGCGCAAGCGCTTCGAGGCCATCGATCAGCGGGCGACCGTGCCCAGCGAATCGGAGATTCGGGACATCCTGCGGGAAATGGGCAAGTTCAAGCCCAGCCAGGAGCTGAACTGCGGCTCCTGCGGCTATGACACCTGCCGGGAAAAGGCCGTCGCCATTTATCAGGGCAAGGCGGAGATTTCGATGTGCCTGCCCTACCTGATGGAGAAGGCCGAAAACGTGAACGACACCATCGCCCGAAACAGCCCCAACGGCATCATCATGCTGAACGATCAGTTGGAAGTGCAGCAGATCAACCCCGCCGCGCTGAAGATCCTGAACCTGCGGTCGGACAAAGCTGTGCTGGGCGATCAGGTGGTCCGCATTCTCGATCCCACCCCCTTCCTGAAAGTGAAGAACACCGGACGCGGCATCTTCCACCAGCGCTCCTACCTGGCCGAATATGGCTGCACCATCCAGCAGACCATCGTACCTGCCGAGGATGGACGGATGCTGCTGTGCATCATGCGCGACGTGAGCGAGGAAGAGGATGCCCGCCGCCAGCGGGAGGAAATCAGCCGGCAAACGGTGGAGGTGGCCGACAAGGTGGTGGACAAGCAGATGCGCATCGTGCAGGAAATCGCCAGCCTCCTTGGCGAAACCGCCGCCGAAACCAAGATCGCCCTGACCAAGCTGAAGGAGTCCATCACCAATGAATGATTTGACCTGCGATATCGGTTATAAAAGCGTAAACCACGTGGGCGAGCAGCTTTGCGGCGACCATGTGGAGGTGGTAGAGCAGGAGGACGGCTCCACGGTGATCGTGCTGGCGGACGGGCTGGGCAGCGGCGTGAAGGCCAGCATCCTGTCCACCCTCACCAGCAAAATCATTTCCACCATGCTGGCCGCGGGGCTCTCCATCGAGGAATGCGTGGAAACCATCGCCGCCACCCTGCCGGTGGACTCCATGCGCGGCGTGGCCTATTCTACCTTCACCATCATCCGCCTCATCCGCAATCAAACCGCCGAGCTGATCCAGTACGACAACCCCCAG
>JAFXSH010000024.1 GCA_017525805.1 Clostridia bacterium | reverse complement strand
TTGGCCCTGCCCGCCCTGAACAGCGGGGATATTGTGATCTTTTCCCCGGAGCTCAGTAAGCAAACCCTATCTGATTGGTTCGATGCCCTGTCCATGTGGCAGGCGGCAGAGGAAAACCCAGCCCTGCTTTTGCGTTTAGACATATCCCGCTGGCAGGAGATGCTGGCCGCGTTTCCTTCCTACGCTGCCCAGAAAGCCCGGTTTGCAATGCTTGGAACCGGCCCGGACGAATCAGGGATATACGCCCGTTCCTCCTTTACGGAAAAAGGGGATATTGAGTCTTCCCTGCGTCCGTCCAACCAAATGCCGGGTGGTTGGGACGAGAATATGCCACTGCGATTCGATGATGATTTGCCCACGGAAAGTTTTGTTCAGCGTGTGAATGATTTTACGGAAGCCTGCCGAATCAAACAGGTGCGGGTGTTTTTCCGTTTCTGCCCCATGAACGAATCAGCGATGCAGGCGGAGGAACGGGAGCGCATGGAAATCTTCACGGAACGTCTTCACGCGGCCCTGGCCTGTGAACTGTTGGGCTCGGCGGAACGGGCCCTGATGGAACCCGGCTGGTTCTATGATACCAATTTCCATTTGAACGGAGCCGGGGCAGCGGTGAATACGGCTCTACTCGCGGAGGAATTGAAAGCCGCTTTAGGCGATGAAAGCCCGGTAACCATCGAACTGCCCGCCCAGCCGGAAACGGCTGCGGTTATCCTGCGGGAAGGCAACAATGAAGATGAAGATTGTTTTCTGTATGAACAGCGGGAAGAAAGCGTGTATATCACCGGGCTTTCCGGGATTGGCGCGGTGCGGGAAAGCCTGGCCGTACCTGTAAGCCGCGATGAAATGCCCATTGTTTCTTTTGACGCGGATGTGTTCGCGGGCAGCATCTATCTAAAGGAACTGACCCTGCAAAGCAATATCCGGATCATCCCGGACGGCGCGTTTTCCGGCTGCGCTTCCTTGAAAACCATCCTTCTGTTCCAGAACGATCCGGGCTTGTGTTCTGTGGGAGAAGGACTGCTGGACGGCACCGAAGCCATCATCGTCGTACCGAAAGACCAATACGGCAGCTATTGCACCAACTATTTTTGGGCTCCCCATGCCTCCCGGCTACGTCCGATGGAGGTTAATACACCGATTAAGCAAGAAGCAGAGCAAAGCACAGCATCTCCCGCGTCCATAACGGAAGTGTCCCCTGTGGCAAAAACCGCCACCAATATTCATTATTTCGGAAATGGCGGCGCTCTGCGAGGACAGACCGGGGATACCTTGACCCGAGAAATCACTTTCGTTCATGGTCGGGAAAATACCCTTCCCGGTACGGTCTGGTTTGAATGGGCGAACCATGTGCTGATTGGCTGGAACACAGAACCGGACGGCAGCGGCCTGTCCGTGGGCCTTGGCAGCCGGTACGATCCGGCGCAGGGAAATCAGATGTATGCCCAGTGGCTTCCCTGCACTTTGGACACGGATTTTGACTGGGAAACCGACGGGAAAACCGCTTCTGTTATCGGCTATCATGGGACGGAGGAAACCTGCGTTATCCCCTTGACGCATGAAGGGCTTCCTGTGCGGTCGATCCGGGCGGGAGCATTTCAAGAAAAGGATTTTGCGCTGCTGGTGCTGTCTCCGGCTCTGCGGACGGTGGAGGAAAAGGCGTTTACATGCTGCACGCTTGGTACCGCCATTTTGTACGACAGCCTGGAAACCATTTCAGACGGCAGTTTTTCCGGCTGTACCGGCCCGATTACACTGCGGGTCAACGCCGCCGCCAGCCCGGTTTACAGCGGCAGTTACTTTGATACCTTCCAGGAAAAGTTTGATTATCTGCTGACGCTGGAAGGAAAGCGGAAAATCGTGCTTTCTTCCGGCTCCTCCGGGCGGTATGGGTACGATTCGCCCCTGCTGAAAGAAGCGTTTCCCGATTGCGAACCCGTCAATATGGGCGTGTACGCCTACACCAACGCCCTGCCCCAATTGGCTTTGATCCTCAATCACATGGAAGCAGGCGACATCCTGCTCTACGCCCCGGAGTTTGACGCCATCAAAGAGCAGTTCTGCGTTTCCAACCGGCTGGACACGGGCTTCTGGGCCATGATGGAATCCAATTACGACGCGGCGGCGGAATTGGACATGAATGCTTTTTTCGGCGTGTTCGACAGCTTCGGGGAATACCTGCATATCCGAAGTAAAATGCCCAGGAAAAACTATTCGGTCAGCCCGGCCCATTACGATGACGACGGAAATTCTTACGCCTTCAGCACCTACAATCCATACGGCGATTTCATCCTGCCCCGGCCAAATGGGGAAACGGATGAACGCCTGCGCCACAATATCGCGGATTACACGGTGAACAGCTTCCCCATCGAAACCATCCAAAGCCTGAACGGGGCGCTGGCTCCCTTCGCGGAAAAGGGTGTTGCGGTCTATTTCAGCTATAGCCCCCGCAACAACGCTTCTCTCACCGAAGAAAGCACCCCGGAAGCGCGGCAGGCGCTCCATCAGTGGCTCAAAGAAAACTTAGACGTTCCGCTGATTTCGGAAATGGAAGACTATCTACTGCCGGGCCGGTACTTCTGGCTGATCGACAGCCACACCGGTACGGAAGGCGCACGCATCCGCACGGAACATGTCATTCAGGATCTGCAAAAGCACTGGAAAGGAAATGAAAAGCCATGAAAAAGCTGGACTTTAACGGAAATTGGACATGCCGGCCCTTGAAGGGGGATTTGGAAGCCTGCCCCGTGCGGCTGCCCCACGACGCCATGCGGACAGAGCGCCGGGCGCCTGACAGCTTAGGCGAAGGGAACATCGGCTTTTTCGAGGGCGGGGATTACGAATACCGAAAAGTGTTTACCATGCCCGAGGAGGCAAAAGGAAAGCACCTGGAGCTGGAATTCGAGGGCGTGTATCACGACCCGGCAATCACGGTGAACGGCCAGAAGGTGGATGCGCCG
>JAFXSH010000023.1 GCA_017525805.1 Clostridia bacterium | reverse complement strand
GAAGGGATCCAGTTCCTTTCCGTCATCCCGGAGATGCAGGGTCAGGGTTCCGTCCTCCTGGGCGATCAGGGTCAGCTGGCTCAGCAGGGGATCGCCTTCCTGCCTGGCAGCCCGCTCGTTCATTACGCCGCAGATCTCCTCCATGGCCAGACGCAGGGTATTACAGGTTTTCTCCCCAGCTCCCCAGGTTTTCGCAAAGGCTTCCGCACTGTCGATCTGGGCAGCCACATCCGCAACCCTGCCCAGAAAGGTCGCACTGTACACCCGGGCCGGATCGATCGTATGGCGCTCACCCCGGCTGCGCTTATAAAAATACAGTATGACCAGCGTGACGATTTCCGCCAGGGGATACACGAACCAGAACGCGTAAAATCCATATTCTGCCAGCACAAGGGCGATCGGCAGGCTGGCGCCCAGACGGCGCAGGAACACGATCAGGAAAGCGCCCCACTCGTCCTCTTCCGACTGCAGATAGTTCTGCAGCAACAGGGCCACGCCCATAAAAATCGAACTGCCGCAGAAGACCCGGGCCGCGTAATACGCCTTCGCGGCGTCCTCCACATCCTCCAGTCCGAAGAGCAGGTCCAGGACCTGGGGCCACGCCATCACAAGGGCTGTGGCAAGCGCGCCTAACACAGTAGAGTAAACCAGCCCGTACCGGAGCATCCGGTGGAGCTCCGTAAAGTTACATTCCGCAAAAAAGGTAGAATACAGGGGCTGGGAAGTCTTGCCGATGAATTCGTACAGAAAGATAAAAAGCACCGACAGGTTTTCAATGATGCTGAACACCGCCACGCCATCCGTCCCCACCATGCCTGCCAGCATATGGATGGCTATCAGGGTAAAGACAGCGTCAAAAATGTATTCCGAAGACGTGGCAAAACCCAAGCGCAGGGGTTTGACAGCCTCCTTAAAAGACGCTGCCTGCCGCTGCAGCCGCAGATTGCCCCGGGTATGCAGCAGCATATACCCAATACAGGCCAGCGCCGCCGCAAAATTAGATACAAAAAAGCCAAAACTGCAGCCGGCGATGCCCCAGTCAAAGACCAGCAGCAGCAATGCGCTGACGATCAGGTTTACGACCCCGCTGGCGGACAGCACCGTGGTTGAAAAGGTATCCGCATCGTCGTTGCGCAGATAGGTAGCCAGCACTTCCATGAGTATAACAAAGGGAATGCCCAGCAGGATGTAAAAGATATAATCTTTTGCCATCCGGTATACGTCGCCGTCTCCCGGATGGGTACCCAGAAACGCAAGCAGTTCCTCCTCAAACAGAAGTCCGTCTGCCGCGATGCCAAAGCCAATGACCACACTGACCCGCAGGAAAAAGTTAAAAATCTCTAACGCTTTTTCTTTTTGCCCTTCGTGCATCAGGTTGCTGTATACAACAGCGCCCCCCATGGCAAGGCCGAACTCCAGGAACGCAGCCAGCAGGAACAAGGGCGAAGTGAAACCGATGGCTGCCAGCCCGTCCATCCCGATGGCATGGCCTACCAGAATCGTGTCGCCGATTTCCGCCAGGGCCAGGCCGATGGCCCCTAACGGAGCCAGCAGCACCGAACGCATAAACATCTTACGGGTAAAATAAGCATGATCTACCGTTTTATCCACGCAGACTCTCCTCTATGATTTCCCCTTCCGGCCGGCTTGCAGCCAGGCCGCAGAAGGAACAGTTAAAACCCTATGACAGCAGTTCCGTTACTACACAGTCCACGTCCTGCAGGGCGACGACCATCTCTTTCATAATCGTTGCAAACCGCTGCATGGCTGCCGCGCTGTACCGATTATTGTCATAATCCAGCACCAGGGAGAATGTACCGTCATCATGGGCGTTTACTTCAATATCCAGCGTATTTTCCGCCGCCGAAATCTCATTGGCAGGCATTTCCTCGATCAATCCTTCCGTGCCCCCCAGTTTTATCGTACCCCGGCGCCCCAGATTGCCTTTTTGCAGGATAAAGCTGGCGCACTCGTCTTCCAGCCCGCTGCCGTAAACCATGTCCAGGCTCTTGCGGTACTGCATGCCTTCGTTTACCCTGGCTTCCAGCCCGTTCAGGAAGGCGGCTACCGTAATATCTTCGTTAAAATCCCAGCGGATGGGGAACTGGTCCAGCATCAGGCCCATGAGACGCTTTTCGGACAACGTCACCCGGCCGTTGTGAACCCAGCCCATGATGGCTTCCCGACTTCCCGCAGATTTGGCCAGGGCCAGCAGTGACGCCCCCATGAAAAATGTATTCTCAGTAAATTCCCGGCCTTTAAAAAATTCCTTTTCGATCACCGGGAACGGGACTTCTATTTCGTGTTCCGGTGTATCGCTGGCTCCGTCAATATCCGCAGGAGGCAGATGCCAGTCCTCGTCAAAACCAGCCAGCATCCGGATCCAGTAATCATGTCCTGCCTGCAGTTCTGCCTGCGGTATTTCCGCTTCCTCCCGGATATACTCAGCGTAGCTGGCAGACTGGCGCCCGGCTTTGCCGCCGCGTTCGGGACGAACATAGCGTTTATCCACCTCTCGCAGGAAAAGCATGGCAATGGCGGCGCCATCCATGATTGCATGGTAAAAGTCCGCATAAAAATACTTGGCCGTAGAAGTGACCATCAGGTAAATCCGATACAGCGGGTGGTCGATCAGGTCATAGGGCAACTTAATTTCCTGCTTCCGCTGTGCAAAGGCTTCGTCCGAGAGTGTCTCCACCACAACCTTGGTAATGTCGCCGTCAAAACGCTGGCAGATATCCCCTGTTTCCGGGTGGATTACCAGACGGCAGCGAAAAATATCATACGACGCAAGCACATCATTTAAAGCCGCCGCCAGTCTCTCCATATCAACAGCCGGATCCAGCCGAACCAGGGCGCCTGTATTCATCATGGTGGACTTTGCTTTCATAAAATGGGTGTCCACCAGCCAGCGCTGGATGGGACGGAGCGGATACAACCGGGAAAAGTTGTCTTCCTGTTCCCGCCAGACAATTTTAATCAGGTTGTCAAACCGGGTAGCCTGCAAAACCTCCGCCACTTCCTCGGAGGGATACAGCAGCTTCATT
>JAFXSH010000155.1 GCA_017525805.1 Clostridia bacterium | reverse complement strand
GGCGGCGCTGGCATTTCCGCCGCCGCTCAGGCCGCCCAGGACGGCAACACCGTGCTGGTGATCGAAAAGAACGCCGAGGTCGGCGGCAACACCCTGGTGTCCGGCGGCCAGTATCAGAGCGTGATGCCTTACCTGGTTTGGGATCCCGCTGATCCCGACGCCGCCACCGGCGTGTACGCCTTCGACGGCCAGACCTACGATAAGGTCAAGTCCGTCCAGGGCTGCATCAACGAGCTGAAAATGATCCTCAACTGGAGCGAGGAACCCTTCGACGAAGAATACTACAAGACCCACGAATTCGTGGCCGGCGACGCTGCCGAGCTGTCCAAGCACGGCGTCCACGCGGAATACCTTCCCACCCTCCAGGCTTTGAAGGCCGAGATCCGGGAATACTTCGTATGGGCCGCGCCCCAGCTGGCCGCTGGCAAGGACGAAAGCCAGCTCACCCTGTTCTCCACACTGAACCTGCACATCTTCCAGACCTATTACGGCGGCCTGCGTCCCAGCGCAGACGGCAGCGAATGGATGTACGGCGACATCGATTTGGTGAAGCAGTTCATCCTGGGCGGCCAGGGCCTGAAGGAATGGCTGGAAGCCCAGGGCTCCACTTTCATCGAGAACACCCAGCCCACCCTGATCGGCGCGCTGTGGTATCGTGAAAATGAGTTCATCGGCTCCACCGTTGACCTGGACGGCGACGGCAATCCCGAAATGGGCCGCTGGGGCAGCTACTTCGCCGCGCCCATGAAGACCATCTTCGAAGCAAATACCGCCAACCGCATCATGACCCGCACCACCGCCAACGAACTGATCGTGGAAAACGGCCGCGTGGTCGGCGTGAAAGCCACCCAGTTTGACGGCACCGAAGTGATTGCCAAGGCCAAGAAGGGCGTTATCCTGGCTACCGGCGGTTACGCCGCCAACATCCAGAAGGTGCTGGAAGCCAACGTGTACTGGAGCACCGAATACCTGTCCACCGCCACCAAGACCACCAACCGTTCCTCCCTGCAGGGCGACGGCATCACCATGGCGGAAGCCGTAGGCGCTGCCACCACCGGCACGGGCTTCACCCAGCTGATGCCCATTTCCTGGGTGGACAACGGCAATCTGGCTTTCGGCGGCGGCAACTACGCCTGCTGGATCAACCCCACCACCGGCCACCGCTTCGTGGATGAAGGCTCCGAGCGCGACGTGCTGTCCCTGGCCGAATTCCGCAACGGCATGGAAGTGAACGGCACCAAGGGCGTGTTCCTGGAATTCTACAACAAGGAACAGATGATGCCCGCCCCCATGCAGCTGGCCGAGGGCGACTATGAAGGCCGCTACTATCGCCGCACCATCGCCGACCTGCCCGAACTGTTCAAGGAACTGGGCGTCACCGCCGATCCCGAAGTGGTCATCCAGACCATCCGCGATTATGACGCGGCGGTCATGGGCCTGGGCGAATATCCCGACGTGGGCAAGGCCATCGCTTCCCGCACCATCGGCAACGTGCAGAAGGACGAAAACGGCAAGTATCTGCCCGATACCTACGATCTGGACAACGCCCTGCTGACCATCCGCCTCATGGCCCCCTCCACACACCACACCATGGGCGGCCTGGTGGTCGATACCGACCGCCACGTGCTGAACGCCGACGGCCAGATCATCCCCGGCCTGTACGCTGCCGGCGAAGTCACCGGCGGTATCCATGGCGGCAACCGTCTGGGCGGCAACGCCATCGTGGAAATCTTCGTTTCCGGCCGCACCGCCGCGCAGGCTGTGACCGCGGACAGCGCGGAATAATCGAACCCCCTGATTGAATATGCTGGGGCGGGAGCGATCCCGCCCCGGTTTTTTATACGAATATCCACAGCGTTTGCATAACCCATTCTTCCCGGTGCCATACTGCTTTTGACGGAGGTGTCAGTATGGCAACAGGCAAAGTGGAAATCTGCGGCGTGGATACCGCTACGCTGCCCGTACTCACCAATGAACGCATGCGCGAACTGTTTCCGCTGGTGCACGGCGGGGACCGCGGGGCGAGAGAAGAATTCATCCGGGGCAACCTGCGCCTGGTTTTGAGCGTGGTGCAGCGGTTCAGCGGCCGGGGAGAAAACGCGGACGATCTGTTTCAGGTGGGGTGCATCGGGCTGATCAAGGCCCTGGATCATTTTGACGTGAGCCAGAACGTGCGCTTTTCCACCTACGCGGTGCCCATGATCATCGGGGAAATCCGGCGGTATTTAAGGGACAACAATCCCATCCGGGTCAGCCGTTCCCTCCGGGACACGGCTTACAAAGCCCTCCAGGCCAGAGACCGGTTGGTGGTGAGCCTGAACCGGGAGCCCACGGTGGAGGAAATGGCCAAAGAGCTGGGCGTGCCGCGGGAGGACGTGGTGTTTGCCCTGGAAGCCATCCAGGACCCGGTTTCCCTCTTTGAACCGGTGTACAACGACGGGGGAGACGCCATTTATATCATGGATCAGGTGAAGGACGATAAGCACGCCGACGAAAGCTGGCTGGAGCACATCGCCATCAAGGAAGCCATGCGCAAGCTGAACGACCGGGAAAAGAAGATCCTGCGCCTGCGCTTTTTCGAGGGCCGCACCCAAATGGAGGTGGCGGGGGAGATCGGCATTTCCCAGGCCCAGGTGTCCCGCCTGGAAAAAAACGCGCTGAACCATATGCGAAAGTATGTGGCGGCACAATAAAGAAAAAACTTTCCGTTGGCATTTTCGTGCTTTTTCGATATAATATATGATGGAAATGGAATCGAAGAAGCATTTGAGCAAAGGAGCGTTTTCTCTATGAATGTCACCGGAAAAACGATCGACCTTTCTTATCACGGAACAAATTACATCCTGCATAACCAGCGCTGCCGGGAATGGACCCACCCCTACGCCTGGGAAGGACGCGGCACCCTCACCGATTCCGGCTGCGGCATTTTTTCCATTGCCAACGCCGTATGTTTCTTAGGCGGGGAAAGGGTGAACCCGGAGGAACTGGCGGATTTTTCCTGCCAAAACGGCGGCAGGGGAGACGACGGCACGGACCGCCCCGCCCTGCTTTCCGCCATGGAAACCAAGGGCCTGGCCCGGAAATACGGCTTTTCCTATGATTTTGACGGCCTGCGCAACGATCTGGATACCCTTTACGAGCATTTGGCCGCCGGGGACGCGGCGCTGTGCAATCTGCGGCCAGGGCACATCGTGGCCCTGGTGGGCGCGCGAACGGTGGACGGGGAAAAGCAGGCCCTTGCCGCCGATCCCTACAGCGAAAGCGCCGATGAACGGGTGAAAAACGCGGTGCGGGACTGTGTGCCTGGCAGCGAGATCGTTTTTCCCCTGCTGAATGAACGGGGAGATATCTGCGGCTTCCAGACCGCGTATGCCCTGTTCTGGGTCAGCTTGCCCACGGTGCGGGATTTCAATTTGCTGCATCGGGTTTTTCCCACGGCGTGAAGAAATATACGCCGCCTTACGTCATATCAATAGAAAAAATCAAGTGGAGGGAGGCACAAAACTTGAAAAATCGCTACCGCTTCGCCGCGCTGGCCCTGGCGCTGCTGCTGCTTCTGCCGCCGATGCTGCCCGCCCGGGCGGAAAAGAATACCGGCGTCGTGCGGGTGCTTTTGACCAGGCTGAATTTGACCAACCGCGTGGAGCTTTCCCTGGACGGCAGCTATACCTTGAACGAGCTCTCTTTTCAGCGGGGAAGCAAGGTGATCGTGGCAATTTCCGGCGGCTCGCTGATGGTATATTACGAGGGGATGGCCCTGGACGCGGGGAAGCAGCTCACCCTGGTGCGCCACGCGGTGGCGGACGGGCAGGAAAACGGCCTGCGGGTGAACGGCGCATACGAACTGCATCCCGGCGATCTGGTGCTGTCCATTCGGGACGGCCAGCTTCGGGCGGTGCTGCACGCGCCGGTGGAAGAATACCTGCTGGGCGTGGTGCCCTATGAAATGAGCGACAGCTTCCCCGTGGAAGCGCTGAAAGCCCAGGCTGTGGCGGCCCGCACCTACGCTCTGCGCAAGGCGGGGGCAAACCCGGATTACGACGTGGTGGATAATACCAACGACCAGGCGTACTACGGCGTAAAGGCCCAGCACGTGAACGCCGCCCAGGCGGTGAGGGAAACGGCGGGCCTGTGCGGCTTCTACCAGGGCGCGCTGGCGGAGTGCTACTATTCAGCCAGCAACGGCGGCCAGACGGAGCTGGCGTCCCACGTGTGGGGGAATGGGGATTATAACTATCTGGTGATGGTTGACGATCCCTACGATTTGGAAAACCCGGAAAGCGTGGTAAAGCAGGCGGCCCTGCCCAAGGAACTGTCCGGCAACGGCGACTTGGGGAAGCTGAAAGAGCCCGTTTTAGGGGCGCTTTCAGAGACTCTGGAGAGCAGGGGCTATGACGGGGACATGGAGCATATCCGCGTTACCGGCATCGCCGGGGCGGAAACAGCCGTGCCCCTGTATACCGATTCCCCCTCCAAAATCATGACCCTGCTGCGCCTGTCGCTCACGGTGCAGGCCAGGCGGCTGCTGACGGAGGATGAAGAAGAAGATATTTCCATCTTTACAGTCATGACCGGCGAAACGCCCGCGCCCACCGCCGCCCCGGCGGAAACAGGCAAAACGCGGGAGCAATGGTCGCAAATGGAAACGCTGTCCCAGCCTGTGCTGGTCACGCTGGAAATTTTTCCGCTGGTGGAAAGCGCGCTGGACCTGTCCATCAACGGCGGCAGGAACGAGTTGATTACCGTGCGGGAAACGGACACGGCCTTTGTGCTGGAATCCCGGCGTTTCGGCCATGGCGTGGGCATGAGCCAGCGGGGAGCGCAGCGCATGGCGGATATCTACCACTGGACCTATGATCAAATTCTGCGCTTCTATTACCCCGGCATGCAGGTGGCGGCTGTGAATTACACCTACGCCCAGCCCACGCCTCTTGCCCGCACGTTCCTGACGACCCCCGGCCCCGCCGCTACGCCCACGCCCCGCCCCACCGCGCAGCCCCTGACCGTTACGCCCGGCCCTGGCCAGTATCGGGTGACCGTGACCAATATCGGGGTCAACTCCTACCTGAACATGCGGGCCGCGCCCAACACCCAGGCGGAGGTGCTTCGGCAGCTGTATTATGGCCAGCAGCTGATCGTGCTGGAAGAGGGCGAGCAATGGCTCAACGTGCGCACCGATGATCTGACGGGATATGTAATGAAGGAATTCGTCCAAAAAGAATAGGAAGCGGACGCGGGCTGGTACAAATAAAAGAAGGTTATGCAATTGGCTCTCCGGTTTGCCACCGGAGAGCAGGGCAATCGCTTATTGCGATTAAGTTACAATAATATTACAATTTTATTACCAAAAGGAATTTAGGCGTAGGATGTCAAAGTAATAAGGTGAGATGATTACTTTGACAAAAGCAGAAACAAAGACATTGTTGCAATTATTGGAAGAAGTACCGGATCATCGGGCAGGAAATGCAATCAAGTATTCATTACGGGACATCCTGTTTCTGGGAATGTTCGGGATCCTGTGTGGTGCGGAGACATATACAGGGATGCAGGTATTTTGCGAACTGCATTTGGAGGAATTGCGGCAATACCTTGAATTGCCGAACGGCGTGCCATCGCACAATGTATTCGGAGACGTATTCAGCCGAGTGGACATAAAGGCGGTGGAAAAGTGCTTTCAAATATTCATTGAGAGCATCAAGGAGGGGGAGAACAAAGATCGGGTAGTGGCGTTGGACGGAAAAACAATACGGAGAAGCGGGAACAAGGAACACAAAGCCATCCATATAGAGACAGCATTTTTAAGCGACCTTGAACTGGTGCTTGGGCAGATGGCGACAGAAGAAAAAAGCAATGAATTGACAGCCATCCCCAAACTGTTGGAAATACTGGCATTGAAGAATTGCACGGTAACGATAGACGCTATGGGAACGCATCGAAACATAGCGGAAGCGATTCATGACAAAGGCGCGGATTATATCCTTCCTGTAAAGGAAAACCAGCCGCTGCTGCTGGACGACATCAAACTATACGCTGAATCAGATGTCTTGCCGCAGGAAAAAGACGAGTTGAAACAAAATGACCGATACGCGGAAACAAATGAAAAAGGTCATGGACGGATAGAAAAGCGTGAATGTTGGCTGTTTGATGAGACTGAATGGCTTAGGGAGCGTCATGATTGGCCCTTCCTGCACGGTGTTGCTGTGATGCGCTCTACCCGCACCATGCTGGATACAGGGGAAGTCAGCGGCGTATTTCATTACTTCCTGTTCAGCCACCAGGAAATGACCGCAGAACGGTTTCTATCCCTTCAACGGAAGCATTGGTGTATTGAAAACAAACTTCATTGGTGCCTTGATTGCTGTTTCCATGAAGACGACGTGCATGTCACCTTAGGTCATGCAGCCGTCGTGATCAATATGTTCCGTAAGCTTTGCATGCAAATGCTCAAAGCCGATACTTCTGCCAAGGATTCCCTTACCGGCAAACGCCAGCGCTGCGCTTGGTCTTTTCCCTATGCTCTCGCTGTCGTAAAAAACTGGGCTTTTTCGTAAGCGATTGCCCTGATATTTTCTTTGTGAGGGATTGACAATCTTTAAACGCCATGTTAGAATATTTATGATAATTTTTTGAGAGTATTATATGCGATTTCAATATAAGTGGCAAGTATTCTTATGATTTTTCCATGTAAGGAGGGGACCGCGCTATGACTGTGAACGCTGTGACCCCGAAGAAAAAGCGTTCGTTCCTGCAGCGGATGCGGGGCAACTGGGATTTGCTCTTCTTCTGCCTGCCCGGCATCGTGTTCACGATCATCTACCACTACATTCCCATTTACGGCGTGCAGATCGCGTTCCGCAACTACAAGATGAAGAAGGGCATCTGGGGCAGCGACTGGGTGGGCCTGAAGAACTTCGCAAAATTCTTCAACAGCGCGGACTGGTTCGTGCTGGTTCGCAATACCTTGTACCTGAGCCTCTATTCGCTGGCCGCCGGCTTCCCCGTGGCGGTCATCCTGGCGCTGATGCTCAACTCCTTCCGCCACAAGAGATACCGCAAGGTCATCCAGGCCGTCACCTACGCGCCGAACTTCATTTCGACCATCGTCATGTGCGGCATGCTGATTCTGTTCCTCTCTCCCCGCGTAGGCGTCGTGAACAACGTCATCCGCGCGTTCGGGGGCGAGACCATCAATTTCATGGCCGAGGTCAGCATGTGGCGCCACATCTATGTGTGGTCTGGCGTGTGGCAGGGCATGGGCTGGTCGTCCGTCATCTACTTCGCGGCGCTGGCCGGCGTTTCCCCCGAATACCACGAAGCCGCAATTGTGGACGGGGCGACCAAGTTCCAGCGTGTTCTGTACATCGACCTTCCCTTCCTCGCGCCTACAATGACGATGCTGCTTATTATGAACATGGGCTCGGTTCTGTCAGTCGGTTTCGAAAAGGCGTACGCGCTGCAGAACGCCCTGAACCTGCCAGTGTCCGACATTATCGCCACCTATACCTATCGGCGCGGCATTATCGACAGAGATATTTCCTACTCGTCCGCAGTCGGTCTGATGAACAGCCTCGTCAACTCGGTTTTGCTGATCACGGTCAATTTCATCACCGGCAAGCTGAGCGACAACGCACTTTTCTGAGAGAGGAGGAAGGATATATGGAAAACACGCACAGGAAACTCAAGCGTGCCCGCGGAGATGTCATCTATGACACCGTCATATTCATCATCCTCACTTTCATCTTCCTGATCGTCGCGTATCCGCTGTATTTCGTCATTATTTCCTCCATTTCCGATCCCATCGAGGTGTCAGCCGGCAAGGTTACGCTGGCCCCTGTGGGCTTCACGCTGGACGGCTATAAGGAAGTCTTCAAGACGAAGACCGTCATGCGCGGCTTCCTCAACTCCCTGATCATCACGATCATGGGCACCTCGATCAACCTGTTGGTCACCATCCCTACTTCCTACGCACTGAGCCGTCCGGACTTCACGCTCAAACGCCCCATCACGCTGTTCTACATCCTGACCATGTTTGTGAGCGGCGGTATGATGCCTACTTACATCATTGTGCGATCCACGGGCATTCTGAACACCTGGTGGTCGCTGATACTGCCGGGGTGCATGGGCGTTTACAACATGATTGTGGGCCGCACGTTCTTTAAAACCAACATTCCAATGGAATTGATGGAGGCGGCCAAGCTGGATGGCTGCGGCAACACGAAGTTCTTCATCTACGTGGTGCTGCCTCTGTCCGGCGC
>JAFXSH010000022.1 GCA_017525805.1 Clostridia bacterium | reverse complement strand
AGGATGTGGTGATCGCCATTTCCCACACGGGGGCCAGCATTGACCTGTTGAAGGTGCTGGAAATGGTGCGGTCCCGGGGCAGTAAGATCATTCTGATCACCAGCTATCTGAAATCTCCGGCCACGAAGCTGGCGGATGTGGTGCTGACGGGGCTGGCCCGGGAGACCAGTTACCGAAGCGAGGCCATGGCCTCCCGTCTGGTGCATCTGGCGATTATTGACTGCCTGTATACCGGTGTGATGCAGCGTTGCATGGATGAGTATATTGATAATATGAAGCAGGTGCGGAAAGCCATCGCCGAGCAGAAGATGTGAAAACGGTTTATGGCTGTCAGCGTCCTAATATAATAGGAAGAATTTTTTTGAATTGCATGTAAACGGTGACAATAAAACAGTTCCGAAGAAATTATCTCAAAATTTTACAAATTGTGTTATAAGTGTAAAAACCTCCCTGTTTTCAGCTTGACAGAATAGTCTTTCCCCGTTAGAATGATGAAAAAGAAAGAAATTAGTCAAAACGAAACAGAAAAAAGAAATAAACTATTCAATATGAACAGGGAGGGCTCCTAAATGGGAAAGCTGGGAACTTACATATCGAATCAGATTAAAACGACCAGGAACACATTCCGGGATCCGATTATTGCGACGGTCTCGGTGGGTATGATCCTGGCCCTTTTTGTCTTTGTGGTGTGGCCGCTGCTGATGGTGGTGAAGCAGAGCTTCACGGACCTGGACGGCAACTTCAGCCTGCAGGCCTACGTCAACATCGTGACCATGAGCGAGACCTATCAGGCGCTGGTGAACACCCTGATGCTGGCGATCATCGTGGGGGTGCTGGCCACTTCGGTGGGTTTCCTCTTTGCCTACTGTTCGTCCCATCTGGCCATCAAAGGCAAAAAGATCTTCAACCTGATGGCTCTGCTCCCCATGGTGTCGCCGCCCTTCTCCGTGGCCCTGTCCATCATCATGCTGTTCGGCAGCCGGGGCCTGGTGACCTACAGTCTCCTGGGCTGGAGCAACACTAACATCTACGGGCTGAAAGGCCTGATTTTCGTACAGACGATTTCCTACTTCCCCATCGCGTTCCTGCTGCTGGCGGGCATGCTGCAGTCCATCGACCCCAGCATTGAAGACGCGGCCCGGGACTTAGGTTCTTCCAAGTGGCGCACCTTCAGTTCGGTGACGATCCCCCTGGTACGGCCCGGCATCGCCAACGCCTTCCTGCTGGTGTTCATTAAATCGGTAGCCGACTTCGCCAACCCCATGGCCATCGGCGGCAACTTCTCCACCCTGGCCACCCAGGTGTACCTGCAGGCCATCGGCAGTTACGACGTCCAGGGCGGCGCCGCGGTGGCGGTAGTGCTGCTGGACATCGCCATCATCCTGTTCATCCTGTCCAAGTACTGGATCGAAAAGAAGACCTACATCACCGTAACCGGCAAGGCCTCCCGGGAACGCACCATGATCGACGATCCCCAGATTGTGGGTCTGGTGGGCGGCTTCTGCTTCCTGGTGACCGCCATCGTGCTGGCCATCTACATCCTGATTCCTATCGCGTCCTTCATTAAGATGTGGGGCGTTGACTACAGCTTTACCACAGCCCATTACAAATACGCGCTGGAAGTTGGCATGGACGCCATCAAGGACACCACCCTGCTGAGCATCATCGCCACGCCCATCGCCGGTATCCTGGGCATGATCATCGCTTACCTGGTGGTACGGAAGAAATTCATCGGCCGGGGCTTCATCAACTTCTCGTCCCTGCTGAGTATCGCGGTACCGGGCACCGTAATCGGTATCGGTTACATCCTGACCTTCAACGAGCCTCCCGTACAGCTCACCGGTACGGCGGCCATCCTTATCGCGGCGTTTGTCATCCGGGCCCTGCCCATCGGCATCCGGGCCGGGGAAAGCAGCCTGCAGCAGATCGACCCCAGCATCGAAGAAGCGGCGGCGGACCTGGGTTCCAACGCCAGCCGGGTATTCACCACGGTGACCCTGCCTCTGATCAAGAGCGCCTTCTTCGGCGGCCTGATCTACTCCTTCATCCGCAGCATGACCAGTATCAGCGCGGTCATCTTCCTGGTGTCCGCCAACTACAGTCTGCTGACGGTCCTGATTCTGGACCAGGTGGAAGACAACCAGTTCGGCGTGGCTTCGGCCTTCTCCACCATCCTGATTCTTATCGTATATGTAGCAATTGTAATCATTAAGCTGATGCTGAACCGGCTGGGCAGTAACCCGCAGAAAAGTCAGGCATAAGTCAGGCATACAGAAAACATGAAAAAATATTGTGCAGGATAAATTTTCCTGTGCAAGGCGGAGAAGGGACGGTGTAGCCCAATCTACTCCGACCGACGACAACGCAGCACAGGGTAATTCAGACAAGCGAGAAGGAGAATTTGAAAATGGCAAAACAGGCTAGCATCCAGTTAAAAAATCTGACCAAGGAATATGTGACCCATGAAGGCACCGGCACCTTTTTGGCGGTGGACCACATCAACGTGGATATCGCCAGCGGCCAGTTCGTGACCCTGCTGGGGCCTTCCGGCTGCGGCAAGACCACGACCCTGCGCATGATCGCGGGCTTTGAAGGCATCAGCGACGGGGAGATCCTCCTGGACGGCGTGCGCATCAACGAGCTGACCCCGGACAAGCGGGACTCCAGCATGGTGTTCCAGAGCTACGCGCTGTTCCCTCATTACGATGTGTATGATAACGTAGGCTACGGTCTGGTAAATAAGAAAATGGACAAGAAGACCATCGAAGAAAAAGTGATGAAGATGCTGGACCTGGTCGGCCTGAAGGGCATGGAACACCGGATGCCCAACCAGCTGTCCGGCGGCCAGCAGCAGCGTGTGGCATTAGCCCGGGCCCTGGTCATGGAACCGGCGGTGCTGCTCTTTGACGAACCCCTGTCCAACCTGGACGCCAAGCTGCGGGTGTACATGCGCACGGAGATCCGCAAGATCCAGCAGCGCATCGGCATCACCAGCGT
>JAFXSH010000154.1 GCA_017525805.1 Clostridia bacterium | reverse complement strand
GGCGGCGTGGAACTGGCCAAAGAAGTGGTTGCCCTGGCGGAGAGCGGCATGGCCCGCTTCAAACCCATTTATCCGGAGAACATGTCTCTGCGGGAAAAGGTTGCTACCATTGTGAAGGAAGTGTACGGCGGCGACCGGGTGGAATTCCAGACCAAAGCAGCTCAGGCCCTGGACCAGTATGAAAAAGAAGGCTACGGCAACCTGCCGGTCTGCATGGCCAAGACCCAGTACTCCCTGTCGGATGACCCGGCCCTGTTAGGCGCTCCTTCCGGCTTTACCGTAAATGTAAAGAACGCCAAGATCAGCGCCGGCGCCGGCTTCATCGTCATTTACACCGGCGACATCATGACCATGCCGGGCCTGCCCAAGAAACCGGCTGCGGAAAGCATTGACGTAACGGATGAAGGCAAAATCAGCGGACTGTTCTGATTGCTTCTTCTGCTGTGTGCACAAACTCATTGACAGACGTTCCCCCTAATCAGGGAATCCTTAGTAATTAAATTAAATCGAGACCGACAGATGTTCCTGTCGGTCTCTTGCTATCGAAAAGGAAATGCATATGGAAACATTGGTGATGAGCGGCCGCCCTGTGGCGGATGCCTATAAAGAACAAATCAAAGAAAAAGTGGAAGCGGCGCAAAAATCCGGAAAGAAAGTCACGCTGGCCATCCTGACCGTGGGCCAGGACCCCGCATCCTTTGTGTACCGGAAGCGGCTGCTGAAAATTACAGAAAGCCTGGGCATCGGCAGCCGTTGTGTGGAACTGCCGGAAACGGCCACTACGGAAGAAACCGTTGCGGCAATCCGGAAACTGAACGAAGATCCGGACGTCACCGGCATCCTGCCCATGATGCCCATGCCGAAGCAGGTGGACGGGGACGCGGTCGGCGCGGCTCTGGCTCCGGAAAAGGACATGGACTGCCTGAGCCCGGCCAACGGCGGCGCCCTGCTGATGGGGAAGGGCCGCTGGGCCGCCTGCACGCCACGGGCTTGTATGGCGATGCTGAAATATTATAAGATTCCACTGGACGGAAAGCATGCG
This sequence comes from Clostridia bacterium, assembly GCA_017525805.1. The sequence continues at coordinate 2,198 of JAFXSH010000154.1, read as the reverse complement.
GTGGTGCTGGGCCGCAGCAACGTGGTGGGCAAACCGGTGGCATTGCTGTTGCTGCAGGAAAACTGTACTGTTACGGTCTGTCATTCCCATACAAAAAACCTGCCGGAATTGGTCCGGCAGGCGGATATCGTTGTGGCGGCCATTGGCAAAGCCGGTTTTGTTACGCCGGATATGGTGAAACCCGGCGCGGTGATCGTGGACGTGGGAATTAACGTGACGGAAACCGGGATCGTAGGCGATGTGGCGCCGGAAGCGACGGAAAAAGCCTCAGCCTTTACCCCGGTGCCCGGCGGCGTGGGCGTGGTCAGCAACGTGATGATGATGGACGCGGTAGTGCGGGACTTATAGAAGGACTTGATTGCTGTAAAAATCTAATATACATAAAATTAGCAACGCCGGGGAAGGCAATGCAAAACTGTTCCCGTTTGCTATTTCATGGACTCATTCGCCTGTGGCTTCGAAACTCGGGCTTCGCCCTCAGACAGTCTCGCCACGGACGGCTCATTTCGTCTCATGAAATATCGCAAACGCTCACAATGTTTTGCTTATGCCTTACCCGGCGCTACTATTTAATTTTCAGTAATATTTACATCCCGATTATAATTCCGCCGCCGTGTCCATGGTGGTGGCGTCCGTGGCCCCAGCCGAAGCCGATGCCAATCCCGATCGGCCAGCCTCCGGAAGTCCGGTTTTCTTCCCGGGCCACATCTTTTTCATCCATTACCGTGAAGTTGAGGGTCTTGCTGGTGATGTAACCGCCAATCTCCACTTCTGCCAGCACGTCGCCTTTGCCCCGGGTGACACCGTACACCCACTGCTGGCCCTGCTCGTCTGTTTTGATGGTGAGGGTATTCTCATTAAGACTGGTCAGCGTCAGCTTGTAGGGAATGCTGCCCGGGATCCGGATCAGTACTTTACCGACCCCGTCCTGGGGTATTTTTTTGTATGCGGGATAAATCTCAACCTTTGCCAGCAGCTTTTCGGTGGTGCCGTCCAGCAGTTCCGTACGGGCCTCCCCGGGGAAGCGGCGGAACACGCAGCTGTCGTCCTTGGCCAGCAGGAAATCGCCGGCTGCTTTGGTGCTATTGGGAAGGAACGCCCTGACATGATAAAAGTAATCGCCTGTGAGGGTTTTGTCCATGCGGTAGCTGTAGTCTTCCTGGGGATCCAGCCCGGTTTCTTCCGGGTTGATGTACAACAGTCTGGCAACCGCCTGGTCCAGCTTTTTGCCCTCGGTAATGTAATAATCGGACTGCGCCTTTTCCCGGGCGGCCTTACGGACCGCAGGGGCTTTTGAGGCCGGCACGACGGCGCCGTCTTTATAGGTTTGCGCAGAAGAATCCGCTTTCCGGATTTCGGCGGCGCTGACAGCTGACGAAGCGGTCAGGCCTGCGGTGAGAACGGACAGTGTGACAAGCCCTGCAGCCATGGCTTTCCATTTTTTCATGATAAGGGACCTCCCCTCTGTATTTTTGCAGTTTCCTAAGGAGACGAAAGGAGCAGCGTACTCTGTCATCTCCCGACATCTCCTGACACATGGATTTACTAACACTTTGCCTAACGAATACTCAGCTTACTATTTATTATAAATATAAAATTAATTTTTGACAAATGCATGGCAAAACCAAAACTTTAATAGTAAATGGAAAATATCTCTGCCACATAATACCTGCCACAAAAAATATGAAAATGGCACATAAAATGTGAAAATCCCCTGTCGAATCGGCAGGGGATTTTGCATAAAGGGGGGAAGTTAGATTTTATCTTGTTTGCGGCGCCGGCTTATAAAAGGGGGAAATGTTTGGGCCGACGATGCCGCTCAGATTGCAAAACAATTAAGCTTGCGCAGGAGCTGCCGCTTTCGGACCCTGGCCGTTATGAGGCCGGTGTGCTCCTCTGGGGCCGCCGGGTGCTCCCTGACCGGGGCCGGGGCCGAAACGGTGATGAGCTTTCTTCCACTGCTCTTTTTCTTCCGGAGTCATCTGTTTCCATTTCTTCCAGAACGCTTCCATCCGTTCCTGCTGGCGCTTATCCCGCTCCAGGAAACGTTTCTTTTCTTCCGGGGTCATATTCTTAATGCGCGCTTTCACCATCTCGTCGTGTTTCTTTTTGAAGTAATCATGCCGTTCATCTTCTGTCATTTTGGCAATTTTGTCACGTTCGGCTTTCTTTGCGGCCTGGCGTTTTTCAAAGTGAGC
>JAFXSH010000153.1 GCA_017525805.1 Clostridia bacterium | reverse complement strand
TACAGCCTTTGTGATATGGATTGCGGAAATCATGTCTATATTTGGAGTCACAAGGGAATTTTGCGCTTCACCTTCGACTGGCTGTCCGAATACGGGGACGGGACGCTCAAGGGCATTCGGCAGCACCTGGAACTGCCGGCGGAAAAGCTCATTTCCGTTCTGGTTTCGGGAAAACCGCTTCATACCGTCTACCGGCCAGACAGCAGCCAGGCGCGCATTCTTTCCAGACGCGCAATCAAAGTCATTCGGGAAATTTTGAAGGACAAGCGGAAAAAGCGGGCTTTCTGCAAAGCCATGCGGGACTGCTTTCAATGGCGGGGCGATACGGTATCCCTGTACCCGGACAGCAGGTATTCCTTCTATTTCCGAACCGCCAGCGGCTTTCCCAGCAATGGCGGACTGATCCTGCACGAGGACGCTGTTCGTGTCCACGGCAACATGTTTCCAAAGCTCTACTACGGAGTTCATACCTAAGGAGGGAACCGTATGGAAATCGATTTCTACTGGGACGACCTGACGCTGGAAAAGCAGGCGGAAATCCTGGAAAAGCTGGGCGATAACCAGAACTGGGATGTTATCCCGTTCTGCACGCTGGAAATTCAAGGCGTAGACGATGAAGAAGACGAGGATGACGAGGAGGAGGAATAAGCATGAGCAAGCGCATCGAGCAGTACATCCCCATCACCGGCAGGAACAAGGAAATGGCCCAGAATCCTTCGGGCTGTATCAATGACCCCACGCATATCAGGCTTTCCCTGTACTATTCCCTGGGCGGAGGGAATCTGTTCACCGGGAAAATGGAACCCCGCGGCTACTATATCTCCGCGGATGTGGAGCAGCGCAGCGCGCTGGACATTGGCAGCAGCGTCTGCTGTCTGCTGGGTTCAGGCGTGAAGCATTGCGTACTGGAAGTGAACCGGCAGTCGGACAAGCAGCAGGAAATCGCTGCGACCCTGGCGGCCAATATGGGCAGCGCCATGCTGGCCTGGTGCCGCAATGAATATGGGGTACTGTATGACGAGCCTGCGGAATTCTTCCCCGACGCGAAAAAGCGCCCTGTGCCTGCCCAGCTTCCCAAGGTGAAGAAGCAGGAGGAACCGGCAAAGCCCGTCCCGCCCATTCGGGGCATGAAGCTGCTCACCGCGGAAATCATCAAAAAGCTGGAGAAGCACCCCTTCGGCTCCCAGGAAGGAAAGCTGGACGACGCGGAGGTGCTGGTCAAGTTTTTCGGCGGCGCCGCCTGCACCTGGCTGGTGACGGAAGCGGAAAAGCAGGAGGACGGCGATTGGGAGTTCTTCGGCAAGGTGACCCTGGGCGATGACTGGGAATGGGGCTACTTCCGGCTTTCAGAGCTGGCGGAAATGAAGTTCCCGCCCTTCAATTTAGGCGTGGAGCGGGATATGCACATGGGCCATAAGCCGCTGGTCAGGGATTTGGCCGCGTAAGCAAGGAGGGCGTGAACCGTGGATTTCATGGACGATAAGCTGAACCTGTTCTTCGACAAAGACCTGCTTCAGCAGACGGTCAACGCCTGCGTGGATAAGGGCATCAACCTGGCGGAAGTCCGCTGGTTCACGCAGCCGGAGAACCGAATCACCCTGGCAAAGCAGATGCTGGCGGGGCAGTATCATATCGCCCCGCCTCATATCATTGAAATCCCCAAGCGGGATTCCGCGGAAATGCGGAAGGTGTACTGCAATGAAGCCATGGATCGCTTCATCTGCGCACAGATGGGCAGGGTATATGAACGGATGTACCGTGACCGGATTCATCCCTGCTGTGTTTCCTACCAGCACGGCATCGGCGTGGGCAAGATCGTGCGGGAAATCTCCGCCTTCATCGCCGCGCATCCCGGCCTGAAGGGCAGGAAGTACGACATTCATCACTATTTCGATGAAATCAGCGAAGAAGCGCGGGATCAGGGCCTGCGGGAGCTGGACTCCGGCTCCTGCATTGACCGAGCCGTGTGGGAATACCTGCATGACGATCAGGTGATCGACGAAAACGGCGAGCTGCGGCATATCTACAAGGGCATTGCCCAGGGCTTCGCCGTCAGTCCCTTTCTGGCGAATTACCTGCTTCGGGATGTGGATGAAGCCATCAGCAGGCTGGACGTGCTGTATTACCGCTATTCCGACGACATCCTGATCCTGGGCAGCGACGTGGAGAAGGCGGAAGCCATTCTCTACGCGAAGCTGGCGGAAAAGGGCCTGACCATCAATCCCCGGAAGGTGACGGACATTGACGCAGATACGGCCTTTACCTTCCTGGGCTTCAAAATCCGCGGCGCGGAGATCACCTTTTCCAAAGACACGGTTGACCGCCTGAAAAAGAGCATCCGCAGCCTGACCAAAACCCGGAAGGGGCAGCCGCTGAAAAGCGAGGCCGTGCTGCGGAAAGCCATCCGCCAGATCAATCACGACCTGTATGTGGCCTATTTGCTCAACGACCGGGAATTTGGCTGGGCGGAGTATATGTTCGGCACAGTCAACGTGCTGGAAGACATTCGGACGCTGGATTACTACATCAAGGATCATCTGCGGCACCTGTACACCGGGAAATGGAACTCCTACGGGAATTACCAGAAGGTGCCCAATGATATGCTGCGGCGCTGCGGCTATATCAGCATGGTACATCTGTACAAGCTCTACAAAATCTCCAAATCCCTGTACAGAAACGAGGTGAGGATGCAATGCGCATGAAATGATCCCGGCTGTCTGTCCGGTCAGGGCGGCGGGAAGCAAAGCACCTCCGTCTTCTTCATCACGCAGGCCAATTCCG
>JAFXSH010000152.1 GCA_017525805.1 Clostridia bacterium | reverse complement strand
GGTGCGAGGAGACCACGCGTAAAAACGACACAGCCCCGCTGGATCACGATTATACCGAACTGGTAGAGACCGTGGCCCCCACCTGTCAGGCGGGAGGGTACGATATCTATCGGTGCGAATGGTGCGAGGAGACCACCCAAAAGAACGAAACGGCAGCGGTGGACCACGATTATACGGAGCTGAAAGAGACCGTGGCGGCCACGTGCTTAGCGGGCGGTTACGACTTATTCAAGTGCAAGTGGTGCGAGGAGACCACCCCGAAGAACGAGACCGACCCCTTAGGGCATCAATACGGCGTTCCCGAGTGGGAATGGACGGGGTACACGGAGGCCGTCGCCGTGTTTACCTGCACCCGGGAAAGCTGCCTCAAGGACGCGCAGGGGCACAAGGTAGAGGCGACGGCCACGGTTACCGAAAGCGGCACAGAAGTCACAGAAGACGGGACGACGGTGAAGGTGTACACCGCCAAGGCGACGTTCGGCGGCAAAGACTATACGGACCAGGCGAAGGAACCCGTGCAGCCCATCGTACCCGAGCCCGAGAAAGTGAAATGGACCGTCACGTTCATAGTGTATGGCGGCGCGTGGAACGCCGGCACGGAAGGGAATATAGCCGTCACCCTGGAAGGGGTGGAAGGCGAAACGCTGAAGCTGGCGGCAAAGGATATCCCGGCTGCGGGCATAGTCCCATTTTATGGCTATACCACCGGAAGCTGGGACGAAATGCCTTTCGATGGAATGATCATTACGAAAGACCGCACCTTCACCTACACCTACGAAAAAAAAGCGGCCAACGAAAACCTCGGGAACGACCAGCCCGGTAAGGATGCTGAAAAGCCCGCCGACGATGATGATTCGGACAAGATCAAGTTTCTGAGGGAGGATATCGACGATTTATTAAAGCTCAACCAAACGACGACCAAAGTAAACACGCTCTCTCTCCCTGCCTCTATCGCCGAACACACTATTTCGATAGGTAGTCCTCAGGTGCTGCAAAAAGATGATGTTCTTCCTAACGCGATCCGGGATGCGCGGGCTAAGATTGATGAGCTTTCTAAATCATTATCGGTCAGAGAAACCCTCGACAAGTCCAACCCGCCAGACGCGATCCGGGATGCGCAGTCTATGATCAATCGGATACTTGGTTCGGCGAATGTTGAGCTCAGTAACAATAACGGCGGTTCTCCCACCACAAAACTCAGAATGGCTTTAGACGAGGAGGGGAACCTGCCCGAATTATCCGTTTCAGCAAATCAGAGTTCGGAGGCGGAAGCCAAAGACCCCAGACTTTTGGTGATAAGAAAGTTAGAGGAGCCCGGAGCAAAAATCGTTGAAGGCGGCGAGAGGGGCAGCGGAGCCGAGGGAGGCAACGAAAGAGACGGCATGACCGCGGAAGACGAACGTGCCGCCTCCACGGACCGGCTGATCGCCAATATCCGGGAAACGAGCGAGACGAAACAACCCGCCCAGGGTGACGCGGACAAACAGGCCGCTTCCGCCGGCGCCGGAGGATCAAAAGACGAGGATTTCGCGGAGCGTGACAGACAAAAAGCGGAGGAATTTGAGGCTCATAATAGTGGAAAATACGACATCTCCGGCAAAAAAAGTTTTTATGTCAACGAGGAAACCGGCGAGACCTCCGCTTTGATCACGGGTAAGGGTGACAAAATCTCCTGGCTGCGGGAGTCGAACGACGGTACTGACGCCTGGTACGGCTTCGATAGCCCCACTGAAAGCAAGAACGCACTTCCCGATGGATCTATCGTCAGCGTCAATTGGGTCAGCAAAGAAAACAATCCGGAAGAGTATGAAAAGAAGCAATTAGAGATTAAGGGTAAGGGCGCGGCAAAGCTGGTTTTAGATTCTGAGGCGGCACATGATAATGCATGGTTGTTTGAACTGAATGCTTATCAACAATCGACGGATGATAATGGCAATGTAACGTGGAAAAAAACAGACAAAGGTGATTTCAAAGATGGTATGGAGGTGTACATTGAGCTCGGAGACGACTGGGATATCAACGACATCAATGCGATCTGGCTGGATAATCAGGAACAGTTAAGCACTCCCAAAATAGTAACCGAGGAAATAAACGGCGTATCAAAGAGATTCGCTGTGCTGACGCTTAATGGAGAAAAAGCAACGGACACTGCGGACGAAACCGGCAATACCACGACCGTCACTACAGACGAAACCGGCACGACCACAACCGTCACTACGAACGGAAACGGCGGGACCGGCACCGTTGTTACGGACAAAAACGGCACGATCCAGTTCATCACGACCGAGAAAAACGGCACACGCGCGGATTACACCGCAGATTCGAGCGGCTTGACGCTTGAAAAGATCGAAACCAACGATGATCAAGTTGACATCCCTGATGAAATGAAAGGCGCCGATGGCAAGACGTATTCGGTTACGGCAATTGCGCAAGGCGCTCTCGAGGGAAATCAACAAGTGACCCAAACCGCCTTCGGATCGTCCATCAAGAATTTGCAAAATCAATCCATGCAAGGCTGTAAAAACCTGAATAACTTAATCCTGTCGATCGGGCAGAGCAAACAATAAGAAGAACAAAAAAGGAACACAATAACAAAGGAGGAGTACGAACCATGAAAAAGACCATTTCCCTGCTGCTGGCCCTGGCGCTGGCCCTGAGCGTGACCCTGGCCGCCGCGGAAGAAGCGGCGGCCGCCCCGGCGAAGCCGGTCACCGTCAATTGGGCGGAGCTGGCCCCGGAAATCACCGCCCTGGGGCTGACGGGAGATTTCTACACCCTGGACGGCATGGCGATGGCGTTCTGGGTGCCCACGGCCCTGCAGCCCGCCGATATCGACGCTACCTATGGGGAAACCAACATGCTGGCGGCGTTCCAAATGGAAACCGGCGGCGGATTCTTCATCAGCTTCTATGAGCTGGACGCGGAGGAGATCGGGGATTTCGCGGGGATCATCAGCCAGCTGGGCGCGGACAGCCAGATCATGGTCATCAACGGCCTGTCCGCCTGTGTCTTTGCGTATGAGGATATCCTGCACGTCTCCTTCCTGGTGGAAGGCGGCTACGTGCTCTCCTTCGATTTCTACCCCGCCTCCGATTATGTGTTCAGCGCCGTGGCCCGGATCATCGCCGCCTCGGTGCAGCCCTACACTGCCGGGGAGTGACCGGCGAACGAATCCCCAAGCGGGGATACATGAAGAAACGCCGCAGCGAACGTGTTTGTTCGTCTGCGGCGAATGTTTTTCCAGTGTTCTTTCTTCCAGTATACCGGTTTTTCCGTTCCTTGGTTCGTTTTCCCGAATCAATTCTTGTTTGGCTTCACCTGGATGGCCCCGCTGGCCACATCGTCCGGCCAGAAATAGCGCACGACCCCGTCCGGGAAGCGGACGACGATTTTGTTGTGAATGGGCAGATTGATGACGACGCCTTCTCCGAAGTCCCTGCACAGAACTGTGATCCCCCGTTCAAAGCTCATAGCCTTTCCCTCCGCTGTCTTTCTTCTTCCATCTGTACCCTGCCTGACATCCCTGCAAATCCGCGCAGACAAATAAAGCGATTCACAGACTGCTCTGCTGCACACTATATATTGTCCCTTGACAATCGGTATTCTACCATATCTTCTTATTTCTGTCAATATTCTGTAACAATTTTCATCGGTTTTTTACGAAAAAAATGGTTTCACCTTTTTTCCCTGTTGATCAGGAAAAACTTGAAAAACAGCGCAAAATCTGTTACAATGATTTTTGAAAGCAATGAAATACTCATGGAGAACGCGATTATATTTTGATAGCCGGAAAGATAGATCAATAAACGATCCGGGCGGCTGTACATGGTGTCAAGTCTTTACCCAGGAGGCTCAGGCATGGACCACACAAAAAAATTCAGTTTTGATCAGAAGACGCAGGAAATACTGGAACACCTGTCCATTCCGTTTGCCATTTATCAGTACATTGACAAACGGGTGGTGACCATCGCGCTCTCACAGGGGCTTTGTGATGAATTCGGCTTCCAAAAGTTAGAGGACGCTTATCGCGTCATGGACAACGATATGTACCGTGCTACCCATCCGGACGATAAAACGCGGGTGGCCGACGCCGCTTATCGCTTCGCCGCGTTCGACGCTCCCTACGATATCGTTTACCGCACCCGTACTTTAAAGGGCCCGGATTACATCATCCTGCACGCCTACGGCAAAAGCATCTATCCGAAGCCGGGGGTGCGCCTTTGCCTGACCTGGTACGCCAACGAGGGCGCCTGCGCGGTGGACCGGGGAACATACGAAAGCGTGCTGAACCAGACGCTGAACAGCTTTTTTCAGGAAGAAAGCCAGTACCGCGGCTCGTATTACGACTATATGACCGGTCTGCCCAATATGGCCTATTTCTATGAACTGGCGGAGGCAGGCCGCAAAAGGATGCGGGAGCAAAAAATAGATTTCGCCATGATCTATTTTGACCTGACCGGCCTCAAACGGTTTAATCGGCGGCATGGTTTCGCCGAGGGCGACCGGCTGATCCGCGCTGTGGCGTCTATTTTGGCGAAGCATTTCAGCAGCGAAAACTGCGCCCGTTTCGCGCAGGATCATTTTGCTGTGTTCGCGCCCGAAGCGGGATTACAGGAGCGCCTTGACACGGTGATCTCGGAATGCGCCGATGCGAACGAAGGGAAAAGCCTGCCCCTCAGAATCGGCATTTACCTGGATCGGATCGAAAAAGTGGAGATCGGGGTGGCCTGCGACCGCGCCAGGCTTGCGGCGGACGTGCGGAAAAAGAGCAAGGAATCCTACTATTCGTTTTTTGACATGGAAATGCTGGCGGAGGAGAAAAACCGCCAGGAAATCATCGATAACCTGGACAGAGCCATTGAAGAGGGCTGGATTCGGGTGTATTACCAGCCCATCGTCCGTTCGGCCAACGGCAAGGTGTGCGACGTGGAGGCGCTGGCCCGCTGGCATGATCCTGTCCGCGGCTTGCTGATGCCTGCGTCGTTTATCCCGATTTTGGAGGAAGCCATGCTGATCCCCAAGCTGGACCTGTGCGTGGTGCGGCAGGTTTTGAGAGACATAAAAGCCAACAAAGCCGCCGGGATCGAGATCATCCCTGTTTCCATCAACTTTTCCCGCATGGATTTCGACGCCTGTGATCTTGTGAATGAAATCTGCGCCCTGGTGGATGAAGCGAATGTTGACCGGAAACTGGTCCATATCGAAATCACGGAGAGCGTCGTGGGCAGCGATTTCGATTATATCAAAGAACAGGTGGAACGCTTCCGCGCCCAGGGATTCCAGGTATGGATGGATGATTTCGGAAGCGGATATTCCTCTCTGGATGTGCTGCAAAGCATCAAGTTTGACCTGATCAAATTCGACATGGGCTTTATGCGGCGGCTCGATCAGGGCGACGAAGGGAAAATCATCCTCACAGAAATGATGAAGATGGCCACGTCTTTGGGGGTGGACACCGTCTGTGAAGGCGTGGAAACGGAAGGCCAGGTCCGTTTCCTCCAGGAAATCGGGTGCGCCAAGCTGCAGGGATTCTACTTTATGAAACCCGCGCCGCCCGCGCAGATCATGGAAAAATACACGGTAACGATCCAGGATGGAATTGAAGACCTGCGGCAATCCGCCTATTATGACACTATGGGAAGGGTCAACCTCTACGACCTCTCCTTCCTGGCCAATATGGACGGCAGCGTGACCAAGAATACCTTTGATACCCTCCCCATGGGTATTATGGAAGTGAACAGCGAGGGCGACAAAGTCCGGTACGTCCGCAGCAACCAATCCTTCCGGGATTTCATGAAACGCGCTTTTCAGTTAGAAATTTCCGATCCGGATTTGGAATACTCCATGATGGTCGACGGCCATGGGTCCGATATCATGAAAGCCATCGCCCAGTGCCGGAAAAGTGAAAACCGCGCATTTATCGACGAAGAGCTGGAGGACGGCTCCGTCGTTCATTCCTTCCTGCGGCGGATCGTGCATAATCCGGTGAATGGTAAGGATTCATTTGCTTTCGCCGTGCTCTCCATCACGGAACCGGGCGAGAATACAACTTACGCGGATATCGCCAGAGCCCTTGCCGCCGACTACTATAATATCTATGTGATCGACCTGGATACAAATGATTATGTCGAATACTCGTCCCAGGTCGGCGGCGAAGAGCTGTCTGTCAAGCGGCGCGGCGCGGATTTCTTTGAATCGGCGCGGCGCGACACGATGACGAGCATCTATGCTGAGGACAGGGAGCCATTCCTGGCGCTGTTTACAAAAGAGAATGTTCTCCGGGATGTGGATACGCAGGGCGTGTTCACGACTACCTATCGGCTGATCGATACGGGGACGCCTCTGTATGTGAATATGAAAATCACCAGGATGAAAAACGGCAACCGTCTGATCCTTGGTATCAGCATGATCGACGCGCAGATGAAGCAGCAGGAGGAAGAAAAAAGGCTCCGGCAGGAAAAAACATCTTTGGGAAGGATCGCCGCGCTGTCGCCTGACTATCTTGTGCTCTATACCATCGACCCCGTAACGAACCATTACACACAGTATAGCGCGGCGAAAGCGTATGAGGATTTCGGCCTGGCAAAGCGGGGAGAGGATTTCTTTGCCGACGTGCTGCACGATTCCCCCAAGGCCATCGCACCGGAGGATCTGGAGCGGCATTTGCGGGTCATCACGAAAGAAAACATGCTGGCGGAAATTAAAAAGGACGGTTCCATTATCCACAATTACCGGATGCTCATGGATGGAAAACCCATGCCGGTCAGCCTGCGGGCCACGCTGATCCAGGAAGGCGACGGAGAAAAAATCATTCTTGGCATCACCAACGACGAGGAAGAATACCGGCGCAAGCTGGAAAAAGCATATAAAAAGGCAAGCAGCACCGCCACCATTTATACCCATGTCGCCCACGCCCTGGCCAGAGACTGTACGGACCTGTACTACGTCAATATGGAAACAGATGAATTCATCGCGTTTCATACCGACGATGAACGCGGCGTGCTCACTGAGGCCAGAAGAGGGGACGATTTCTTCGAGCGCTGCAAGCAGGAAGCAAATCTGTATATACACCCGGATGACCTGGATGAATACTTAAAGGTAATGAACCGCGCGTTCCTCAGCGAAACTCTGGATCATAACAGGGTATTTGAATTGACCTATCGCAGGATTGAAAAGGGAACGCCGTTCTATGTTCAGATGAAAATCTCCCGCATGGAGGATGATGCCCGTTTCGTTGTCCTGTCCATTTCAGATGTGGATGAGCTGATGCGGCAGCGCCGCGCGGAAGAGAGGATTCAAGAGGAACGCATCGTTTACGCCCGCCTCCACGCCCTCACAGGCAACTTTATCGTCGTGTATGTGGTTGATCCGGAAACAAACAGCTACCGCGAGTTCAGCGCCACCGACGATTATGAGAAGGGCTTCGCGCAGGCGAAAAAGGGCAAGAACTTCTTTGACAAGGTGCGGGAAGTGGCCAGCCTCTATAATTATCCGGAGGATCTGAACCGGTTCCTCACGGCCTTCACCAAAGAAAACATCCTGGCGGAAATCGAAAGCAGCGGCATCTTTACCTTGGGTTACCGCTTTATGATGGATGGCAAGCCCATTCATGTACAGATGAAAGCCGCCATGGTGGAGGAAAAGGAAGGCCCCCGGCTGATCGTTGGCCTCAACAATATCGATGTGCAGGTGCGGCAGGAGGAGGCATTAGAAAAGCGCCTGGCGCAGGCGCAGTCTCAGGCCAATATCGACGCGCTGACAGGCGTCAAAAACAGGCATGCTTATTTAATGGTGGAAACGCAAATGGACCGCGAGATCGCGGAGCACCGTCAATCGCCTTTTGCCGTCGTGATTTTTGACGTGAACGATCTGAAAAAGGTCAACGATACCGCCGGACATCAGGCCGGAGACCAATACATCCGCGAAGCCTGCGCAGTCATCTGCGATATCTTCTCCCACAGCCCCGTCTTCCGTGTGGGCGGAGACGAGTTCGCGGTGATCGCCCAGGGAAAGGATTACGCGCGCATCGAAGAACTGATTCAAAAAGTGAACGACCATAACCATTCGGCGTCCCGCACCGGCGAGGTCGTGATTGCCTGCGGGATGGCGAAATACGAGATGGATGAATGCGTGGCCCCGGTATTTGAACGCGCGGACCGCAATATGTATGAGAATAAAAGCAGCCTGAAAGCGACGGGCAACGAATGACGGATGGCAAATACGCCTACCGCGGCACTTCTTTCAGAATCACGTCGATCGCTTCCGTTTGTTGGTCCTGGGCAGACAGAGAAGCCTGACCGTCTCCGCGCTGCGCTCCATAATTCCCAAACTGCGCGTGATTGCCGCCGTTGATCACGTATTCGACATAAGAGGGCGAAGCCACAAAGCTTCGTCCTTTTTCTATATTGGATAAAGTGATCACCTTGTCTTCCGAACCATACAGTGAAATGACCGCCATATCCGCCGGAAGGGTCTTGGTAGGATACGCGGCGCACAGAATAAGTTCCTCGATTTGTCCGGGATGGTTCGCGGCGTAAATCGCGGCGGCAGCGCCGCCCATAGAGTGCCCGCCGATATACCAATGGGCGTAATCGTGCCGCGTGATCACGCTTTCCGCGCTGTTGATCCCAAGTATCGCTAAACGGAAGGGCATTTCTACAAGGCACACATCGATCCCCCGCGCCGCGAGAGCGTGGAGGAAAGGGGCATAAGCTGTTTCTTCCACCTTCGCGCCGGGATAAAAAACAAGCGCGCGATCTTCGGACGGGCCGTCAAAATACCAGCCGTAGGACGTTTGCGAAACGGCAACTTGTTCATCGGATGCAAGCGCCGCGATCGCGAGGGCGTCCGCATGGTAGTATATGCCCGTATACACCAGAAACCCAGCGGAGAGGGCAATCAAAAATGCTGCGATAACGATAAGGGGGCCGGTTTTTCTTTTCATCGTATCTCCTCCCGCGTTCCGGTTTGTCTCTTTTATTGTATGTGGATTCCTGACAAAAATCAAGCATGCCGCCCGCTTTTTTTCGATTTTTTGTTTGCCAAACATCCTGATTCCATACAAGTTTATACAGTTTTATATTGATTTATGGGGCACATCATGCTACAATTCATGGGCCGAGAGGATGGTTCAATGGCCATCCTTTGCCATGCCATGGAGGGGATGGATATGTATACCTATTGCCTTTTCTGCGAAACGGGGAAATGCGATCCTGTGGCAAAAGCCATCACGCGCAAGATTTCCTGCCGCGCGCTTTCTCCCAAGCAGGTGCAGCATACCTGGTCAAAAGGCAAAATGGTGGATATCGTCCACGATCTGCTTCCGGGCTATGTGTTTGTATATTTGGAGAATGATCCGCTGGATGTTTCTTTGCTTCGTTCCATCCAGGGAATCATCCGCTGCCTGTCCTCCCAGGACAAGCAGTACGAGCTGACCGGCAGCGACGAACAGTTTGCCCTGATGCTGCTGCAAAAGGACGGCGTGATCGGAAAAACCAAGGTATATGAAGAAGGACAGATGATCCGCATCTGCCAGGGGGCTTTTGAAGGAGTGGAAACAAAAATCCTCAAGGTCAACCGGCGGAACATGCGGATGCAGATCGAAATTCCTTTCGCAGGCCGCCCTGTGCGGACGTGGGTGGAATACGAAGTTGTAAAAGCGCTTGATTACAGATACCGGCTGGGATGAAGCGCGATTCAATTCCAAGCCTTTTCATTTGGGGAAAAGGCTTTTTTCTTTTTTTAACAAACCGGAAACAACTCTATGATATCATTCGTATATATTGTGAAGGCTCGCAAAGAACCTTCCAAGGAAAGGAGCTTCAAAATGAAAAAGGTATTGGCATGGGTGTTGAGCATGATGCTGGCGCTGTCCGCCATCGGAGCTATGGCGGAGGCGAAAGCGTCCCTCTTTGACGAACTGGCCGGTTTGGAGTGGATTTTCAGCAGCGGCGCGGGCGGCTGGTCTACTGAGCTTATGATTCAGGCGGACGGATCGTTCAGCGGCGTATTCCACGACAGTGAAATGGGCGAAACTGGCGACGGCTACCCCGACGGCACGATTTACGGCTGTTCTTTCAGCGGCCAAATGTCCCTCAAGGAGCGTGTGGATGAAAACACCTGGATCATCCGAATCGATGCGCTGGCATTGGATGAGGGGCAGGTTCCGGAAGCGATCGAGGACGGGATCCGCTATGTGACCACGGACGTTTACGGCCTCTATGAAGGGGACGAAATGCTGCTGTATGCCCCTGGAACGCCCGTGGACGCGCTTTCGGAAGAAATGCAGATGTGGGCCCATGTGCTGGATCAGGAAAACCCGCAGGATGTATTGGATACCTGGTTCCTGAGCAGCGAAAAGAACGACAGCGGATTTGTGGGATATTCGTTTGAAGCGTATATGCCCAATCCGTGGGAGGATATGACCGAGGAGCAGTTGATGGAAGCGTCCGGCATGACCTTCGGCGTGCCGGAAGGCGCGGAAAACGTCATCTATCGTTTTCTGCGGAGCGAGAACCTCGCGGAAATGCAGTTCACCCTGGGAAACGATGAATTCTGCGCCCGCATCCAGCCCGCCGCGCTGGCGCAAGGGGAACTTCTGGACATTTCCGGGATGTATTTTGACTGGGAAAACGAAGAAGCCGTCTTGATCGGCCATTGTGAGGGCACCATCGGTCAGGCGCAGACCGGAAGCGAGGATTGGGTGGAATTGTGCCTGTGGTATGACCTGGCGCCCGGCCTGATGTACTCCCTCGCTGTGTACACAACCGATCCGGACGGCCTGGACCTGACAGCGGTGGCCGGGCAGGTTTATATCCCGGCGCAGGGCAATGATTGAGTTTTATTAGGCGGATGTTAAGGTTTCTCCCGGCTGTAGATCCGGCTGCCTACGCGAACGCCCCAGGCATGCCCATCCCGGAAGAAAAACTCAAGGCGCGCGCGGAGCGTTTCCGGTTTCTGCCGGTCCATGGCGAGGAATCGCCCCGCGCCGCAATAGACCAAATCGGCGTCGTGATCAGATACCTGGGCATGGCCGGAAACATCCACCCGGACGATGGAAGGTTCTCCCTCGTGGGCAATAAAGGTTCCTTCCAGCATGGGCAAATCGGAAAACACATGACCCACCGGACGGAACCAGCGGTGGGATTCTTCGAGCGGCAAACCCATCACCGCGTTGTACAGGGTCCACATGATATCATCCATATCGGCGTCCCCTAAACTGCAAAGCACGGCAAAGCCATAGCCTTCCCCGAGCAGCAGCCCGCCCTTGGTGGAAACCCCGTGGAGCCCGCCGGAATGCTCGCAGATGATATGACCGGCTTTGACCCGCTTGTAGAGCCCCAGCCCGTATACCGCCTGATCGGCGGCGGGAATCCCGGCCCCGATCATCCGTTCCACCGCCGCCTTAGGCAGCGCCTGACGGCCCTCGTGAACGCCGTAATTCGACAGGCACCGGTAGTAGGCCGCCATATCGCGCGCGGTCGATTTGACCATGGCGCAGCCTCGGAAAGGCGGCAGCACGCTCCAGTGATCGTCGCAGACAAGGGTATCATCGTCATATTCAAACAGAGAAACGATATTATCCCCGGCCATCACGTGGGCGCTGACGCAGTCGTCGTCCATCAGGGTGCGCGTCATGCCCAGGGGCGCGAAAATCCGCTCCTGGCAGAATGCCTCCAGCGGCATGCCCGCCGCCTGATCCACCACATAGGAAAGGATGGCATACCCTTCGTTGCTGTAGCTCATGTTTTCGCCGGGAGCGCCCACCGTGGGATAGGGGCAGTGGGCGATGTATTCGATGATCTGTTCGATCCGATCCATCTGATTGGGAGAGGAAGCACGCATGTTCCGAATCCATTCGCTGTCCCGCCCCGGAGAATTCATAGCGATGGACCATTCCAGCGGTTCCATGGGCGGGATGCCCGCGGTATGCTGCGCCAGCGTGCGCAGGGTGACCATATCCTTTGGCGCGCCGGGAACGGAGAAATCCGGGAAATACCGGGTGACGGGATCGACATAGCTCAGTTTTCCCTCGGCCTCCAATATCGCGATGGCCAGGGCGGTGATGGACTTGGACATGGACGCGATGCCAAAGACGGTGTCCGGATCAACGGGATGGATAAAATCCTTGTCCCGATAACCGTAACCTTTTTCAAAAACGGTGCCCTCGGGGCCCCGGACGCATACGCTGACGTTGGGCAGCTTATCCCGCTTCACCAGTTCCTGTATTCTCCTGTCCACGGCATGGAAATCAATCGCGCTCATCTTCATTCCTCTCCTTTTGTAAAATCGCCATAACGGGGATGCCCGTTCTGGCGATTTGTTTTTGCTTAACACGTTGATCGTTTGCGATGTTCAGAACGTTACGCCCTCGAAACCCTGCCACACGTTTTTCCCGCTGTATTTCATGGCCGTTGCCTGGCCCCGCAGCACCTTGAGTACCGGATACGCCATGGCTTCCTGCTCCATCTCCCCCGGATAAACCGCGATGGGGGCGATCCAGCCGACACGCTCCCGGATGCCGACGGTGATATCGTCGAACCGCATCAAGCCGCCGGTCAGCAGGATGGCGTCCACTTTGCCTGAAAGTACGGCGCTCATGGCCCCAATGTGCTTGCAGATTTGATAAATCATGGTGTTCCAAACCAGAATCGCCTTTTTATCGCCCTGCTCCAGCAACCCGTGAACGGTATTGGCGTTTGAGGTGCCAAAGAGGCTGACAAACCCGCCGGACCGTGAGCACATCCGCCGCACGTCGTCGATGGAATGAGCTTCGATGTAGTCCAACAACGCCAGCACCGGCACGCTGCCGATCCTGGTGGGGGCAAAGGGGCCTTCGCCGTCCGCGCCCATGGTGCCGTCGATCATCTTGCCGTGATCGTGGGCGCTGACGGTCACGCCGCCGTCAATGTGGGCCACGATGAAATTGCAGTCCTCATACCGCTTGCCCAGGGATTCCGCGTGGGCTTCCGCCACCGCTTTGGGGTTCAGTACATGGGAGTGTCCCTGGCGGTAGAGCCCCCGGATGCCGGTCAGGCGCGCGTAATCGCAGTATTCATCCACATTGGTGGGGTTCAGGGTGTAGGCGGGGCGATGATAGGCCAGAGAAAACTTCCAGGCCAGCATAACGCCTAACTTGGCGGCATGCTCGCTGCCGCCCACAGCCGCTTCGGTATCGTCGTACAGCTTCTGGTCGATGATTGTCACGCCGCTGGGCTGCGTGCACGCGCTGCCGCCCCGGCCCACGAACACATCGATTTCTGACGGGTCCACCCCTTCCTGCGCCAGCATGTCCAGAATCACCTTGTACCGGAAAGGCACCTGGCCGTTGACATGGGGAAATTGCAGCAGCACCGGCGCGTCATGAAACTGACTCTTTTGGAAGAGCTCTTTTTCGTTTTCAAAAAGGCTGATTTTGGTGGAGGTTGAACCAGGGTTGATGATCAGCAATTTATAGTTTTTTTCCATAGCGGTCTACGGTATCAGGAGGGTCCCTTGGAACCTCTCAACCTGCTCCTTCTTTTTCCAGGATGTGCCTGTTAAGGCTTGGACAACACTTTGCCATTATTCTTCATAGCCGCCCGATTTCCTGCTTTCTTTTGTCTTTTTCTGGTACTTTTCCCCCATCCATTCCGACCGCGCGCACCTGTTGACTTCAAATTATCAAGCATCTTACAGGATTTTTCTTTTTTTGGCAGAATATCTAAAAGCAAAGCGAAAGGAGCGAAAAAATGGATCGTTCGATTTTGGAATGGCTGCTTGCGGAAGACACCCCCGAGGTGCGGCTTAGAACGCTGAAAGAGTATCAAAACCTGCCGGAAAAAAATGAAAGCGTCATTTTGTGCAAAGAACTGCTGCTGAAAAGCAAAACCTACGAACGGGCGCTGAAAAAACTGAAAACGGAAAAACCGTGGGCAAAGTTTGACGCCATCTTAGCCTTTGCCGAATGGGGATTGACGCGGGACGATATCGGAAACGACATAGACGGCGAGGTATTTTCGCTGATTGAGAGCACAGGGTTCAAGCTGCTGTGCGGAGAACCGCTTCTGCTCAGAAACCTCGTAAAGTTAGGGTATGGTCAGGAAGATATCGTAAAAAAAGAGATTGATCTTGTTCTCAGCAAGATCAAAGAAGACGGCGGGTTTGGCTGTATCAGCACGAACAAAAAAATCAATGACCCGAAGAAACCGCACAAGAGCTGCGCCAGATTAACGGTGGAATATCTTCTGCTTGTGGCTGAACTTCATTTATTGGGATATGGCACAGCCTGTGAAAGCCAACTGGTTCATTATTTCACAAAACGGAACATCTTTTACAGGACGGATGACATGAAAACGCCCATGGTTGACGTAATGCTGGGCACATTCTATCCCCCTGATCCGATCAAGATCGGAGCGCACAATATCGTTTACGCTTTGAAGGTTTTAGGGTGCGCGGCGGATTCCGAGGCGATGCAGGCCGGATATAAAGTGTTGGATCAGCACAGACTGGAAAATGGAAGATATGTGCTGACGGCATCCAAAAGCGTACCGGCATTCAAGGTTGGCAACGTCGGTGAAGAGAATAAGTGGATAACGCTTTACGCGTATATGGCGCAATGATGTAAACGGAGAAACGGCATATGGACATACTGGGCATTGATTTGGGCGGCTCCAGGGTCAAGCTGGCGATCATGGACGCGGGCCGCGTGAAGGAACTGAAAATCTTTCCCATCCGCCATGACCTCCCCATTCGGACGGTGTTGGACGCCGTTGAAGCGCAGGCAAAAAGTATGGCTGGGATATCCGGCTGCAAAGGCGTCGGCTTTGCCTATCCCGGCATCGTGGATACGCGGAATCAGCGGGTGCTGTGCATCAACGATAAATACACGGACGCGGCGGAGATCGATTTTTCACGCTGGGCGAAGGAGCGCTTTGGGCTGGAGCTGATCCTGATCAACGACGCCGCCGCTGCCCTCCGCGGAGAAATGGCATACGGCGCAGGCCAGGGTTATGACAGCGCTGTGTTGCTCATGGTGGGCACCGGCGTGGGCACGGCGGCTTATTCGCAGGGACGCCTGCTGATGGGAAAGCACGGCGCTATGGGCATCTTGGGCGGGCATATCGCCATCGCCCATGAACATCCACGAAAATGCACCTGTGGAAACCTTGGCTGTCTTGAAGCGTATGCCGGTACCTGGGCGCTTCCCGGCTTGGTCCGCGAGCATCCGGGCTTTGAAACCAGCGTATTGCGCCGTGCGGAACGCATTGATTACCGCGCGATGGCGGACGGCTATGAAGCGGGTGACGCGGTATGTAAAGATGTTTTCGACGGCGTTTGCCGCGCCCTGTGCACAGGCGCGGTCAATCTGGTGCACGCTTATGATCCCGACCTGCTGATCCTAAGCGGCGGCGCTTCCCGCATCGTCGCGCTGCGGACGGCTATCCAGGAGCATTTGGATCGGTACGCCTGGACGCCTGGAGGCCGCGTGCGCGTGGCTGTCGCGGAAAACCCGGAAGCGTCGGTGGCGCTGGGGCTTTCCAGCCTTTTTGAGCAAAGATAAAAGGTGAAAAAGATGCGTTTTCAAAGCAACTATGATTTGTTTCCCCATATCCATGTAGCGGCGGACCAAAAAGCGTATGCGCTGACGGGCTGGGAGAATACCGGCAGAGAGCTTCGGGACGCGGTCCGGGCGCGAAACGCGGATAAAACGGTGCTGTGCGTGGATTGTTATCATGGCGTATGGGAAAAGGAAATATTGGCGAAGCTTACGGATCTTCTCCGGCCTGACGCGGTGTTCTGTGCCTCCGAAGCTTCAATCAGCAGGGAAAAAGCGCTGAATATGCTTCGTTACAACATCACGGATGACCGCGTGTTTGGGATCATGTCCCACCATCGCCTGGCGGACTTTTTCGAGCCCGAAAAAGCGGACGCGCTGCGCAAAGCCATTGATCATGCCCAGGGCCTGGTGCTGGTGTTTGGCGTAGGCGCGGCGTATCTTTGCAAACCGAATATTCTGGTGTACGCGGACATGGCCCGGTGGGAAATCCAGCTGCGGTTCCGCTCCGGTCGTCTCGCCAATTGGTTGGATACAAACTATGAGGAAGATACGCTGCGGAAATACAAGCGCGCTTTTTTCATCGACTGGCGGGTGCTGGACCGTCACAAGCGGGAACTGTTTGCCCGCATGGACTATATCCTGGACACCAACGATGAAGCGAAGCCCAAACTCATGACGGGAGAAGCTTTCCGCCGGGGCCTGGACACCGCCGTGACGCGGCCCTTCCGGGTAAAGCCCTATTTCGATCCGGGCGTTTGGGGCGGCCAATGGATGAAAGAAAAATTCGGCCTGCCCAAGGAAGCCAAGAATTATGCCTGGAGCTTTGACTGCGTACCGGAAGAAAACAGCCTGCTGCTGGAAGTGAGCGGGACCGTGCTGGAAATCCCGGCCATCGACCTGGTGTTTTATCATCCCCGGGAGCTGTTAGGCGATAAGACCCACGCCCGCTTCGGCGCGGAGTTTCCCATTCGGTTCGACCTGCTGGACACCATGCAGGGCGGGAACCTGAGCTTGCAAGTGCATCCTCTGACCGAGTACATTCAGGACCGGTTCGGCATGCATTATACCCAGGACGAAAGCTATTATCTGCTGGACGCCGGGGAAAACACCTGCGTCTATTTGGGCTGCAAGAACGGAACGCGCCGGGAAGCGCTGCAAAACGCGCTGGCAGAAAGCCAAAGGACGGGCCAGTTTGACGCTGATCGGTTTGTCAACGCCGTTCCCGCCCACAAGCACGATCATTTTCTGATCCCCGGCGGCACCATCCATTGCTCCGGCAAGGATTGCATGGTGCTGGAAATCAGTGCCACGCCCTATATCTTTACCTTCAAGCTGTGGGATTGGGGGCGTTTGGGCCTGGACGGCAGGCCCCGGCCCATTCATTTGGAGCACGGGATGCACAATATCCAGTTTGACCGGAATACGGACTGGGTGATGAAGAACCTGGTCAACCGCGTGGAGACGCTTTCCGAGGATGCCCACGTGACGGAGGAGCGCACCGGCCTGCATGAACGGGAGTTCATCGAAACGCGGCGGCACTGGTTCGACGGGCCTGTTCAGCATGACACCCAAGGCAACCTGAACGTACTGAATTTAGTGGAAGGATGGGAAGCACTGGTGGAGAGCCCCACGGGGGCGTTCGATCCCTTCCCCGTGCATTACGCGGAAACGTTCATCGTACCCGCGGCGGTGGGGGCTTATACGATCCGGCCCCTCCAGTATGGCGAAAGCAGCAAAATGGCCACCATCAAAGCGTTCGTGCGCGTTTGACGCACGGGATAAGGCAAGGGGGCGGCACAATGTGCGCTTGCATCAGAGAGGAATACTATCAGCTTTTGAAAGAATGGTTGGACGCGCTGCTCTCCTATACGGTGAACGACCCCGCCCATCCATCCTTGGACGGCGCCATTTTATGCCCGGCGTGCGCTCGCATCCACGGGCGCTGTCATGAAACCGTTTATCCGCTTTTGGCCATGGCGGATTTATCGGGAGAAACAAAATATGCAGAAGCCGCCAGGAAGCTTTTTCAATGGGCATCCTGCATGCTCTGCGACGACGGCAGCCTGTATAACGATGCTCAAAGCGCTTGGAACGGCACCACCGTGTTTTCCGCCATCAGTTTGTATCAGGCGCTTCGGTATCACGGACGGCTGCTGACCGCGGAAGAAAAACCCGTTTGGGAAAAACGCCTTTTTCAGATGGCCCTGTGGCTTCGGGACAATATCACGCCGGAAGGGCATTTCAACATCAATTATCTTGCCGCCAACGCCGCCGCTATGGCGCTGATCGGTCGATATTTTGATCAGGGCGGCATGCTCGTTCAGGCGAAACGGCTGGCGGATTTCTGCTTTCAGCACATTTCCGAGCAGGGGCTCGTGTACGGCGAAGGCAGCCTGAAAAGAAACGCCACTCCCCGGGGCGGGTGCGCGGTGGATATCGGCTACAATGCGGAAGAAACGCTCCCGTCCCTGTTCGAGTATGCCAAAACCTTGGGGGACGAAAACGCCCTTTTCATCGTCCGGGAAGCTGCCAGAGCCCATCTGGACCTCATGCTCCCCGACGGCGCGTGGGACAATAGCTTCGGGACGCGGAATTTCAAATGGACCTATTGGGGAAGCCGCACCGCCGACGGGTGCCAGGCCATGCTGAACGCACTGGGCAAAGAGGAGCCCATATTCGCGGAAGCCGCGCATCGGAATCTGCTGCTGTTAAAACGCTGCACGGCGGGTTTGCTGTACGGTGGGCCGCATTACAAGCGGCACAGCGAACTGCCCTGCGTTCATCACGCGTTCTGTCACGCCAAGGTGCTGGCGCAGGCGTTGGACGAGGGCGTGACGGAATTTGAACGCACCGTCCTCCCCTCCGACGATCCGGGGCGCCTAAAATACTACCCGGAAATCGAAACGTACCGGCTCTCCTGCGGCGATTGGCGAATGACTGTCTGCGCCGGAGACTTTCCCTACATGAAGGGCGGGCACGCTTCCGGCGGCACGGTCACCCTGCTCTGGCACCGCGCTTACGGCCCTGTGATCGCGGCGGCCAATACGGATTATTCCCTGCGGGAGCCCCTGAATCAGCAGCTGACGCGCGGGAAAAAAGTACAGGATTCTTTGTGCCCGCGGCTTGAAAAAAAGGAAAACGGAACAGTCTTCTCCCAGGTCTATGATTTCGCGGCAGACATCACGGTGGAAGCGTTCTCTGACCGGACTGTGGTCCGCATATCCGGCACGCTTTGCGATATTTCCCATCAGCCCTCCCCCAAAGGTGAAACATATATCCTTGAATATACATTGAGCAAACAAGGCCTATCCATCAAAGGCACAGCCAGCGCGGATTTTATCCTGCCCATCGTTTGTCCATCGGATCATCCGCCTGTGATCTCCGGGAAAACCGTCCTGATGGACGGCGGGCTGCGCGTCTATTCCTCCACGGGCATCGATTACAAAGGGCCTGTGTTCAATTTAGCCCCCGGCTTTGAATGCGCGAATTTGGTCATTCATCCCAGCGGGGAAGGATCCTTTGATTTTTCAATCTCATAGCGTAATCCGCATTGACACAGAAAGGAGACTTCGTCATGAAAAAACGTTTCAAGTTTGTCCGTCTGCTTGCCTTCTCTCTGGCGCTGATGCTGCTCTCCCCCTCCTTGGGCTTTGCGGAAACGGAAGCCGCCGACGCCCCGGAACTTACGGAAGGCGCGTCTCTCCGCATCATGTCCTACAATATCCTGCATCCGGATTGGAGCCGCGTTCCAGTGACGGGCCGGGATGCAATCGTCGCCGAAATCCTCCTCTATTACATGCCCGACGTGGCTGCCATTCAGGAAGCTGGGGCGAAATGGCATAAGGCGCTGAAACCGCTGCTGGTAGATACCGGCCTCTACGCTCCCGCCTGCCGCCAGAGCAACGCGGAAGGGTTCATTTACTGCTGCACCACCTTCCTGTATAATCCTCAAACCGTCAGCTTGGTGGAAGAATACATCCTGGATTTGGATCTCAAGGACGCCGCCCGCGTGTTTTCCGTCGCCGTTTTTGAAAGGCTGTCCGATGGCGCCCGCTTCGTTGTGACCAACGCGCATCCCGCTCCTCGGGACACGCCGGATAAATACGGACGTAATATGGAAGACCTGACGGCTTTCGCCGCCGACGTGGTGAAAAAATATGCCAGTCTGCCGGTGATCATGGCGGGGGACTTCAATACCCCCGAGCAAACGGAATGGTATCTGAAATTCATGGATGAAGCAGGCGTCAGGGATGCCAAGTATGAAGCGGACGTCCTCGTCCGCGACTATTCCACCTACTTTGGCTATCAGGTCGCCCCCAATACGGAAAACACGGATTACTGCGTCGATCATCTCTTTGTCAACGATAAGGTGGACGTGAAACTGTTCAACGCGGTGATCAATCACAATGTTGAGAACGCCTCCGACCATATCCCGATCTACGCGGACATCGAGTTGAAATAGTCGTGAAAAACATAGGATAGAAAAAATCCGGCCATCGTAGCTTCCTTCTGGAGGCTCATGATGGCCGGATATCTTTTTGCATTTATCTATTCTCAATCTAAATGTCCATGCCCCAAGGGGTGCCACGATAAATGAAAGTCATCAGTTCATGTGATATATGGTTGAATTTTGGAGACTTTCACAGTAACCTTATCATCTTTGGGTGTCTTTTCCGCCCCAAATCTGATAATCTTTTATACTGAGAACAGTATTACTGTTCCGCGACCGCTTTTTCGTGGTCTGCTTTGATCTGACGGAGCAGCGCGGGATCTTCGATCAGGTCCAATGCCGTCAGCGCCAGCGCCTTCGCGCCCAGCGCGATGGAAGCCAGCCCCATTTCGGACTTTGCCGCGGCTTTGGATTCCTCCGAATGCCAGGGCGTGGGATGATCAATGATGCGGATGGTGGGCTGGATCGTCGGGATCACCTGAGACACGTTGCCCACGTCGCTGGAGCCGATGCCGCAGCCCTCTGCGGGCGGCAGCATGGTCTCCCCCAGCAGCGCCAGTTCTTTGCCATACACCGCGTCAAAGGAGGGCGTGGGCACCATGTTGTCCACCCGGTTCTGATATGGCTGCAATCTGCCCTTCGCCCCGGTCATGAGCGCCGCGCCTTCCACGATCTTTTCGATGCGCGTATACAGCGCTTCCAGCCGCGGCACCGTGGATGCCCGGAAATAGAACTTGGCGGCGGCGTATTCGGGCACGATGTTCGGCGCGCTCCCACCGCTGGTGATGATCCCATGAATCATGGCGTCCGGCGTCATATGCTGGCGCAGGGCGTTGATGCCGTTATAGGTCAGGATCAGCGCGTCCAGAGCGTTGATTCCCTGTTCCGGCGCGGCCGCCGCGTGGGCGGGCTTTCCCCAGAACTCAATATCCACCGGCAGGCAGGCGATGTTTTTCGTGGACGCCTCATGCCTGTCGCCCGGATGGACGCACAGCGCCGCGTCCGCGTCCTTGAAGAAGCCTTCCCGAACGAAGCTGCCCTTGGCGCTGCCGTTTTCCCCGCCCTCTTCGCCGGGGGTGCCGTATACTCTTACTTCGCCGCCCGTTTCATCGATCACCTGTTTCAGGGCGGAAGCCGCCAAAGAAGAAGTGGCCCCGAACAGGTTATGCCCGCAGCCGTGGCCCAAACCGGGCAGGGCGTCATACTCCGCCAAGAAGACTAGCACCGGGCCGGGCTTTTCCGCTTTGTAGACGGCGGAAAAACCGGTGCGGTGGCCCGCCACATCCACTTTTACCTGGAAGCCCTCGGCTTTCAGCTGTTCGCTCAGCCTTTCGCAGGCGAAAAACTCGTAATTGCTGACTTCCGGCCGTTCGTGGATATCCAGGGCGATTTGCCGGTAAACGGGATATTGCCGTTCCACATAAGCGGCGATGGTTTCGCGGACGCTCATTGCTTATCTCCCTTGACGAACAGGCCGCGGTTGGTGGTCCTGCGGGAAAGCAGGTTGCCTAAGAACTGCAAAAGAGAAACGAACACCAGCAAGATCACCACGCAAACGTTCACGATATCCTGATGGTTTTGGTTCTGGCCGTAATTGATGGCAAAGCTGCCGATGCCGCCCGCGCCCACCGCCCCGGCCATGGTGGTCAGGCCGATGAGGCTGATGGTGGTGATGGTGGTGGCCCTCACCAGGTCAGGCACCGCTTCATGGAGATACACGCGGAAAATGATGCCCAGCGTGCTGCTGCCCATGCTGCGCGCCGCTTCCACCTTGCCAGGGTCCACCGATGCCAGCGCTGCTTCCACCTGCCGGGTATAAAAGGGCACGCATCCGAAAACCAGCGGCACCAGTGCGCCTTTTACGCCGATGGCCGTGCCAACCAGCATGCGGGTGAAGGGGATCAGGAAAATCAGCAGAATGATGAAGGGAATGGAACGAAACAGATTCACGAAGATGTCCACAATGCGGTACAGGATAGCGTTGGGCCTGATCCCGTCCTTTTTGGTCACCGTCAGCAGCACACCCAGGGCCATGCCGATGACGAAAGCAATCAGTCCGCTGCGGACCGTCATTTCCAGCGTTTGGCTCAGACTGGTGAAGAATCGCGTTTGATAGGCCACCACGTTGGGGATCCATTGCTTGAGGAATTCATCCACGGCGCAGCACCTCCACTTCCACATAATGGGCTTTCATCCAATCCAGGGCCCCCTGGATTTTTTCCTGGTCCCCCTTGATGATGGCGATCATGCCGCCTAAGGGCGCGCCCTCCAGCACTTCCACGCTGGCCAGCACAATGTTGATGGACACGCTGAAATCCCTGGAGATTTCGCTGATCACGGAATCGCCCACGCTGTCCCGGGAAAAGAGCAGCTTCACCAGCAGTTCGCCGGGCTGCACTTTTACCAGGGGGGAATCCTCCCGCAGCAGCTTTTCCACCCGGTTCAGCGCCGAAGCGCTGGCCACGAAATGCTTGGTAATATCCTGCTTGGGGTGGGCAAAAACGTCGTACACGTTGCCCTCCTCCACCACACGCCCGTCCTCCATGACGGCCACATGCTGGCAGATGGATTTGATCACTGCCATTTCATGGGTGATGGCGATGATGGTGAGCCCCAATTTCTCATTCAGGGACCGCAGCAGCGCTAAAATGGATTCGGTAGCGTCCGGGTCCAGGGCGCTGGTGGCTTCGTCCGACAAAAGCACCTTGGGATGATTCGCCAGGGCCCGGGCGATGGCTACCCGCTGCTTCTGTCCGCCGGAAAGCTGGCTGGGATATGCGTCCCGCTTTTCCGTCAGATCGACCAATTGCAGCATTTCCATGACCCGGTTCTGGATGTCCCGCTTGCTCATGCCGCTGTATTTCAGCGGATACGCCACATTTTCAAACACGGTGGAACGGTCCAAAAGGTTAAAATGCTGAAAGATCATGCCGATGGACCGGCGCATGGCGTTCAGCTGCTTTTCCTTCATGGGCGCTTTTCCCTCGCCGTAAAGGATTTTTCCGTTCTCTACCGTGATCAGTTCCGAATCGTTCACGCGGAGCGTGCCGCTGTCCGGCGTTTCCAGCAGATTGATGCAGCGGACCAGCGTGCTTTTTCCTGCCCCGGAATAACCGATCACGCCGTAAATATCGCCGTCCTGCACGGTCAGGGACACATCGCGCACCGCGTCCACGCTGCGCCCCTTCAAACTAAATGTCTTATTGAGATGCTTGATTTCAATCATCCGGTATATCTCCCATTTCAGCATTGATGCTCCAGAGCCCATAAAGGCCCTGGAGCACAATGATTATTCTTTTTTCGCGTCTGTTTTATTTCAGCAGGCCCGCCGCTTCCTTAATGGCGTCGATGGAATCGAAATTCTTGGAATACAGCGTCAGGGGAGCGATCAGGGTGTCGCCGATCACGGCCAGGTTGTAGCCGTTCTTGGCGCTGTCATTGTTCAAGTAAGCCTTGTGCTGGAAAGCGTTCAGTTCGATATCCCCGCTGTTCAGCGCTTCGTTGGGCAGGTTGTAAGCGTCAAATTCCACCAGTTCGATATAGATATTTGCGCCCTGCTCGTCCAGCACCTGCTGTACGGCCTTCCACTGATCGTTGTTGGCGCCGCACACGCCCACGCGCACCACCGTTTTGCCTTCCTTGGAGGACTGGTAGGCGATCACGCTGTCGGTCCAGCCGTCTTCCACGGTGAAATCGGGGTTATAATCGAAAGCCGGGAAGAACGCTTCTTTATAGTTGGCCAGCAGGAATTCGGCCACGTACTGGGTCTGATAAGCCGCCACGATGGCCTTGTAAGTCTCGTTATCAGCGTCCGCCGCCCGTGCCGCGATGATGTTCACATAAGGGTTGTCGCCGGATTCGCTCTGCTTTTCAATGATCAGACCGTTTTCAGAGGGGATCAGGCCGAAGGGGATGGCATAGGTGCCGTTGATCGTGGCCGCGGCGTAATCCACCAGGGTGGAGGTCAGGGTATTGGCCGCCACGGGGGAGATTTCGATATCGTAGATGTATTTGGTAATGTCCTTGATTTCAGGGGTATAGCCCACGGCGGGGTCCACTTCGATCAGCCCGGCCACCTCCAGCAGCTTGATGGCGCGGGAAAGATTGGTGCCGTCATCCGGAATGCCGATGATCAGAGTGTCCGCCAGGGCGGAAAAGGCGGTAAGGGACAGTATAAGAGCCAAAATCAGAGCAGCAAACTTTTTCATGGTCAATTCTCCTTTTTATCGTTATCTTTTTGAGCGTCATGGGATCGGCTTTTCCGTACCCTTCACATTCGATCCCGACACCCGCCTGATTTTCTGAACATGGTGTTCTCCCCCTTCTGGAAGATGGGAACATCTTATCACGGGCGCTAATGCCTGTCAATGGGTTTGAACGCTATATGGGCATTTGATTTTTTTATTGTGTTTAATAGTGAATAACTATATCCCTTTGTCAGTTCTCCTTCGGAAAGCTCCTGAAAAAGACCACGTTGTTGTCCGGATCATAAAAGCTCATGTTCACCGCGCCCCAAGGCCGTTTCGTCGGCGGTTCGATCACTTGAGCGCCCAAGGCCAGCACCTTTTCATACGCTCTCTCCATGTCGTCCACTGTAAACGCTAAGCAAATATTCTGATTTTGATTGTTTTTGACCGTTCCGTCGTTATAAACCGTCAGCGCCGTTTCTTCTGTAAGGATAAACTGATGGTTTTCATCATCGCTGCCGTTTTCCGTTTCCAGCAACTGTTTATAAAAGGCCGCAAGCCTTTTTACGTCGTTTGTCAGCAAGCACACTTCGCCGATTTTCATGATCCACCTCACGCGTTTTCATTCTATCGTTTTTCGTTATCCAATGGTCAGGATGCTCATCTCGCACTTATGGCATTTGATTTCGTATACAACGCCGGATTCTAAGCTGTCCGAGTCTGTGATCGCGTCCCCTACCGCTTGATTCACTTCCACCATTTCCAGGCACAACGCCATAATAGGACTACTGTCACTATCCCCTTCCAACAGAAAAACTGTTCCCAACGACATTGTACTGAAAACTTTTTTGGAATTCAAGCAAAGTTTTCACTTGTACTGTAAATTTTGTTCAAATGCCGGCAAATTGTTCAGTAGAAACATTTTCATTCGGCAGGAGCTTCCTGTATGATGTAAGTGACCGCTGAGAAGCAGGGCGGGTTGCAAAGGAAAGTACCCAACAGTAGAATTGAATCGCCGGTCTCTTGGCCGGGAGCAGCGCGATTCAAACGACTGGAGGGTATCGCCGTGCGCTTGATGCCCATGGACAAGCGGGACGCATGCGGGAATGCGTATGACACCCAGTGGCGTGAGGCCCGCAAACTGTACCTCCAGCGCCACCCGCTGTGCGTGAAATGCCTGGAAGACAAAAACCCCGGCGACGGTAGTCGATGGCCAACATACCCCTGGCGCACCACGCACTCCTATGATGATGCCTATCTTCAAAATGTCTTGCTTTCTATTCATGCGTGAGCCGTGAGCATTCGTTTATCACCTCTTGACAATCAGACGGCAGGCGCGTAAAATAACGTTTGTTAAATATCATTAGTTATGTTACGACCATTGGGGAAGGATGATGCGTATGCCTCCGAAAGTGAAGTTCCAGAAGGAAGAAATCGTGAAAGCGGCGCTGAACGTGGCTCGAAAGCAAGGCATTGACGCGGTGACGGCGCGGGAAGTAGCCAAGGAATTAGGGGTATCGGTAGGGCCGATCTTTACCTGGTTTGAAACGATGGAGCAGCTCAAAGCGGAGGTTTACGCCCTTGCCAAGGCGCGCTATCGGGAACATATAGAGCGCGGTCTTTTGGGACCTGTTCCCTTTTTGGGCGTATGGCAGCAATATCTTGCCTTTGCCAGGAAGGAACCGGAGCTGTACCGGCTTCTGTTCCTCACCCGCCCCGGAAACGCTTCCGGCGGGGCCATGGAGGTGCTTCGGTTTTCCCAGGAGCTGGCGCGGCCTTCCATCATGCGGATTTATAACATGGACGCGGAGACCGCCGACAAGTACTTCCGGAATATCTGGCTGGTGGCGTTCAGCTTCGCCACGTTGGTGGTAACGGACGACTGCCCTTATACGGACGAGGAAATGCTCGCCGTGGGCACCGAGATCAGCCTCTCCATATGCAAGGCGTACAAAGAAGTGCCCGGCCTGGCAAAGGGAGATTTTGACCGGGACGCAGTCTTTCAGGAATTAGTGAAAAAATAAGGAGAGGCCGGATATTATGGAATACCGCGAAACGATCCGATTGAAGGACGGAAGGACCTGCGTGCTTCGGAACGGCACGGAGCAGGACGGGGCCGCAGTATATGAGAACTTTAACCTGACCCACGAACAGACGGATTATCTGCTGTCGTACTCGGAGGAAAACAGCATGAACCCGGAACAGGAAGCGCGCTTTTTGCAGGACAAAACGGAGAGCGAAAACGAAATCGAGCTGCTGGCGGAAATCGACGGTGAAGTGGCGGGCACCGCCGGAATTGAACAGGTAGGCGCGAAGGAAAAGGTGCGGCATCGGGCCGAATTCGGCATCAGCGTCGATCAAAAATACTGGGGTTTGGGCGTCGGACGCGCCCTGACGGAAGCCTGCGTTCAATGCGCGAAGAAAGCGGGATACGCCCAGCTGGAATTGAACGCGGTGGCAGAGAACAAAAGGGCAATCGCCCTCTATGAAAGCGTGGGCTTTGTGGAATACGGGCGGAATCCCCGGGGCTTTCGTTCCCGGCTAACCGGCTGGCAGGAGCTTGTGCTCATGCGGCTGGAGCTGGACTGAACAATGCGGAGGAAATCAAATGAATGAGGTAAACAAAACGCTGTTTATTCCGCTCTATGGAAAAGCGAAGGTCAGTAAACAGCGGATCATTTTGCACGATCCCGCCGCCGAAAGGATCTGGGCGGCGGAAGGTTTTCCCATCCGGGGCAAATCCAAGTCCAAATGGCTGTGCTACAACATGGCCATGCGCGCCAGGGTGTTTGACGACTGGGCGGAAGCCATGCTCTGGCAGCATCCGGACGCGTTGGTTCTGCATATCGGCTGCGGGCTGGACAGCCGGTGCGAACGGGTGAAACAGCCCTATCAGCACTGGATCGACTGCGATTTTCCGGACGTGATCGCCCTGCGAAGAAAGTATTATCCAGAAACAGAACAATATCACATGACGCCGCTGGACGCTTCCGACGCCAAAGGAATCAGTGCGCTGCCGGAAGCCGATACCGCCATCGTCATTCTGGAAGGGCTGAGCATGTACCTGACCAACGATCAGCTCCTTCGTTTTTTGAACGCGCTGCAAGCCCGATATCCCCGGCTTCATGTGCTCATGGACATTTATACAGAATTTGGCGCGAAAGCCTCCAAGTATAAAAACCCCGTGAACGACGTGGGCGTGACCAGAGTGTACGGCGTCAAAGATATAAAGGAACTTTTGAAGGATTCAAAGATCAGCGTCAAGTCGGAGCATTCTTTTACGCCCGAAGCCCTGATTGGGGAATTACAGCCAATAGAAAGTTTTTTCTTCCGGCTGCTGTTTACGGGAAAAATGTACAGCAAAATCTACCGGCTATACGAATTGGAAGCATAGGAGGGGAACAAATGAAACGGGAATTTGGCATCGCGCGGTGCGGTTTGGCCTGCTGCCTGTGCAGCGAAAACGATCATTGCAGTGGATGCAATACGGGGGCATGTCCCGATAAAGCCTGGTGCGAAAACAGAAAATGTTCCCTGGAAAAGCAGTATGCCCACTGCTACGAATGCGAAGCGGAATGCAGGAAGGGGCTTCTTTCCAAGATCAAGCCCTATGCTTTTACCCTGTTTGCGAAACGGTACGGGGAAAAGGAGCTGCTCAATTGCTTAGAGCGGAATGAAAAAAACGGCGTCGTGTATCACCGGGAAGGGATCACCGGCGATTATGACGACTTTGAGGACGCGGAAGCGCTGATCCGCTTTATCAAAACCGGGGTGCGTTAAGAAGGTGATTACACTGTGAACTATCAAGAATTTGGCGCGGCGAATCGGGATACCCTGATCCTGCTCCACGGCGGCGGGCTTTCCTGGTGGAATTACCGCGAAGAAGCGGAAATGCTGCAATCCGAATATCGCGTGATCCTGCCCATTTTGGACGGCCACGCGGGCAGCGACAGGCCGTTTACCACCATCGAAAGCAACGCCGAAGAAATCATTACGTTTATTGACGAACATTTAGGCGGTTCGGTGCTGCTGATGGGCGGCTTATCCCTGGGTGGGCAGATTCTGCTGGAAATGCTGGCCCAGCGAAAAGATGTTTGCCGCTATGCCCTGGTGGAAAGCGCCCCGGTGCTGCCGGACAGGCTGACCCATGCCCTGATCTCCCCCGCCTTTGGATGCGGCTACGGCCTGATTCGGAATAAATCTTTCGCCAAACTCCAGTTTCAGTCCCTGCACATCCAATCGGCCCTGTTCGACGATTACTACCGGGATACTTGCCAAATCAAAAAGACGGATATGATCGCGTTCCTGAAAGCGAATACGGATTATGCGCTCAAAAAGGGCATCGAAAGCTGTTCCTGTCAATTACGCGTCATCGTTGGCGGAAAGGAAAACCGGCGGGTCCTGAAATCCGCGGGGCTGCTTGAAAAAACGGTGCCGGGATGCACAGTGGAAATTCTGCCAGGCTTCCGCCACGGCGCCTTTTCCCTCAATCACGCGGGGGATTACGTTCACATGCTTCACGATATCCTCCGCCTGGAACGCTGTCAGAGGTAAAACATATGGAAACAATCGAAACGGAACGGCTGATCCTGCAGCCCTTCGCGGAATCGGATTACGATGATTTGTTTGAATTCCTGGTTCAGCTCAGAAACGACGAATACGAAGGTTATCCCGGAATCACCTATGAAAACGGCCGGGAACACCTGAAATACCGCCTGAATTCCGAAGAATTTTATGCTATTGAGCTGAAAGAAACCGGGAAGGTGATCGGCAACATTTCCTGCTGCAATCGGGATTTTGAGGCAAAAGAAGCGGGCTATATCATCAATGCCGATTTTCAACGAAAGGGCTATGCTGCCGAAGCGTTAGCGGCTGTGATCCGGCATGCGTTCCGCACGGGCGCACACAGAGTATACGCGGAATGCGATCCCCAAAACGAACGCTCCTGGCGGCTGCTGGAAAAGGTGGGGCTTAAGCGGGAAGCCCATTTCAGGAAGAATCTGTACTTCCATAAGGACAGCGCGGGAAAACCCATTTGGAAAGATACCTATGTATACGCCCTGCTGAATGACCAGTAGCTGTTTATCTGCCGCGGGAAGCGTTTCCCGGCCAGCGTCAACAATGAAAGGAAATAAAGCATGAACAGTTTACTATCCAAAATCGGGGCAGCCATCGTGACGGTGACGGTGTTTCTGTTCGCGGTGTGCCTGGCGGTTGATTTTACCTTCGGCTCCTATTTCGTGTGCATGTTCCTGCCCATGGGCTATATCATGATGGCGGCGGGGCTGCGCCATGAAAGCCAAGCGGATAGGCGGGTGGCGGCGGATATCGGCATGATATTTTCCGCCGTTTACGCAGTATTGATCCTGCTGGTGTATTTCGCCCAGACCACCAGCGTCCGACTGGAAAACCTGAACGAGCAGGCCCAAAGCATCCTGGATTTCAAAAGAGGCGGGCTGATCTTCAATTACGATCTACTGGGCTACGGCATGATGGCCCTGTCCACCTTCTTCATCGGGCTTTCCATGAAGGCGGAGGGCAAAACGGACAAATGGCTGAAAGCCCTGATGATGATCCACGGCGTCTTTTTCATCGGCTGCTTCATCATGCCCATGACGGGTATGTTCCTTGGCATGGCGGATGGGGAAACCAGCAACGGAGGCGTGATCGCACTGATCGTTTGGTGCGTTTACTTCCTGCCCATCGGTATCTTATCATACAAACATTTTTCAAATAGAGAGGGGTTATCAAAATGAAGATTCTGGTTCTGAACGGCAGTCCCAAAAAAGAACAAAGCGACACCATGCACATCACCCGCGCCTTTTTAGAGGGCATGAACGAAATCGCGCCCCAGGAAATAACGGTGATTCACGCCATTGAAAAGCACATTGCATACTGCACCGGGTGCTTTGCCTGCAAGCTCAACGGCGGCACGTGCATCCATGACGACGATATGCGGGGCATCTTAGAAGAGATGCTGGACAGCGATTTGCTTTTGTTCAGTTTCCCTCTGTACTGCTATGGCATGCCCGCGCCTTTGAAAGCGCTTTTGGACCGCACCATGCCGCTTTCCAGCTTAGCCATGCAGAAGGTGGGCGACCGGTACGAGCACGTGGGCCAGGCTGATTTTTCCCGCCTGCATTACATGATGATCTGCGGCTGCGGTTTTCCCAACAGCCAGCACAACTTCGAGCCCGCCGTGGCCCAGTTTAAATTGTGCTTCCCCTGTGAGCATACCATTATCACCGTGCCGGAAAGCCCCATGTTCAACGCGCCGGAAGCAGACGTCGTGACCAAGCCCCGTCTGGAATTGGTGAAGCGGGCCGGGAAGCAGTACGCCGAAACGGGCAGCATCGACGATAAACTGCTCCAGGAAATCAACTCCCCCATGATCCCGGAGGAAGTTTATGCGAATATCGTGAATGGGAATGTGAGCAATGCGAAAGAGAATTGATATCAGCGGCATCCCCGCCATCCTTTGGGGCGAGCCGTCAGACAGGCTGTACCTGTTCGTTCACGGAAAAATGAGCAGCAAGGAAGCGGCGGAGCAATTCGCGCCCATCGCCGCCGAAAAGGACTATCAGACGCTCCGCTTTGATTTAGCTCAGCATGGCGAGCGGACGGACGAAACAAAGCTGGACGTGTTCAGCGGCATACACGACCTGAACGTGATAGCGGACTATGCCTTTTCCCGCTGGAAGCATATTTCGCTGTACGCGTGCAGCATCGGCGCGTACTTTTCCCTGCAAACCTATGCAAACAGGCCCTTTGAAAAAGCGCTGTTCCAGTCCCCCATCGCCGATATGGGATATTTGGTAGGCCAGATGATGCAGTGGTTCAGCGTGACCCCGGAGGAACTCAAAGAAAAGGGCGTGATCGATACGCCCATTGATCCCCTGCGCTGGGACTATTACCAGTACATCCAAGCCTATCCCGTGGAAAAGTGGCCCATCCCCACAGCCATCCTGTACGGCGGGAAGGACAATTTGCAGTCCCGTGAAGTAATGGAAGCCTTTTGCCAGCGCTTCCACGGAAAACTGACCGTTTCCCCGGGCAGCGAGCATCCTTTTATGGCGGCGGGCGATAGAAAAATCGTCGAAACCTGGCTGCGGGAAAATATCTGATACGGAGGAAAACACAACAGGATGAAAAAGGCAATCCGCGCCGCGGCTTATTTCTTCATTGGACGGCAAACCGTACAAAGGGATGGCTGCGCTTCGAGGAAAAATAAAACAGCGTGACCGAAGCCACGCCGTAAAAAACCAGTTTTTCAGGACGTCAAATGCTTTTTGAGGAACTGCCCAATCTGTCGGTTGGCCGCCTTGCTTTCCTCGAAGCCGAATGCCTGGAACACGTGGCACATCCCCTCCCAGCGCACCAATTGGGCTTCCACCCCGTCCCGGAGCAGGGCGCGCTCCAGCATTTCGGAATCGCTGAGCAGGATCTCGCGGGTACCGCAATGAATCAGCACCGGCGGAAAACCGGTAAAACCGACGTAGACCGGGGAAATATCCACATCTTTCAGCCTTTCCGGACTGCCCGCGAAATCAATGGCGCTTTTCATCAGTTCTTCCCTATCCAAAGTGGCGTCCATATCGGCGAGGGCCGTGTAGCTCTCCCCCGTCTGCGCCAAATCCACCCAGGGCGAAAGCAAGGCGATCGCCCCCGGCATCTCTTCGCCCGCTTCCCGCAGGGAAAGCGCAAGGGTCAGCGCTAAGTTGCCCCCGGCGCTTTCCCCTACGAAAGCGATTTTCCGGGGCGAAAAGCCCTCGTCCCGCAGATACCGGTACGCCCGAAGCGCGTCCTCCAACTGGGCGGGATAGGGGTATTGAGGGGCCAGCCGGTAAGAAAACGTCAGCGCCGGTAAGCTCGCGGCGGCGCAGATGGGCGAAATCAGTTTACGGCACTGCAAAAGGCCGCCGGATACATAAGCCCCGCCGTGCATATGCAGGATCGCCGCGTCCGGGCGCTCCACGCTGTCCGGCGTGACAATCACGGCGGGCATATCCAGGCCAGCCGCGACGGCCCCTGTGGTGCCGCTCACGCGCAGTCTTGCCACCGTTTCAGCGGGGGCGTCCACCTTCATCAGCCAGCCGTTGCCAATGTCGCTGGCCATTTTTTTGTGCGCGCGGATCAGTTCCAGCACATCCTGGCTGCGTTTGCTCGGCATAGGAATCCCCTTTCATGAGAAAAGCGGCGGAAACAGGCTCCGCCGCGAAAAACGTATGAAAATCAGTGATCCATCCGGGTGTAGTTGGGCGCTTCCTTGGTGATGAAAATGTCGTGGGGATGGCTTTCCACCAAGCCCGCGCCGGTGATACGGATAAATTCGCCGTCCCTGCGCAGATCTTCGATGGTGGGGGTGCCGCAGTAGCCCATGGAGGACCTGAGGCCGCCCATCAGCTGGAACACGGTATCGGCCAGCACGCCCTTATAGGGAACGCGGCCTTCCACGCCTTCAGGCACCAGTTTCTTGGCGTCCTCCTGGAAATAGCGGTCCTTGCTGCCGTTGGCCATAGCGGCCAGGGAGCCCATGCCCCGGTAGGTTTTGAAGGAACGGCCCTGATAGATTTCCATCTCGCCGGGCGCTTCCTCGGTGCCGGCGAACAGGCTGCCCAGCATCACGGCCTTGGCCCCAGCGGCGATGGCCTTGGCGATGTCGCCGCTGAACTTGATGCCGCCGTCGGAAATGACGGGGATATTGTATTTATCAGCTTCCTCGGCGCAGTCCGCCACGGCGGTGATCTGGGGCACGCCGATGCCCGCCACCACGCGGGTGGTGCAGATGGAGCCGGGGCCAATGCCCACCTTCACGCAGTCCACGCCCGCCGCGATCAGATCGTGGGTGGCGGCGGCGGTGGCCACGTTGCCGGCGAAGAGCTGAATATCGGGATACCTGGAGCGGATCTTTTCAATGGTTTTCAGCACGCCCATGCTGTGTCCATGGGCCGTATCAATAGAAATCACATCCACCTTGGCGTTGACCAGCGCTTCGATGCGTTCCATCACGTCGTGGCTGACGCCCACTGCGGCGGCGCACAGCAGGCGGCCATGCTCGTCCTTGGCGCTATTGGGATATTTAGTGGCTTTTTCAATATCTTTGATGGTGATCAGGCCCCGCAGGTTGCCGTTTTCATCCACGATGGGCAGCTTTTCGATGCGGTGCTCGGCCAGGATCGCCTGGGCTTCCTCCAGGGTGGTGCCTTCCCGGGCGGTGATCAGGTTTTTGCTGGTCATCACCTCGCCGATGGGACGGCTGTCGTCCTTCTCAAAACGCAGGTCCCGGTTGGTCAGGATGCCCACCAGTTTTGTGCCCTCGGTAATGGGCACGCCGCTGATGCGGTAGCGGGCCATGAGCGCCTGGGCGTCGGCAATCAAATGTTGGGGGGAAAGGAAGAAGGGATCGGTGATCACGCCGTGCTCGCTGCGCTTCACCTTGTCAACCTGGGATGCCTGCTCTTCAATGGACATGTTCTTATGGATCACGCCCAAGCCGCCCTCCCGGGCGATGGCGATAGCCAGTCGGGAATCCGTCACCGTATCCATGGCGGCGGACAGAACGGGAATATTCAGCCGGATTTTTGGCGTCAGCTCCACGGCCAGGGACACGTCCTTGGGCAGCACCTCGCTGCGGCGGGGCACCAAAAGCACATCGTCAAACGTTAATCCTTCCCGAACAACCTTCTGAAGCATCCAGATACCAACCCCTTCCCAATAATATTAGCAATTATACCGTACATTCCGCCGTTTTGTCAATCGATGATTCGGCAATTTTCCCACATATGCCTACATGCAGCAGCAGCGGCGCGCATCTTTCGTTTACTAAAGCTTGCATATCTTATCCTTTTTATGGTAAAATGAATTGCGATTCACAGGTACGGCCGGAGATAGAAATCCGGCTTCCGAAGGGAGCGTTTGCGTGGACGTTTACGAACGGCATCAAAAGCTGTGGCATTTGCTCCGGCATGTTCTCTTTATCGTTATCCGTGCCTTTCGCCTGGATTGCGAACCCATAAAAGCCGAAGGCCCGATCCTGCTCGTCGCCAATCATGTGACAGCCTGCGATCCGCTTCTGGTAGCCGCGGCAATGGGAAGAAAGCAGATTTATTTTGTAGCCAGCGATCATATTTTACGCCAGGGGATCGCGGGGCGGTTCATCCAGTGGGGGCTGGGCCCCATTCCCCGGCGGAAAGGCTCTTCCGCCCTGCTCACGGTCAAGGAATGTCTGCGCCATTTAAAGGACGGTCATTCGGTCTGCATTTTTGCGGAGGGCGAACAAAGCTGGGACGGCAGGAGCATCCCCGTGGTGAAAGGCACCGGCAGCCTGGCGAAAGCAGCGCGGGCAACGCTGGTAACCTATCGTTTGGAGGGCGGCTATCTTTCTCTTCCCCGATGGGGCAAGGGGCTGCGCAGGGGGCGCGTGCTGGGACGGGTCACCGGCGTATGTTCCCCCGAAGACCTGGCCGCCCTGGATAAAGATCAAATCAACCGGCTGCTGAACGATGGGATCCGCGAAAACGCGTGGGTACGCCAGCAAAAAGAAACGGTTCGCTTTCATAGCAAGCGGCCCGCGGAGCACCTGGAAAAATGCCTGTATCTTTGTCCCGGGTGCAATCGCGTCGGCACGCTGAAAAGCGCCAGGGACCGCTTGACCTGCGGCTGCGGCTTCTATCTGCGCTATACGGAAACCGGTTTTTTCGAGCCGGATTTCCCCTTCCCCACCATCGCCGAATGGGAGGATTGGCAGAAGGAACAGCTTCGCATGCGCCGTTTTGAAACCGCTGGCAATGGGGTGCTGTTTTCCGATCCAAACGTGGTCCTGGCAAAAATCGACGATGATAACCGCACCGCGCGGATTGCCGAAAAGGCGGAGCTTTGCCAGTATGAGGATCGATTAACGTGCGCAGACCGCGTTTTCCCCCTCGCTGAAATCAGGGATATGGCGATGACCCAATCTGACAGGCTGCTGTTTTCCGCCGGGGACGGCTACTATCAGGTCCTCGCCAGCGGCAATGCAAACCTGCGCAAATACTTAGAAATCTGGATGGAACAACGCTCGAACTGGAGGCAATAAACCCATGGATTATTCCGCCGCCAACAGCAGTCTGTGGAAATTCGTGATTGAATTAGGCCTGATCGCGGCGGCGATTCTCGCCGCCCATTATTTGCATTGGAGAATCAAGCGGCTTCAAAAAGCCATGCTGCCCGTGGCCGTTTTGGCGGGCTTTTTGCTGCTGGGCGCCAAATATTTGGGGCTGCCGCTGGATGAAGAGCTGCTGGAAATGCTGGTGTTTCACGGCATTGCCTTAGGCTTTATCGCTATGAGCCTGCGCGTTCCCCCCAAGGCAGAAAACGGGAACGGCAATCTGACGGGCTTCAAGTCGGGCGCTATCATCGTGAGCACTTATCTGGTGCAGGGCGTATTGGGACTGATGATTTCCCTGCTTCTGTCCTATACGCTGATGCCGGGTCTTTTCCGGGCGGCGGGGCTGCTTTTGCCCATGGGCTACGGCCAGGGCCCCGGCCAGGCCAACAACGTGGGCTCCACCTATGAAGCTTTGGGCTTCGCAGGCGGGCGCAGCTTTGGCATGTCCATCGCGGCGGCGGGCTACCTGGTGGCCTGCACGGTGGGCGTGGTGATCATCAACGTGCTCAAGCGCCGCAATAAGCTCACCCTTCCCCAACAGGTTTCCCCTGCCCAATCGGCCCAGGATTATTTCGACAGCGACAGCCGCGCCGGACTTTCCGCCTCTCTGGATGTGCTTTCCCTTCAGGCCGCGCTGGTGCTGGTGGTGTATCTGGTCACTTTCCTGGTTACCTGGGGCCTTACCTCGCTGATCGCCGCCGCGCCAAATGTGGCCAAAACCGTTTCCCCGCTGCTGTGGGGCTTCAATTTTATCATCGGCTCCGCCCTGGCTATCGGCCTGCGCGCGCTGCTGGCCAAAAGGAAGGAAGAAGCCAAACGGGTGCTGCGCTATCAGAACAATTATATGCTGAACCGCATTTCCGGCTTCTTCTTCGATATCATGATCGTGGCCGGGATCGCCTCCATCAATCTGGAGGATATCCGTGGGCTTTGGCTCCCCTTCCTCCTGATGGCGCTGCTGGGCGGCGCGGCCACGTGGGTACATTTGAGCGTCCTTTGCAAAAAAGTATATAAAGGGTACTATTATCAGGGCCTGGTTTCCATGTTCGGCATGCTCACCGGCACCATCAGCTCCGGCGTGCTGCTGCTCAGGGAAATCGACCCGGAGCTATCCACCCCCGCCGCCAATAACCTGATCACCGGCAGCAGCTTCGGCATCGTGCTGGGCGCGCCGATCCTGGTACTGGTCAGCTTAGCGGCCAGAAGCGAGCTGCTCTGCTGGGTCACGCTGGGCATCGCGCTGGCGTATTTGGGCTTCCTGTGCTTTCTGATCTTCCGGTTCCAGGGAAAAAAGGCAGCCAAATAAATTTCCCCTCATCCGGCGAGTAATTCTTCGCCAACGGGATAGCTTTTTCGACAATTCTATGGTACGATATAATAGGTTAATTGTTTTTGCAGGTACAGCCATACGATTCAACGATCATTCTTCATTTGCCGTTCTGTGCCGAAATCAAATGAGAGGAGCAAGCGCTATGTCAGAACAGCCAAAGACCAAATTGTTTCGTGAAAAAAGTTTAGAGGCTGTGGAATCCCCCGAATCACTGAACGATTATCTCCGGGTCACCTCGCCGGGTATTTGGCTTGTGATGGCGTCGGTCATCGTACTGCTGATCGGCGGTATCCTGTGGGGCATTTTCGGGCATATCCGCACCACCGCCGATTTCGCCGTAGCCGTCACCCCTGAAAAAAGCGTATGCTACGTGACCTACGACGCCATTGACAAGGTGATGGCCCGGGGCGTCATTCGTGTGCAGGGGACAGACTATCCGCTGCGGACGGACGCGGAATGCGATATGGATTTCATTGGCGAGGATATTTCGCCCCGCGTCCTGCTGGCTGGCAATCTGAAAATCGGCGATCTGGTGATCCAGGTGCCGGTGATCACCGATTTGGACGAGGGGTATTACACCGGTGAAGTGGTCACGGAGGATCTGCAGCCCATTTCTCTGCTGCTGCAGTAAGGAGGGGGAAGCGCGTGTTCGGCAAAGCAAAGGTACCCGCGCCGGTTGAAAAGGGCGTGGTACGTGTTCCCGTGGTCATGCAGATGGAAGCGCTGGAATGCGGCGCGGCTTCCCTGACCATGATCATGCACTACTACCGTAAATGGATCCCCCTGGAGCAGGCCCGCCTGGACTGCGGCGTATCCATGGACGGCGCCAACGCCAAAAATATCATGGCCGCCGCCCGAAGCTACGGCATGAAAGCCAGCGCTTGGCGAGTGGAGCCGGAAGACCTGGCCAAGGAAGGCCCTTTCCCCTGCATCATCCACTGGGGTTTCAATCATTTTGTGGTGCTGTGCGGCTTTAACAACAAGAAAGCCGTGCTCAACGACCCCGCCCGCGGCCGGGTGAAGGTGGACTGGGAAGAGTTTGACAAGGAGTTTACCGGCATCTGCCTCACCTTCGAACCGGACGAAAACTTTGTGCCCTCCGGCAAACCCAAGTCCGTTTTCTCCTATGTCAAAGAACGGATGAAGGGCTCCGGCACGGCGGTGGCTTTCGTGATCCTTACCACCACCATTTCTTCCTTGATCGGCATTATCAGCCCGGCTTTCGCCCGTACCTTCCTGGACCGGCTGCTGACGGGGCAGAATCCCGAATGGCTCACGCCTTTCATGATTCTTTTCGCGGTGCTGATCCTCATCTCCGTGGTGGTCAGCTGGATTTCCGCCGTGTATTCCCTGCGCATCCAGGGCAAAATGAGCTCCTACGGCAGCGCTGCCTATCTGTGGAAGGTGCTGCGGCTGCCCATGCAGTTTTTCAATCAGCGCATGCCGGCTGATATCGCCGACCGTCAGGCCACCAACGCCAACATCGCCACCGCGTTGGTGCATACCTTCGCGCCTCTGGCGCTGCAGGCCAT
The DNA here is from genome assembly GCA_017525805.1 of Clostridia bacterium. The sequence goes on along the minus strand of JAFXSH010000152.1, from coordinate 39,996 downwards.
GATGATGATCTTCTATCTGGCCGTGATGATCCATTACAGCCCGCTGCTCTCCCTGATCGGCGTGGGCGCGATCCTGCTGAACATGGGCGTATCTTCCCTGGTAACGGCCAAGCGCGTGAACATCACCCGCGTGCAGCAGCGCGACGCCGCCAAGCTGTCCTCCGCCACCATGTCCGGCATCAGCATGATCGAAACCATCAAGTCCAGCGGCGCGGAAAACGGCTTTTTCGGCCGCTGGGCAGGCTATCAGGCCAGCGTGAACACCCAGGATGTGTCATATACCCGTTTGAACATGTTCTTAGGCTCTCTGCCCTCCCTCATTACCGCTGTGGCAAACTTAGCGGTGCTGGGCTTAGGCGTGATGCTGGTGGTGCAGGGGCAGTTCACCATCGGTATGGTGATGGCTTTCCAGAGCTTCCTTGCCTCTTTCATGTCGCCCGCCGCTTCCTTGATCCAGGCCGGGCAGTCCATGCAGGAAATGATCACCCAGATGGAACGGGTGGACGACGTGATGAGCTATAAGGAGGACCCCTCCTTCGCGCCCCATGAAAAAAAGGGCGAGTATCAGAAGCTTTCCGGGGAGATAGAGCTGAAAAACGTCACGTTCGGCTATTCCCGGCTGGGCAAGCCCCTGATCACTGATTTTTCCATGAGCGTAAAACCGGGCCAGAAAATCGCTTTCGTGGGCCGCACAGGCTGCGGAAAATCCACCCTGGCCAAATTGATTTCCGGGCTCAACCGTCCCTGGAGCGGCTCCATCACCTTCGACGGCATTCCCCTGGAAGAAATAGACCGGGACGTGTTTACCGGCTCCATCAGCGTCATCGACCAGGATATCACCCTGTTTGAGGATACCATTTCCCAAAACATCAAGATGTGGGACGATTCCATTGAGGATTTCGAGGTGACCTTGGCGGCGCGTGACGCGGGGATTTACGACGATATCGTCACCCGCGACGGCGGCTTTGCCCATAAGCTGCTGGACGGCGGACGCGACCTGTCCGGCGGCCAGCGCCAGCGCCTGGAAATCGCCCGGGCCCTGTCTCAGGACCCCACCATCTGCATCATGGACGAAGCCACCTCCGCCTTGGACGCCCAGACGGAACACGACGTGATCCGTTCCATCAACGACCGCGGGATCACCTGCATCATCATCGCGCACCGTCTGTCCACCATCCGCAGCTGCGATGAGATCATCGTGATGGACAAGGGAAAAATCGTTGAACGCGGGACCCACGAAGAACTGTACGCCAAAGGCGGCATGTACGCGGAACTGGTGACCAGCGAATAAAGTATTCCTGACCGCTTTTCCCCGGCGAAAGGAGAAACACCATGGGTTGGTTTGACGAGCAAATAGAATTCCGAAAAAAGCATGAACGGGAGCTTCTCGGCGATTCCATTGAAAACATCGCCCGTTCCGTTACGGGACACAAAATCAGCAGCGTACTGAAGGATCAGGCGGATATCAGCGACGCGGTATCCGGGCTGCTGAAATATATGGGCGTGAAGGAAAGAGAAGTGCCCCCCAATATCAGCGGCCTGCAGGACCGGCTGGATTTCCTTTTGTCCTCCACGGGTATTCTTTACCGGGAAGTAATCCTGAAAAAGGGATGGCACGCCGACGCCATGGGGCCCATGATCACCTCTCTCCAAAGCGACGGCACGGTGATTCTGGTACTCCCCTCCGTTACGGGCGGCTATGATTTCACGGACCCCCATACGGGCAAAAAAGTGCACATCACCTCCCGGCAGGAAAAGGCGATCAGCACCGAAGCGCTGTGCTTTTACCGCCCTCTGCCCATGCGCGAGCTGAAGCTGAAGGATTTGCTTCAATATATGATGGCCTGCCTCACCATACACGACCTGGTCAGCTTCGGCCTGGCGGCGCTGGCGATCACTCTGGTGGGCCTGATCAGCCCCAAGCTGAACCAGGTGCTCATGGGAACGGTGGTGCAGACGGGCAGCATGCAGCTTCTGTACGCGGTCATATCCTTCCTCTTTTTTACTACCGTGGGCACCGTCATGCTTTCCATCATCCGCATGATGCTTTTGTCCCGCATCCGATTTAAGCTGAACGTGAACGTCAGCGCGGCCACCATGATGCGCATCCTGTGCCTGCCGCCCTCCTTTTTCAAGGATTATTCGGCGGGCGAACTGAATCAGAATATCAATTACATGGATTCCCTGTGCTCCACCATCGTGGACTCCCTGTTTTCCACCGCTATCACCGGCGTTTTCTCCCTGGTGTATCTGACGCAGATTTTCGCCTTTGCGCCAAGCCTGGTATGGCCCAGCCTGATCATTACGCTGCTTTCCTTGAGCGTGAGCCTGCTTTCCGCCAAAGTGCAGATGCGCATCGACGCGGAAAAGATGAAGTATACCGCCAAAGAGCGCGGCCTGGTTTTCTCCTTGATCAAGGGCATCCAGAAAATCCGGTTAAGCGGCTCGGAAAACCGGGCGTTCTACAAATGGTCCCAGGCGTATACGAAAAGCGCGGAACTGGCTTTCAATCCCCCCGCGATCATCCGGCTTAGTTCCGTATTCACCACCCTGATCTCTATGGCAGGCACGGCCATCATGTACTTTATCGCCGTGAAAAGCAAGGTGAGCGTGGCGGACTACTACGCTTTCAACACGGCCTACGCCTATATTTCCTCCGCTTTCACCGCCCTTACCTCCGTCACGTTGTCCGTTGCCTCCATCAAACCCATTATCGGCCTGATCAAACCCCTGCTGTCTGTCCAGCCGGAAACCTCCGACGCCAAGGAGACGGTCACCCGCCTCTCCGGCGGCATTGAGATGAACCATGTGACTTTCGGCTACGATCCCGAAAGCAAGCCGCTGTTCGACGATTTCAACCTGACCATCGCCCCGAGGCAGTACGTGGCCATCGTGGGAAAGAGCGGCTGCGGCAAATCCACCCTGGTGCGTTTGCTGCTGGGCTTTGAAAGGCCAAGCCGCGGCGTGATCTGCTATGATAAAAAAGACTTGCAGCAGTTGGACGTGCGTTCCGTGCGGCGTCAGATCGGCACGGTGATGCAGGACGGCCGCCTGTTCTCCGGCAGCATTTTTGAAAACATCGTGATTTCCGCCCCCACCCTGAAATTGCAAGACGCTTGGGACGCAGCGGAAATCGCCGGCATCGCGGACGATATCCGGGATATGCCCATGGGCATGAATACCCTCCTGCAGGATGGCGGCGGCACCATTTCCGGCGGCCAGCGCCAGCGCCTGATGATCGCCCGGGCCATCGCCCCCAAACCGCGCATCCTCATCTTTGACGAAGCCACCTCCGCCCTGGACAACATTACCCAGAAGAGGGTCTCCGAGGCGCTGGATAAAATGAAATGCACCCGCATCGTGATCGCGCACCGGCTTTCCACCATTCGGCACTGCGACCGCATCCTGGTGATCGACGGCGGCAAGATCGCCGAGGACGGCACCTATGAGCAGCTGATCGCCCGCAACGGCATTTTTGCCGAGCTGGTGGAGCGTCAGCGGCTGGATACAGACAAATAACAGGCCGACGACGAAACACGAAGAAGGAGGCCCGGTCATGGACAGCATTTCCATTCGTTCGATTTCCGCTGTGGTTTTCGCCCCCGGTTCTCCTGCTCCCGTGCGCTACGCCGCCCGTGAGCTGTGCCGGTGCTTAGAAAACATTTTTCCCTTTTCTCCCCTCTGCCTGGAGCAAAAGCCCCAGACGGAGGGCTTTTATATCCTGCTCGAGCTTCTGCCGGAGGGCCTGACCGGCGGCGCGTTTCAGTGGGACGCGGACGCGGAGGGCGTCCGGCTGCAGTCCGGCACGCCCCAAGGCATCGTATATGGCGCGTATACCCTGCTGGAAGCCCTGGGCTGCCGGTTTTTGGCCCGGGACTGCGAGGTATTTCCTTCCACGCCCGTTTTCCTGCCGTGGGGCAGACACCGGGAAGCGCCCGCTTTCGCCGTCAGGGAGCTGTTCTGGCGGGAAGCCATGGACGGGGATTTCGCCGTAAAGCTGAGGCTGAATTCCGCCCGTTCCACCATCACGGAGGAGCAGGGCGGAAAAGCCATGTTCTATAACTTCAGCCATACCTTTTCTCGGCTGGTACCCCCGGAAGTCTGGTTCGATTCCCACCCTGAATACTTTTCCATGGTGGGCGGAAAGCGGCTGAAAAATCGCTCCCAGCTCTGTCTTACCAATCCGGACGTGGTGAACATCTGTGCGGAGGGCGTGAAAAAATGGGCGCGGGAAAACCCGGCTTATCATATATTCTCTGTAGCCATGAACGATTGGTATCAGCCCTGCCAGTGCCCCGCCTGCCTCCAGTCGGACTGGGAGGAGGGCAGCCCGGCGGGCACCATGATCCGCTTCGTGAACGCGGTGGCCGAAGAAGTGGAAAAAGAATTCCCGCACGTGATGATCCACACCTTCGCCTATCTGTACTGCCGGAAACCGCCTAGAATCGTAAAGCCCCGGCACAACGTGATCGTGCGGCTCTGCTCCATCGAATGCTGTTTTTCCCATCCCATCGAGCGCTGCGGTGTTCAGACGGATGGGATCAACGTGCAGGGAGGCGCTTCCCATCCCTTTCACGGGGAGAAGGACGAAGAGAACGCTTTCCTAAAGGACCTCAAAGGCTGGAGCGAGATCTGCGAAAACCTGTACATCTGGGACTATACCACCAATTACGCCAATTATTTGCTGCCTTTCCCCAATCTCGATGTGCTTTCGGAGAACCTGCGCACGTTCAGGCGTTTTCATGTGCGCGGCGTGTTTGAGCAGGGCAATTTCTCGCTGGGCCTATCCTCCGCCCTGGGCCCGCTGAAAATCTATCTGCTGAGCAAACTGCTGTGGGATCCGGATCAAGACCCCGACGCCCTCATTGCCGATTTCGCGGCGGGGTACTACGGCCCGGCTGCGGTTCCCATGGCCCGGTACATTGATCTTTGGCGCGCCGCCTGCGGCCCGGAGGATCACGCGGGCATTTACGACGCGCCCGACGCTTCCTATCTGACGGATGAACGGCTGCGTCAGGCGGAAGCATATTTAAAGGACGCCCTGGTTTTCGCCCGGGAAGAACCCTTCCGCTCCCGGGTGGAGCGGGAAGCCCTGTCCGTCCGTTACGCGCGCTTGACCCGTCTTCCCCTGAATGCCCCCCGACGGGATGAACTGATCGATGCTTTCGCGCGCGACGCCCGGCGTTTGGGGATCACCGAACTGTTTGAGCGGCGGGACCTGGAAGGTTCTTTTCAAGTCATGAAAAAATCCCGGTTCGCGCGGAACCGGGAAGAGGCAAAGCCTATTTCTTATCCATTATAATTGAGCATCTGTTACCACACCGGCGGCGTCCAGAGCACGACCCCGCCCTTCCGCAGGGATTCGGGCACGGCGATGAGCCGCTGGTTTTTGCTTCCGCAGTAATCCAGCTCCAGGGAACGTTCCGCCAGGATAAAGGGCCCGTCCACCAATACGTCCACTTCTTTAAGCAGGGCCATCTGATCGGGATCATTGCATTTCAATAGCTGTTCCCAGGTATAGCCAGTGTAAGCCCATACGTTCAGGCCCATTTCATGGGCTGCCTTTGCCAATGCTAAGCAGGGCACGCTCTGCTCCAGCGGGTCGCCGCCAGACAGGGTCAAGCCGGACAGCAGGGGGTTTTTCTTCATGCGCGTGATCAACGCTTCCGTATCCTCATCGTGTCCGCCTTGGGGATCATGGGTTTCTGGATTGTGGCAGCCGGGGCAATGATGGGAACAGCCCTGGGTGAAAACGGCAAAACGCAGCCCCGGCCCATCCACAATGCTGTCGTTTACCACGCCCGCGATACGAATGTTCATCGTGCTTTCTCCGTTATTCCGTGATCCATTCTTCCTTTTCGCCCTGGCCCGCCTGGAGCAGCGCGTTAAAGAAGGGGATCACGTTTTCGTCGTTTTGGTTGTTCACTGTGATCACGGCGTACATGCCCCGGTTATCCAGCTGCATGCCGCCCATGAAGCCGTAAAAGCTGTCCAGGGGAATGCCGTAGAGGTGGCGGCTGGTTTTCACCGCGCGGCCCTGATCGTCATATTCCTCCACATAAGCCACATAACCCTTGGTCAGATCGGCTTCGCCCGGATCAATCTGTCCGCTTTCCACCAAATCCTCCAATTCAAGGAAGCTGCCCTGACTGGCGTAGCTTTTGAAATACTGCTCGTTCATGAAATAAATATCCGCTTCTCCCGCCGCCATATACGTCATCAGCTGCATGGTGGTGGTGTAATCGTCGATCAGGCTCACGACCACCCCGCTCACGCTTTCCATTTCCGGCACGGTTTCCTTCCAGATGGGCTCCAGGAATTTGTCCACCAACTCAGAGGAAGCGGTATTAGACAGGATATACACATCCACCCGCTTTTCCTGGGGGGAACGGTAAGCCGTGGTGGTATAAATCAGGCTCCAGCCCATGACCACGCACGCCGCCATCAGCGCGTATTTCCATATGCCGTAGGTCATGTGGTGCTTGAGGGTTTCTCCGTTAATGGGCGTTTTCATCCGCATGCTTCCTGATGCTCCTTTTTACGCAAAATGCCGGAATGATTGTACGGGGCCATTGTACCACTTCCCGCGCTGTAACGTCAATCACTTGGCCTTGCGTGCCATCTTTTTGACCATATCGCAGGGCGTTTATGTCTTTTTTTCCAGCCCCGGCAGCACGTCCGCCCAATCCATATCGGAAGCGTAATAGAATTTGGGATAGCAGGGCTGGTTGTAGCAGTTATTCTGCCAGGCAACGCCCACCCGGTACTGAATATCGTGGAGCAGGGTAAACAGCTTATGGCCGGTGATCTCCGTGTTCATGTAAATGCGGATGGCGGAGCTGTCCCGGGTGCGCAGAAGGATTTCTTCCCGGAAATCCCCGAAAAGATCGGCGATCAGGCAGGGATTGCCCTTGGTGCCGTTGTTGGTGAGGGTGTCCTCCGGCTCCAGCATCACGCCGTGGGTGTTGTCCACGATGCGGCCCACGTGTTCCCCCGTCAGGTAATTGGCCCCGTCGATCAATTGGGTGCTCAGGTCCGCCGCCCAGCGGATGCTGGCGTTGGTGCCCAGGAGGGGCACATTCAATTTGTTTCCCTTGCAGTCGAAGGTATCCTTCACCCAACACTGCAAGCCCCGGGTTTTCGGATCGATATCCCCCACCATGCAGCGGCCTAAGTCGCTGTCCGCCGGTTCCCCGAAAATCACCTCGCCCGTTTCAGCGTCCCGCAGGGCAAAGCCCCAGGGAGCGGCTTTGGCACCCTCGAACACGTTGAAAATCTGCATGCCGGGGCGGTCCGGGTCGATCACGCCGCAGTGCATGGCGTCCCCGTGGCCGAATTTGGCCATGGTGCCGTCCGGCATTTTCCCGTAGCTGGAATAGAGCAAGCTGCCGTCGTGGTCGATCACCGCCGCGCCGTATACGATTTCCTGGCAGCCGTCCCCGTCCACGTCGGCAATGGCCATGCTGTGGTTGCCCTGCCCAGCCAGCAGACCGTAAACGGGGTCGGTTCCCCGGCCTCCGTGGCAGGATGCATCGTTGAAGGGGTTTTTCATCACCACATGGCCGGAATCCGCCGTGAAGCGCTTTTCAAAACGCCCGTTTCGGAAATCATAGGCGGTTACCGTGGTTCGGGTATAATAGCCCCGGCTGATGATCACGCTGGGGTGCTCCCCGTCCAAATACGCTACGGCGGACAGGAACCGGTCCACCCGGTTGCAGGGTTCAATACGCCGCATGCTGTAATCACCCCACAGCAGGCCGTCGTCCTGCCGGGGCACGGGAAAGGCGATGGTTTCCAGTTCCCTGCCGTCCCCGGAAAACATGGTCAGGTATTCCGGGCCCTCGTAAATGAAGCCCTCAAACTGATCCAGCCGGTTTTTTTCGCTGCGGGAGGGGGCGTACACCTGAATGAAATAATCCGCCAGTTTTTCGGCGTCTTCCCTGTTCAAAGGATAGTCATATTTCGGCGCAATGCCGAAGCAAGCTTCCAGGGTGTCGGGCCAGCGGCCGTTTTTCACCTCGGGATGATCCCGCCAGCCCTGGAATACGTCCGTCATATGGCTGCGGTAATCCCCGGCGGAGCAGACATAATCGTCTTTATTGGTATATCCCGCCGCCACATCCTCCATTGGCAGGGTGATATACTTTTCGCTGACAATGCCGCCATCCTCGCCGTAAACGGTCATTTTGTTGCCCGGCGCGGTCTTTACGCACATTTCGGCTTTGCCGTCGCCGTCGAAATCGTACACCATGAACTGGGTATAATGGGCCCCGGCGCGAATGTTTTTCCCCATATCCAGCCGCCACAGCAGCCGCCCGTCCAGCTTATAGCAGTCGATCAGGCAGTTGCCGGTATAGCCCCGGTGGGATACGTCGTGGGAATTGGAGGGATCCCATTTGACGAAGTATTCCAGTTCGCCGTCTCCGTCCACGTCGCCCACCGACATATCGTTGGCGCTGTAAGTGAACGCTTCCCCCTCGGGGTGCATGGTTCCGGGCCGCGCGATGCCATCCGCTGGCTTTCGCAGGGGAATGTCTAAATAGTTTTTTCCGCTTTTCCAGGGGACAACGGGCGGGCATTTTTCGCCCTCTTTGCCGCCGGTTACAGGAGCCACCTGATAACGGCTTTTCATGGTTCCCTCCGCGTCCAGGAAATTGGTGCTGTCCGTTACCAGGGCGATGCGCTCTCCGTCCCGGTACAGAGCAAAATCCGCCCCGGTCATGCCGGTATCAGAATAACCGTTCGTTTCCTCTAAGAACAACCGCCAGGAAACAAACATCCCATCGGGCCGCCGGATGGCAATCAAGCCCCGGTCCAGCTTTTCCCGCTGCTCACGGAATTTTCTCGTTATGGGGGTGTGGATGGCGGGGCTGCGGTCAATCACCCTGCCGCCGGACACCGCTTCCACATATACGCCGTAAGATACATGGGGGGTTTTATTCAATTGATATCCGCATTGCCCGGTCTCCCCCAGCAAACGGAATTCCGCCGTTTTCGTATGCTTGTCCGTCCAGTAAACTTGGTAGGCATCCGCGCCGGGCACCGGTTTCCAGGCAATTTCGATCCCCTGGTCGGTAACCTGTTTGATATCGATCCGCAAGGCAATCCCGCCCCTTTCTATAATGATGATATAAATCATCTATTTAATATATTAAAACTGAATAAAGCCCAAAAATACAAAGAATGCCCCAAGATGCCGCTGCCCTCTATTTTTTCACCCGCTATGTTAAGCAGGCCGGTGCCCAGCGGAAGCTTTCCGCCGTCCCCTGGCGTGCGTAGCACGGGGGCATGACGTCCGGTTTCCTGGCCTGAGTTCCGTTTAATGAAATGTGGGTAAAAATAGAAAACTGGCGAACACCTCAGGAACATCCCTTCGCGTAATATTATATGCGGGGGGCCGCGCCTTGTCAAGGCATAGTTTCCAAATAGTTTTGACCGTCCGCGATCTTTTGAATCTTCCTGACGTAAAAATCACAAAGCTCCTGGGCGAACTCGCCGTCCGGCGCTTCGCCGGTCACGCGCACGGCGGGCCGGTGGGCGTCGGGCACGATGGTGGCGAAGCCGCCCCTGTGAGAAATGCGCAGTCCTTCCCCCATGGCGTATCTTCCGTCGGCCTGTCCGCACAAGGTCCGCAGGATGCGGCCCTTGTCCCGGATATCGCAGGGCACCTCCCGGCGGCTCAAATGGGTGCGGGGAATTTGCCGCATAAGCTCCGTTAAGGGGCCGTCCTTCATGCCCTCCGCGATGAGCAGCAGCGCGGCAAGCCCATCGCCCATCAGGCTCCGCTGGCGCGCGCAGGCGGGTGAATCGTCCGGGATTTGCAGGGGCGCAATTTTCTCCGCCGCGCGAAAAGTGCCCGGCAGATCAAACAAAGCCTTTTCCCGCTGGAAAATGAGCCAAAGCAGCAGCATAACCTTTTCTTCCGGGGATAAGGGGCCCTCCGGCAGCAAAACGGCGGCGTCCTCCCCCGATTCCGACAGCAGGAAGCCTGTTTCTCCCGGTTGCACCCGCGCGTCCGTACCGGTGCCCAAGCGGATATCCCGTGCGTTCATCCGTTTCAGCCCTTCTTCCGCCCAGGACAGCACCCGCCGGGAATCGCAGAACACCGCCACGGGCGAATACAGCGGTTTTTCCCGGCAGATGGACAGCAGCCCCGAAAGGTACATTTCTTCCCCGCCTGAAAAGGGAACGACGCCGCCCGTCCCGGCAAAGGCTTCCGGCAGCTCCTGGCGCAGCACGCAGCCGTCCAGCGCGGTTTTCTGCTTGTCCGTCAAGGGCAGGCCCTGACGCCCGAAGAAACTCAGGGCTTGATCGCCGGCAAACACACCGCCGCCGGCTTTCAGTTCCCGGATCAGGAATTGGAGCATGGGCGGGGTGATTTCCCCGGCGTCCAGCACCTTTGCCCCCGAAGCCGCCAGGGCAGCGGCGGTCAGGGAATGCAGGGAGGAATCCCCAGCCTGGGCGGCGATCACCCTTTTAGCCCCCGTGACGCGCAGAAAAGCCCCGCACAGGTCGCAGGCGCTCACGGCGGAATCGCATTCCGCGCCACGGGCCGTCCAGTGCGGCGTATTCCATTCCCCTTGGGTCATGCTGCGGTTCACCGCCGCCCCCGCGGCGGTTTTCACATAGGGCCACAGGCGCACGCCGGGCCGCAGTTGGGAAAGCGCCCGCGCCACCGCTTTTTTTCCCAAGGCGCAGCCCTCCCCTGTTTCCGCGCCCTGCTGCACCGATGCCCCATCGCACAGCACGGTGCCCGATATTCTGGCTTTTGCCTGCGCCTGCGCACCCGTCCACAGGCAGCAATCTTCCACCACCGCCCCGGCCCCGATCACACAGTTTTCCCCGATGACACTGTCCCGCACCACCGCGCCGGGGCCTATGGACGCGCCGGGACCGATGAAACAAGCGCCCTCCAAACGGGCGGACGGCGCGATCCGGGCGTCGGGGTGCACTCCCTTTTCATGGGGCAGCCGCACCCGATCCTCCAGCAAATCCCGCTGTGCCATTAAGTAAGTTTTCAGGTCCCCCACATCGCACCAGTAGCCTTCGGTTTCATAACCGTACACTGGAAGCCCGCCTGCCAGCAGCGCCGGAAAAATATCCTTGCCGAAGTCCGGCGCCCCCGTATCGGGGATATAATCGAAAATTTCCGGGTTCAGGATATAAGCGCCTGTATTTACCAGATCGCTGAACACCCGGCTCCAGCCCGGTTTTTCAATAAAGCGGGTGATTCGGCTCTCTCCGTCCGTCATTACCACGCCGAAAGCCAGGGGAATGGGCACCCTTTTCAGCACCAGCGTGGCCAGGGCCTTCTTTTCCCTGTGAAAGCGCATTGCGCCGCTTAAATCACAGTCCGTCAGCCCATCCCCGGACAGCACGAAAAACGGTTCCTTGATCTCATCCTTTGCCATTTTCACGCTGCCAGCGGTGCCCAGGGGCTCGGTTTCCTCGTAATAGCGCAGGGAAACCCCGTACCCTTCCCCGCCGCCGAAAGCATGGCGGATCTTTTCCGGCTGATACCACAAAGTCACCCCGATATCCCTGACGCCGTTTTCTTTCAGCAGCTTGATGCTGTAACCCATGACCGGCTCGCCCAGCAGCGGCACCAAAGGCTTGGGTATGTGGTAAGTGAGGGGCCTAAGCCGCATTCCCTCGCCGCCCGCCATGATGATCGCCTGTAAAGACAACTTCCATCTCCCCTTCAATTTGTTCTTTGCGCATAGTATGCCTTTCTTCCGGTATGAGTATGCCAAGGCCGCGGACAGATATGGCGGGAATGTAAACGAGCAAAATTCGTACTTGCGTTTTTCCCAAAAAAGTGATATTACTTAAAAAGAACGCGTTCGCGTGGTTAAATTACAATTTTTGGAAGGTTCGATTTTATGGAGATCAACTGGTATCCGGGCCACATGGCGCGGGCCAAAAGACTGCTGAGCGATCAGCTCTCCAGGGTGGATGTGGTGATCGAATTATGCGACGCCCGGCTGCCCCTTTCCAGCCGCAACCCCGATTTGATGCGCCTGACGGAAAAAAAGGAACGGGTGCTGCTGCTGGGGAAAAGCGACCTGGCGAACCCAAGCCTGACGGCGGCATGGCTTACCCTGTTTAAGCGGCAGGGCCTTTCCTGCATGGCGCTGGATATGAACCGCCAGGCCAAGGCCGCCCTGTCCCTGGTGGAAAAGGCCGCGAAGGAAACCGTGGAGCGGGCCGCCCAGCGGGGCATCAAAAAAACGGTGCGCGCCATGGTGGTGGGGGTGCCCAACGTGGGCAAATCTACCCTGATCAACCGGCTGCACGGCGGCAGCATCGCCAAGGTGGGCGATATGCCGGGCGTAACGAGGGCCAACCAGTGGGTGAAGGTCTCCCCTTATTTGGAATTGCTGGACACGCCGGGCCTGCTCTGGCCCCGGCTGGACGATCCTCTGGCCGCCCGGCGGCTGGCTTACATCGCCGCCATTCGGGATGAAGTAGTGGATACGGCGCAGCTGACCATTCAATTGCTCACCGACCTGATCGCCACAGCGCCCCAGGCGGTGCGGGAACGGTTCAAAATCAAGGATCTATCCCTGCGCGGTCCCGAATTGCTGGACGCGGTGTGTCAGGGACGGGGCTTCCTGATGAAGGGCGGCGTGTACGATACGGAACGCGCCTGCAAGGTGGTACTGGATGAATTCCGGGGCGGCAAGCTGGGCCGCATCACGCTGGAAGCGCCGAGGGAAGAAAGAGGGGATCAGCTTGAAGAAAAACAGCCTAACGGAGGAGAAACGCAGGATCAGGCTGCAATCCCTGACGGAAATTGACGCTCCCTTATGGGGCGCGGGCGTGCGCTTCGCCGGGATGGACGAGGCGGGCCGGGGTCCGTTGGCGGGCAACGTGGTGGCCGCCTGCGTGGTCATGCCCCGGGAGCCTCTTCTTCTGTGGGTGGACGACAGCAAGCAGTTATCCGCCAAACGCCGGGAAGAAACCTATGAAGCCATTCTGAAAACGGCGGTTTTTGTGGGCGTAGGACAGGCCAGCCCGGAGGAAATCGACCGATACAATATTTTGGAGGCCACGAAAATGGCCATGCGCCGGGCCGCCCAGGGCGCGCCCGCCGATGTGTTTTTGATCGACGCCCTGTCCGGCTTGGGATTGCCGGGCGAGGAACGGGGCATCATCCATGGGGACGCCCTGTCCTATTCCATCGCCGCCTCCAGCATTATCGCCAAGGTGACGCGTGACCGTCAAATGCTGGAACTGGACGCCCTGTACCCCGGCTACGGCTTTGCCCAGCACAAGGGCTACGGCACGGCCCAGCATATCGCCGCCCTGAAGGAAATGGGGCCCTGTCCCGCCCACCGGCGCAGCTTTATCGGGCATTTCGTATGAACATCCGAGAAACGGGATTGTTGGGCGAAATCAGAGCGGCGGCGTACCTGCGCAGGCGGGGCATGCGCATCTTGGCCCGGCGTTACCGCACCGCCCACGGAGAAATCGATCTGATCGCCCGGGAGGGAAACACCCTCGTGTTCATCGAGGTGAAAACCCGGCCCCGGGGGCGGCTGGATTCCGGCTTGGCCGCCGTGAACGCCGAAAAACGCGGCCATATCCGGTACGCCGCCCGGGAATACCTGCGGACGCATGGGCAGGCGGCGTTTCGCTTCGACGTGATCGAAATCAGCGCGGCGGGGCTGCGTCATATGAAAAACGCTTTCTAAGGAGTTCCCATGAAAAATTCTTTCAAGCGGTACGCTTTGATCGCTGCGGCAGCCATAGCATTGCTTGCCTTGGTTTTTTTTCTGTTCCTCCGGCCTTCGTCCACGACGGATTACGGTGAAAACCTGCTCGTCAACGGCAGCTTTGAGAAGGTGGACCAAAAGGGGCTGCCGGAAGGATGGACGCTGGACGCTTATAACGGCCTTTCCGGGTCTGTTTTTGACGTAGTGCAGGATGAAAACGGCGATTTTGCCGCCCATATCGTGAACCAAATCCCCAAGGACGCCAGGTTTTCCCAGGAAGTGAGCGTGGAACCCAACTCCCTGTACCGCCTCCATGGTTTTATCAAGGCCGACGCCCAGGATGGACGGGGCGCTAATCTGTCCATCAAGGATATTTATCTGTTTACCGATATCATTTACGATACGCAAGGCGAATGGCAGGAAGCCGTCCTCTATGGCCGCACGGGGGAGGACCAGCATACGGTGACCATCTTCGTGCGCTTGGGCGGCTACAGCGGCGAATCCACAGGCGAAGCCTGGTTCCGGGATGTAAGTCTGTGCAAGGTGGATGGGATCCCGGATGGGTATTCCGCTCCCCTTTGGTCCAGCGCGCGGTCCGCGTCCGACGCGAAAACGGATGCTTCGGAAGGCACAGCCTCCATGCTGCTGGTGTTTTCCAGTATCGCATATGTAGGCTTGTTTATCCTTTTATGCTGTACGATACTGCGGCCCCGACTGCTGCAGGGCTGGCGGCGGATATGGACCAAGGGCTGGACGGCGGTTATGCTGCTGCTGGCCGCTTTCGCGCTGCGCATAGCCATCGCTGCGCTGGTGCCGGGTTATGACGTGGATATCGGCTGTTTCCGCGCCTGGGGCATCAAAATGGCTGAATCCGGCCCCGCAGGCTTTTATCCCGCGAACGATCCCTTCTCCTTCTGCGATTATCCGCCGGGATATATGTGGGTGCTGTGGCTGCTCGGCCTCGCTGGCAATCTGCTGGGCACAGGACTGACCGAATTTATGGTGAAGCTGCCGCCCATCTTTGCCGATATGGCCATGTGCGCCGTGATATACCGCATGGGGAAAAAGCGCCTGCCGGATGCCGCCGCGCTGGCCCTTTCCCTGCTGTACGCTTTCAATCCGCTCATCATGGTCACAGGGGCCGCCTGGGGCCAGGCGGACGCGCTGATGACGCTGCTGCTGGTTCTGGCTGTTCTTTACGCGGTGGAGCATAGGTGGAAAGCCGCGCTTCCCCTGTACATGGCCAGCGTGCTGTTTAAGCCCCAGGCGCTGATGTTCGGGCCTTTGGGCTTGCTTGCCCTGGTGATCGATTTTCTGCGCGCCCTGAAGGATGAAAAAGAGGGCAAAGCGAAGCTGAAAGACATGGGGCTGGGCCTTGCGTTCACGGTGATCACCGCGCTGGCTGTCGCCCTGCCTTTCTCTATTCACCTGAAATGGAACTGGCTGATTACGCTTTACAGCAAAACCATGGGGCGCTACGCTTACGCCACCGTCAACAGCTGCAATCTGTATTTCCTGCTGGGCAAAAACTGGGTGTCCGCCGGAAGCGTCATCAGCGGCGAGTTTTTCGTTCCCTTCCTGGCTTTCTTCCTGGCCTCGGCCCCTCTGGCCGCCGCGTGGCTTACGCACTGGAAGGGCAGCGTGCAAAACGCCCTGCAAGATCAATCAAACCGCCCGCGGCTGTACGTGCTTAGCGGCATGGTTTTCGCCCTGGCCCTGACCATGCTTATTCTGTCCATGCTGGGCAGCCTGACCTATGCCAGCTTGGGCACGGTGATGATCGTATACTGCGTAGCGGTGATCGCCGCGCTGTATATTTTCAGCCATGACGCCGAAAGCCTGCCCGTTTTCGGCGCGGCAATGCTGCTGCTTTTGTTCAACACCGGCTCCATGATGCACGAAAGGTATCTGTTCCCGGCGGTGGCGCTGCTGCTGCTGGGCTATCTGCTGAAAAAGGACGTGCGCATCCTGTGGCTGGCCGTGGGCGTCACCATCGCCGGGTTCCTGAACGTGGGCTGTGCCCTGGACCGCAACATCCGCATCGGCGGCGCGGCTGGTCACCTGAACGCCCCGGCGGTTTCCATCAGCAGCGATACGGCCATTTTGGAATACCTGTCCGCCGCGCTGAATGTCATGGTGGGCTTTGCTTCCCTGTGGCTGTGCTCGGCGCTGAGCCGGGGCGGGGCCGTCGAAATCGTGCCCGAAAACCGACCCGTTTCTCCTCTTCCCAAGGCTGCGCCCCAGCGGAAAATGACGGTTCGGGACTGGATCATCATGGCTTCCATTACGGTGGTCTATTCCGTGATCACTTTCACCAATTTGGGCTCCGCCAAAGCCCCCCAGACCGCCTACGTATCCCAATCCCCCGACGAGCAGATCATGCTGGATTTGGGGGAGGAACACACTTTCAACATGCTCTATTACGGCGGCATTCACCAGTATCAGAGCGATTTTACCGTAGAATTCAGCCGGGACGGAACAACATTTGATCAGCGTTACACCGCCGATATGCCCGTTGGCGACTGCTTCAAGTGGAAATACCTGTCCTATTCCTCCGGCGGCTATCCGGAAACGGTGACGGCCCGGTATGTGCGCATCACGGCCAATAACTACAACCTGACCCTGTTTGAGGTGCTGTTCCGCGACGCGGAAACCAATGAAGTGATCCCCGCCGCGCTGCTCGGCCAAATGACGGTCAGGGAAGCGCCTCTGACCGATCCGGAAACAGGCGAAACCCGGACCAGCCGCCAAATCGTAAAGGACGGAAACGAAACCGCCGCGTACCTGGCAGACGAGCCGGACAGCATGGAGGGCGATTATCCCAGCTGGTACAATTCCACCTACTTCGACGAAATCTACCACGCCCGCACCGCCTACGAGCACCTGCATCAGATGCAGCCCTACGAGTATACCCATCCCCCTTTAGGCAAGGTGATGATGAGCTGGGCCATTGCCATTTTCGGCATGACGCCCTTCGGCTGGCGCTTTGCCGGAGCTTTGGCGGGCGTGCTGATGCTGCCGGGCATGTATCTGCTGGGCAAACTGTTGATCAAGCGCTCCTGGGGTGGTATGGCCTGCTGTGCGCTGCTGGCCCTGGACCTGATGCACTTTACCCAAACCCGCATCGCCACCATCGACAGCTTCGTGGTGCTGTGGATCATTTGGATGGTATATTTCATGCTGGTCTGGTTCTTCCAGGAGCCTTTCCGAAAGCCTTTGTGGAAAGCCCTGATCCCCCTGGTCCTGTCCGGCCTGTGCATGGGCCTTGGCATCGCCAGCAAATGGACGGGCTGCTACGCGGGCGTTGTGCTGGCGCTGATCTTCTTCTGGGGCGTCTTTAGACGGTGGCGGCTCACGCGCGCTGCCAAAAAAATCCCCGAAAAGAAGCGCACAGAGGAAGAAAAGGCCGCCGTAAACGGCGGAAAATACCTGCTGATCACCATCGCCAGCTGCTTTGTTTTCTTCATCCTGGTGCCCGCCATCGTATATTACTGTGCCTATATCCCCTTCTTCGCCTATGACGGAACGGGCGTGACCGTAAAAAAAATCATCCAGGAAACGGAGCGCATGTTCAGCTATCACAGCACGCCCGGTCTTGGCATGGACCATGCTTTCTATTCCCCCTGGTATGAATGGCCCGTGATCGCCAAGCCCATGTATTATGCCTCCAATTCCTTTGAGCCTGCCGGTTATCACACCACCATTTCCGCCATGGGCAACCCCGCCGTGTGGTGGGGAGGCCTCCTGTGCATCCTGTGCCTGTGCGGCGTATGGATCAAGCGGCATCTGCAAAAGGACGGCACCTTCACCTTCTGGACGGAAAAAAACGATCCCCGCCCCGCCATCATTCTGCTATGCTACTTCGTGCAGCTCCTGCCCTGGATCCTGGTTCCCCGGGGCACCTATATCTACCACTATTTTCCTTGCGTGCCCTTCCTGGCGATCGCTATCGTGCTGAGCGTCGATCTGCTGGCGGATACCGGATACGCTACAGCGAGCATCCCGGCGGAAACCGGAGAAAAAACCGCTATCGTCCTGCTGGCCGTGATTCTGATCGCCGCAGCGGCGCTGTTCATTGCTTTCTTCCCCTACGCCAGCGGCTGCCTGACTCCCCAAAGCTGGCTGGACGCCATGCGCTGGTTCGACCGGTGGCTCTGGTACTGATTTTCAAGAAATGAGGTGACCTGCCGTGCTCGCCCGAACGCTGTGCTTTGCCCTGCAGGGAGTAGATGGACGTCCCGTGTGGGTGGAAACCGACGTGAGCCCCCGTTCAGGCTCGGGCGATAACCATTTTCTCGTGGTGGGCCTGCCGGACGCCGCAGTGCGAGAGAGCCGGGACCGGGTTTCCGGGGCCCTGCGCAATTCCGGCTACGCCCTGCCTTACGGCATGATCACGGTAAACCTTTCCCCCGCCGACCTGAAAAAGGAAGGGGCGGCTTTCGACCTGCCCATCGCCGTTTCCATCATCGCCGCCAGCCGCCAGGCCGCGCTGCCTGATTTGGACAAGGTGCTGCTACTGGGCGAATTGTCCCTGGACGGCACCCTGACCCCTGTGCGGGGCGTTCTTTCCATGGTGATCGCCGCTCATCAGGCGGGCATCGAAAGCGTGGTGCTGCCCGTTGAAAACGCGGCGGAGGTGCAAAGTCTTTCCGGCATGCGGGTATACCCCGCCCGAAGCCTTGCCCAGGTGATTGGCCATTTGAGCGGCAAGGAACCGCTTCCCGCCCAAATCCAGCTTTCCTACGAAGATACTCTGCGCGTTTCCCATCCCGCCTTGGACCTTGCCCTGGTCAAAGGCCAGCAGGGCGCGCGGCGGGCCCTGGAGGTGGCGGCGGCAGGGGGCCACAATCTGCTGATGATCGGCGTGCCCGGCAGCGGCAAAACCATGCTGGCCCGGTGCCTGCCCGGCATTCTGCCGCCCATGACCTTTGAGGAAGCCTGTGAAACCACCCGCATCCATTCCGTAGCGGGGCTGCTCAAGCCCGGCCAGGGCCTGATGACCGAACGGCCTTTCCGCACCCCTCACCACGCCGTGTCCGCCCCCGCTCTGGTGGGCGGCGGAAGCGACGCGCGGCCCGGCGAAATCTCCCTGGCCCACAACGGCGTGCTGTTCCTGGACGAATTGCCCGAATACGCGCCGAATGTATTAGAGGCCCTGCGGCAGCCTTTGGAGGACGGAGTAGCCACCATTTCCCGGGTACGCGCCAGGGCCCAGTACCTTTCCCGCTGCATGCTGGTGGCGGGCATGAATCCCTGTCCCTGCGGGTATTACGGCAGCCGCACCCGGCAATGCCACTGCGGCGAAGCGGCCATCCGCCGGTATTTGGGCCGGGTATCCGGTCCCCTGCTGGACCGCATCGACCTGCAGGTGGAGGTGGACGCGGTACCGGTAAGCGAAATCAACGCTTCCGCCCCGGCGGAGGATTCCGAAACCGTAAGAAAACGGGTGCAGGCCGCGAGGCTTTTGCAGCAGCGACGCTTAGCTCCGGCAAAGCTGTACTGCAACGCCCAAATGGACGGCGCGGCGCTCCGGGAACTCTGTCCCTTGAGCGAGACAGCCCAGCAATTGCTGACCCGAGCCGTGGATAAGATGGGCATGAGCATGCGGGGCTATACCCGCGTCATCAAGGTGGCCCGCACCATCGCCGATTTAGCGGGAGAAGAATGCATTCTTCCCGCGCACATCGCTGAAGCGATCCAGTACCGGGCGCTGGACAGCAAGTATTGGGGGAATTCATGAATTATTCAGACGAGCAGCTGGCCCGCATCTGGCTCCAGTGCGCGCCCATGAGGGCCTGGAACCGGCTGGACGCCCTGCGGAAAGAGTGGGGCGGGGCGCTGAACGTATGGCGGCAGTTTACACCGGCGCTGTATGAATCCTTGGGCCATGAAAATTTCGCTTTGCTGGCGGACAGCCGGGCCGTGCGCTGCGGCCCTGTGCTGCGGGCGCTGGAAGCGCTGAACGCCAAAGCGCTTTTCTTAGGCGACGGGGATTATCCCGCCTCCCTTATGTCCATTGAGAATCCGCCGGACGTGCTGTTTATGCGGGGCAGCCTGCCGCCGCCGGACACGCCCGCCATCGCCATCGTGGGTTCCCGCAGAGCCACCCGTTACGGTTTTTCCCAGGCCCGGCGCATTGCAAGGGAGCTTGCGGAAAAGGGCGTGACCATCGTCAGCGGCCTGGCCCGGGGCATCGACGCGGCGGCCCATTGGGGCGCGCTGGACGCCCACGGGCGAACGGTGGCCGTGCTGGGCAGCGGGGTGGGCAATCTCTATCCCCCCGAAAACAAGGAACTGGCGGAGCGCATCCTTGCGGAAGGAGGCGCGATCCTGTCCGAGCTCGCCCCGGACACGCCGCCCTTCCCCTATCATTTCCCGGTGCGCAACCGCATCATTTCCGGCCTGTCCGACGGTGTGCTGCTCATTGAAGCGCAGCGGAAAAGCGGCACCCACTTTACCGTGGATTACGCCCTCAGTCAGGGCCGGGAGGTATTCGCCCTGCCGGGCAGCGTGGACGCGCCGGGCAGCGAACTGCCCCTGGCGCTGCTCAAGGAGGGCGCGGCCCTTTGCACCTGCGGCCAGGATATCCTAAGCCATATGGGCTGGGAGGAAAAAACGCCGGAGCAAAACTCCTTCCTGCCCCAGGAAGAAGATGAGCAGGACCCCATCCTGCGGGCCCTGGCCATGGAAGAAAAGACCTTGGAGGAGCTGATTTCCGAAACGGGTCTTTCCGCCTCAGAGCTTGGCACCCAACTGACGCTGCTGGAAATCAGCGGCAAAATCGAACGCCGCGCCGGTAGGGCATACGCCCTCACCCGGCCCTGATATTTGTTATTTGGAGGAAAAAGACGTGGCAACCGCATCGAAACTGATTATCGTGGAATCTCCCGCCAAAGCGCGCACCATCGCCAAATTCTTAGGCCGGGGGTACAAAGTGGAAGCGTCCCAGGGGCACGTGCGCGATCTGCCCAAATCCCAACTGGGCGTGGACGTGGACAATGACTTCTCCATGAAGTACATCACCATCCACGGCCGGGGCAAGATTTTGACCAAGATCCGCAAAGAGGCCAAATCCGCGTCCAAAATCTACCTGGCAACCGACCCTGACCGGGAAGGGGAAGCCATCTCCTGGCACCTGGCCCAGACCTTGGGCATGGACGTGAACGCCCCCTGCCGCATCGAATTCCATGAGATCACCCAGCGGGCGGTGGAAAACGCCCTGAAAAACCCCCGGCCCATCGACATGGAGCGGGTGGACGCCCAGCAGGCCCGCCGCGCCTTAGACCGGCTGGTGGGCTACAAGATCAGCCCCCTTTTATGGGCCAAGGTGAAAAAGGGCCTGTCCGCCGGGCGGGTGCAGAGCGTAGCCACCAGGCTTGTGGTGGACCGGGAGCAGGACATCGAAGATTTCATTCCGGAAGAATATTGGGATATTTCCGCCAACGCCCTGCTGCCCAGCGCCCGTGGCCGGAAAACCACCTTCATGCTGCGCCTCAACACCCTGGACAATAAAAAGGCGGAGCTTCACAGCGAACAGGAGGCAAAGGAAGCCCAGCAGCGGGTGGAAAACGCCCGTTTCGCCGTGTACGGCATCAAGCACGGAGAAAAGAAAAAGCTGCCCGCGCCGCCCTTCACCACTTCTTCCCTCCAGCAGGAGGCGGGCCGCAAGCTGAACTTCACCACCCAGAAAACCATGCAGGTGGTACAGCAGCTTTATGAAGGCGTGGATTTGGAGGACGAGGGCACCCAGGGTATCGTCACCTACATCCGCACCGACAGCGTGCGCATTTCTGAGGAAGCGCTTTCCGCCGTGCGCGCCTACATTCCGGAGCGCTTCGGCGAAGAATACCTGCCCGAAACCCCCAATGAGTTCAAGGGCCGCCGCAACGCCCAGGACGCACATGAGGCCATCCGCCCCACCGACGTGCGCCGCACGCCGGAATCCATCAAAGCGTCGCTCACCAAAGAGCAGTTCCAGCTGTACCGGCTCATTTATTCCCGGTTCTTAGCCAGCCAGATGAAGCCTGCCCTCTACGATACCATGACCATGGACGTGGCGGGCGACGGCGTGGGCATGCGCTTTTACGGAGAGCACAAACGCTTCGCCGGGTTCACCAGCGTGTACGAGGAAAGCACGGATGAAGCGGAGGAAACGGCGGAATCCACCCTGCCCCAGTTCGAGGAAGGCGCGCCGGTGACCATCGAATCGGTGGAAAGCCAGCAGCACTTCACCCAGCCCCCCGCCCGCTATACCGAAGCCAGCCTGGTGAAAACCTTGGAAGAAAAAGGAATCGGCCGTCCCTCCACCTACGCCCCTACCATTACTACCATCATCGCCCGGGGCTATGTGATGCGGGAAAACAAGCGCCTGTTCCCCACCGAATTGGGCAAAATGATCAATTCCATGATGATGGACTACTTTGGCCCCATCGTGGACGTGGAATTCACCGCCGAGCTGGAAGAAGAATTGGACGCGGTGGAAGAAGGAACCGAGGATTGGCACAAGGTGCTGCGGGAATTCTATCCGCCCTTTGAAAAAATGTTAGGCAAGGCCGAAGACGCCATCGAAAAGGTGGAAATCAAGGACGAGCCCAGCGACGTGATCTGCGATAAATGCGGGGCCCAGATGGTGTACCGGGTGGGCCGGTACGGCAAGTTCCTCGCCTGCCCCAATTTTCCGGACTGCCGGAACACCAAGCCCATCCTCACCTATATTGAAGCCAAGTGCCCCAAGTGCGGCGGAAGGCTGCTGGAAAAAACCAGCCGGAAAAACCGCAAGTTCTACGGCTGCGAAAACTACCCGGAATGCGATTTCGTTTCCTGGGAAATGCCGGTGGATCAGCGGTGCGAAAAGTGCGGAAGCTACATGACCTACAAGCGCTCCCGCAAAGGCAAGACCTGGTATCTGTGCAGCAACGAAACCTGCCGCCATCGGGTGGAAGTCGCTGCGCCGGAGACGGAGGACGAAGAAGCATGAGCGTCACCGTGGTCGGCGCGGGGCTGGCGGGCTGCGAGGCGGCCTGGCAATTGGCAAAGCGCGGCGTTCCCGTCACCCTGATCGAGCAAAAGCCGAACAATTACAGTCCCGCCCATCATTCCCCCCTGTTCGCGGAATTGGTGTGCTCCAATTCCCTGCGGTCGGACCGGATGCAGAACGCCGTGGGTCTGCTCAAGGAAGAAATGCGCCGCATGGATTCCCTGATTTTAGCGGCGGCGGACAAGGCCCGGGTGCCCGCGGGCGGGGCCCTGGCCGTGGATCGGGATTCCTTTTCCGGCTACATCACCGAAACCCTGAAAAATCATCCTTTGGTAACGGTAGAAGAAAAAGAGGTCACGGAAATACCCGAAGCGCCCGCCGTCATCGCCACCGGCCCCCTCACCAGCGACGCCCTGGCGGAGGCCATCGCGGCCATGCCGGACGTGTCCACTTTAAACTTTTATGACGCCGCCGCTCCTATTGTGACAGCGGAAAGCCTGGATATGAGCAAGGTTTACCGCGCCTCCCGCTATGGCCGGGGGGACGATTACCTGAACTGCCCAATGAATCAGCAGGAGTACGACGCTTTTGTGGAAGCCCTGCTTTCCGCTGAAACGGCCCCCATTCACGGTTTCGAGGAAAAAAAGGTGTTTGAGGGCTGCATGCCGGTGGAATCCATGGCCCGGCGAGGACATATGGTGCTGGCTTTCGGACCCTTGAAGCCCGTGGGCCTGCCGGACCCGCGCACGGGACGGGACCCCTACGCCGTAGTGCAGCTTCGCCAGGACGACGCGGCGGGTACGCTTTATAACTTAGTTGGCTTCCAGACGCGGCTGAAATTTCCGGAGCAGAAGCGGGTGTTCGGCCTGATCCCCGGATTGGAACACGCCGAATACGCCCGGTACGGGGTGATGCACCGGAACACCTTCTTAAACAGCCCCGGCCTGCTGGATCATCATTATCAAATGATGGCCCGCCCCGGCCTGTTTTTCGCGGGGCAGATGACCGGCGTGGAGGGCTATGTGGAAAGCGCCGGAAGCGGCCTGGTGGCTGGCGTCTGCGCTGCCATGCGGCAGTTTGGAAAACCTCTGCCGGACTTTCCCCGGGAAACGGCCCTGGGGGCTCTTGCCCATTACGTGGCCGCCGATAACCGCAGCTTCCAGCCCATGAACGTGACCTACGGCATCATGGAGGGCTGGCCGGAAAAGGTTCGGGGCGGCAAGCAGGCCCGGTATGAAAAAATCGCAAACCGGGCGCTGGAAACCGTGGAACGGCTGAAACAGGAAATTGAAAGGGAGTAAAAACAAAGGGAGGCGGGACCTGTGAAAAGAATCTTGACCGCGTTTTTATGTGTGCTGATGGTCATTCCTTCCTTCGGTTTTTGTGAGACCGGGACAGACAGCCTGATCGAGGAAGATGTTTCCATCGGCGATCCCGCTTTGCCGGGCACGCTCACCCTGCCGGAAAACGCCTCATCTCCCCTTCCCGCCGTGGTGCTGCTCCATGGTTCCGGGCCCAATGACCGGGACGAGACCATCGGTCAAACCGCCATGTTCCGCGATCTGGCGGAAATGCTGGCGGCTCATGGCGTCGCCGTACTGCGGTACGATAAGCGCACCCTGGTTTACGGCAGCAGCTATACCCAGGAGGATTTGAAAACCTTCACCGTTGACCAAGAATCCATCCGGGACGCGGTGGACGCCGCGCAAATCCTGCGCGCCGACCCGCGCGTTGACCCGGGCAGGATTTATCTCGTCGGCCATTCCATGGGGGCCATGCTCGCGCCGCGCATCGCGCAGGAAAACCCCGGCCTGTTCGCGGGGATCGTGATGCTGTCCGGCACGCCCAAGACCTTAGGGGACATCGTGCTCAGCCAGAATCAGGCCATCGTGGACGCTTTGCCGGCCCTGACGAAAGCCATTGGAACCATTCAGATGCAGGGGCTGCGCAAGGAATGGGAAAACCTGCTGAACAGTACGGGGGAAGAAGCAAAAAGCAAGACCGTATTCGGCCAGCCTGCCTATTATTTCTGGGAAATGGCCCAATATGACACAGCCGAAATCCTGCAAGCCCTGGATATCCCCGCCCTCATCATCAACGGCGGGCGGGATTTCCAGGTAGTGGACGCGGACGGTATCGACGCCTGGAACGCGCTCACTCTGCCGGACAGCGTACAGGTGATCTATCATCCCGAACTGAACCACCTGCTCATGGACCCGGACGCGCCGGAGGAAGCCCGGGGAACCGTAAAGGAATACGATACACCCTGCCATGTTTCCCAGGAAATCATTGTCGAAATCGCGGAATTCATTATGAAATAACCGCCGCGCAAATCAAGGCCGAATTGAGGCAATGAATTTTTCTGTCTTGCCAAACGCAGAAAAGTCTGCTATGATATGCAATGGTCAAAGAAAGACTATTATCTTTTTCTACGGAGGATACTTACATGACCATGAAAGGAACCACCATCTGCGCCGTCAAGAAGGACGGCAAAATCGCCGTGGCCGGAGACGGCCAGGTGACCATGGGAGAACATACGGTATTTAAGGCCACCGCCCGGAAGGTGCGGCGGATTTATAACGACAGCGTGGTGACGGGCTTTGCCGGTTCCGTAGCCGACGCATTTTCCCTGTGCGAACGCTTTGAAGACAAGCTGACCCAGTGCGGCGGCAATTTAGAGCGGGCCGCCGTGATGCTGGCCCAGGACTGGCGGGGCGACAAGGGCCTTCGCCAGCTGGAAGCCATGCTGATCGTGGCGAACAAGGAAAGCATGCTGATCGTTTCCGGCACCGGCGAAGTGATCGACCCGGACGACGGCGTGGCTGCCATCGGCTCCGGCGGCAATTACGCTTTGGCCGCCGCCCGCGCATTGGTGCAGAACACCGATCTTTCCGCCAAGGAAATCGCGGAAAAGGCTCTGCACATCGCAGCGTCCATCTGCGTGTACACCAATGATAACATCGTCGTGGAGGAGGTATAAGCCATGAGCGAAATCATCAAACTGCCGGGCAGTGCCCATGAGTTGACTCCCCGCGAAGTGGTGCGGGAACTGGACCGTTACATCATCGGCCAGGACGATGCCAAGCGCGCCGTAGCCATCGCCCTGCGCAACCGCTACCGCCGTTCCCAGCTGCCCAAAGAAATGCGGGATGAAATTTATCCCAAGAACATCCTGATGATCGGGCCCACGGGCGTAGGCAAGACCGAAATTGCCCGCCGATTAGCGAAGTTAGTGGAAGCCCCCTTCATCAAGGTGGAAGCCACCAAATTCACCGAAGTAGGCTATGTGGGCCGCGACGTGGAATCCATCATCCGGGATTTAGCCGAAAACGCCGTGCGCATGGTGAAGGACGAGCATGTGGCCCGGGTCAAGACCCGCGCCCAGGTGCTGGCGGAAGACCGGCTGGTCACCCTGCTTTTACATCCTGCCAAGAAGCCCAGCGGCGGCAATAATCCCCTGGATATTCTGTTAGGCCGCGCCAAGCAGGAGCCGGAACCCACAGAGGCCGAAAAGAGCGAGATCAGCCGCAAACGGGGTGAACTCCGGGAGCAGCTTCGTTCCGGCGCGCTGGAAGACCACGAGCTGGAAATCGAAGTGGAGGAAGCCGCGCCCCAGCTGGAGGTGGGCGGCGCTTCCATCAGCATCGGCGACATGATGGGCGGCATGCTGCCCAAGCGCATGAAGACCCGCCACGTGAAGGTGAAGGAAGCCAGGGAGATCCTCATTCAGGAAGAAAGCAACAAGCTGATCGACGAGGACGCGGTAAAGGAAGAAGCCATCCGCCGCTGCGAGCAGAGCGGCATCGTGTTCTTAGACGAAATCGACAAGATCGCGGGCCGCAGCGTGGGGTCCGGACCGGATGTGAGCAGGGAAGGCGTGCAGCGGGATATCCTGCCCATCGTGGAGGGCTCCACGGTGAACACCAAGTACGGCCCCGTGCGCACCGATTTCATGCTGTTCATCGGCGCGGGCGCGTTCCACGTGGCGAAGGTGAGCGACCTGATTCCCGAGCTGCAGGGCCGCTTCCCGGTGCACGTCAATTTAAAATCCCTGACCCAGGAGGATTTTGTCGCCATCCTGACGAAAACAGATAACGCCATCACCCGGCAGTATTCCGCCCTGCTGGAAGTGGACAAGGTGCACCTGACCTTCGATGAGGACGCCCTCAACGAAATCGCACGCATCGCCATGCTCTCCAACGAAATGGGCGAGGACATCGGCGCCCGCCGCCTCCACGCCGTGTTTGAGGAACTATTGGAGGACGTATCCTTCAACGCGGGCGGCGATAATATGCCCGACGTGTACCTGACCATCACCGCCGATTACGTGAAGGAACACTTGAAGACCGCCAAGGAAATGGATATGAGGCGGTATATCCTGTAAAAAGTGTGAAGTGTGGAGGGTGGAATGCGGTGTTAAAAGGGATTCGTGCTTTTTATGAAAAGCATTCCGTGCTTTTCATCCATATATTTGCTTTGGCGTTGTGGATTGCCATCAATATCATTGGGGCGATCGTTTTAGCGGTATTCGGGATGGATCGACTCCCGACAGAGTTAAGCCGGATTTTTATCCTCTTGTATGTAATGCTTTTTTCAATATGGCTGGGAAAAAAGTCTGTTGATATGTACAAACTGAATCAGGCGAAGGAAAAGAAAACCCTTCAAATCTTATGGGGAATCTACGGCGTTTTTCTTCTTGGTTTGGTGATTGTTCTTGCATACAATCTATTCATAACTCCACACTCCACTCTCCACACTCCAAACTGATCAAATTCAAAGAAAAAGGGGGCTTTCGCCATGCCTTTAACCATCGCCATCGACGGGCCCGTAGGTGCGGGCAAATCCACCATTTCGGACGTGGTGGCAAAGCGCCTGGGCATTTTGCACCTGGACACCGGGGCCATGTACCGGGCCGTGGGCATGTACATGCTGGATCACGGCATTGATCTAACGGATCAGGATACCGTGTCTTCCCTCTGCGAAGATGGAAAAGTACTGGTGGATGTGCGCTATGTGGACGGCTCCCAGCAAACCCTGCTGAACGGGCAGGACGTAAGCTCCCGCATCCGCGCTCAGGCGGTGGGCCAGGCGGCGTCCGCCGTGTCCCGCTACCCCGCGGTGCGCCGCATGCTGGTGCGCCGCCAGCAGGAAATGGCGAAGGAAAGGCCCATGCTGCTGGACGGGCGGGACATCGGAACGGTGGTGCTCAAGGACGCCACGGTGAAAATCTACCTGACGGCCTCCCCCGAATCCCGAGCCCAGCGCCGCATGCTGCAGCTCCGGGAAAAAGGCGACGAAACGCCCTTTGAAACCATTTTGGCCGAGGTCAACGCCCGGGATTATCAGGATACCCACCGGGAAACCGATCCTTTGCGGCAGGCCGAGGACGCCGTGCTGGTGGATTCCTCCGACCTCACCTTCGATGAAACCGTGAACGCCATTTTGGCTCTCGTGGAGGCGAAAAAATGACCATGGAAACGAAACAGCCAGCGGAAAAGAAGGAAAAAACGCCGGTCAGCCCTGAAAAGGAGCGTACCTTCATCTACACCCTGGCCCGCACCGTGGCTTTCATCGGCAGCCACACCATTTTCCCCGTCCGCTATCACGGAAGGGAAAACTTTGATCTGAACGCTCCCTACATCGCCATGTCCAACCATAACAGCGCCCTGGATCCCCTGATCTTGGGCTATCCCTGCAAAAAATATGAGATCCGCTTCGTGGGAAAAAAGGAACTGGTGAAGGTAAAATGGATCGGCAATCTGCTCAATAAGGGCCTGCACATGATCACAGTAGACCGCCATAATTCCGATTTGGCCGCCATGCGCCTGTTCATGAAAACCCTGCGGGAGGGTTATGTGCTGGGCATTTTCCCGGAGGGCACCCGGCACCATGAGGACCTGATGAGCGAAGTGGAAACCGGGGCCGCCGTGCTGGCCCTGCGGGCCAAGGTGCCCATCCTGCCCGTATACATTCAATCCAAGCCCAAACTATTTCGCTTTAACCACGTGTACATCGGCAAGCCCATGGATATTTCCGATTTAGCGGCTCAGGGCTTCAATACCGATACGGTGGAAGCCTTGTGCACCCGTATCCGGGATACCTTCCATCAAATGCGCAGGGACGCGGAGAAGAAGTAAAGGAAGCAAACCATGCATACCATCCGACGCGCCGAAGACCGGGATATCCCCGGCGTCATGCGATTGCTTGTGCAGGTTGACATGGTACACCATGCCATCCGTCCCGATTTATTCAAGGGCCCCGCCACCAAGTATACCGAGGACGAGCTGAAAGCGATTATTCGCAATGAAAAAACGCCGGTGTTCGTCTGCGCGGACGAAAACGGGGAGGTGCTGGGCCATTGCTTCTGCTGTTTCAAGCAGCATATGGGCCACAACGTGCTCACCGACGTGAAAACCCTGTATATCGACGATCTCTGCGTGGACGAAGCTCATCGGGGACGGCACATCGGGAAAGCGCTGTATGATTTTGCGCTGGATTTTGCCCGCGCGTCCGGCTGCTACAACGTTACCCTGAACGTGTGGGCCGGAAATGACAGCGCCAAATTGTTTTATGAACGCCAGGGTATGACCTTTCAAAAATACGAAATGGAAACGATCCTGTGAACCCATCAAAAAACGCCGCGTGCAAACGGCGTTTTTTGTTTACCCTTTGATGGTTTGGCGCAATTTGTCGGCTTCTGCTTCTGAAATATCCCGTTCGCTGTACCGGGCCTGTTCGTACATTTCGGTGAAAGCCCGTGCCTGGGCTTGGCTGTAGCCCTTTTCTGCCGCCAGCGCTTCCCGGGCGGTTTTGTTTTTGGCTTCGGGCCTGCGGCGCAGGAATTGCCGGTACAGGTACCGCACCCGGTCCCGCCCGTTCATGCTTTCCCAGCGTTCTGGTTTTTCCCGGCGGAAGACATTCAGCACCTGGTCCCGGATGGTCTGGGTGCGCTCATCCCAGTTCACGGTGCTTTCCGCTTCATCGATATAATCCTCCCCGGAATCGGCGGCATACCGGCGGAGGAAGGCGGCAAGCTTTTTCCAAAGGCGTTTGCAGCCCTTATACAATACCCTTGCCGCCAGGACTATCAGGACCAAAAGAATAAGCAGCGCCAGCACCCGGAACACCTTTTCCAGGAACAGGGCCAAAGCGCTGGGTTCGGATTCTTCCATGCCCCCCAAAAAGCCGCCCAAATCGCCGTCGGCACCGCCGGAGCCCATGCTCTTTTCGGGCAGTAGGCTCAAAATAAACGCCGCCACAACAGCGATGATATGCCGGATGAAATTCCAGGCCGTTTCCACCCACTGGGCCAGCCTGTGCCAGCAGGCCGCCGCCAGCGCGAAAAGGAAAAACACCGATATCAGCAGCCCGTTCCGACGGCGGATCGCCACGGGGGCTTTCCCTGCGCCATGCATGCCATCCGTCAGGCTTTGGCGATTCAGGCACAGCACGTATAAAAATGTGTAAACAGCAAAGCAGGGCAGCAGCCAGGGCAGCATACCCTGAAACAGGGGCGAGCCTGCCATAACCTGAGCAAACAGATGCAGCACGATTCCGCCGATCCACGCCCCCATCGGCCATTCCTCCCATACGGGTCTGCTCCAGGCGGGGGGCAGCAGCAGCAGCGCCGCGATGCAGGGGATCAGCAGCAGCAGCCTGCGCGGATCAATGGACCATTGGAAAAGAACGCCCCAAACGATCAGCAGGGCGCAGCCCAGCAGCGCGAAAGGCAGGCGGCCCTTCTTCGGCAGCAGGTACCCCACGCACGCCCACGCCCAAGCGGCCAAGGGCGGCAGCAGCCACAGCAGCGGCGCGTCGGAAGCAAAATAGTATCCCGGCAGGATGGAAAGCGGGATGCCACCCAGCATCAGGCTGAAAGCGGCCAGCATCTTCATGGGCAAAACGCGCAGCCTCTCTTTCACGCGGCATGCACCTCCTTTTCCAGGCGGTACACCGTCACTGTGTTGCCGTGGAACCGAAGCTGATTAATTTTTTCTTCCATGCTTTCGCTCACATAGGCGGACAGAAGCAGGATATCGGTGCCCCGCAGAAAGGAAAGATCATCCAGGAAAGAAAGGAAATTGCGGCAGCGCAGGATTTTGAGCTTCGCGAAGGTGGCAAGCAGTTCTTCTTCTCTGGCATTGTAGCGCTCCGGCGGGTCGATCACCGGCTTTTCCTCGCCGTCCAAAGGCATATTGGCGGCAAAGCCCGCCGCCACCCCGGCGCGCAGTACCCGCACGCATACGGTGGCCGCGATGGAAATGGCCCGTTCGATCAATTCCTGTTCGTAATCCATCAAATCGCCCCACTGATCCTCGGTCATCTGCACGTTGATCAGCACCAGCAGCTTGGTATCGGCGGTATAGTCATGGGTCTTTACCTGGAGCGATCCCATACGGGCGGTGGCGGGCCAATGAATGTCCCGAACGGCGTCCCCTGCCTGATAGCCCCGGATGCCGTTCACCAGAAAGGGATCGGACACCAGATGGCGGCGCACGATCAAATCCCCCTGCAAACGGGATACCGGCAAGGGCAGATCGTCCTCCGAAAGCAGCCGGGGATACACCAGGATGCGCGCCGGGGTATACAGCTCCGTTCCCTCGCCGCCGATGCCCAGCAAATCCCCCATGGTAAGGCTCACGTTCCCCGCGTCAAAAGCGCCCCGATGGGCAAGGCGCACCCGGTGCCGCCGGGTGATCTGCTGGAAGGGCCGCAGGGTGAAGATGCTCCTGTGATATCTCTCTCCCCGAACGGAGAGATTATCCTGCCTGCCGAAACGCAGGTGGGGCGATATGCGGCTTTCCGCCCGCAGCCAGGGCACGAAAAAGGGCCGGTCATTACGGAGCACTTCGATCAACTCCGCTTCCTCCCCCTCAAAGGCGGCGAACCGGGAAAAGCGGCGCTGGTAGGACAGGCCCTTGAGGCCAAAACGCACCAGCACAAAACGCTGCAAAAGCCCGAATGCCAGCAGGGCCAGCGCCAATACCCACCCGTTCATTTGACTTCCTCTGTGGGGGCGGGCACCTTGTCCAGCAGCTCCCGGATAAACTTTTCATTCTCCCCCGCCTTGCCGTACAGCCCCCGCAGAATCACGCGGTGGGCCATTACCGGCACGGCCAGGGCTTTCACGTCGTCCGGTATCACATAGGCCCGGCCCCGCACGGCGGCATAGGCCTGGCTCACTCGCAGCAGCGCCAGCATGCCACGGGGGGATACGCCTAACATGGTCCTGTCCCCGTTTCGGGTTTCTTCGCACAGGGCGGCGATATATTGAAGAATGGGCGCGGATACCTCGCACTGGCTGAACAGCGCCTGGGCTTCTATCAACTCCTCTTTTTCCGCCACGGGCTTCAGTTCTGCAAGCGGCGCGCTGCGGATAAAGCGCTCCATGATGCGGATGGCTTCCTCCCCCTCTGGATAGCCCATGGAAAGCTTGATCAGAAACCGATCCAGCTGCGCTTCCGGCAGAGGGAAGGTGCCTTGGGTTTCCACGGGGTTCTGGGTGGCGATCACAAAGAAGGGCGCGTCCAACGGCCGGGTAACGCCGCCCTCGCTTACCTGCTTTTCTTCCATGCATTCCAGCAGGGCGGACTGGGTGCGGGGCGTGGCCCGATTGATTTCATCGGCCAGCAGGATATTGGTGAAAACCGGGCCGGGCACGAAGTGGAATTCCCCTTTGGCGGGCTGGTACACGCTCATGCCCGTCACGTCGGCGGGCAAAAGGTCCGGCGTAAACTGCAAACGGGAAAACCCGCACCGCATGGACCGGGCCAGGCTCCGGGCCATGACCGTTTTGCCGGTGCCCGGCACATCCTCCAACAGGATATGGCCTCCCGCGATCACGGCGGACAGAATCAAATCGATTTTTTCGCCCTTCCCCACAATCACCTTTTCAACGTTTTCCCGAATTCTCCGGGCCAGACCCGCAATATCGCCGTACTCCATTCGTATCACCTTCTAAAATTCTGTTAAGAGAAGTATACCATTTTTTACCGCATCCCGCAAGCGTATGGAAACAGAAAAACACTTTCTCAACTGATGCGCATTTCTGCTCGGAAATGGTCAAAATAGCCGCGCGGGCTTTACTTTCCCGCTGTTTTTTGATATGCTAATTATGTATCCATTTTGGGATTGCAAAGGGAGGGATCGGCATGAACATCGGCATCCGGCTGCACGATACCGCCGAGGGCACGCTGGCCCAGCGTCTCAGCTACGCCAA
Organism: Clostridia bacterium; assembly: GCA_017525805.1. The sequence continues at coordinate 7,082 of JAFXSH010000152.1, read as the reverse complement.
AGCCCAGGGGTTTTCCTGTGCGCATTTAGCGCTGAGCAAGGCGCTGAAGGGCTTTTCCATGAAAGACGCGCCATCCCTTTTGACGGAAGAGCTGGCCGCCTCTGTGAAACATGATTTTGCCAGCCAGCAGATGGACTGCGCCGTGCTGGGCTGCTACCTGACCCTGACCGATCCCAACGAAGAAGACCGGCAAAAAACCCACGCCATCTACCGCGCGCACCTGAAATTCAGCCGCATGATGGACGCCGGGGTGGTAGGTACGGAAACCCCCGCGCCCAAGGGGATGGACCCCCATACCGAGGAAGCGTTTCAGCTGTTCATCCGCTGCTTAAAGCCCATCGTGCGGTGGGCGGAGGAAGAAAACGCCGTTATCGCCATTGAGCCGGTATGCGATCATATCGTGTCCACCCCGGAAAAGGCGGAACGGATGCTGAACCTGCTTCCCTCCGAAAACCTTCGGATTATTCTGGACAGCGTGAACCTGCTGTCCGCCGAAGCGGCCAAGGACCCGGACGCCCTGATCGCGGAGGCCATCCGGCGCTTAGGTGAAAAGGTGAGCGTGCTGCACATGAAGGATTATCTGCCCGTTCAGCCCGGCGATATCCGCGCCCAATCCATCGCCTGCGGCCAGGGCATCATGGATTACAAACGGCTTTTGACCTTCGCCAAGCAGAAAAACCTGCCCATGACGCTGGAGGACACCGTGCCGGAAAACGCACAAGCCGCAAGAGAATACCTGGAAAGAATCGCGCAATCACTTTAATATACAGAAACGAGGGAGAAAACATGAACCGCGAAGAAGCCCGCAAACGCGCAAAGGCGCTGGTCGATCAGATGACCATGGAAGAAGCCGCCTCCCAATTGAGCTATCAAGCCCCCGCCATCGAGCGGTTAGGCGTTCCCGCCTACAATTGGTGGAATGAAGCGCTGCACGGCGTGGCCCGCGCGGGCATGGCCACCATGTTCCCCCAGGCCATCGGCATGGCCGCTACCTTCGACCCCGCTTTGGTGGAGGAATTGGGCGACGTGGCTTCCACAGAAGGCCGCGCAAAGTACAACGCCGCTTCCCGCCACGGGGACCGGGACATTTATAAGGGCCTCACTTTCTGGAGCCCCAACATCAATATTTTCCGCGATCCCCGCTGGGGCCGTGGCCAGGAGACCTTCGGTGAGGACCCCACCCTCACCGGCGAGATCGGCGCGGCCTACGTTCGGGGTTTGCAGGGCAAGGGCGACGTGCTGAAAGCCGGCGCCTGCGCCAAGCATTTCGCGGTGCATTCCGGTCCCGAGGACCTGCGCCACGAGTTCAACGCCCTGGCCACCAAAAAGGACATGAACGAAACCTACCTGCCCGCCTTTAAAAAGCTGGTGAAGGAAGCGAAGGTCGAGTCCGTCATGGGCGCGTACAACCGCACCAACGGCGAACCCTGCTGCGCCTCCAAGGAACTGATGGGCTATTTGAAGGAATGGGGATTTGAAGGGCATTTCGTATCCGACTGTTGGGCCATCGCCGATTTCCATCAGTACCACCACGTCACCGACAACCCCGTGGATTCCGCCGCCATGGCCATCAACGCGGGCTGCGACCTGAACTGCGGCTGCACCTATGAAAAGCTGGTGGCCGCCGTGATGGCGGGCAAGGTGAAGGAAGAAACCATCCGGGAAAGCGCCGTGCGCCTGTTCACCACCCGCTACATGTTAGGCATCATGGGCGAGGGCAGCGAATACGACTTGATCCCCTACACCGTGGTGGAATGCGAGGCGCACCAGAAGAAAGCCGACCAGGCCGCCTTAGAGGGCTGCGTGCTGCTGAAAAACGACGGCATGCTGCCTTTGGACGAAAACAAGATCAAGACCTTGGGCGTGATCGGCCCCAACGCCGATTCTATCGCCTCCCTGGTGGGCAATTATCACGGCACGTCCTCCCATTACGTCACCGTACAGCGGGGCTTCCAGGAAGCGCTGGCGGGCAAGGCCCGGGTATTGAGTGCCCTGGGCTGCCACTTGTACAAGGACAAGGCGGACAACTTGTCCCAGTTCAATGACGATAGGCTTGCCGAAGCCCTCACCGTGGCGGAAAACAGCGACGCCGTGGTGCTGGTGGTGGGCCTGGACGAAACTTTGGAGGGCGAACAGGGCGACACTGGCAATCCCTACGGCTCCGCCGATAAGCGGGACCTGCTGCTGCCCGCCTGCCAGCGCCGTTTGATGGACGAAGTGCTGAAAGTGGGCAAGCCCACCGTCATCGTGCTCACCGCCGGCAGCGCTATCGATTTGCAGGACGCGGGCGAAAAGGCAAACGCCGTGCTGACGGCCTGGTATCCCGGCGCGCAGGGCGGCAAGGCTGTGGCCGATCTGATCTTAGGCCGCGTCTCCCCCTCCGGCAAATTGCCCGTCACCTTCTACTATAACGGGCAGCTTTCCGAAATGCCCGATTTCACCGATTACACCCTCAAGGGCCGCACTTACCGCTACTTCCCGGGCAAGCCCCTGTATCCCTTCGGCTTCGGCCTCACCTACGGCGACGCCGCCGTGGAAAAAGCGGAAGTTTCTAAAGAAGAAAGCGATTACATCCTGGACATCGTGGTACGGAACTTCGGCCAGCGTGATATTCAGGACGTGGTGCAGGTGTACTGCCAGAACGAAGGCAGCGAAAACGCCCCGGCCAATCCCCGCCTGATCGCTTTCAAGCGGGTGTTCATCCCCGCCGGGCAGGAAGCCCACGTTTCCATCCGCCTGGACGCCGAAGCCTTTAAGGTGGTCAATGAAGCGGGCGAAAAGATCAATGAAGGAAAAATCGTCCTGTATGTGGGCATGGGCCAGCCGGACGAACGCACCAAGGAACTGACCGGCCACGAAGCGGTCAAGCTGGAACTGTAATATCATCATCCGTCAGGAAACTGGAGAAACAGCGCTCCGGTTTCCTTTCTTTTTGGCATTGTTTTCTGAAAAAGGCTTGACATAGGTTCGTGGAAACATGTATCATACGTGTTGGAAAATACTTCTTCGGAGGAACGCTATGCAGGTCATGAACGAAGCGGTTTTTCGATTTCTGAACCGAAAACCGGCGAAATGGACTTTCTCCGGCGGGATCATCCTGAACGGGCTGATTGCCATGTTCCATGCCTCCGGGAAAGAAGAATACCGCCGTTACGCGCTGGATTTCATGGAAAAGAGCGTTTCCCCGGAAGGCGTGATCCTTCCCACGCCCGCATGTACGGCGGACTTGGCCGCCTGCGGAAAAGGGCTGTTTTTCGCGCTGGATGAAACGGGCGAAACGCGGTATAAAATGGCGCTGGACGCTGTGGCGGATCGGATAAAAGCGGAAGCTTTGCCGGATACCCCGGCAGAGTTATATGCTGTTATGCCTTTCCTGACGGAATACGATACCCGATTCGGGGGCAAGCAGGCCTACAAAGCCATCGTCCATCAATTCAGGGCGGTTCACAAAACGTTGTTTGATGCGGAAAAAGGCTTATACTTCGGGAAAGACGGCCGTTTTTCCATTTTGGACGAAGGGTTCATGCTCATGGCGCTTGCGGACACGGCGGAAAACCTGGATATGCAGATTTATGAGCATTACCGGACGCTTTCGGATATGCTGTTTGACGCCGTACGCCTGCCGTACCGGCTCGAAACGGATCATCTGTTTTCCCTTTCCTGCGGCGATCCGGAACAAGCGACCGATCCCAGCGGCGGCTTTATGATCGTGTACGTCATGCTCAAGGGCGTAAGGCTTCAAATGCTGGACGCTGAAAAATACAGCTTTCTGGCTTATCGGTTGGCGTCTGATCTGATGGCCTGCCGGAAGGACGTGCCGGAAGCCTGCGATCCCGGCGTCGGTCTGCTGGCGCAGGCGGAAATCAATGTCAAGGAGGTACAGCAGCCTTGAAATGTCTGTTCGTTTCCTCCCGAAGCTGCACCATTTTGCAGGACGCGGAGGGGGATTATTTTGCCAGAAAGCCTATCCGCCTGTTCAAGAACGGTGAAGACCTATTCTTAGCATGCGAAGAAAAGCGTTCCGTCTTTTCCCTGTTCAACCTCCGCCCCGATACAGATTATAACATCAAGGCCGTTTTCAGCGATGGAACAGAGGAAGGAATATCCTTCCGCACGGAAAAGGAAGCCGTTTCTCTGGATGCGCGCCGCTTCGGGGCCAAGGGCGACGGGGAAAAAGACGATACTGCCGCCTTGCAGGCCGCCATCCTTTCCTGTCCCCCCGGCGGACGGGTGCTGATCCCCGCCGGGGATTACAAAACCGGCCCCCTGTTTCTGAAAAGCCACATCACGATTGAATTCAAGCCCGGCGCGAGGCTGGCGTTAAAAACAAACCGCGAAGCGTTTCCCATCCTGCCCGGCATGACCCGCACCACCGATGAGGAGGGCGAATACCTTTTAGGTTCCTGGGAGGGCAATCCCTTAGACGCGTTCGCCTCCGCCCTCACCGGCATCGGCGTGGAGGACGTAAAGATCATCGGAAATGGCATCGTGGACGGCCGCGCCCAAGAGGGCGACTGGTGGGTGAATCCCAAGATCAAGCGGGGCGCTTACCGGCCAAGGCTGTTTTATCTCAAGGACTGCAAAAATATCACCGTCCAGGGCCTCACCTTCCGCAACTCCCCCGCCTGGAACCTGCATCCCACCTTTTCAGAAAACCTTTCTTTCCTGAACGTGCGGGTGGAAGCCCCCAGCAACAGCCCCAACACCGACGGCTTTGACCCGGAAAGCTGCAAGCATATCCGCATGTTCGGGACAGAGTTTTCCGTGGGCGACGACTGCATCGCCATCAAGGCCGGGAAGATTTATATGGGCATGAAATACCACGTGCCCTGCGAGGACATTGAAATCGCCTGGTGCTGCATGTTAGACGGCCACGGCGGCGTGACGGTGGGCAGCGAAATGGCGGGCGGCGTGAAAAACGTGCGGGTGCACCATTGTTTTATGCGGGGCAACGACCGGGGCCTGCGCATCAAAACCCGCCGGGGCCGGGGCAAGTACGCGGTGATCGACGGTATCGTATTTGACCATGTGCGCATGGAGGGCGTGAAAGCCCCCCTGGTGGTCAACGCCATGTATTACTGCGACCCGGACGGCAAATCCGATTATGTGCAGAGCCGGGAAAAACAGCCTGTGGACGATACCACCCCCACCATTGGCAGCATCCGCTTCGAGCACGTAAAGGCCACGGGCTGCGAAGCCTGCGTGGGCTACATCTTAGGCCTGCCGGAAAGGCCGGTCAAAGAAATCTTATTGAAAGACTGTGAATTTACCTTCAATCCCGACGGCAAGCCCATGGTTCCCGCCATGGCAAACGGCGTGGAAACCTGCCAGCGCCGGGGCCTGATCGCCCGGTTTGTGGAAAGCATTTCCCTGAACAATGTACACATAGAGGGTATGGAGGAAAAAGAACTGGATTTTCAGGACTGAGGCAGCATCGAAAACCGATAACGCAATATTTCACCTATATATTATAAAGGAGGATGAACCCCATGGACATTCGCTATTCCTGCAACCAGCGCGATTTCAAGCGCTACACCACCGAGGAGACCCGGAAGGAGTTCCTGATCGAAACCCTGTTCGTCAAGGACGAGGTGACCGCCGTTTACAGCCACGTGGACCGGATGGTGACCCTGGGCGTGATGCCCGTCAGCGAAAAAGTGAGCATCGACAAGGGCATCGATATCTGGCACAATTTCGGCACGGAATACTTCCTGGAACGCCGGGAGTGCGGCATGTTCAACGTGGGCGGCGCGGGGAAAGTGACCGTGGACGGCACGGTGTACGCCCTCGGCTACAAGGACTGCCTGTACATTACCAAGGGTGCCAAAGAAGTCTATTTCGAAAGCGACTGCGCGGACAAGCCCGCCAAGTTCTACATCGTGTCCGCTCCCGCCCATTGCAGCTATGAAAACAGGCTGATCAAGATCGCCGACGCGGCGAAAAAGCCCTTGGGCGCGCTGGAAACCAGCAACAAGCGCACCATCAACCAGTTCATTCATCCCTCCGTCCTCAAAACCTGCCAGCTTTCCATGGGCATGACCGTGCTGGAGCCCGGCTCCGTTTGGAACACCATGCCCGCCCACACCCACGAGCGCCGCATGGAAGTGTACTTCTACTTTGAAGTGCCGGAAAATAACGTGGTGTTCCATATGATGGGCGAAGGAAACGAGACCCGCCACATCGTGATGCAGAACGAGCAGGCCGTCATCTCCCCCTCCTGGAGCATCCACGCGGGCGCGGGCACCAGCAACTATACCTTCATCTGGGCCATGGGCGGCGAAAACCAGGCCTTTGATGATATGGATAACATTCCGACCACGGAGCTGAGATAAGTTTTGTGGGGGGAACCGCTCTTTGGAGGCCAAAGAGCGGTCCCCCCCACACACCCCCTTCCGAGAAAGCCGTAAAAAAGTACTATTTTATCTTTGCCAGCTTAACAAATAACAATTATACAGAAAAAAGGAGGAAATTTCCAATGGACATGAACGCTTTCAGCCTGAAAGGCAAAATCGCCTGGATCACCGGCGCTTCCTACGGCATCGGCTTCGCCATCGCGGAAGCCTACGCGGCGGCGGGCGCCACCATCGTATTCAACGACATCAATCAGGACTTGGTGAACAAGGGCCTTGCCGCTTACGCGGAAAAGGGCATCCCGGCCCACGGCTACGTCTGCGACGTGACCAACGAGGACGCGGTGCAGGCGCTGGTCAAGCAGATCGAAGCCGAAGTGGGCGTGATCGACATTTTGGTGAACAACGCGGGCATCATCCGCCGCATCCCCATGATCGAAATGAGCGCCGCTGAATTCCGCAAGGTCATCGACGTGGACCTGAACGCGCCCTTCATTTGCTCCAAGGCCGTCATTCCTTCCATGATCCAGAAAGGCCACGGCAAGATCATCAACATCTGCTCCATGATGAGCGAGTTGGGCCGGGAAACCGTATCCGCCTACGCTGCGGCTAAGGGCGGCCTCAAGATGCTCACCCGGAACATCTGCTCCGAGTACGGCGAGCACAACATCCAGTGCAACGGCATCGGCCCGGGCTACATCGCCACGCCCCAGACCGCGCCGCTGCGCGAGC
>JAFXSH010000151.1 GCA_017525805.1 Clostridia bacterium | reverse complement strand
TTGCTCAGTTCGTTCATGGCGCATTGCAGGCTGGGGGTGGGCAGGCGGCACATATTCTCCCGCATGATGTCAAAGAAAGCATGACCATTTTGATACAGGTCGTCCCGGCGGAAATCCGAGTGCTTTTCCATGCCGGTGAGGAACCAGGTAACGGGCTCCATAAAGGCGTCGTAGTTCATTACCGTATCCCATTCGTTTCCCCACAGCCAGGGGGTGGGATTCCCGTAATGCTCGGCTAAAATGATGGTATTGGGATTGGCTTGCTTGACCCGACGGCGGAACATTTGCCAGAACAAGTGATTGAACTCCGGGCTATGGCCCAAATCCGCCGCCACGTCCAGCCGCCAGCCGTCGATGGAGTAGGGCGGGGAGGCCCATTTTTCCGCCACCCGGAGGATTTCCTCGCACAGCTCGCTGCTGCCCTCGTAATTCAGCTTGGGCAGCGTTTCAACGCCCCACCATGCGTCGTAATCCTTGGGGGCGGTAAACCGGAAATAATTCCAATAGGGGCTTTCCGGGCCGTCATAGGCCCCCGGGGGATAATGGCCGGATTGCTTATAAATCCCTTCCCTGTCCATCCAGCGGTTGAAGGAACCGCAGTGGTTGAACACCCCATCCAAAATGATTTTCATGCCCCGGCGGTGGAGCTCCTGACAGAAGCGGGCAAAAAAGGCATCGCTGCCTTTTAAGTTCATACTGCTTGCGGTGCGCAGGACGTATTGGGCGGCGGCGGTGTTTCTCCGTTCGTTCTTTTTGAGGGGGGCTTCCCTGTCCTGAACCACCACGGTCAAATGGGGGTCGATGTGATCGTAGTCCTGGGTATCGTATTTGTGGCTGGAGGGAGACACGAAAATGGGGTTGAAGTAAATCACTTCCACGCCCAACTCCTGCAAATAATCCAGCTTATCCATCACGCCTTTCAGGTCGCCGCCGTAGAACACCCGGTAATCCCCGATCTGGGGCAGTTCATCCCAACTGGCGGCGTGGCGCACATAATCGCCGGAATAGAAGTATTCCCTGTCCCGCACGTCGGTGCGGGGATTGCCGTTGCAAAATCTGTCCGCAAAAATCTGATACTGCACCGCGCCCTTGGCCCATTCCGGCACGTGGAAGCCGGGCAGGATGCGGAAGGAATGGGCGGGATCGGGGAAGGGGACGGAATCGGTCAGCGCCGCCCCCGAACGCAGGTAATGGATATATTTCCCCTTCCAGGCGATGAGAAAGGCGTAGAAAACGGGCGATTCGTCCTTCACTGTGTATTCCGTTTCATACCAATCGAACACATCGTCGGTTTTGATCCGCCGCATATTGGAGACCCGGGTAGGCATCCCCGTCAAAAAGGTCACTTGGGCCCCGGCGTTTTTGAGGATGCGCAGGCGGATGGACACCGTGTCGCCCACTTCGGGCTCGGCGGGGGTGCGGAAAAGCGGCGTTTCATCGCTGAAAATGGAAGAGATTAATTGCTTTTCTTCAGTGAGGGAATTGGGCATGGATTCCTACTCCTTTGAAGCGAATTATTTTGCGCGGATGTCAGGAAATTTCACGAAGCGGGCGCTGGCCCGGGCATTTCCCGGGCAGCGCCGCTTAAACTCCTCTTGCCGGCGGCCAATGCCCGCGCGGTTTTAGGTGGGGAACTCGATGATGATGGATTCAAAGGGCCGCAGGCTGTAGGTGAGGCGGTGGGAATAGCCGTCGCATTCCTGCTCGCTGGCGGTCAGGGGCGGGATGCCGCCGATCTCGGCGGGGTTGCCCTGGCCGGGCAGACTGTCGTAGGTGCTGAAAATGCGCCGGTACAGACCGCTGAAGGGCACGCCCACGGAATAATCGTGGTAGGATACCGGGGAGAAGTTGATCACTACCAGTACCGCGCCGTTGTAATCCCAGGGATTGCGGCGGATGTAGGCCAGCAGGTTCCGATCTGCGTCGCCCTTATTCACCCACTCGAAGGTGGCGGGATTCTTGCTGTCGCTGTGCAGGACGGGGTACTGTTTATACACGCTGAGCAGGTTGCGCACGCACTGCATCACGTCCCGATGGCCGAACTCGTCCGCCAAATGCCAGTCGATGCTGTGCTTAACGTCCCACTCTTTTTCCTGGGCGAATTCCTGCCCCATGAACAGCAGTTTCTTGCCGGGGAAGGTGAACTGCCAGGCGTACAGGGTCTTCACCTCGCCCATGCGGTCCTGAATGCCGCCCGGCGCTTTGTTTACCATGGTGCCCTTGCCGTACACCACTTCGTCGTGGCTGAGCACCAGCACGAAGTTTTCGCTGAAAGCGTAATCGGCGATATGGGTGAGCTGGCCGTGGTGATAGCGGCGGTACACGGGATCCAGATTCATATACCGCAGGGTATCGTTCATCCAGCCCATGTTCCATTTGAAGGTAAAGCCTAAGCCGCCGCGCTTCACGTCCTCGGTGATGCCCCATTCGGGGGAGGAGTCCTCGGCGATGAGGAAGCCGGTGGTCTTGCCGCAGACCTCGGTGTTCAGCTGGCGCAGGAAATCCATGCTTTCCAGATTGGCCCGGCCGCCGAACTTGTTGGGCCGCCATTCGGAACGGTCGTAGTCGTTATAAAGCATGGAAGCCACCGCGTCCACGCGGAGGGCGTCGATGTGGAATTCCTTGATCCAGTACATGGCGTTGGCGATCAGGAAGGAGCGCACCTCGGGCTTGCCGTGGTCAAAGGCTAAGGTGCCCCAGACGGGGAATTCCCGGCGCAGGGGATCGCTGTTTTCATAGAGGGGCGTTCCGTCGAACCAGCCCATGGCGAAAGCGTCCTTGGGGAAGTGGGCGGGCACCCAGTCCACAATCACGCCGATACCGGCCTTGTGCAGGGTATTCACGAAGGAACGGAAGTCGTCCGGCGTTCCGTAGTGGCTGGTGGGTGCGTAATATCCCGTCACCTGATAGCCCCAGGACAGGTCGAAGGGATGCTCGCAGATGCCCATGAGCTCCACGTGGGTGTAGCCCATGTAGGTGACGTAGTTCACCAGATCGTCCGCAAGCTGGGTATAATTGAGGAAACCGTCCTCGTCGTCCGGGCCGCGATAGCCCTTCTTCCAGGAGCCAAGATGCACTTCATAAATGGACATGGGCTTTTCCAGCACCTTGGTGTTGTCCCGCTGGGCCTGGTGCTGATCGTCCGTCCACTGGAAATTGTCCAGGTTCCACACGATGGAGGCGTTGTTGGGCCGCTTTTCAAACCAGAAGCCGTAAGGGTCGCTCTTAAAGCGCTTCACGCCGTCCGAGCCGGTGATCACATAGCGGTAAGCGTCGCCCTGGCCCACGTCCGCCAGGAAGCATTCCCACACGCCGCTGTCGCCTTCGCTGCGGTGCATCCATTTTTCGTTTTCCCAGCCGGTTTTGGCGGTGATGACGGAAACGTACTGGGCATTGGGGGCCCACACGTTGAACCACGTGCCCTTCACGCCCTCCGCCTCGCCGGGGTGCGCGCCGAGCTTGCGGTAAACCTCATAATCGGTGCCCTGGTGGAACAGGAAGCTGTCGAATCCGGTGAATACTTTTCTGGTTTCGTTGTCCATGCGTTTGTCCTTCCTTTCGCTTGCTTAAGTTTGCCGGGGGGAGGATGATAGAGACGAATTGGGCTTCAAGGAAATTTGGAGTTGGCTGCCGCTGAAATGGCCTATGATCCTGCCGGACGCCCTGGCCGGTCATGAGGAACAAGGGCGTTTCATCGGTGAAACGGAAGAAATTTGTTTTTCTGCCTGTCTATCGATCCGACGACTGAATAATTGCGGATTTGTCGTTTATTTTGCGGGAAAAATGCCATAGGCTCCGTTGCTATGCTGTTTGGAAATGATTTCTTTCTGTTCATGGAAAGGGGGGCGACCTGGGGCTGGAGCCGGTCACGTCCATCACCCGGAAGGCGGTGCGGATAATTCATTATACACCGATTCAGTCCGCAGCGTCTATACTCTGTACAAAATATATTTACAAAAAAAGAGGAACGACCGGAATGGATCGTTCCTCCAGAGAAAACAAACCGGGTCAGGCCGCCGCCTGCTTTTCGGCCAGCAGTTTTTTTGCGCTGACAATGCGCACGCAGAGGGTGAAAATCTCCATGGCGGTTTTCAGATCCGACAGGCAGGGATAGGTGGGCGCGATACGGATATTGGAATCGTTGGGATCCTTGCCGTAGGGCCAGGTGGCGCCGGCGGGGGTCATGGTGACGCCCGCTTTCTTGGCCAGGGCCACGATATCCTTGGCGCAGCCGGGCAGGGAATCGAACATGATGAAATAGCCGCCCAAGGGGCAGGTCCAGGTGCCAACGTCCAGGCCCGCCAGGTCCTTTTCCAGGGTCGCTTCCACCGCCTCGAACTTGGGGCGGATGATGTCGGCGTGCTTGCGCATATGCTCCACCATGCCGTGAATATCGCCGAAGAAGCGCACGTGACGAAGCTGATTCACCTTGTCGTGGCCGATGGTTTGGCGCTTTAAGTAGGAAACAAAATCCTCCATGTTGTTGGGGCTGGTGGCGATGGCGGCGATGCCGCTGCCGGGGAAGGTGATTTTGGAGGTGGAGGCAAATTTGTATACCATGTCGGGATTGCCCGCCCGCTTGCATTCGGCCAGAATTTCGATCAGGTAATCCTGCTTGTGGTCGTACAGATGGTGCATGCCGTAGGCATTGTCCCAGAAAATGCGGAAGTCCGGCGCGGCGGGCTCTAAGCGCGCGAAGCGGCGCACGGTTTCATCGCTGTAGGAAATGCCCTGAGGGTTGGAATATTTGGGCACGCACCAGATGCCCTTGATGGTTTCGTCCTCCCGCACCAGCTTTTCCACGATATCCATGTCCGGGCCGGTGGGCGTCATGGGCACGGGCACCATTTTGATGCCGAAATACTCGGTGATGGCGAAATGCCGGTCATAGCCCGGCACGGGGCACAGGAATTTTACCTCCGGCAGGCGGCACCAGGGGGTGTTGCCCATCACGCCGTGGGTCCACACGCGGCTGATGGTATCAAACATCACGTTCAGGGAGGAGTTACCGTAGATGATGATGTCCTTGGGGTTATTTTCCATCATGTCGCCCAGCAGCTCCCGCGCTTCCTCAATGCCGGTGAGCTGGCCGTAGTTGCGGCAGTCGGTGCCGTCCTCGCAGGTCAGATCGCTGGAGGAATCCAGCACGTCCATCATGCCCATGGACAGGTCCAGCTGTTCCTGGCAGGGCTTGCCGCGGCTCATGTCCAAGTGCATGCCCAAAGCCTGCACCCGCTTGTACTGCGCCTTGAGCTGCGACAGTTCAATGTTCAGTTCCTCCGCTGTCATTTCCTGATAAGGCTTCATGGCGTATTACCCCTTTTTGTTAAAAATGAATTTTTACTTTTGTATTTCTTGCAAAATCGACGGTGTTTTTTGATAAAACAGCCAGAATTTGCAGTTTCAGAAATCCGATTGCGCATCTTTTTGGATGATGCCTGTTCAGATTATCACAATTCCAAGCAAAATGCAAGGGCGGTGCCGCGCGAGTGAAAAAAAAGATTGTTTTTTTCCTGTTTTTTCCTCGAGAGACGCCGTGCTTTGTGGAAATCTGAAATCTTTCCACCGTTCATTCTATGCGGGCGAGGGCGATTTCTTGCCTTTCTTCCAACATTCGCTTATAATACGTTTCGGAAAAACGACTGGGAAGGGGAGAAGCATGGAATACCTGGACGTATGCACCGAGGACGGCCGCCCCACCGGGAGGACCGTCAGCAGGGACGATGCCCACCGGAATGGAATCCTGCACCGCACGGCCCACGTGTGGATCGCGCGGGAAAAGAAGGGGGGATATGATATCCTGCTTCAAAAGCGGAGCATGGAAAAAGAATCCTTTCCCGGCATGTACGATACTTCCTCGGCGGGCCATATCCCGGCGGGGGAGGAGCCGCTTCCCTCCGCGCTGCGGGAGCTGAAAGAAGAATTGGGGATCAGCGCGGAGCCGGATCAGCTCACCTTCGCGGGCACTTTCCGCATCCGCTATGAAAAAGAATTCCACGGGCGGCCCTTCAAAGATAATGAATTAACGTGGGTCTATGTTTATTCCGACCCGGTGGAGACAGACGCCCTGACGCTCCAGGCGTCGGAGGTGGACGAGACGCGCTGGTTCGATCTGGAAGAAGTGTGGGCGGAGATACAGACCAGCCGGGAAAGGTTCTGTATGGCCCGGGCCGGGCTGAACATCCTGCGGGATTATTTGAAACGTTCGAGGGAATTATGAGCAGAAAAACGATTTTTCTTCAATGGCTGCGCATTGCGGCCGGTTTGCTGGTTTTTGCTTTCGGGGTGCACCTGACGATCTTCGCCAACATCGGTCTTGCCCCCTGGGATTGTTTGGGCATGGGCATATCCTACCATACCCCGCTGAATTACGGCCTGTCCATGACGGTGATGGCGGTCGTCATTCTTTTGATCGATCTATGCCTGCGGGAGCGGATCGGGTACGGCACCATCATCGACGCCCTGGTGACGGGAAATTTCGTGCAGATGTACAACGACCTGAATCCCCTTCCCGAAAATGATAATCTGTGGTTAGGCATTGCCGTGATGGTTCTGGGCTTTGTGTTCATGGCCCTGGGCATGTGGATTTATATGAAGGCCGGGCAATGCTGCGGGCCCAGGGATTCCCTGCTGGTGGGCATTGGCAAGCGCCTGCCCAAGCTGCCCATCGGCCTGGTGGAAATTCTGCTCTGGGCCGGGGTACTGTTGGTCGGCTGGCTTCTGGGCGGCCCTGTGGGCATCGGCACCCTGATCAGCACCTTCGGGGCCGGGGCGGTGATGCAGCTGGTTTACAACGCCATTCATTTTGAACCGAGGGATATCAGGCACAGGAACGTAATCGAAGTAACGAAAGCGCTTGTTGGGAAAAACGAACAGTAAACCAAAGGGGACGGCGAAGGAGCCGTCCCCTTTTCAGCAGTTTCCTGTGTACACGTATTTCAGCTTTTCCCGCGCAACGTCCTTGAGGCGATAAACGCGGCTCACGTCCGTAGGCGGGCGGTCCGTCATATGAAAGCGGGGGAAAAAGCGGGAAATGTGCAGCGGAATTTCGGGGCCGATGATCCGCCCATGCCCGTCCTTTAAGCCCGCCACCCAGGCAGTCAGCGCCCGCGTCTCCTCCTCGGAATCATTTTCCATGGGAACGATCAGGGTGGTCAGTTCCACGTGACAAATTTGCACAGCCCGGGCGATGAACGCTTTCACCATATCCAGGCTGCCGCCTAAAACATGGGTATAGTAGCGGTCAGTGAAGCCCTTGAGGTCGATGTTCATCGCGTCGATGTACGGGGACAGCTCTTCCAATACCCATAATTCCGCCGTCCCGTTGGTCACCAGTACGTTTACAAGCCCCGCTTCATGGGAAAGCTTGGCGGCGTCCCGCACGAACTCCCAGCCGATCAGCGGCTCGTTGTAGGTAAAAGCCAGGCCGATATTCCCTTGGGGCTTCAAGCGGACCGCCAAATCTGCCAGCGCTTCCGGCGTGACGGTTTCGGTCTTGTCCGCAGAACCCATGGCTTCCGCCGACCAGGAAATGCCGTGATTCTGGCAAAAGGGGCAGCGCAGGTTACAGCCGTAGCTGCCCGCCGAGAGGATCATGCCGCCGGGATGAAAGCGCCGCAGGGGCTTTTTTTCGACGGGATCCAGGGCCAGTCCGGTGATCCTGCCGTAATTATCGGGGATCACCGTGCCGCGTTCGCACTTTCGCGCGCCGCAGAAACCCCTTTGTCCCTCCGGGATTTCGCAGTGATGAAAGCATACGCCGCACCGTGCCATGTTCGCTGCCTCCTTCAGGTATGCCGGACTACTTGGAACCTTTGTAATTTCACCGGCTCCCTGGGTCCGATGCCCGCTTTCTGACGGGCGATAGCGATTTGCTGGGCCACCGTGTCCACGCCCTCCAAATCGGGCAGCAGCAGCCCCCGGCGATGATCCCGGCTCACGATCACTCCATAGCGTTTCACGTCAAGCTCGGCTTCGGAGGATATGTCCTCCGGCTCCCCCAGCACGTCCACGTTGATTTCCAGCAGCTTCAATTCATCGGGCCGGATGGGATCAAAACGCGGGTCTCGGGCCGCGGCGCTGACGGCGTTGGAAATGATCTCTTCCGCTAAGCTGTTCCGGGTGGGCGAAATGGTGCCGATGCAGCCCCGCAGCCGCCCCTGCTTGTGGATGGACACGAACGCGCCCGCCCGGCGGTTTTTTAGTTCCGGGGGAAGGTGATCCGGTGTTTCCATGATTCGGCGATTCCGCACATAGCTTTCCACGCTCTGCCAGGCTAAACGCACGAAGGGATCGGCCTGCGTTCGTTTTTCGGAAACCCGCTTTTCCTGTTCACCCTGTCGGAGATCCAGGAAACAGCGGCTTTTATCCGGTCCCATGGGACGGAAAGCGCAGATGCCGTAGCCCACGCCGGTCACGTCCTCATGGGACAGTTTTTCCGCTTCCACGGCCTGTCCGTCCAGCGCCCCCGCCATGATCACGAAGGAACGGTGGCCGCACTCCGCCGCGCGCTCGCAGAAGCTTTCCTCGAAATCCAACAGCTCGCCGAAGGCCGCCCGACCGCACACGTCCATGATGCGCTCGTCATATTGGGGTCCTTCCGGCGCGTAGCCGTAGGGACCATATTCCCGCAGTTTGTGGGAAAGATCGCCGCTGGCCACGTAAACTACCCGGCGGCCCGTTTCCTCCGCCGCCTGCCGGATCATCTGCCCCAGCCGGTAGTGGTCCTCCAGGGGCAAGCCGGAAAGCCCGACGCGCACCAGCTTGAAATCGGAATAAGCCTGCCGGATGAAATACAGCGGCACCATCACGCCGTGATCCAGTTCCGGTTCCCGCTGCCCCTGGGTCCCCGCGGGGAAGCCGTTTTCTTGCGCGATTCCTTCGATGGCTTTCACCAGTTCAGCATCGTATTCCTCTTTGAACCGCACTTGGGGGGCGTGAAACCGGGCGAGGCTTCCTTCGGCGCGCCTGCCGGGGGAAATATGAAAATAGTCCGCGTACATGGTGACATGGGGGCTGGAAATCACGATGGTTTCCGGTTTCAGGGCCGCAATGGCCTGAGCAGCCTTCCTGTACGCGGCGCTGGTGGCTTCGATCTGTTTTTCGCCGCCCCGGCCCACTTCGGGCACGATCAAAGGCGGATGGGGCACCATAAAAGCCGCGATGATGGACATAGGGCTTCACCTCTTATTCAGTTGATTCATGAACACTTTAAGTAACCAGGAAAACTGTGGGGCTTTGCCCCACACCCCACCAGGGAGGTGACCTCCCTGGACCCGTACCTGCGGAAGCTGCTTGACGAGAGGAAAAAACAAATTCCCGCTGCTGCTTGTAGGAAACAGGAAAACTTGGCGACACTGTGCTTCT
>JAFXSH010000150.1 GCA_017525805.1 Clostridia bacterium | reverse complement strand
TTCGGGCAGGTTGGTGGTCTGGGGCACGAACAGAAGGCTCAGGAAGAAGGGCAGGATCATGGTGGAAAGGCCCATGGCGGCCAGCGCCGTGGCGTTGGAGAGGGTGGCCAGCAGGGTCCTGTCCTTGCTGTTGCGGGTGGAAAGGTTCACCAGCGCAGCGTGGGGCGTATAGTACATGGGATAGGCGATGGCGAACCACAGGTTATAGCCGATGGCGATGCACACCAGGGCCAAGGATTGGCCTTGTGTATTGATGGTGTCCGTCGCTAAGGGGGAGATCACGAACAGGATCAAGAGCGCCAGGAAGGAAATGGGCACGGAGATCAACAGCAGGGGCCGCGCCTTACCCGCCCGGGAGGAGCTCTTGTCCATGAGCCGGCCCACGATGATGTTGCCCAGCACCACGAAAATGACCGACACCACGGGCAGCCATTTGAAGAATTCGCTGGCCCAACTGTTGATGTTCAGCACGTCGGTCATGTATTTATTGAAGTAATTCGCCAGGATGGAATTTGCGACCAACGCCAGGGTGGGCCCGATCAGGTAGCCGACGGCCCCTTCGGGGATCAGCGTCACGTTGGACTTTTTGATCAGGCTGGGAAGCCTGTCAAAGAAACTCTGCTTGGTTTGGCTCATGGGAATCGTCCTTTCTGTATGTATGTTTTTTGATGCTACGCCCGTTTTTTCTGCCGATAGCCGCTTGGGGTCATGCCCACATGCTTGCGGAAGGTGCGGATGAAGTGCTCACTGCTTTCGTAGCCAACGGCAGCGGCAATGTCCGCTACGGGCATGGCTGTGTCCCTCAGCAGCTGTTCGGCGTTTTCCATCCTGACGGTGGTGAGCAGTTGGATGAAGGTCTGCCCTGTCATCTGCTTGATGAGGCGGGAGGCGTATTCCGGGGTATAGTGGAATTCGGCGGCCATACCGCCTAAGGTGGCGGTGGCGGCGTTGGTCTGGAGATACCGTGCGATGCGCACGGCGGATTGAGATTCGTGAAGCTGATCCTTGGGCAGATCGCAGGCATTCATATACTTTCGCAGCAGCAGCACGAAAATTTTTGTCACGATGGCGTTCACCAGGGTGGAATAGTAATCTTGCTTTTCCATGAATTCGCCGCACAGTTCCACGAATGCCCGGTGCAGATCCATATCGTCCCCGGTGTGGAAAATCAGGTAGTCGATACCCCGTTCGCTGTAAAGCGTGCTCATGAAGAAATTCGCCAGCAGGCTGTCACCCTGGAGGATGCTGTAGAAGTAGTGCCGGAAGGTGGACTTGCGAATGAGCACGTCGACAATGACGCTTTCATCGCTCACATCCAGGGCGTGGGTCACCCGGGGCTGGATGAAGCACAGATCCCCCGTCGTCATCGTGGAAGTATGGCCGCGCACCTGATGGGCGCACCGGCCCTCCAGCACGTAGAACAATTCAAAGAAATTGTGACGATGTGGAATCGGCGGGGTGTAGCAGTTGTGCTTGAACACATGGATGCCAATCTGACGGTCGGGAGAAAAAAATTGGTTGTCCAGGTATTCCGATGGAATGGTGTCCGGCCATTCGGGCACGATCAGATTCAGCCGCCGCACTTGTTCCGGGTCGATCTGCCGCAGAAACGCTTCAAACCCGCTGGGAGAAAACCTGGCAAGGCGATAATTCCGGTAGAACATTTCGCTTTCGTTGAGGGCGTGCAATTGGGCCATCACCCGTGTTTCATCCATACACTCCCCCCTTTCATGGTGAATCCAGTATACAAATGTTTTTGATTTCTGTCAATTCTTTTGCGCAAAATAAATATGCAAAAAGTAAATGGACTGATATTTCCCCGAAACAACATTGTAAAAGTATGGTATCTTAAAAAATATCAGTTCAACAGATTAAAAATGAGCATGGCAGACAACTGTTTTTCCTGTATAATAAAAATCGGAATACGATTTGCCCGTTTTTGATTCTTTCGACGAAAGAGGCTCACGCATGGAATTGATCTCCATTATTCCGGGCTTTCAGCCCCGCAGTGATTCGCGCCTGCTGGCAAAAGCGGACGCGCTGAAACCGGCCCTGCGATATACGGATTATCCGATTCCCCCAGTCTGCCACGTCAACGGGGAAACGGTGGCGACAGAATCCCTTTCAGCCCGTCCGCTGTATCGGGGCGATCAGGTACTTATGGACTTCGGGCGGCATCTGGTGGGCCGGCTGACGCTGAATCTCTCCACCGCGGGGTCCCATCAGGACGCGCCCGCGTTTATCCAGCTGGATTTTGCGGAAATGGCGGGGGAACTGACGGAAAACCCTGAGGACTATCACGGCTGGCTGTCCCGCAGCTGGATCCAGCAGGAAAGGCTTCATCTGGACAGGCTGCCTTTGTCGGTCACGCTGCCCAGGCGGTACGCCTTCCGCTATGTGCGGATCATTGTGCTGGATACATCGCCCAAATATCAGCTGGTGCTCAAAGACGTGATGTGCCGGGCGGAGAGCGCGGCAGACTGGGCAAATGTTCCCGAAAAGCGCTTCCCGGACGGGGAACTCAAGCGCATCTACGACGCCAGCCTGCGAACTCTGGCCGAATGTACCCAGGATGTGCTGGAGGACGGGCCCAAGCGGGACCAGCGCCTGTGGCTGGGCGATCTGCGGCTGGAAGCGCTGACGAGTTATGTGTCCTTCCGCAGTATGGATGTGATCAAGCGCTGCCTGTACCTGTTCGCGGGCACCCGGTTTCCGGACGGGCGTATGAGCGCCAACGTGTTTACGACCCCGGAACCGATGGCGGATGATACGTATTTGATGGACTACGCCCTCCTTTATCCTATGGTGCTGGAAGAATACCTGGCTGAAACCGGCGACAAAGAAGCGCTGGACGATTTGCTGGAACCTGCTTTGGAGCAGGCAGATTGGGTGCTTAACCATTGGCTGAACGCCGAAGACGTGCTGAAATCGGACGCCGGGAAAGCGGGCTTTATCGATTGGAGCGACACCCTGGACCGCACCGCCGCTTTGCAGGGCGTGCTGATCCTTTCGCTGGACGCCTGCGCAGCACTGTGTAAACGGGCAGGGGACGAAAAGACGCAGGCCGCCTATGAAAACCGGGCGGCCAGTCTGCGGGAAGCGGCGCTCAAGCATTTCTGGCGAGAGGAAGAGCAATGCTTCCTCTCCGACGGGCAGATTTCCATCCACACCCAGGTGTGGCTGACCCTGGCGGGTGTGATGCCTGACGGCAAGGCCCGCGCCGCGTTTGAAAAAGCGCTGAAAATGCCCGGAACGCCTCGGATGGCGACGCCTTACATGCACCATTATTATGTGACGGCGATGCTGAAAGCGGGCTTGAAGGAAGAAGCTGAAAAGCATCTGCGGAGTTATTGGGGCGGGATGCTGAACGCAGGGGCCGACACCTTCTGGGAATGCTACGACCCAGCCGACTTGCACGCGTCTCCCTACGGCGGCATGGTCGTGAACAGCTACTGCCACGCCTGGAGCTGCACGCCCGCCTATATCATCGCCCGATATTTCATTTAAGGAGGAATCGCCCATGAAAACCAGGCAGGCTTTCAATCCTTATCTGCCCAGCTGGGAATATGTACCGGACGCCGAGCCTCACGTCGTGAACGGCCGGGTGTATGTGTATGGTTCCCATGATCTGTTCAACGGCCTGAACTTCTGTTTGGGGGATTACGTGTGCTGGTCTGCCCCGGTGGATGATTTGGGCAACTGGACGTATCACGGCTGCATCTACAAACGGGAACAGGACCCCGCCGCGCCCAAGGTGCGCCTGACCAACGGCCTGGCCGCGCCGGACATGGTATGCGGTCCCGACGGGCGGTATTACCTATATTACTTCATGGGCGGCACGAAAATGATTTCCGTGGCGGTATGCGACGAGCCCGCCGGAAAGTACGAATTCTACGGCTATGTGAAATATCAGGACGGCACGCCCATCGGTAAACGGAACGAGCCCTTCCAGTTCGACCCCGGGTGCCTCATGGACGAG
>JAFXSH010000149.1 GCA_017525805.1 Clostridia bacterium | reverse complement strand
TCCACCCGCAACAGCAAGGACAGGACCCTGCTGGCCACCCTCTCCAACGCCACGGCGCTGGCCGCCATGGGCCTTTCCACCATGATCCTGCCCTTCTTCCTGAGCCTTCTGTTCGTGCCCCAGACCACCAACCTGCCCGAAGGCGCGGTACTGCTGGAAAGCGGCGAATACGCCCTGAACGGCGCGGTACTCTATGATGCACGGGCTTCCTACGCCCACTGGAAAGTCTTCGTTATCGCCCTGACCGCCATCACGGTGGTAGGCGCGCTGCTGGAATTCATGTTCACCCGGGAGCGTGTCACCGAAGAATCCATGAACCAGGGCGACAGCGCCGCCCCCAAGAAGGCCCTGCCCATCGGCCAGCAGGCAAAAATCTGCTTCTCCGATAAGTTCTGGATCATCATGATGGTGTTCTTCTTCTGCTTCCAGCTGGGCGGCATGGCGAAGAACGTGAGCCAGCTCTACTTCTGCCAGGCCATGTTCCCCAACGCCGACGGCGTATACACCATTGCCAACGGCGGCAACATTTCCGGCCTCCTAGCCATCATCGGCGCTATCCCCACTGCCGTGGGCATGGTGGCGGCCCCCATCTTAGCGGGCAAGATCGGCAAAGGCAAGGCCATCTTCTGCGGCGCGATCTTAGCCGTGGCGGGCGGCCTTCTGGGCTTGATCGCCCCCACGAATCTGGTGCTGGTGTACGTTTCCTTTATCCTCAAAGCCCTGGGCTCCACACCCGCCATGTACCTTTCCATGGCGCTGCTGGCTGACGTGCTGGATCATCAGGAAGCCATTCACGGCCAGCGAACCGACGGCCTGACCATGACCGTCTACGGCGCGATCATGGCTGGCATGACCGGCGTGGCCACCGGCATCCTGAACATCGTGCTCTCCAACGTAGGCTACGCTGCGGACAACATTTCCTCCGCGGCCATCCGGGGGGCCATGCCCTGGGTGTTCATCGGCGTAGAAACCTTCTGCTACGCGGTGATCTTCCTGTTCTTCCTTTTCATGGGCGTGGAAAAGTTCGGAAAGTTCGACCATGAAGCCATCGTGATCGACCAGAAAGCCGCCGCGGCCAAAGAGGGCAGGACGTATGTTTCCGCGGAAGAAAAGATTCGTCTTGAAGAAGGCGAGGAAGCCTACCAGGCGGAACTGAAGCGCCAGGCTGACGCCAAAGCCGCAGAAGAAAAGCGCCTGTCCAACCCAGACGAGGCAAAGAAGGACGCCGCCGTCCGCCAGGAATTCAACGCCCTGCGCAAGGCACACGGAAAACAGGAAATCTGATACTTTTTTGATACTCTTGCTCGGGCAAGGCTCCGGGCTGAATAAAAGGAGGAATATGTATGTCTGTCAATCGTTTCGTTCTCAACGGCGTATCCTACCATGGCCATGGAGCCATCAACGAGATCCCGGGCATCGTAAAGGCTCACGGGTTCAAAAAGGCCTTCGTCGCTTCTGACCCGGATCTGGTAAAATTCGGCGTTACCGCCAAGGTGACCGATCTGCTGGAGAAGAATGGCATCGCTTTCGCCCTCTATACGGATATCAAACCTAACCCCACCATCGAGAACGTGCAGCACGGCGTTGAAGCCTATAAAGCCAGCGGCGCGGATTTTATGATCACCATTGGCGGCGGCTCCTCCATGGACACCGGCAAGGGCATCGGTATCGTGGTGAACAATCCTGAATTTGCGGACATCCGCTCCCTTGAAGGCGTGGCCCCCACCAAGAAGCGCACGGTATTTACCATCGCCGTGCCCACCACCGGCGGCACCGGCGCGGAATCCACCATCAACTATGTGATCACCGACGTGGAAAAGAAGCGGAAGTTCGTCTGCGTGGATCCCAACGACATCCCCGATGTTGCGGTTGTCGATCCCGAAATGATGGCCTCCATGCCCAAGGGCCTGACCGCCTCCACCGGTATGGACGCACTGACCCACGCCATCGAAGGCTACACCACCGGCGCGGCGTGGGAGCTGAGCGACTGCCTGAACCTGGAAGCCATTCAGCTGATTGCCAAAAACCTGCGCAAGGCCGTGCAGAACGACCCCGACGGCAGGGAAGGCATGGCCCTGGCCCAGTATGTGACCGCCATGGCCTATTCCAACGTGGGCCTCGGCATCGCCCATTCCATGGCGCATACCCTGGGCGCGGTGTACGATACCCCCCACGGCGTAGCCTGCGCTATGATGCTGCCTATTGTGATGGAATTCAATGCTGAATATACC
>JAFXSH010000148.1 GCA_017525805.1 Clostridia bacterium | reverse complement strand
GATATTACCACCCTGCCCGAGGACGTGCTGGACAACGCCAGCTACTTTGGCCGCATCTTCGCCCGCAGCGGTGGTTTGTCCGACGCCGTGGCCGAGGGCCTGAAGGAACAGCATCTGGACGATTTCCAGCTGAAGGCCTGCACCTGCGACGGCATTGAGGAATGCCGCATGGCGCTGCTCAAAAAGAGCAGGAACGTCCTGGACGCCAATTTCATCGAGGGTATGGCCTGCGTGAACGGCTGCATCGGCGGCGCAGGCAACCTGACCCACGGCGAAAAGAACAAGGCCGCCGTGGACAGCTATGGCCGGGAAGCCCTGGAAAAGACCATTCTGGATGCCATCGCGCCTCTACAATAACTGAATGTTCATGGCGGCAAAGCAATATTGCCGCCATGTCTTTAGTGTGCTATAACATCTTCTGTAGAACTGAATAGATTTTCAAAGACCAGCTTTCAGCGTGTATTTTCAAGCAGCCTGTTCATCAGTTCGCGGCAGGCTGCGCTGGCGGGCTGGTTCGCCCGGGTGATCATGCACACGGTATGGGCTGGCGGATCATCGGTCAAGCGGATTATGACGATTTCTCCGGCACGCAGCTGTTCCTGGGCCATAAATTCCGGCAGGAACGCCGCGCCCAACCCGCTGCACACCATGGGCACGATCTGGGACATAGCGGATACGAAGGTAGTGGGATGGAACAGCAGGCCGTGCCGGGCAAAATACCCGCACAGCATTTCATAACTCACGCTTTTCCGATGCATCGCCACAAAGGGCCAGGAAGCGATCTGTTCCAAAGTACAGCAGACTTCAGGGTCGGCCTTTGGGGAAATGGATGCGGGGGCCACCAGCACGTCGGGAAAAGTGGCCAAGGTTTCCACGCTCAGGGAAGCGTTTTCATGGAGTGGCTTGGTGACGATGGCCAGATCGGCCAGGCCATGCAGGATCAAAAAGATCGCGTCCTCGCTGGTCGTGCTGCGCACGTTGATCTGTACGCCGGGATACTCCTGCCGATAATCCCGCAGGGCGGGCAGCAGCGTGCCCCGCAGCGCCACTTCGCTGGCGGCGATGTGACTGTGACCATGACCCTGGCCGATGGCGAAATCACCATTGTGGAGATCGTCGGTGACGCCGAAACTCAGGGCATCGGCAGCAAGGTCGTTGAAGAGTGGCCCCAGGCCTTCGTGGAAGCGAACGGTATCGTGGACACCTACACCGGCGCTACCTTTGCCTTCGTTACCCGCGGCGCCGTGATCGAGGCGGCCCGCCAGGCGCTGGAAAACGCCGGCGTGAACCCCGACGATTATATGCGTCAGGCCCAGGCCGAGGAAGCCAAGGATGAAACCTACGACGCCGACATCGTGGTGGTCGGCGCGGGCGGCGCGGGCATGGTAGCCGCTATTACCGCCGCGGACGAAGGCAAAAAGGTGGTCATCGTGGAAAGCCAGCCCGCCGTGGGCGGCAACTCCGTCAAGGCCACCGGCGGCATGAACGCCGCTAAGACCGTATATCAGGACAAGAATGAATTTGGCGAGAATGCCGGCGTGGAAAAAACCCTGGCTGCCGCCGAAGCCTATGCCGATAACGAGGCCATCATCGCCCTGGCTGCCAAGGTCAGGGAGCAGTGGGAAGCCTGGCAGGCCAATCCCGAAGGATATTTCGATTCCACTGAGCTTTTTGCCCTGGATACCCTGATCGGCGGCAAAGGCCTGAACAACCCTGACCTGGTGAACACCCTGGTGAACGACAGCGCCGCCGCCATCGATTGGCTCAGCTCCATTGGCATTGATCTGAACAACGTGGCGGCCTTTGGCGGCGCGTCCGTGAAGCGCATCCATCGCCCGGTGAACGCCGAGGGCAAGGTGGTCTCTGTGGGCGCTTACACCGTGCCCCTGCTGGAAAAGGCCAGCCAGGAACGGGACGGCATCACCCTGCTTACCGACACCACCGCCACCCAGATCCTGACCGATGAAAACGGCGCGGCCTGTGGCATTGTGGCCACCGGCAAATCCGGCAACACCGTCACCGTCAACGCCAAGGCCGTGATCCTGGCCAGCGGCGGCTTTGGCGCGAATCTGGACATGGTGGTCAAGTACGCGCCCCAACTGGCGGGCTTCATGACTACCAACGCCGCCGGCATCCAGGGCCAGGGCATCCTGATGGCCGAAGCGCTGGGCGCTGCCACCGTGGATATGGAGCAGGTGCAGATCCATCCCACCGTGCAGGCCGATACCGCTTCCCTGATCACCGAGGGCCTGCGCGGCGATGGCGCTATCCTGGTGAATGCCAACGGCGAGCGCTTTATTGACGAAGTGGGCACCCGCGATGTGGTCTCCGCTGCCGAGATCGCCCAGCCCGGCTCCTTCTCCTGGCTGGTGGTGGATCAAAAGATGGTGGACGCTTCCTCCGTCATTCAGGGCTACATTAACCGCGGCTTCATGTACGGCGCGGACAGCTATGAGGAACTGGCCGCCATCCTGGAGATCCCTGCCGACGCCTTTGCCGCCACCATGGAAAAGTGGAATGGCTGCGTGGCCGAGAAGAACGATCCGGAGTTTGGCCGCACCAGCTTTGCCCAGCCCCTGGATACCGCTCCCTTCTATGCTGTGAAGGTCACCGCGGGCATCCATCACACCATGGGCGGCTTGAAAATCGATGAGAGCACCCACGTGCTGACCACCGACGGCCAGATCATCCCCGGCCTGTTCGCCGCGGGCGAGGTCACCGGCGGCGTGCACGGCGCCAACCGTTTGGGCGGTAACGCCGTGGCCGATTTCGTGGTCTTTGGCCGCATCGCCGGTCAACAGGCTGCAGAATATGTAAAGTAATCAGCCCCCTACTGAACGCGCGGCGGCCTCTCCGAATGGAGAGGCCGCCGTTTTGGGATTGATGGGCATGCCCCGAACCTGGAGTGAAAGTCTCCAGGGGCGCTGTGTATTATACCATTTTGAGAAAACATCGGCATTACCCGGATCCTTTGCTTTTTCGGCAGCATTTTCCCTTATAGGCAATCCTTGTAGATTTCGACGATGTCCTCGTCCGTCAGCGCGACGAAGGCGTTTTTCAGATAACCGTCGGCGTTGGCGTGGGAGGCCATTTCGGCGAAATGCTCCGGGCCGATCTTCAGTTCGGACAGCGTCATCGGGATGCCGGTCGACTTGAAATACGCTTCCAGCGCGTCGATGCCGGCAGCGGCCAGCGCGGCTTCATCCTCGCCCGACAGGCCCATCACGTTCTTCGCAAAGCGCACAAAGCGTCAGGCGCAGGAAGGATCTTTCTTTAAAATATGCCGCATCCACCGGGTCGTGAGGATGGCAAGCCCGACGCCGTGGGTAATGTCATAATAAGCCGAAAGCTCATGCTCCATGGCAGGGCAGGGCCAGCCGGTATCCTGCTTGCCGTATTCTGGGATGCCGGAGCAGGCCACGGACGAGACCGCCATTAAATTGGCGCGGGCCTCGTAATTGTCCGGCTCCCTGATGGCGATGGGACAGTATTTCATCACTGTGCGCAGGATGGTTTCCGCGATGCCGTCGGAAAGGCCGCTGTCCTCCGTCCTGGAAAAATAGCCCTCGAAGATGTGGCTCATGATATCGGCGGAACCGGCAGCGGTCTGATACGCCGAAACGGAGAAGGTGTACGTCGGGTCGCAGATGGACACGGCGGGATAGGTGTACATGCCGCCCAGTTTCTCGTTGGTTTTCAGATTGGTGATCACGCCGCCGCCGTCAAACTCGGAACCGGTGGCGCTGAGGGTCAAGATATCCACCATGGGCAGGGCTTTTCTGAATTGTGGATGTGTTCTCTGATCTTTCCGTGTGGATGGGCATCAAAAGGGTGATTGATCGGGTGAACGCCAACGCGGCAGCGTAAATAAATAACGAAAGCATTTCGTTCACAGATACGGACTATTAGGATGATTCAGTATTAGGAGGCAGAATAGCGGCGGCCCGAGAAAAAGATGCGGTTGGTATACCGTTCGGTGCGTCTTAAGACGCAGCAAGCTTTATGCCTTGAAGGCACGGTGCATACCACCGGCTTAGCCGGTGGTTTTGATTATCCGTAAATCAGTTCTTGCAGAATGATTTCTTCTGCCCGCTGCCGGATATTGTTCATCCGGCCGACCCAGACCATTTGATCTTTCGCTTTCAGCTTTTCATCGACGCCTTCTGCCTGGGCCATTTGGGAGATGATTCGTTCCATTCTCTGTCGGCTGGCCTGGTCGATCTCGGCTAAGTGTTTGTAAAGCGTACCGGATAGAATCAGGCGGGCGTACAGGCCGGGACGATGCTCCCAGAGATAATTCAGGCGCATCCGGCCATAGCATCCAAGCGGAGATTGATCAGCATCAGATAGATTCAAATCAGGGAAATAATAGTCACCGCGCCGTGTGTACGGTTTTCGAGTCCATCATCGTAACCCATCCTTTCTCTCGCATTACCCCATCATCTTCACGATGGCATGAAAAAAGCCCCGTGGCGATCATTGCAGCAGGGCTTGCAAAGAAAAATGAGCTTGGTTTATCGCCAAAACGCACCACATACAATATACCACTGTCAAGCAGAGAACTCCAGTCTTTTTTACTCCCTTCGACTTCCTTTCAGTCCCTTTTATCCTTCTCTCGTGCTCTTGCGCCACACGGGGTTGGTGCGGATATGCGTCCAGCTGAAAGGAAGCTCCGGATTGCGGATGCGGGCCAGCAGGATATCGGCGGACATGCGGCCGATTTCGATGCTGGGGATCTGCACGGTGGTGAGGGCGGGTTCCACCAGGGCAGATTGGGAAGTGCCGTCAAAGCCGGTGACCATGATATCGTCGGGGATGCGGAGTCCCTTCTTTTTGATTGCGTTCATTAGGTGGACGGCCAGATAATCGTTGGCACAGACGAAGGCGTCCGGCAAAGCGGGCATGCGGTTCATTTGAGCGATCAGCCAGTCGGATTCCTTGTAGGGAGAAGCGTCCGGAGCCAGGATGCAAAGGCTTTCATCCAGCTTGAGCCCCGCCTGCTCCATTCCCATCCGATAGCCGAACCAGCGCTCGTAAAAGCTGCCGCAATGCTCCTTGTCGCCCACAAAGCCGATACGGCGCGCGCCAAGGGCAAGGAGCCGCTGCATCACGGCGCTTATGCTGGCCACGTTTTCCATAGAAACAAAATCACACGGGTAGAGATGGATCAGCGAATGGGCCGGGCTGTCGATCACGACGGTAGGCAAATCCAGGCCGCAAATCATATTCAAATAGTCAGCGTCAAACAGCTCGATCGCCACGATCCCTGCCGTTTGTTCCGGGATGAAGTGAGGCGGCAGCTGCTTTTTTTGCATTTCGCCGGCAGAGATTTCAAACATTTTCAGGGTATAACCCGCCCGGCAGATCTGGTCGGTGAACGTGGTAACAAAATAAGTGCCGAAGTGATAATCCACGGGCATGTTATTGGTGAGCAGGGCGATGCTGCCGCCGGCCTGCTGAGAAACGGCGGGCTTTCCCTCGGCGGGCAGGCCGTAGCCCAGCTCGCCCGCTTTTTGCAGGATCAGCGCGCGGGTGGCAGGGGGCACCGCACCGCGCCCGTTGAACACCTTGGATACCGTATTTCTGGAAAGGCCGCAGGCGTCGGCAATGTCCTGCATGGTGACCCGCTTGTTTGCCATGGTGCAATTCAACCCTTCTGGTTTTTTATTGAATACATTTTAACATATTATGCATATCAAATCAAGTTTACAAAATGTAAATTTCACGATCGGATTTGATTGTTGTTTTACCTTTGACTAGATATATTCTTGCTTAATTTTCCGTTTTACACAAAATTTTTGTTTTTATATTGACATATTGTAAATCATAATGTAAAATAAATCATGGATAATGTAAACCAAATTCAAAGATTGTGAACAGCAATTGTAAACCGACCGTTGTTACGAAAGGGGGCTTACCCAAAAAAGCGAATCACTGCGTTTTCTGAATCTGAATCAATCGATAAGGAGGGAAAACATGCAAGGCGCAAGCAAAGCCCCTGCCGCAGCTGTGCGGCCAAAAAAGGAAAAACCGAGTTGGGCGAAACGGGTGCAGTATTTCAAGGAAAACTGCCCCTACCTCATCATGATCCTCCCGGCCATCCTGGTGGTGTTCCTGTTCAATTACCTGCCTATCTACGGCGTGCTGATCGCGTTCCAGGATTTCATGCCCGGCGACCCGATCCTGTCCAGCGAAACGATTTGGGTGGGTTTCCAGAATTTCACTCGTTTCTTTAACGACGTGCAGTTCTGGCCCCTGATGAAGAACACCTTCCTGCTGTGCATCATCGGCTTCATCATCGGCTTCCCACTGCCCATCCTGGTGTCCCTGGCCCTGAACGCCTTGAAGCACAAGAAGGCGGGCAAGGTGTTCCAGACCATCTATACCGCCCCGCACTTCATCTCCCTGGTGGTATTGGTTGGTATGCTGCAATTGTTCTTCGGCCGCTACGGCCTGGTGAACAACCTGGCGGCCAGCTTGGGCGGCAGCCGCATTTCCTACTTCCTGGAAAGCAGCGCCTTTAGGCCCATGTACATCCTGTCCAGCAACTGGCAGGACTTTGGCTGGAGCGCCGTGATCTACATCGCTGCCCTGTCCAATGTGGACCCGGTGCAGCACGAGGCCGCCATGATCGACGGCGCCACGCGCTTCCAGCGGGTGCTGCACGTGGATATCCCGGCCATCATGCCCATGATCAGCGTGATGCTGATCATGTCCATCGGCGGTCTGATGGGCGTTGGCTACGAAAAGGCCCTGCTGATGCAAACCGACGGCAACCTGGCCGTCAGCGAATTGATCGCCACCTACGTGTACAAGCGCGGTTTGACCGGCGTGCCTGATCAGGCCTATGCCACTGCCATCGGCCTGTTCAACTCGGTCATCAACGTGGTGCTGCTGATCATCGCCAACACCACCTCCAAGCGCTTCTCCGAGAACTCGCTGTGGTAAGGAGGGAAAGAAAATGACTGTGAAAAATCCCGCCTTCAAAATCAAGGAAAGCCATGCCCTGAAAGACACCAAGGGCGACAAGATTTTCTTCGTCATCAACGCCATTTTCCTGGGCTTGCTGGCGCTGATCATCCTGTATCCGCTGTACTTCATCGTCATCGCTTCCTTCTCCGATCCCGACGCCGTGCTGGGCGGCCAGGTGGTGTTGGCCCCGGTGAACGTGACCTTTGAAGGATATCAAAAGGTTTTCCAGCGCCAGGACATCTGGACCGGCTACTGGAACACCCTGTGGTACACCGTGGTCACCGTGATCCTGGCCCTGGCGGTCACCATACCCGCCGGCTGGGGCCTGAGCCGCAAAACCACCCCCGGCAAGAAGTTCTGGATGCTGTACTTCATCATCCCCATGTTCTTCGGCGGCGGCCTGATCCCGTTCTACAACGTGATGAGCAGCCTGAAGCTGATCAACTCCCCCTGGTCGGTGATCCTGCCCGCCATCATGTCGGTGTGGAACCTGTTCATGACCAAGACCTTCTTTGAGTCCTCCATCCCGGAGGGCATGCTGGAAGCGGCGAGGATCGACGGCGCTGGCAAATTCCGCACCTTCTTCTCCATCGTGCTGCCCCTGTCCAAGGCCATCATCGCCGTCATGGCGCTGTACTACGCCGTGGGCCAGTGGAACAGCTACTTCAACGCCATGATCTTCCTGCAGGATGAAAGGAAATATCCCCTGCAGCTGGTGCTGAAAGAGATCCTGATCGCCTCGGAGAGCACCGTGGGCGGCAGCGGCGAAACCATTTTGCAGCAGTACCGCCTGGCCAACCAGCTGAAATACGTCTCCGTGATCGTATCCAGCCTGCCGGTGCTGTGCCTGTATCCCTTCGTGCAGAAATACTTTGCCCAGGGCGTCATGATCGGCTCTTTGAAGGGGTAACGAAAACGAAGCTGGAGGGAGACCGCTCTTTGGAGCCAAAGAGCGGTTCCCCCTCCAGACCCCCCTCCGAGAAAGCTGCATTGTAACCTTGTATCTTTTGTTGACTTGATAAGGAGGTACATCCCATGAATGCGAAAAAGTTGATCGCAGTTCTCCTGCTGGTGGTCATGGCCATCACCCTGACCGCCTGCGGCGGCGACAGCAAGCCCGCCGCCACCGCTGCCCCCACGGCGGCCCCCACCGAAGCGCCCGCCGCTGAAACCGTCGCAGAACCCAAGGCTGAAGAACCCGCCAAGGAAGAGCAGCCTGCCGCTGCCGCTCCCGCCAACGACCATCCCCTGAACGCCACCTACGGCTTCCAGTGGATGGATACCAGCGCCCCGATCCTGAACGAAAAAGGCGCGCAGGAGCTGGCCTTCCAGGTGTATTCCTCCAAGAACGCTTCCGCCCTGGATTACAACGACATGAAGATCATGGCCGACCTGTTTGCGCAAACCAATGTGCAGGTCAACTGGGAAAACGTGTCCGAGTCCGTGTATTCCCAGCAGAAGAACCTGATCTTCGGCAACAAGGACAACCGTCCCGACGCCATCTACCACGCCGGCATGGGCGCGGGCGAAATCATCAAGTACGCCAAGCGCAAGGTGCTGGTGCCCATCAGCGATTATCTGGACTATATGCCCAACTTCAAAAAGCTGCTGGAAGAGCGCCCCGACATCAAGGCCCAGCTGCTGAACATTGAGGACGGAAAGATCTACTCCCTGCCCCGCATCGAGGAAATGGGCCTGCTGCAGAGCCCGAACCTTTTGTTCCTGAACATCGCCTGGACCAAGGAAGCCATCGCCGCCGGCGCTGTGGACGGCCTGACCGACGATCAGCTCAAGGACGGCCTGGCCCTGACCGCCGCCCAGATGGAGCAGATCCTGACCTACTTCCGCGATCACGACATGAATGGCAACGGCAAGACCGACGACGAACGCCCCCTGAGCTTCGTCTACAACAACTGGCAGGGCAATCAGTGCGACCTGTACGGCATGTTCGGCCTGAACGACAACCTGGAACACCGCGTGGTGGTGGATGGCAAGATCACCTACACCGTGCAGGACGACCGCTTCAAGGACGCCACCAACTTCATCGCCAATTGGGTGGATAACGGCCTGATCGACAAGGTGTCCTTCGAGCAGAGCCAGGATAACTTCCTGGCCAACGGCAAGGGCATGGAAACCTACGGTGCTTTCTACTGGTGGGAGAGCGAGACCGTGGTTTCCAATCCTGAAAACTACATCGTTTGCAGCCCCCTGGTCGGCCCGAACGGCGACCAGACCATCTGCGTCAGCAACAACCCCGAAATCAGCACCGGCGAAGTGATCCTGTTCACCAAGTGCCAGTACCCCGAAGTGCTGCTGGCTTATTTCGACCGCTACTATGATCCCGTCATTTCCGCCCAGATCAACTACGGCCCCATCGGCATCGTGTATGAAGAAGAACGGGACGATAAGGGCATGCTGGTGCAAAAACCCCTGCCTGAAGGCGTGACCAGCGACGAACTGCGCCTGCAGAACGCGCCTCTTGGCATCATCAACCTGGGCGAATATGCCTGGAACAACGTGGTGCACATGGAGCCCCGCGCCCAGCTGCGTCTGGAGCGGCTGAAGCTCTGCGCCAAGCCCTTCGTGGCCGAGAACGTGAAGCCCTGCCCCAACCTGCAGTTCACCCTGGAGGAACTGAACACCCTGTCCAACTACGAAACCAACCTGAACGACTACATCCGCACCAACCTGATTTCCTGGCTGATGAAGGGCGGCGTGTCCGACGCGGCCTGGCAGAACTTCCAGAACGACCTGAACGGCAAAGTGAACCTGGCGGGTATCCAGAAGGTCTATCAGGATGCCTATGACCGCTACATGGCGAAGTAAAAAAAGGAGGACGGATTCATGAACAAGCTGACAAAAATCGTCGCGCTGCTGCTGACGGTGTGCATGATGACGGTTCCCATGCTGGCCCTGGCCGACGCCGAGCCTGTCTTTGACGGCGTGCGCGACCAGAGCGTGATGGCCGGCACCGAGTTTGACGCCCTGGCAGGCATCACCGCCCAGGACGCCGAGGGCAACGATCTGACCGACATGATCATGATCGAAGCCACCCCCGCCCTGAACTTCAAGAACGGCAAGGCGACCCCCGAAAACCCCGGCGACTATGAACTGGTTTACTCTGTGACCGACAAGAACGGCGTCACCGGCGAGGACTACGCCACCCTGACCGTCACCAAGAAGACCGGCGAAGAAGTCGTATACAAGACCTTCGATTTCAGCACCGTGGAAGTGACTGACAACCACGGCTGGGAAGCCAAGATCGGCGAAGCCGCCCAGGCCACTGCGGCCCTCAAGAACGGCGCGTATGTGATCGACATTCAGAACCCCGGCAACGGCGACGGCGACGTGCAGCTGGCCAAGGCGGGCTATGCCCTGAAAGCGGCTGACTATAAGATCAAGATCTGGGCCAAGGCCTCCAAGCCCACCTACGCCCACATCCTGGCCCGGAACGAAAACGCGGAAGGCTGGGAAACCTTTGGCGGCGCGTTCAACGTGCGCATCAATGAAACCGTGGCTCCCCTGGAGCTGAGCTTCTCCTCTCCCGCTGAAGGCAGCGCCGAGCTGCTCTTCAACCTGGGCAAGATCACGCCCAACCCCGATAACGCGGCCGACACCACCCCCGAGGACTTCACCGTGACCATCGACAAGATCGAGCTGTACGAGATCTCCGGCGAAGAACACGAGGTGCCCGTCTACACCGCCGATTTCACCCAGAATGAAGGCGTGACCGCCGAAGCCAGCGAGGGCGCCAGCGCCAGCGCTTCCTTCGCGGACGGCAAGGCCATCGTGACCATCGACAGCTATCCCACCGATGGCGGCGTATGGAGCGTCAAGGCCAACATCGGCCTGGGCGATCTGACCATCGAAAAGGGCCAGAAGTATTATTACCGCTTCACCGTCAACGCGGCCAACGGCCAGAGCGGCGAAGCCCTGGTGGAGAGCGCCGCCCGCAGCTGGGAAAACCGCGCCAACTTCAACGGCCTGGGCCTGCCCGCTGGGGAAGACACCGTGGTGTCCAATGTGTTCGTGGCGGAAGCCGATGTGGATGACCCCGTGATCCGCCTGCAGATCGGCAACGCTCCCGAAGGCGCGGCCAATAACGTGATCACCATCAGCAACGTGGAATTCGGCAAGATGGAAGGCGACAAGGAAACCAAGAAGACCATCGACGCCTTCATGCCCTTCGGCCCCACCACCGCCAACAAGGAAAACACCGCTTATCCCTGGCAGACCTTCAACGGCACTGACGAGGACAACGACCGCGGCGTTGGCACCATTTGGACCGACAACGGCAGCTTCTTCTACCGCATCGACAACGGCGGCACTGTGGACTGGCACAACAAGCTGATCTGCGGCTTCGGCGGCAATCCCCTGACCCTGGCCTCCGACAGCTATTACACCGTGGAGATCACCGCCAGGGCCGACAAGCCCGTCTCCTGCGGCGTGTTCCTCAACCCCATGGGCGGCTGGGATCCCCGCGTGTCCGAGGGCATGAGCCTGACAGAAGAATTCCAGACCTTCCGCTTCACCACCACCGATACCTTCATCATGGATATGGACTTTGAGCTGCTGTTCCAGTTCGGCTCCGAAGCCTTGTCCAAGCTGGACGATGTGACCATCGAATTCAGCAACGTGACGATCTATCAGATGCAGGTCATGTAATTGCAATCACAAAGGCAGGGAGAATGGCTTTCCCGTTCTCCCTGCTCTTTGTATCGGGAGGCATATCCATGAAAACAAAAATCTACGCGGTACTGGCCCTGCTGTGCGTTCTGTGCCTGGCGCTGGCAGGCTGCGGCAGCAAGGAAGCCGCGCCTGCGGCTACTGAAGCGCCGAAGGCGGAAGGCGAGCCTTTCGCCGAAGATGTGGAGGACAAGGACTTTTCCGCCCTGCGCACCCCCGGCAGCCAGGAAGCGGCCTACGAATACAAAGCCTTTTTCCGCCCCGCCGTCGACGGCATCAATCAGCCCTACGTGGGCGACACCATGCCCTACTATGAGGATGGCACCTATTACATCTATTACCTCAAAGAGGGCGGCGACAGCTACAACCATTCCATCTACTTAGCTACCACCAAGGATTTTGTCACCTATTCGGAAAACGATGATCCCATCGTGGAGTCCGCCCGCAGCGGCGGTCAGGACGGCTGGGCGGGCACTGGCTCCATCGTGAAGGTGAAGGATGAATACCTGTTCTTCTACACCGGCCATGCCTCCGCCGAGACCTACGAATACATGGAAAAGATCATGCTGGCCAAGGGCAGCAGCCCCACCCAGTTTGAAAAGGTGGAAGGCTGGGATATCACCCCGCCCGCGGAGATCGGCCAGAAGCGGGATTTCCGCGATCCTCAGGCGTATTATGACGCGGCGACTGACACCATCACCCTGACCGTCACCGCCTCCCAGGGCGGCGTGGCCCGCATCCTCAAATACACCCTGAGTGGTGATCTCAGCAACGTCACCTATGACGGCGTGATCTTCACCAACGCCGTTGGCAGCTTCTGGAACCTGGAATGCAGCGACACCTTCAAGCTGGGCGACAAGTATTACCTCACCTATTCCGCCCAGGACGACACCCTCTGGTACGCCATGTCCGACACGCCCTACGGCCCCTACGGCGAAGCCAAGCGGCTGGACGGCAAGCTGTTCTACGCCGCCAAGCACGTGGAAAGCCCGGACGGCGCTTTCATGGTAGGCTGGGCGCGCCGCAGCGAATCCCCCTCCTCCACGTCTGAGGTGTCTGGCTGGGCGGGCAACCTGGCCGTGCAAAAAATCATTCAAAAGGATAACGGCGATCTGGCATTGACGCCTGTGGAAAGCATTGCAAATCAGTTTGCCAAGCGCCGTCATTTGGCGGTGGAAGAAGATCAATTGACCGTACAGGCCGGTTCCCGGTACAACTACACGGAAGCCTTTACGGCCTATGAAAGCTTCCTGCTGAAAGGCAAATTCACCTACACCGGCAAAGGCTGCTTCGGCCTGGCCTTCGATTACAGCGGACAGGCGGGAAAATATAAGCTGATCACGCTTGATCCCACCGCCCAGAAGCTGCAATTGCAGTTCAACGAGGGCAGCACCCT
>JAFXSH010000147.1 GCA_017525805.1 Clostridia bacterium | reverse complement strand
GGACAGCCTAACCGCACCGGGCGCCCATTGTCAAGGGACTTTCGCGGATGAACTTTTCATGGCTGCTTGCCGCCACCTAACGTGCCGTCTGTTCACCAATTATTTTTTGCTGGTGGTCTTGACATGGGGGCCATTATATTCTGAACGAAGAGAAAGTGATCCCGCCCAGGGATTACTACTATCAGGCCATCGGGAAGCCCAATCCCCAACGCCAGAATCACGTGTGGAATGATGTGACGGTCAAGGTGCTCCTGCGAAATGAAGCCTACATTGGCAACATGGTGCAGAACAAAACTGGCACGGTATCCTATAAGGATCATTCGATGATCAGCAAGCCGAAAGAGGATTGGATTCGCGTGTTCAATACCCATAAGCCCCTCGTGAGCCTGGAGGATTGGGAATTGGTCAAGCAGATCGAACAGCGCGGAGCTTTCACTCGCATTAAGCCGTTCCGAGGCGTCAATATGTTCGCCGGATTGCTTTTCTGTCTGGACTGTGGTTTTGCGCTGATTCATCGAACTGAGGTTGAACACCGAAAGAATGGTACAATTGCCGAATATGAATCCTATCTCTGCGGCAGCTATTCCAGGAGTGGCAAGACAGTTTGCACTACTCACACGATCTACCTTCGGCCATTAAAGGAAATCGTTCTTTCCGACATCCGCACCAAAGCGGAACTGGTGTCCATTGACGAAAAGGCCGTAGTGCAACGGCTAACTGAACGGATGCAAGCCCAATCCTCCCAGGAGATTGCCGCCAACAAGAAAACCGCCAGGGCGTTGAATAAGCGCTTGACGGAGCTTGAAAAGCTGATTGCGGCCACTTATGAGGACAAGGTGAAGGGACTCATTCCCGAATCGGTATGCGTCGAACTGCTGAACAAGTATCAGGCAGAGCGAAATGAGAAAGCAGCGCAGTTGAAGGAACTGGAACAGCAGTTGGACACCACCCAAGCGGTACAGGATGACGCGCAGGCATGGGCCGATCTGATCCGGCAATACCGCACGATTGACGCCCTTGACCGGGAAATGCTGCTTCGCCTGATTGATAAAATCGAAGTGGGCGAAAAGAGAATCGTGAACGGTCAGAAGGAGCAGGAAATCAGGATTCACTACAAATTCGTAGGGTATATTCAATGAAGCAAATACCCTTCTTAATTGAAAATTCTCTAACGAGTGGTACGCGCGCGACTCAAGCCGGAAAGTCCGGTCAGCGCTTCGGGCCAAGGCACGGAACGGGGAATACACCGGCAGCTATCCACCCTTTGGCTACTACAAAGACCCCATGGACCGGCATCACCTGATCCCAAGCGACTACGCTCCCGTCGTAAAGCGGATGTTCCAAATGGCGTTGGAAGGATAAACCTGCTATGCCATCGCCAAGAAGCTGGAAAAGGAACTGGTTCCAACGCCCAGGGCGACTCTCATGGAAGCGTATGGAAAATACGAAACCATAGAACGGGCAAAATATCCGCATAAATGGGATAAAGGTACTGTTCGCAACATTCTTCAAAATCCGATGTATCTGGGCAAGCTGATCTGGCAGAAAACGCAGACGAAATCTTTTAAGGATAAGCGCATTGTAGCTAGGCCGGAGGAAGATTGGATCACGGTAGACGGCACTCACGAAGCGCTTGTGGATCAGGCTACTTTCTATACCGTTCAGCAGCGTGTCCAGGTCAAACACCCCGCGCCTACTGCGAATCCAGAAAACAAGCTCCGGGGCCTGATGTTCTGCGGAGGCTGCAACAGCCGCATGGAGTTTTCCTCCGCCACAGGCAGGAAAATCTGTGGACACTACTGCTGCGGCAAACATCGACACTATGGAGGCAAGGAATGCTCCACCCACTACATTTCTGTGAAACAAATTAATGCTGTGCTTCTGGAGGACATTCAGCGTCACGCAAGCCTTGCAGCAGAAGATAAGGAAAAGTACATTGCGTATCTGATGCAGCTTTCCGAAAAGGAATGGATCGGTGAGAAAGCAGCGTATACGAAAGAAGCGGAGCAGTGCCAGCGGCGCATCTCCGAACTCGACATTCTGCTGAAACGGCTGTACGAGGACAATGTGTTCGGACGCATCTCCGATGAACGCTTTGCCAGCATGTCTGCAGATTACGAAGCCGAATCCAGGAAGTTGAAAGACAGGTACAATGAGATTCAATCCCTGCTTGCCAACTATGCCCGGCAAAGCCGTGACGCAAAGGAATTTGCTTCCTTAGTGGAGCAGTACACGAACATCACCGAACTTACGGAAGAACTTCTTCACACGCTGATCGAAAAGGTGATCGTGCATGAGAAAGAAGTCATTGACGGCGAAACCGTGATGCGGATCGATATCTACTACCGCTTCATCGGCAAGATCGGCAGCGAGGACGATGAAATTATGATTACACCGAAAACGCGCCGGGCCAGCATCCCGCTGGCTCCCGGCGCATGAACAGAACGTGTGGTGCGCAATAAATATTACGCCCCAACGTTTCCCCCCCTTACAGCTGGAACAGCGTCACCTGATTGGTTTCAGCCAAATCCTTTAAGCATCCATGCTCCCGCAGAAGATCGCATACGGCGCTGGACACCTTGCCCCGGATTTTCAGGTCTTCCACGGAAATGAAGGGTTCGCTCCGGGCGTCCACGATGCCCTGGGCGGCGGCTTCGCCGAGGCCGCCCAAAGCGGTAAAGGGCACGCGCAGGCCCTTTTCGCCTTCGGGAATGAAGCGTTTCACGTCGCTCTTGTACAGGTCGGCGGGCAGGAAATAGTAGCCCCGGGCCATCATTTCCAGCACCAGTTCCATGGCGGTGATGGCGTCTTTGTCCTTGGCGGTGGTTTTCTTTTCCTGGTCGGCCTGGTAGGCCTCTTTGAGCTTCTGGCGAAGCTGGTCGATGGGCAGGATCATGGTGCAGGCGTCGAAGCCGTCGCCGCGGATGGTGAAGTAGGCGGCGTAATAGGCTTGGGGATAATATACTTTGTAATAAGCAACGCGCAGGGCCATGGTCACGTAGGCGGCGGCGTGGCCCTTGGGGAACATGTACTTGATTTTGCGGCAACTGTCCTCGAACCAGGCGGGCACGTTGTGCTCGTGCATGGCGTCCACCCATTCGGGCTTGAGGCCCTTGCCTTTGCGGACCGATTCCATGGTGTCAAAGGCGGTCTTGGCGGGGATGCCCATCTGCATGAGCTGATTCATGATGTCCTCGCGGGTGCAAAGGCACTGGGAGAGGGGCACGATACCCTTGTCGATCAGGTCTTTGGCGTTGCCCAGCCACACGTCGGTGCCGTGGGAGAGGCCGGAAATGCGGATCAGCTCCTGCATGGTGGTGGGATGGGTATCCTCCAGCATCTGGCGCACGAAAGCGGTGCCCATTTCGGGCACGCCGAAGGTGCCGGTGTTGCAGCCGATTTCCTCCGGGGTGACGCCCAAAGCCTTGGGGGAGGAAAAGAGGCTCATAACGCCCTTATCGTCCAGAGGAATTTTTCGGAAATTCACCCCGGTCAGCTCTTCCAGCATATGCAGCATGGTGGGATCGTCGTGGCCTAAAATGTCCAGTTTCACCAGAATGTCGTGCATGGAACCGAAATCGTAATGGGTGGTGACGGTTTCCGATTCCACGTCGTCGGCGGGGTGCTGCACGGCGGTGAACTGGCAGATGTCGTATTGCTTGGGCAGCACCACCATGCCCGCCGGGTGCTGGCCCGTGGTGCGCTTGACGCCCACGCAGCCAGCGGCTAAGCGCTCCTTTTCCGCGTCGGAAACGGTCAGGTTTCGTTCTTCCAGGTATTTGAGCACATAGCCGTAGGCTGTTTTTTCCGCCAGGGTGCCAATGGTGCCCGCCCGGAACACGTATTCCGCGCCGAACAATTCTTTTACATAGTTGTGGGCGGTGGGCTGGTATTCGCCGGAGAAGTTCAGGTCGATATCCGGCACCTTGTCGCCCTTGAAGCCCAAGAACGCCTCAAAGGGGATATCGAAGCCGTCTTTGACTAAGGGATTGCCGCAGATGGGGCAGACCTTGTCCGGCAGGTCCACGCCGATGGTGTACTGGGGCGGGATATCGAAATCGGCCTTGCGGCAGGTTTCGCAGCGGTAGTGAGGGGGCAGGGAATTGATTTCCGTGATCCCGGTGAGGAAGGCCACGAAGGAGGAACCCACGGACCCACGGCTGCCCACCACGTACCCGTCCGCCAAAGACTTCTTTACCAGTTTTTGGGCGATAGAATAGAGCGTGCAGTAGCCGTAGCCCACGATGGCGTTCAGTTCTTTGTCGATGCGCTTCTGCACGATGTCCGGCAGCTCGTCCCCGTACAGGCGGTGGGCGGTGCCGTAGGTGAGATTCTTGATATCGTTCTCCGCTTCGGGCCAGAAGGGGGAGAAGGTGGTTTTGCCTTCGGGATGCTTGGGGAAGAGGCGCACTTCTCCCACCCGGCCGGCGATCATTTTGGGATTTTTGATGACCACCTCATAGGCTTTTTCCTTGCCCAGGTAGGAGAACTCTTTCAGCATTTCGTCCGTGGTTTTGAAGTACAGGGGCGGCTGATGATCCGCGTCGGAAAAGCCCTGGCCCGCCTGAATGATGGAGCGGAACACGGCGTCCTCCGGGTCCAGGAAATGCACGTCCCCGGTGGCGCACACCGGCAGGCCTAATTTTTCGCCCAAGCGCACGATGCGGCGGTTGTATTCCCGCAAATCTTCCTCGCTGGCCACCCGGCCGTCCCGGATCAGGAATTCATTGTTGCCGATGGGCTGAATCTCCAAGTAATCATAGAAACGGGCGATTTTGCCCAATTTTTCATCGCTGGCCCCGTCCACCATGGCGGAATACAGCTCGCCCGATTCGCAGGCGCTGCCCACGATGACCCCTTCCCGATACTTTTGCAGCACGGCCCGGGGAATGTGGGGCTTGCGGCGGAAGTATTTCAAGTGGCTTTCGGAGATCATGTGGTTCAGGTTGGTCATGCCGTCCTGAGTGGCGGCCAGCAGCACGATATGCCAGGAATTGCCCAGGGTGTAGCCGGTGGATACGTCGTTTAAGTCCCGCAGCTTTTCCGCGCCCTTTTTCTTGGTGTCCTCGATCATGCGGGCCAGGCATTGGGCGGTGGCGGCGGCGTCGTTCACGGCCCGGTGGGCGTCCTTGAGGGATACGCCGAGGCGCTTGCATACGCTGCCCAGCTTGTGGGTTTTCAGTTCGGGGTACAGCTTCCGGGCCAGGGTGAGGGTGTCCAGGTGGGGCACGTCATAAGTAAGATTCAGGCGCTTCAGCTCGCTGTCCAGCACGGCGCAGTCGAACTTGGCGTTGTGGGCGGCGATGGGGCAGCCGTCCATAAAGGAAAGCAGCTTGGGCATGGCCTCCGCGATGGTGGGCTGGCCCCGGAGCATTTGATCGGTGATGTGGGTGATCTCGGTGATCTTGGGGGGCAGCAGCATGCCGGGATCAATCAGCTGACTGTAGGTGTCCACCACCTGTCCGCCCATCAACTTCACCGCGCCGATCTCGATGATGCGGTCCTTGGCGGTGTTGAGGCCGGTGGTTTCAAAGTCCAGCACGATCACGGGGGTGTCGATGGGCAGATCGCAGTCCCCGGTCACCACCTCGTCGTCGTCCGTCAGATACCCTTCCACGCCGGGCAGCAGCTTGATATTGTTTTTCTTGGCCGCGCCGAAAGCTTCGGGGAACGCCTGGGCCACGCCGTGGTCCGTGATGGCGATGGCCTCGTGGCCCCATTTGGCCGCCCGTTCGATGAGGGCGGTGGCGGAGGCCACGGCGTCCATGTTGCTCATTTGGGTATGCAAATGCAGTTCAATGCGCTTTTCTTCCGCGGTGTCCATGCGCACGGGCAGGTCGCAGGCGGACATATCCCGCACCATGACCACGGTTTCATGGGAAAACTTATCGTACTGGGTGTCCCCCCGCACGATGATGCCCATGCCGGGCTTCACGGCCTTGACCACCTTGCGCACGTTTTCCCGTTCCTCATCGGTGATGGGCGCCGGTTCCTCGTCCTTTCGGGCGCGGGCGTGGTAGCGCAGGAAGGCCTTGCAGCGGATGGTGGAGGTGAAATCCGTGACTAGGAAGGAGAGCAGCACCATTTCGCCGCCGGATATCTCCTTATCCTCGCAGGACAGCACCTTGCCCCGAATGACCACAAGGCCCGTATCGTCCGTCAGGTCCTTGATGGGCTTGGGCGGGTCGTTGATGGCGCGGCCCTTGATGCGGTTATCCTTTTCTTTCGGTTCTTCTTTGGGAACTTGGGCGGCGATTTCTTCGTACCGCTGGGCCCGCTCGGCGGCCACCCGGTCCTGCTCCGCCCGTTCCTGCCGAAGCTCCATTAGGCGCTTTTCCTCGTCGCCGCAAACCCGAAGGCCCACTTCCGTGTCCAAACGGAACACATCGTGGATCACGGCGGCAAGCTGCTCCCGCACGCCCTGCTTTTCCAAATAGCGGGCGGAAAATTCGTCCGGCAGCTCCAGGGTGACCCGGCCGTTGCCGGGAGCCCAGCGCATATCGAACTCCCAGGACGCCGCCGCCGGATAATGGCGGATCAGGAAATGATTGAGCGGCGCGCTGTATTTATCGGGGTTTTCCAGAAACGCTTTCGCTAAAGAAGGGCTTGCCACCCGCAGGGAGAATTTCAGCCCCGGAAAGGCCTTGCTCAAAGCGTTCTTCATGATGAAAAAGCCCTTCTCCCCGATCAGCACGTCGGAGAGAAAGGAAAAATACGCTTTGTTTTCGCTTTTGCAAAACCGCACCCGCTCAATGGCCAGCTTGCCTTCCGTTTCCGGCATCGCCTGGGTGACGCTTCGGAGCAATTCTTCGTAGGTCATTTGTTGATTTCCATTTCGTCGGTTTTTCGATATCTTTCATTCTGTACAGATTTTAGACTCAGTGAGTCTAAAATTCGCGGACTTTCCAACAACAGCATTTGTTGCAGCCTGTCCTTCGCTAAAATTGAAATTTATGCATCAGTTGCTGAAAGCCGGAGATATTCCCTGACAGCCTGCACAAACCCATCCGCCAAATCGCCGGTGAGCTTTTTCACGGGCTTGCCGTGGATGAACAGTTCCCCGCAGTCCTTGCCGCCGCACAGGGCGATGTCGGCGTCCCGCGCTTCGCCGGGACCATTGACCACGCAGCCCATGACCGCCACGGTGACGGGCAAATCGATGTCGGCAAATTCCCTTGTGACCCGCTGGGCAATGTCCATCACGTTGATCTGCGTGCGGCCGCAGGTGGGGCAGGACACGAACCGGATGCCCTTGCGCAGGCCCAAGGCCCGCAGGATCTCCAGGGCTGCCCGGGGTTCGTCCACCGGGTCGCTGGTGAGGGACACGCGCACCGTGTCGCCGATGCCGTCCAGCAAAAGCGACCCGATACCGATGGCGCTTTTCACCGTGCCCTGGCCCGGCAGGCCCGCTTCGGTGACGCCCAAATGCAGGGGATAATCGCACACCTTGTGCATGAGCCGGTACGCCTGCACGGTGGTGGGCACGTCGCTGGCTTTCAGGGAAATCACGATATCGTCAAAATCCACTTCCTCCAGCAGCTTCACGTGCCGAAGGGCGCTGTCCACCATACCCTGGGGGGTCAGCCCGCCGTATTTTGCCAATATATCCTTTTCCAGAGAACCGGCGTTGACCCCGATGCGGATGGGTACATGATGCATTTTGGCGCAGTCCGCCACCTTTCGCACCTTTTCGGCGCTGCCGATGTTGCCGGGATTGATGCGCATTTTGTGAATGCCGTTTTCCATGGAGGCGATGGCCAGGGTGTGGTCAAAATGAATGTCCGCCACCAGCGGCACCGGGCTTTGATCCACCAGCGTTCTTACTGCCCCGGCGCACGCCCGGTCGTATACCGAAACGCGCACCAGATCGCACCCCGCCGCCGCCAATCGCTTGATCTGATCCAGCGTGGCCGGTACGTCCCTTGTGTCCGTATTGGTCATGGATTGTATGGAAACAGG
The DNA here is from genome assembly GCA_017525805.1 of Clostridia bacterium. The sequence goes on along the minus strand of JAFXSH010000147.1, from coordinate 1,321 downwards.
CGCGCCGCCGCCGATGAGCACGCCGCCCGCCTTGACCTGTTTTGTAGCGCCCATAATGCATCCTCCGTTTATCAAGAAAACCTTTTACCGGAAAATATTCAGTACGTCCTTATACGTCATCACGATCATCAATCCAAACAGCAGCACATACCCCGCCATATGCACGTAAGCCTCCACCTTCTGGGGCACGGGCTTGCGGCGGATGGCCTCGATGAGCAGGAACACCAGACGGCTGCCGTCTAAGCCCGGAATGGGGATCAGGTTGAACAGGCCTAAGTTCACGGAAATCATCACCAGCAGTTCGCCGTAGGTAAGGAACGCCTCCCGGACGGACTCCGCGGCGGATTTCTGGGTTTCCTCGGCAATCAGCTTCACGATGCCCACCGGGCCGGAGGTCTGCTCCAATCCCGCGCCGGTGGTGATCAAATCTTTCAGCGCGCCCACAATGGCCCCCGCCGCCCGCACGCAGTAATCCGCGCCCAGCTGTACCGCCCTAAACACGCCCACGGGCGTATACACCGGCACATAGCCGGGATTCAGGCTCACGCCGATCAGATAGCGCTTTCCCGTTTCGCTGTATTTGGGCGAAAGCCGCAGGGTAAGCGGTTCCTCGCCCCTGCGCACCCCCAGCGTCAGCGGTTCCCCGCCCTCCTGATAGGAGTTTATCAGGGCAGTCAGATTCCAAGCCGTTCCGTCTTCTGTGACCCCCACGGCGCTCTGGCCGTTCACCGTTTCCAGGCTGTCGCCGGGCAGGATGCCCGCCTGCTCCGCCGGGCTTCCCGCCTCCACGGACACTACCTGGGGCGCGATGAAATAGCCCTGGCTGTCCTCGCCCACGGCCCCGTACAGCGCCGCCGCCACGATCAGCGCCAGCACAAAATTCATGGCGGGGCCCATGAAAATGGTGATCATCCGCCGCCAGGGCGCGAACTTGCCAATGGATCGGGGGTCTTCCTTCGCTTCCTTGCCCTCGGTGTCGTCCTCGCCGTAAAACATGCAGTAGCCCCCGGCGGGGATCAGCCGCACCGAAAACTGGGTTTCATGTTTTTTCCGCTTCCAGGATACGAGCTTGGGCCCCATGCCGATGGAAAACTCCTTCACCGGAATGCCCGTCATCCGGGCCGCGAAAAAATGCCCCGCCTCGTGCACCGTCACCATGACGCCCAACATCACGATGGCCGCCAAAACATAAAGGACTGTCATTGGATGATTTATCTGGGGGAAACCCGCTTTTTGAAAAAGCGGGTTTCCCCCAGGCCCCCTTCCTGAAAAACTCCCCGGGAATGGTCCATATTATCTAAAACCGGCTTGCATCCCCGTG
>JAFXSH010000146.1 GCA_017525805.1 Clostridia bacterium | reverse complement strand
GATTCCGGACGGTTGGTAGCCGCCAGGATGATAACGCCCTTGCTGCCGTCAAAGCCGTCCATTTCGGACAGCAGCTGGTTCAGGGTCTGTTCCCGTTCATCGTTGCTGCCGAAGGCGCCGCTGTCACGCTTTTTGCCGATGGCATCGATTTCGTCGATAAACACAATACAGGGAGCCTTTTTCTGGGCTTCCTTAAACAAGTCACGGACACGGGCCGCGCCCATGCCGACAAACATTTCAATAAATTCGGAACCGGAAATGCTGAAGAAGGGCACTCGGGCTTCCCCGGCGATGGCTTTGGCCAGCAGCGTCTTACCGGTGCCGGGAGGGCCAACCAGCAACGCGCCCTTCGGCATGGTAGCGCCGATGGACGAATACTTGCCGGGATTGTGCAGGAAGTCCACCAGTTCCACCAGCGCTTCCTTGGCTTCGTCCTGACCGGCCACATCCGCAAAGGTGACGCCGGTCTGGGCCTGCATGTACACCTTGGCATTGCTCTTGCCGAAGCTCCCCATGCCGCCAAAGCCCTTGCCACCCATGTATCGCATGATCAGCTGGCCAATGATAAAGAAGAACAGGATCGGCAGGATCCAGTTATAGAATATGCTTTCCAGCGGTCCGCTTTCCTTGGGGATGACCTGGGAAAAGGTCACCTTGCTTTTCATCAGCTTTTCCACCAGCTGGTTGTCGTCTACCCGGCCGGTGACATAAATCTTTTTATCTTCCGGGTCCTTGGCCGTAGCAGCGATCCGCTTGTCGCTGATCTCCACCTTGCCGAACTTGCCCTCGTCCACCATCTGGATAAAGGCATCGTAGGACAGATCGGACACCTTGGTCTTGAACATGGCGGGGAACACCCAGGTGTTCAAAGCCATGAGCACCACCATGGCCAGGATGTAGTAATAGTAAAGAGGCCGTCTGCCGTTGTTATTGTTGTTGTTATTGTTCATAAATCTATTTCACCTCGCAGCTGCAGTACAGTTTTTCATAGCAGTTTTTTCATAGTAACATGATAGTATATTCTATCGCGAAAGCACAGCCTTGGCAATATGCTCCGGGTGAAATAATTGAAAAATAAATAACCCGGCTAATGCCATCTTCATAGCGCGGCGCAAACGCTTCGGTGCCTGGCTTCGCTGCGTGCCGTTGGCACGGGGCTTAGAAGCCTGCGGTTCAGTTTGTTTTGCGTGGCTGAGAATACTGCGTGTATTTCTCTTCCTCGCGCCCTCCGGGAGCGCGCCGCTTATTCAGATGGTATCAGGCCGGGTCATACTGTTTTACTTGTTGGTCAAAAAAAATTCGGCTCCGGGGAAGACGTGAACAAAACATCGTGTACGGTTGCGTCATTCCATGAGATGAAATGCGCCGTCGCGGCGAGACTGTCTGAGGGCGAAGCCCGAGTTTCGAAGCCGCAGGCAAATGAATCCATGGAATAGCAACCGTACACGGTTTTGTGATGTCTTTTTCGGAGCCGGATGATTTATGAACAACTGTTAATTTTTCGAATCAATTTCCAGCAGGCAATCCCCGCTCTCAATGCGGCTGCCGGCCTGCACATGGATCTGGCCGATGATGCCGCCGATAGGCGCCGCGATGGTAGTTTCCATCTTCAT
>JAFXSH010000145.1 GCA_017525805.1 Clostridia bacterium | reverse complement strand
TGTTCCATTTCCCGGAAGGCCGGGACCGGGGTACCAAACTGCTGCATTATATTGGGGATATTACGGTGAACGGCTACGCCAACGTGGGCGTGGTACCCAAACCGGAATTTGCGCCCATGAATATGCCCAAGCCGTTTACGGGTGAACTGCCCGCCGGCACGAAACAGATCCTGGACTCCAGAGGGCCGGAAGGACTGGCTAAGTGGGTACAGGAGCAGAAGGAAGTGCTGCTGACGGATACCACTTTCCGTGACGCCCACCAGTCCCTGTTCGCCACCCGTCTGCGCACGGCGGACATGCTGCGGGTCATTAAAGACACTGCCGGCAAACTGCCGGAGCTGTTCTCCTTTGAGTGCTGGGGCGGCGCCACTTTCGACGTGGCCTACCGGTTCCTGGACGAAAGCCCCTGGCGGCGGCTGCAGGAATTTAAGGAAGCGGCTCCCAACGTACTGTTCCAGATGCTGCTGCGGGGCGCCAACGCCGTCGGTTACACCAGCTATCCGGACAATGTAGTAAAAGAGTTTATCCGCCTGTCCGCCAAAAACGGGGTGGACGTGTTCCGTATCTTCGACTCCCTGAACAGTTTGGACAACATGCGCCTGTCCATTGAAGCGGTGCGGGAGTGCAACAAAGTGGCGGAACCGGCCCTGTGCTACACCGGAGACATTCTGGATCCTGAACGGGATAAATATAATCTGAAGTATTTTGTGGATATGGCCAAGGAACTGGAACGGGCCGGGGCCAACATCATCGCCATCAAGGATATGGCCGGCCTTTTGAAACCCCAGGCTGCCTATGAACTGATCAGCGCCATGAAGGATGCGGTGACGGTGCCTATCCACCTCCACAGCCACGAAGGCAGCGGCAACACCATTTACACCTATGCCCGGGCCATCGACGCCGGGGTGGATATCGTGGACGTGGCCATGAGCGCCATGAGCAACGGGACCGCCCAGCCTTCGGCCTCCAGTCTGTATTATGCCCTGGAAGGACATCCCCGTCAGCCCAAGCTGAGCGTGGACGCCCTGAACGAATTCTCCCGGTACTGGGAGACCATCCGTCCTTATTACAAAGCGGCGGACAAGACCGAAAACTTCCCCAACCCGGAAGTCTATGTGCATGAGATGCCCGGCGGGCAGTACACCAACTTGAAGCAGCAGGCTGCTGCCCTGGGGCTGTTGGACCGCTGGGAAGATATCAAGGACATGTATCACCGCGTCAGCATGATGTTCGGCGATCTGATCAAGGTCACGCCTTCTTCCAAAGTTGTCGGCGACATGACCCTGTACATGGTGCAGAACGAGATTACGGAAGAGGATGTGTATGCCAACGGGGATACCATGGACTTCCCGAAATCCGTCATCGAGTTCTTTGAAGGCCGCATCGACACGCCTTACGGCGGGTTCCCGAAACGGCTGCAGAAGATCGTGCTGAAAGGGAAAGAACCTATTACCCAGCGGCCGGGCGCCGTGCTGCCTCCTGTTGATTTTGAAGAGGTGCGGAAAAAACTGGAAGCCATGAATGCGCCCACCACGGACGAAGCGG
>JAFXSH010000021.1 GCA_017525805.1 Clostridia bacterium | reverse complement strand
GTGTTGCAAAGGCAAAGACAGTCCCAGAAGAGCACTTCTTCCGGGGCTGTCTTCTTTCGTGACCAGAGCTGTCACATCAACTGTTAATAAAACCTTTTTAGGCTCATATTCCGTTTTCAAGGTAATTGAGTAAAAAAGGGGTGCAGTTGGCATGACGTAGGGAAGGGGCATAAAGCAATTTGTACGGCAATGTACAAAGCAGAGTTGATGGGAGTTGGCTTGATATTGCAGAAATAGAGTTGTCTGCCATTGGCCGCCAGTGCATTTCAAACAACAGAATCCCGGATCTTCTTTCGCTTCAAAGATTGCTCGAACCGTGGGCTGCTGCAAGAAACGCCGCGCAGATAGGTGTGGACTGGCAATTCACCGCCGATGACGCCAGGACCAAGCTGAAGCATCTATACCCCATCATAAAGATTTAGAATTTACAGAGTACTAGTTTATCATGGGCCAACGCCGCTTTGCCCAATGCTGACACGGCTATTGCTCATAGAGCTCCAGTTGGTTGGTCAGGGCTTCGGCTGCAAGCTGCATGCCCAGGCGGAAGCCGCTGCGGAAGACCAGCCTGGCCTCGTAGTCCCGGAGCTCCGCCTGGTTGCCCTCCAGCTTTTCCAGAATGGGCCCAGCCTCCGGGTGCAGCGCCGCCAGCTCCGCCCGGTTCCGCTCCATCAGCCGCGCCAGGGCCTTCTGCTTTTCGTCCTGCTTCTCCAATACCTCCCCAGGCGTCACCGCCCCATACCACAGCGCGTCAATCAGATCGCATCTTCAAAATCTATCTTTAAATCTGTGATCGCATTGAGCTTATCCGCGATAAGCTCATCGTCACCTTCAACGCATGGTATCCACGCCGACAGGGTCCCGACGTCAACCCCCAGAGGAAAATTTCCGTATAAATATGCGGCCGTTTATGCCGCAAACCGGCCGTTCGCAAACCGCAACTGTGGCCGCCGGGCTCCGCAGAATGCATTTTGCCACCGCACATTCATAGGACGCATATTTGCCATCAATCGCTTCTCGATTCAGGTTGGCGAGAGAGGGCTTTTCACATTGGAACGGAAGCTTAATCTGCTGCTCACTCTCAAAATTGCAAACAACCACCCATCTTTCATTTCCCAATTTTCTGGCAAAAATGAAATAAGGATCATCGGCCGAAGAGATCACTTCCAAATCTCCATTCAGAAACGCATCGTTTGAACGGCGAAGTGCCAGCAAAGCCTGGTAGAATCGATATACGGATCGATCGGCAGCCAAATCCCCTTCTACATTGATTTCCTGATACCGGGAATGCAGCGCGATCCAGGGCTTCCCTGTGGAGAAACCACCGTTTGCCCCATTGCTCCACGCCATGGGATGACGGGCGTTGTCACGGCTGCCAAAATTGATCTTTCGCAGCGCTTCTTCGGGGGTCATTGTTTTACAGAATTCTTTGTATGTATTGACGCTTTCAATGTCGTCAAAACAGTCAATACGATCGTAGTTGGCTGCAGGCATGCCGATCTCTTGGCCCTGATAAATGAAGGGAACTCCTTTCAGTAAATAAAGCATAGCAGCCATCACAGTAGCCGCTTCATAGCGTTTCTCACGGTCGTTGCCAATCCGGGAAATCATGGGCGGCTGATCATGATTATCTGTAAACAGACTGTGAAGCAAATCATATTTCTCTGTTTCCTGCTGCCAATGAATCAGATGATTCCTCAATGTTTTCAAGCTATCCTGCTTGGGGGTAAACTTATCGATCCGTCCGCACTCCATATGGTCGAACAGGAACAGCGTGCTCAGTTCCCCGCGATCCGCAGCGCAATGTCGAATCATTTCATTGATATCATGAACGTCGCTTTCTCCAACGGTAAAGAGGTGCGCTGCCTTTTCCCGGCCAAAGAGATCGTGTATAAATTCATGAAGCCTGGGTCCGAACCCATTATACTCTTTGCTGAAGTCTTTGGAAATCATATCGATAACGTCGATACGGAAGCCGTCCACACCTTTTTCGATCCAGAAGTCCACTGTGTCCTGCATGGCCTTTACAACGGCTGGATTGTTCCAGTTCAAATCGGCCTGGCTGACAGCAAAAGAATGCAAATAATACTGGCCCCGTACAGGATCATATTCCCATGCGCTGCCTCGGAATTCAGATTCCCAATCATTGGGAATTTCATCGAACCAATAATAAAAATCGCTGTAAGGATTATCTTTTCCCTTCCGGGATTCCTGGAACCAGCGGTGGGAAGTGGAGGTATGATTCGGCACCAAATCCATGATCAGCTTCATACCCCGGGCATGGAGCGCTGTGATCAGCGCATCCATATCTTCCATGGTGCCAAACTCATCCATGATATCCCGGTAATCTGAAATGTCATAGCCATTATCATCGTTAGGGCTTTTATAGCAGGGGCATATCCAGACAGCGTTCACGCCCAAATCTTTCAGATAATCCAATTTCTGAATGATCCCTTGCAGATCACCAATACCATCGCCATTGCTGTCCATAAAGCTGCGGGGATAAATTTGATAAATCACCCAGCGAAGCTGCTCCTGATATTTTTTGCAAAGCATCCTTTTTTCCTCCTTTTATTCATTCAGCAGAAATATGATCGGTTCTTGCCTGGTTTCGCTGGTAGGAAGCTGTTCAACCCATTTTGTTTGCCCGTTGAACTTGAAAAAACGCCACCTTCCGTTGTCATAGCGCATATCCGCGTCCCACAGCAGACAGGTATAATGCTATATTGCATTTAGAGTTCCTCCATAAATCCCGATTCTGGTTATCGGCTTAACTCAGCAAGGCACAAGATTTAGTTGCAGGAGGAAACGGCAAGGACCAAGCGGTCAAAGATCTGCCCGTGAAAGCTCCTGCGGTTGAACCTGTAGCAGAACTCGCTGAGATAAGACTGCAAGTATTTCGTGCTTGTACCGTGGTAAGTGCCCTTCAGAAAGGCTTTAGCGTTGCCAATGATGGTGTGGAGCCATTTCAAATGCTCACTGTTCGGATCAAAATCCGCGGACTCATGGTTGTATCCTTTTCTGAGAGGCTTAATATAGCTGCGGTAGCTGTCGGTCTGAACGGTTGTACCCTTTACAATGGTGGTATCCACAAATTGCTCTACTGTAGAGCGCTGCACATTTGGCACTACAGTCATTTTCAAGAACTGAGGGCGGTCTTTGCTGTCCTTCGACACACAAACAATCACGCTCTGGTTTCCAGCAGCACGGCCGAGCTTGCCCTTGATTTTTGCTCCGAAGTAGGAGTCGTCCAGCTCGACAATGCCTGCAAGCATATACTGGCTTTCCCTGTGATCCATGGCCTTGCGAATGCGAACAAGCATATACCAGGCTGTTTCATAAGAAATATCCAGTTTGCCGGCTAAGGTGCAAGCGGAAATACCGCGCTTGTCGGATGCAACAAAGTAGATGGCCTGGAACCATGTCGTCAGTGGCTTGTGTGTTCTGTGCATGACGGTGTTTGCCGTGACGGAGCTCTGGTGACGGCAGTGCTTACACTGATACAGCTTACGTCCCTTGATGTGGTAAAACTCACGGCAACCACACTTCGGGCAAATAAACCCGTCCGGCCACTTCTGCTGAAACAGGTATTCTTCGCAGCTTTCCTCAGTCGGGAAACGATTCAGAAACTTTCTCAGACTCAATTCTTCCTTGTGGTGCATAGCTCACGCCGCCTTTCGTTCTCTATGCACCAAGTATATCATGGCCGATGTCCCATAAAAGGCACATTAACCTATATCTTGTATTTTGCTGATTAAACCGATAACCAGAAACAGAATTTGTAAAAATAATCTGTTATGCGCTCTTAGTCAAAGAGAGAAGCAGCCTTTAAGGGTGCTTCTATCTTTGACATTTTGACCAAGCGGAAGGAAATCGCAGCAGGTCGGCAGTTACTCGGAAACCCGGCGCAGTCCCCGGCGCAGGCCGAAGAGTACCGCCATCATATAGATCCCCACGCAGAGCTCCGCCAGGGCCAGCAGCAGGAAACAGCCCAGCCAGAGACCGTCGATCCGTGTGAAGATCAGACGGATGAGGCGCAGCAGAGTTTGCAGCAGGGTCATCACCGTCCGGCAGCGCAGCAGCTTCCGATCCAGGCCAGCCCCCGGAGGCTGATGGGCGGCGGCGATCTGGGCCAGGTTGGTGAGAAATTGGAAATTGAAGTACAGGAACAGCAGACTGCCCACCAGCTCCGACAGCTGCCGCAGCTGCTCCGGCGCCTGGCCCAGCAGGGCGGCGGCCCATTCCAGGCCGGAGAGGGCCGCCAGAATGAGGCAGAAGGGCCGCAGCAGGGCGAGGGCCCGGTTTTCCTCCGTCAAAAGGGTGACGGCGCTGAAAAACAGCAGATGTCCCACAAAATCCGGCAGCAGCTCCAGGGGGCCCAGCTTCACAGAGAAGAAGAGAAAGAAATAGCCCCAGGCGGCCCGGCCAATGCCGCGGCAAAGAGGATGGGACGCATTCATGGCTGACCTCCTTCCGGCAGCAGCGTCAGGGACGCGGCCTTTTCTCCGTTCACATACAGATCGATCCGATAGGCCTCCGGGGCGACAGGCAGATCAGCCAGGTCCAAATCGGCCTCGTAGAGAGACCAAGAGGTGTTGACGGCAATATAGGGCTCCTGCCAGCCGCCCGGCAGGGTTTCCCGGCTGCCCGCGCTCAGATCGGTGCCGCTGAAGACGCTGTTGGGATCAGGCGCGGGAACTGAGCCGCTTCCGGCACAATAGCTGTAGCCGAAGTCCGTGATCTCCTGCCAGTCCTCCTCCGGCCCCAGGCGGCGGACGCAGAGGGTCTGGCCCAGGACCGCGTAGTCGAAGCGCCCGTTAGGACAGGGCCGCAGGTCGAAGCCGTAGCCGGGAATGGTGACAGTATCCTCCTGGCCGTGGCTGATGAGGGACAGGACGGTCCACTGCCGCAGCTCCACCCGGAAGCCGCCGCCCGCTCCGGTGTAGAGCGTACCCTTCAGCTCCGGCAGTAGACCCAGCTGATCGCCCCGCACCGGGGCATTGTCCACGGCGGGCAGCTCTGTGATCCGGAACGCCTCTAAGGACGAGACGACCCAGCGGCCAGCTTCCCGCCAGAACCGGATCCGCTGGGCGGCCACCCGGGTACAGGTCGGCGTTTCCGGGTCCTCCGGGCTTGCCGGACCCGGCCCCAGCCAGAGCAGCATCAGGCCGCTCCGGCTGCCGTCCGCCTCCTGCCGAAGATCGCAGACCCGGTAACCGAAGCCCTGGTTCGGGAGCTCCGCCAGGCCGCCGGTCCAGTCCGGTCCTCCTTCCAACAGGAGCCGTCCCAGGGCCTCCTGCTCCGCCTGGGGGGCGCAGAGGACCCGCAGCCAGCCGTCTTGGGTCAGCAGGGCCTTGCCGTACAGGTCCAGGGCCCCGTCCGGCGTGCCGCACTGGACGCTTCTGGCCTGGGCCAGCCGTGCCAGAGGCGGGGCCGTGACAGACATGGGCAGGGCCTCAGCCCGGACCCCCAGGGTCAGATAGGCCGTCAGCAGCACCAGCACGCAGCCGGCGGCCAGCCCCATGCCCGCGGGATAGCGCTTGAAGCGGGCAATGGCCTCGATCCGGGGCCGCAGCTGCCTTGCCCCGTTGTGGAAGCAGCTGGCGCCGGGGCAGCGGGCAAAGCGCTCGTTTGCCATGGTCAGCAGGACCCGGCCATAGTCCTGGCGTTCCTCTCCCGCCAGCCGCTCCAGCACCCGCTGGTCGCAGCGGCTTTCCAGATCGGCGCCGACTTTTCCGGCGCAATAGACCAGCAGGGGATTGCACCAGTGCAGGCTCCGCAGCAGGCAGATTAACAGGGTCCAGAGATTGTCCCGTGACCGGAGATGGAGCAGCTCATGGAGCAGAATTGTATCGTCGGGGCTCTGGCCCGCCGGGACTGCCAGCACGGGCCGCAGCAGCCCGCAGACGAAGGCGCTGGGCAGCCCCGGCGCCTGGATCACCCGACAGGGCCGGATCCCCAGCTCCGCGGAGAGCGCCTCCACCCGGGCCCGGAGCTCCCGGGGAGCGGGGCGGCCCCTGGACAGGGCCAGCCGCAGCCGCAGCCAGGCGGCCAGATACCAGAGCAGATGGGCGGCCACCCCCAGGGCATAGAGGGCAAAGAGCCATTGGGGGAGGCTCCGGGGGAGCTCCGTGACCCAGGGGAAGGGGAAGCGCACCCGGATCGGGCTGTAATCCCCCAGGCTGAGCTTCAGAAGCTCCAGGGGATAGCGCCAGTTGTAAAACACATAGCGGCCCCCGAGCCCCGCGGGCAGAAGCAGCACCAGTCCCAGCACGCCCCAGACGGAGAACTGCCAGCTGGGGGGCAGCTTGTCCCGGAACAGGGCCTTCAGCAACAGCAGCAGCGCCGCCGCCGCGGAGGCCGTCAGGCTTTGCAGCAGAAAGCTCCAGAGATCGGTCATGGCTATACCTCCATCTCGTCCAGCAGCTTCCGCAGCCGCTCCATTTCCTTGCCGGAGAGCTTCTCCTGCTTCAGAAAAGCGGCGATCAGGTCTCCCGTGGAGCCCCGGTAGACGCTTTGGAGAAAGCTGCGGCCCTCCTGCGCCCGGCAGGCGTCCCGATCTATGGCGGCGTGGTAGAGGTGGGGGACCGCCTCCGCGTCGATGCGCACCAGGCCCTTGGCCTCCATGCGGGTCAGATAGGTCAGCACGGTGTTCCGGCTCCAGCCCGTCTCCGGCCGGAGCTGCCGCACCAGCTCCCCCAGCCCGGCCCCGCCGCTGTCCCAGAGTACGTTCAGGACGGCCCATTCCCGGTCGGATAGCTTCATAGAAAATGCCTCCTACAGTTGTAGTACACTATAATACTACAACTGTAGGAGGCATTTGTCAAGTCTTTTATTTCATTTCATTAAAAAATCAAGGGCCAGCGGCAGTTCAGCAGCAAGCCGACGCCAAAGGAGAGGGCGTTTGCAAGAAAGGCGAAGGAGACCGGGTGGCCAGCTCCGCGCGCTTTTCGCTGAACTTCGGCTCTTTTGCGCAATAGAAGACCGCCTCGATGGCAAAGACAACGAACTCCGCCATGATATAATACAGGTAGTAGAAGAATCCGCTGCCGCCTGTTTGGTTGACCAGAAAGAAAAGAACCAAGTTCAGCCCGACCTGGGTAATTAGATTGATGATCAGCACGGATTTGAGCTGATATCCAAGGAAATATGCCAGCCCCAGCTCCAGCAGCAGGGTCACCGCCAGCCGGGCCAGGAAGCTCAGAATCTGACGACCGTAATTGTACACGGCCTTCAGCTCCAGCCTTCCGTCCTTCAGCGTCGCTTGATACACGGAATAAAAGGCAAAGGTCGTGGTCGCCTCGCTGCAAACCAGCTCCCCGGTATCCGGGAAGTAGAGCAGGAGCTTGAAGTCGTCGGGCGGCATATAGCCCCAGGAAAAGCTGCCGTCCGTGCAATATTCCACATAGGAGATAAAGTAGTAGCCGTCCGGGTCCTCATAGGCGTCGAAGGTCTGGTACGTCTTGCTGTCCGGATATTCATGTTTCCAGTTGCCTTCGGAATAGGGGCCCGTGCTGGGGTATTTGGAGAGCAGGGTCGCGTAGAAGGGCCGGAATCCCTCCGGCATCTCTACTGTGATCTCCACAGACTCGTGGGGGCCCATATCTGCGAAAACCGTGGAAGCCAGCAGCACGCTCAGCAACACCAACACAGCAAAGCGAAACAAACAACGGTTCAAGCTTCGAGATTTCATAGTATCCTCCCCGATTTCATGTTAATTGCATTCGTTCCGAATGCCGGGCGGCTCACCCTTGCGGGTAAGAGCCGCCCCTACAGCGGGTTTGCTGAGTAAACCCGATAACCAGAATCCCGATTTGTAAATTTGATCTTATTATAACATATTCAAAGAAAGGAAGCAACCCGCAATGAAATGTCTTTTGAAATATCCCTGGGTCAAGCTGCCCCGGAACAAGGTTCCCGGCGGCAAGGGACTCATGGGAGCCTGGATGCGTCT
>JAFXSH010000144.1 GCA_017525805.1 Clostridia bacterium | reverse complement strand
TCTCGATGAGCTGACCGATGATGTTCTGCTTCTCTTCACTCAGTCCGTTGTTTCTCTTCCTGCCCATACTCTGCCTCCTGTGATCTCTCTATTTTATCACAGTCCGCAACACTCTTTACAGAAATGTTTGAATAGGCTCGTTCTTTCGGAGTGTGTTCTTCATGTCCGGCTGTTTTTTCTCCTGATTCTTTTGCCTTTCATTTCCTCCGTCAGGCGGCAGGAATCTCGCTTTTTTCGTTTTCTGTCCGAATGACGTCCTCCCCATAAATGGTCACGAAATCATCCCGCATGGAGATCGTTTCATAGCCATAGGAGGCGCAGTCTTTCGCGAAGGCAGCCGCTATTTCAGTGTTGCCCCAATCCCGCTCCAAATCGTCGCACAGGAGCATATACGCCCTGCCGCCGTGCTGGACGGCATACTGCGCCATGGCAAGATCGCCGGAGCTGTTGCCAAAGACCAGAATGGGCACTTGCCCGATTTCATCCACGATGGAAAAGACCTTGTTGGTTTTCTGATTTTTGACCGTCAGGTTTCCTTCCAGCAGCACTTCGTCTTCCGTCTGGTAGGTGTAGCTGCGGCCCGCTTTATCCCCTTGCCCGGAAGCCATGAGGGAAAAGCTGCTGCCGATCACCCGTTCCGCGGGAATCCATTGATCCAGGGTTCCTTCGATCAGTTCACGAACCAAAGCCCGTTCCGACCCACTGCTGATGAACACCTTGAAATCGTGATCCGTCAAATACTGGACCAGTTCGGCCATAGGCAGGAATAATCCTTCCCCGTAGGTCATGTTTTCAAAGCCCCAGGCGGGCGTATTCATGAAATTCCGAACGTAGTCCCGATATGCTTCCACGGTGAAGCCTTTGAAGGCTTCGGCGGCCATCTGTGCCGTGGAACGGGGAGAATCCGGCTCGGGCTGGCCATTCAGAAGCGCTGTTTCCAATGCCTCCGCGTAAGTTCGCGCGTCCTCTTCCGCCGTATAGTTTTCGTCATGCAGCACCCGATAGAGGAACAGGCAGGTGTCAAAGTACGTGGGGAACCGTTCCCCGTACAGGGTCCCGTCAAAATCAAATACGGCGATGCGGTCCTCTGGGACAATGTAATCCTCGCTCCAAGCGTCGGTGACGCTTTCCACGTAGGCGATCAGTTCTTCCTTCACCGTCGAACCTTCCGTCCACAGGGACAGGGGATCGTACTGCCACACGGAATCATCGAAACTATCGTCAGCGCCCGTTTCTATGACTGCGGGGCCTTCTATCCGGAGCAGCATGCCAGCGCTGTCAAAGGCGATTGTAAGGATTTCGTCGGACAGGCGGAATTCTTCCGCCCAAAGCTTATCCAGCAATTCTTTTGCCGTCAGCGTTTGTCCCGCGGCTCCCCGATACACGAAATCAGGGCTGACCCTGCACTCTACCGACATCGTATCAAGCATCAGCGGCTCTCCCCCGGCTTCGGCGGTATATTCCGTTCCCGCCTCTGTTTTGCGGAGGATCAGCGGGTCCAGCCAGGATTGTTTCGGGGTGACGGTAATCACGCCGTCCTCCTTTTGGAGCTTGGCCACCGTGTAAGATTCAACTCTTATCTCAATATTGTCGCCCTTTTCCAGCGCTTCGATCTCTTCCGCGGAAAAAAGAACGGGTTCGCAGAATATAAAGCTGAAGGAATAAGAATCTTCGTCTCCCGACCAGCCATAGCCGTTCATGCGTGCAGAAAAGATTTTGTCAGCCACAGTTTGGACGAACAGCACTGAGGGCTCCGGAGACACCGTTTTCCCGCTTCCCATTGAAACGGACGACAGCAAATCGAGAAAGCCTCCTATAATATCGCCCAGCGTGGTCTCCGCCAGCGCGTCGCCCAGCGGGGACAGCGCAACAGACAAAATCAACAGCATGGCAATCAGTTTTTTCATGGCCATGTTCTCCTCTTTTGATCACAGGTTGCTATCCGGATACAGGCAATAATTCATCACCCGATCCAGATTCATATCATAAGTGAGATCAGTCGCTTCCGTCTGATGATCAGCAGTGTGAATCTGTTCCACGTGAACCGTGAGAATATGCGGTATTTTATCCTGCCAGCCCGGCTCCGTCCAGTCAAAATTGACCTCGAAAGTCCCTTGGGAATATATCTCATACCGGTTCTCGTGATCCACATATTGGATGTAGGAATAATCCTGATAGAGGAAAATCACGGTGTCTGCCAGTTCTTTAGACTGATTATTGCTGTTAATAATCTGGGCCTCCGGCGAGGAATAGACGGCCAAAATATCGGGCTGTACCTTTTCTTCAGCGATCGAACAGCTTGCTGTGCAAAGCAGCAAAACAGCCAACAGAACAGGAATCATTTTTTTCATCGGAATACATCTCCTCTCAACGTTGTCCAACCGATTGACTATTGGACAATATGCTTGCAGCGTCCGGGAAGACGCTGCAAGCATACTGAGACGAGATTATGTTGCTTCCACAAAATCCAGTTCACTGAGGAAATCGATGCACATCTGAATCTGCGCGGCGGTGAGCGTTTGATTTTTGGCGCTGGGATTGGGCGTCATGACGAATTCGATGGAATATCCCTTGTACACGGACAGGATATCCACAAAGTCCGTGTCGTCCCCCACTTCTTTGGCGATGAGCAGCTTGGTGCCGTAGGCGGTTTCTTCGTAACTGATCTCCACGTCGTTCATTTCGGTGAAGGTGGCTTCCAGTCCCTGGAGGGCTTCATCGGTCAGATCGTTCAAGCGATTCACGTTGGCAAAAAGCTCGTCAAAGGCGATGGAAAGCTGCAAAATGGGCTTTTCAGTGTCTTCACTGGTGATGAAAGCCACGATCTTGGTGCCCAGTGTGTTAATGAGCTGCATGGTGTAGCCTTCGGGAAGCTGGCACTGCAAGGCAAATTCACCGTTCACGGTCAGCTTGCCCATCTGGGTCTTGGGGGCTGTTTCTTCCTTTACGGGTCCCAGCACGGTCACGTAGTTTTTGCTGATGTAACCGGTCTTGCCGGTTTCCATGTCGATGGCTTGATACCATTTCGTGGTTTCACCGATGACTTTCAGTTCCCGTCCGTCCGGCAAGGAAGAAATGCGGTCCGCCGCCACGCCGGGGCCGACGCGGAAATTGACCCATCCGGAAGCGCGGGAAGCGCGTACGGCGACCATGAAGGGCTGATCTACGCTCTTTGCGCTGGCCAATTGCCGGTTCAGTTCTTCCAGGTTCGCTTTGCGTTCGGCTTCCTCCTGGCGCTTCTTGGCGTCTGAGGGCTGCGTGTTCACCAGATAGCGGGTCATCACATATCCGATCCCGTCAGCGCCCTTTTTATTGCGGATGCAGGCCCAATCGGTATTGATGATCACCAGGCTTTCCACGATCACTTCCGTGCCGTATTCCAGCTGGTCGATCACATTGTCGCCGGTTCTCGGCTCGCTCCGCACGTTCAGTTTACCGCCGTTTTCCGTGTACACATACATGGTCTTGGGCCAATCGGAAGGATTGATGCCCAGCAATTCTTCCAGCGATTGCCCTTCCGCCAGGGCGGCGGGCAGCGCGGACAAAACAAGCGCGGCAACAAGGAACAATGAGATCATTCTTTTTTTCATGACAAGTCTCCTCCTTTATTGAATGGATGCTTTCCATTACATTTACAAGTGAATGATACCACAGGATGGCCAAAATGTCTAATTGCCCATAATTAATATTGAAAAGAAACTGTAAATTTTCTCTTTCATTGTTGTATTTTGTTGCGTTTTTGCGGTTAATCCTGTATAATGGATATAGCATGGAATGGACCGAGGATGACCTGGAATAGGTTACCGGCGGCTCGAGTGCGGGTGTGGGCGCCAGGCAAGCGGCTTGACCTCTTTGGCGCAAAGCCATCAACCTGGTGCTGTAAGCAACGGCACCGGTCTGATGATTTCCAAATTAGGAACAAACAACAAGAAAAGGAGAAAGCGTATGAAAAAGATTATTTCGTTGGTCATGGCAGCGGTGATGCTGTGCACGGTGCTGGGCGTTCTGGCAGAAGAAGGGCAGCTTGCGCCTCTGTACGCGACGGTGGGCGACGCGATGGAAGCCAGCGCTGAAGGCCGCCTCATTGCGGGAGGCGAGGGAGACTATTATGCCGTGGTCACGGAGAAGGATGGAAGATACTACCGCAGTGTTGCTCATTATGATGAGAAGATGAATGAACTGAACGATGTAGTCAATAGCCTGGATTTTGAAGCGGAAGATTTCTTTGAACAGTTGGAAGCGGCGATGAATGCCGCCGACGAGTACCTGAAAACGCTGCCCATCGCCTACAGCGAGGAGTTCACGGCCTTGCCGCTGACGAGCGAAGAGATGGAATCCGGTATTGGGAAAACCTTGGCGCAGCTGACCGAAGAAGGCTTTGAAATTGGAAGCAACGGCACGGAAGGCGGCGAGGAGGACGAGATCATCATCGTCTATTCGCTGCGTTATGGCGTCTATGACTACTATTGTGTGGTGGACGCGGACATGGACCAGTATTTCGCTGCCCAGGAGAACGGCGCTGAAGGCGACTTGGTGGTAAAAAGCATGACGCTGGCCGGCATCACGGAATTTGGATATGATTTGCGGTTCCACACCGACGGCACTGTGGAAGAACCGGAAGATCCTTTTGCGGAAATGGGCGAGATCCTGACAGAGGTGGCAGGGCTGATCGAAAAGGCCCAGGCTGGCGAAGAGGTAGACTTGGAAGGCTTCGCCAATGCGCTGAAGGAAAAATTCCCGGATTATGCTGACATGATCGATATGTACGTAATGCTGTTCCAGACTTACGGCGCGGAAGGTCTCGCCTCGATGGTAAGCCCTGCCGAATAAGCTGTCGGGCGAAGAACTGAAGCCCTTGTGATTTTAGCCGAGCCGGTCTTCCATCAGAAGACCGGCCCGTTTTTTGCAATCTCACGTATTCTCCGTTTTTTCACAGCCCCTGTATTCCACGCACAGCATGGTCAGGTCATCGAATTGCTCCGCGTCCTTCACGAAACCGTCCACCGCTTGGCGGACGCCTTTCAGCACGCCTTGGGGCGAAGCGGCCTTTACCGTGTTCAGGGCGTTCAGCATTCGTTCCGTGCCGAACAGTTTATTATCGGCGTTGGTCGCCTCCGGTACGCCGTCCGTGTACAGGAACAGTTTATCGCCGGGATTCAGCTGAATTTCGTACTCCTTGTATATTATCCCTTCTATGCCGCCGACGGCAAAGCTGTGGGGATCGTTGAGTAACTCGGAATCACCGCCCGCATGCATCAACACGGGACGTTCATGGCCAGCGTTGGCGGCAATGATCTTTCCGGTGGACAGTTCCAAGATTCCCAGCCAAACTGTAACGAACATTTCTTCCCGGTTGTGGGAACAGATGGCGGTGTTGGCGTCCATCAGGACTTTTGCCGGGGATTTGCCCAGCATGGTGTTATTTGCCAGGATGATCTTGGAGGCCATCATGAACAGCGCCGCGGGGATGCCCTTGCCGGACACGTCCGCCATCACCATGCACAGGTGATCGCTGTCCACCAGGAAGAAATCATAAAAATCTCCCCCCACCTCCTTGGCGGGATCCATACTGGCGTGAATGTCAAATTCATGCGGGTCCGGGAAGGCGGGAAAGCTGTTGGGCAGCATATCCTCCTGGATGCGGGATGCCAGGGACAGCTCCGTGCTGATGTGTTCTTTTTCGGCGGTGATTTTGGTCAGGTTTTCAACATAGCTTTGAATTTGTTCCTCCATCAAGTCGATGGAAGCGGCCAGTAAGCCGATCTCGTCCTTGCTGCGGATCGTTTCCCGCAGTTTTTTCCCTGCGGTCACATTTTCCGTGGAGAAACGCGTCGCTTCCTCCGATATCTTCCGCAGGGGCTGCAGCAGCGTTCGATGAAGGAAAACGCTTTGCCCAACAATCACCAACAGGGCAAGCACGATCAGGGCCACCGTGACCTTTTGCAGATAGGTCAGCCGCACCTTCGCCATCACTTCCATCTGCCGTTGTACGCAAAGGATCGCTTTGACCTGACCGTCCGTTCCCTTGACGCCGATCATCGCCGTAATGTGTGGATCGGTTTCGATATAACCCTTATCCCGGATCACCAGTTCCTTATCCGCTTCCAGTTCGTAAAGCGCACGGTACTTTTCCCGGTACTCATCGTTGGTGGTTTCGCGCACATAGCCAAAGTCGTACAGGGAATAGCTGCTTTCATGATTGATTGTGGAAAAAAGAAACGTGATGTGCGCGTAATCCGAGCGGTCCGGCTGAATCAGGTAAATAAACGTGGAACCCGATGAATTGCAAAGCTGATCCAGCCGCTTCCATATCGCCTGGTATTCCTCCGTAGTCCCGTTGCTGCGGACGTATTCGTCTATGCGGTCTGCATCCAGGATCTGCGCCGCGGTTTCCGCCGTCAGAAAAGCGCCTTCGGCGTATTGATCGAGCAGGGCGTCCGTAAAGCTGTTAAAGCCAATGATGCTGACGATGATGGAAAAAACCGCCAGCAGCAGCACGATGCCCGTGATACTCTTGAACGCCGCGTGTTCTCTGAGCCGTTTCATCTTCTCTCTCCTTCCCGGCGCACGCTGTATGCTTGGTTTTTTTACGGTTCCGCCCGGCGGATGATTCGTTTCTTTCCCGGCGCGATGGCCCGCTGGGGGCAAACCAGAACGCACAGGTGACAGCCCACGCAGATTTTGCCGTTCAACACGGGGCGGCGGTTTTCATCCAGCCGGATGGCCTGGTGCCCGCCGTCCGCGCAGGAAATGGCGCAGCGTCCGCAGCCGATGCATCGTTCCCGAATGAAATGCGGGAAAACAATTGTGTCCCTCTCCAGCACGTCGGTGGTATAGCTCAGGGAATCCAGCCCCAAGCCCACGGCCTCCTTCACGCTGGAAAAGCCCTTTTCCGCCAAATACAGGTTCAGGCCCGCTTTCAGATCGTCGATGATCCGATAGCCGTACTGCATCACGGCGGTGGTGACCTGGATCGAGTTGCCGCCCAGCAGGATAAATTCCAGGGCATCCATCCAGGTTTCCACGCCGCCCATGGCGGTCAGGTGCATCCCCTTCAAATGGGGATTCTGGCCCAGTTCCGCGATAAACCGCAGGGCGATGGGCTTGACCGCGTTGCCGCTGTATCCGCCCACAGCGCTTTGACCGTGAACGGCAGGGGCGGAAACATAGGTGTGGGGATTGATGCCTACAATGGATTTGATGGTGTTGATGGCGGCGAGGCCGTCCGCCCCGCCCCGTTTGGCCGCTTCTGCCGCCGGGGACATATTCGCCACGTTGGGGGTCAGCTTCGCCAGCACGGGGATATGGCAGGCCTGCTTCGCCGCCCGGGTGAAGCGCTCCACCAGTTCCGGCACCTGTCCAATGTCGCTGCCGAGGCCCCCTTCGGCCATGTTGGGGCAGGAGAAATTGAGCTCGATGGCGTCCGCGCCGTTTTCCTCGCACAGCCTTGCCAGCTCGCCCCATTCTTCTTCGTTCTGGCCCATGATGGAGGCCAAAATGAATTTGGTGGGATAGTTGGCTTTCAGCCTGTGGAAGATTTCCATGTTCTCCGCCACGCTGTGATCGGAAAGCTGTTCGATGTTCTTGAAGCCCACGATGCTTCCGTCGCTGCCAGAGATGGCGGAGAACCGGGGCGAAGCCTCGTGAATGTCCAGAGTACAGATGGTTTTGAAACACGCCCCCGCCCAGCCCGCTTCAAAGGCGCGGGCGCACATATCGTAAGTGCTGGCGACCACAGAGGAGGAAAGCAGGAAGGGGTTTTCCAGCGGAACGCCGCACAAATCGCATTTCAGCCGATCCTCATTTTCCGGGATGGGCGTTTCACATTCCGGCTTTACCTGATAATACAGTCGGTTGATCACGTCCCGGATGGGCACCTCTCCCGCCCGGACGCAGGCCCGTTCGCAGGGCGCGGGGCAGGTCAGGCAGGTGTTCTGTTCCGGCAGCCTAAGGGCGGCGCATTGCTCATTCTGGAACCAAATACTCCGCAGTAAACCGGCGGGTTTCACCTTTTCGCAGACCGCGTCGCAGGGCGCGTTTTGGCACAGCGCGCAGCGGATCATATCTGACCTGAGAATACCGGGTTCAATGGGGATCATGCTCTCACTCCTCGTATTGATATTGGATTGCCGCTTTTGAAACGTATATGCTCATGGATCATCGTGATCTGTACGTTTTCAGCATCTGCTGAATCTTCTCCGCGGGCTTGATCAGATCGTGGGGCGTATTTCCTTTATTGACGGTATCAATCAGCGCCGCGATATAGCGATCCATCGTAACGGAAAAATACCAGGCCCTCTCCTTGAGCTCCGGCTTCTGGTACACCAGATTGGTGGTGAATATCCGGTCGAACCAGCCCTCGCCGTACGCTTTGTCAAATTTGCCGAGGCCGCTGGTAAACAAGCCGAAGGTTGAAAAGATGAATACTCGCTTCGCGCCCATGTCTTTCAGCTGGCGGGCGGTATCCAGCATGCTGCCCCCGGAAGCGATCATGTCATCCACCACGATCACGTCTTTGCCTGCCACATCGCCGCCGCAGAAATCGTGAGCAATGACAGGATTGCTTCCGTTCACGATCCGGGTATAATCCCGGCGCTTATAGAACATGCCGATGTTCACGCCGAAGATGGACGCTAAGAACACTACGCGTTCGGTCGCTCCTTCGTCCGGGGCAATGAACATCATATGGTCGCTGTCGATGGTCAAATCCTCATATTCCGTCAAAAGCGCCTGAGTGAATTGCAGGGCGGGAGACACGTTTTCCATGCCCATCAGTGGCACCACGTTCTGCATCCGGGGATCGTGGGCGTCAAAGGTGATCAGGCTGTGTACGCCCATCATTTCCAATTCCCGCAGCATCACGGCGCAGTCCAGGGATTCGCGGGTGGTTTTCCTGTGCTGCCGTCCTTCGTAAAGGAAGGGCATGATCACGGTGATCCGCCGGGCCTTGCCGTTGCAGGCGGCAATGACCCTTTTCAAATCCTGGTAATGATCGTCAGGGGACATCCGGTTGTTTTCGCCGAACATCTGATAGGTCAGCGAAGTGTTGCATACATCCAACAGGATGTATACGTCCATATCCCGCACAGATTCCTTGATGACGCATTTCCCTTCACCGCTGCTGAAACGGGGGCATTCCACCGGAACAAGAAAATGTTCTCCCCCCCGCCATTCGGCCAGAACCTGATCCACCCGCTGGCCGGTCTTCGCGGCGGATTCCAAGGCAATCAACGCGATTTTTCCTGGCATACGGCTTCCCTCCTGTAAAGAATATATGATTCGTAAAGTATAATACAGGCAACAACTGTAATCAGGAAAAAACGTTACGCCGTCCGGATGCGCAGCACCGCCTGATTGGGACGTTCCGCGTTTTCGTTCCAGGTATAGAAGATATCGGTAACAGCGCTTTGCAGCACTTTCAGGGAAAGTTCGTTGCCCTGTTTGGTCACGTCGAAGGCCGGGCCGTTGTAGCGCACGGTCAGCACTGCGCTTTCCTCGGCTTCCGAGTATTCGATCACGGCCTGAATATCCGGCTGCGCGAGGGTGGGAATCAGCATTTGCTGCACCAGTTCTTCAAAGGCCAGGCGGACGCGGTGGGCCATTTTGTAGGGGATTTGATTTTTATTGCAATATTGCTCGATTTCGCCCGCCATGCCTAAGAAGTCGTAGTCTTTGTTTTCTATGTTCAGTTCCAGCACCTTGAGCTTTCGGATGAACCGGCGGGTGTTTTCCCTTTGGGGATGGTCGAAAATCTGCTCCGGGGTGCCGTCCTCGTAAATGCCGCCCTCGTCCATGTAGAAGACCCGGTTGGAAATGGCGCGGGCGAAGTTCATTTCATGGGTCACGATCATCAAGGTTTTGCCGGTTTTAGAAAGGTCGCGGATGACCGCCTGCACTTCGCCCACCATGGTGGGGTCCAGGGCGCTGGTTGGCTCGTCCAGCAGGATGATGTCCGGATCCATGGCAAGGGTGCGGGCGATG
>JAFXSH010000009.1 GCA_017525805.1 Clostridia bacterium | reverse complement strand
CGGAGGAAAATTCATTGACGACAACACCCTGTCCGTTCACATGAGCAGGCTTCGGGAAAAGGTAGGCGCGGATCACATCCGCACCGTGCGGGGAGTGGGGTATCAATGGTCGGATATGTGATCAGCGGGGTGCTGGCGGTCGTCGCGGCTGTGTTGGCGGTTCGCCTGCTTTGCCAGAAGAAGCGGCTGGAAAAGCTGGCAGAGCAAATGGAAGATTGTCTGGCGGGACGGGGAAAACCCTTGTCCTTTTCGCTCAGGGAGGACGCCCTCGCCCCGGTGGAAAATGCCGCCGCCGAAATGGAAAACCGCATCGAAGTGGAAAAAGAGCGCTATCAGCTGGAGGCAAGGCGTACCAGTGATTTGACGGCGGATATTTCACACCAGCTGAAAACGCCGCTTGCTTCCCTGCGGCTTTTTGTGGAAATGGACGAAAGCGCCCATATGGAACAGGAAATCAGCCAGATCGAACGGATGGAAACGCTGATCGGAAGCCTTTTGCGATTGGAAAAGCTGTGCGCGGACGGGTATGAATTCACGTTTGCGGAGCACGCGGTTCGTCCGCTGATCGAAAACGTGTGGAACCGGCTGCGTCCCTTATGGCCTGAAAAACAGCTAACGCTGACGGGCGACG
Organism: Clostridia bacterium; assembly: GCA_017525805.1. Next base: position 26,653 of record JAFXSH010000009.1, on the reverse strand, counting down.
CAACGATCCGATGCGATGAAAAATGGCTGTCCGAAGCCTTCCTGAACCTGCTGAAAAACGCCTGCGAGCATACGGCGGCAGACGGAAAAATCACCGTCCGGATAGAGCAGACCGACCGGGCTTTCTTCTGCGCTATGGAGGACGACGGCGGCGGGGTGCCTGAAAAGGATTTGCCTCATTTATTTGAACGCTTTTATCGTGCGGAAGGGCAGAAGCAAAACGGCGCGGGCCTGGGCCTGGCTATCGTGAAGGAAATCATCTATCGTCACCATGGGCATATTTCAGCAGAGAATACGAAAGAAGGATTGAAATTCAGCATTTCCATCCCCATCCTGAATCTCACGAAATCATAAAGATGGTTTTCGGAAGGGGCGCGGGGGAACCGCTTTTGACTCAAAAGCGGTTCCCCCGCAAATCTTTCGTCCCCTTACCTTACGAAATCGTAAGGTAAAAGTCACCTGAAAGTAAGGTTGGTCTGGCAGGATATTGTCAGAAGGAGGAATGACCCATGGAAATCTTACGCTGCGAAAGCCTGACGAAAACCTACCAGAGCGGCGGCGCGCCGGTGCACGCCCTGCAAAACGTGAACCTGAGCTTTGCCCAGGGCTCCTTTACCGCCGTTACGGGCAAGAGTGGCAGCGGCAAATCCACCCTGCTGCATATGCTGTCCGGTCTGGACCGGCCTACGTCCGGCAAGGTCATCTACCAGGACAACGACCTTTCCAAATACAACGACAACCAGCTCTCTGTATTGCGCAGACGGCGGTTCGGCTTTGTGTTCCAGAGCTATAACCTGGTGCGGGAGCTGACCGCCCAGGAAAATATCCTGCTGCCGGTGATGCTGGACAGCCGCAAGCCGGACGAAAATCACCTGAACCGATTGATCGAAATCCTTGGTATCGGTGACCGGCTGTCCCATTTACCGGGGGCTATGAGCGGTGGCCAGCAGCAGCGGGTGTGCATCGCACGGGCTCTGGCGAATAAGCCCGCCATCCTCTTTGCAGACGAGCCCACTGGCAACTTGGACGGAAAGACAGGGCGGGAGGTATTGACCCTCATGCGCACAGTCAGCCAGGAATTGGGCATCACCATGATCCTGGTGACCCATGATTTAGGCGTAGCGGAGCAGGCTGAGCGCATCATCCGCCTGGAAGATGGCATGGTTGCCGACGACAGCGGGGACGAAGATTCGATGACCGCCAGTGGCGGAAATATCATCGAATCTGAGATCAGCCGAAACAAGCGGTCTCCGCAGTGCGGAGCCGCGCCGATTGAGGCTGCGGACGAAAGCAACGGGGAGGCGTCCATATGAAGCGTCTCACCATGAACCAGGTGGCGCGGGCCAGTCTGAAAGCCAACAAAAAAGCCTATCTCAGCCTGGCCGTCGGCATCTTCCTTGCGGTATATCTGTGTACGGCGGCAGTGCTGGGGGCTTACGGCACGGTCATGGCGAACCAGCAGAAAATCATTGACCGGGTGGGTTACATCGACGCTTTTCTCCTGAACCGCGGAGACGTATCGGACGAAACCGTGAAAAGCAGCGGATGGTTTACCCGAACGGGAAAAGTGTTTGTCACCGCCCAGATCGACAAAACGGGGCAGTACGTGGGGTATTACGACGAGGAAGCCTTGTCCCTGCTGCCGAGAAAGTGTTTGGAGGGCAGGCTGCCGGAAGCCCCCGGCGAAATCGCCCTGGAGGAAACCGCCCTGGCCCAGCTGCGCCTGGACATCGGGGTGGGCGATCAAGTCACCTGGACCATGCGGCCCGTGGAAGGACTGCCGGAGGAAAGGACCTATACCCTGGTGGGCGTGCTTTCCGATCAATCCCCCTATATGGAAAGCTACGGCTCCATGTTCACAAGCCACGGCACCCCCGAATGGCCCAACGCCCTGGTATATCCCCAGGACGCGCCCTTTCAGACGGGCGACCCCGCCGTTCACCGGGTATTTACTTACGCAGCCCTGGTCACCTATGACCGGTTCACTCATTCCGACGCCTACGAAGAATGGGGCTATAGCATGATCGCGGTCAGCCGTTCCACCGGTCAGGCTACATGGTACGACCCGGCGATGGAGGACACCATTCAATACGCCGGGCAATCCATGGTCTGGTGGATCATGGGCGGGGCGCTGCTGCTGGCCTGCGGCATCGGCATTTCCAGCGCCATGGAAAGCATGCTGGCCCAAAAGACGGAGGAAATCGGCATGCTCCGGGCCGTAGGCGCTACCCGGCGGCAGATCCGGCGGCTGTTCGGGCGGGACGGGTGGCTTTTGTGCCTCGTCGCCCTTCCCCTGGGCATCGGCCTCGGCATCGTCACCGTTTGGATCATTTCCCTGTTCGCGGAAGGGGCCATCCTGTTCCGCCTGAACGGCTGGCTGCTTGTGCCGGTGGCGGCGCTCAGCGCCCTGTGCGTGTTCCTATCCTCCCGGCTTCCCCTTCGACGGGCCAGCCAGCAGACGCCCATGGGCGTGCTGCGGGATACGGGGATGCTGCGCAAAGCCAAGCGCTTCCAAAGCAAAAAGCAGTTCCAGGCCACGCGCCTCATTGCCAGCCGCCAAACCCGGCTGCATCCCCTGCGTCAGGCAGGCGCGTCGGCCATGGTGGCGATGACGCTGCTGCTGACCGCCATCGAGACGGATGCGTTTCTGTATCAAGAGGAGTATCAGCCCGCCTACGATTTTTATATCCAGCCCGTCAACGGGCACTACGTCTTTCATTCGTCGTACATGCTGCCTTTTGCCAATCAGGCGGCCAAGGAAAACGTGCTGACGGAGCAGGACCTTCAACAGATCCGCGCCATTGAAAACGTGCAGTCCGTCACGGTGGAAACAACGGCGGAAATCCTGCTGGAACTGAATGAGGATACGGTGCCCCAATACCTCCGGGATTACTATACGGAGGAGCGGCTCGTTGCCGGGCTCAGCGCGAATGACGAATCTGCGCTTCATTACGACTTTTTTAACGCGGTCATGCCCTTTATCTTCACCAATTCTTTGGCTTATCTGTTGGAGGACACGGAAGATCAAGTAACCGATTTAACGGATGAATACCGCGCCTGGAACGCGAAAACCTTTCAGGAGATGCAGGCGGCGCAGCGGGGCTACGGCGTCACGGGCAAGCTGATCCCCCTGACCATCGAAGTGGTCGACGTGAGCGACCCGGAATGGCAAAAGGGCGTCGTGGCGGGAAGCATCCATATCGCCGCCCTGGACGCGGGGCAGGAGGTGCTGGTCTACGCCCCGTCGCTGGGCTATTGGGAAACGGTAGAGCACGGAGAAACCGTGGGCAACACCGCCGGGGCGGATTTTGGAAAGTACCGCCCGGACGCCAAACTGAAAGGCATGGCCGTCAACGATTATTTCAGGGCCAGGCAATCCCTGTCCCTGCTCCAGGCGCTGAGGGAGGCCGATAACAGGCTCATGGACCGCGGCTCCGCGCTCTATACCCCGGCGGAGCTGGAAGCCATGGAGCAAGCCTACCGAAACCTGCATGCGGACCGGGCTTTCCCTGCGGTCGGCGCGGTGCTGGAAAGCGCGCCCCTGGGCAGCAACGGCCTGTGCCTGATCACTACGGAAATGGGCCTGCGGGCCCTGGGCTTTGCGCCCACCCAGCCCACCTATGTCAACATCACCTTGACGGGTGAGGTGGATCAGGCGACGGAAGAGGCCATCCAGCGCCGCCTGGAAACCATCGCCGCCCGGGCCGGGATGGAGGTAAAGAACCGCATGGCAAACGCCCGGGAAAACGCCCGGCGGCAGCGGCAGACCGAGCTGGTCTTTTTAGGCGTGATCATCCTGTTCTTCGCGGTGGCCGTGTCCATGCAAGTCAGCAGCGCAAGCCGCCGCATCCGGGCGGACCAGCGCATGATCGGCACCCTCCGGGCAGTGGGCGCGGACGAAAGCGCCCTGCTGGGCTGCTATCGCCTGCCCATGATCGTGACCACTGCCGCGGGACTGCTGCTGGCGCTGGGCTTGTATATCCTCATGGGCACGCTCGCGTACAATTACTTTTTGACGTTCCGCCATGCCATCGTGACGCTTCCGATGATGGCCGTCCTGGCGGCGCTGTGCGCCCTGTGCTGCATGATGGGCGTGAAGGCGCGGCTGCGGCAAGTGTTGAGCAAAAGCGTGGTTGAGAATATCAGGGAACTGTAAGACGAGAGTGGAGAGTGGAGAGTTGAGATTTATATTGCTTTGAAAACAATGGAGACACTCATTGCTGAACCATATATATCTCAACTCTCCACTCTCCACTCTCAACTCTTTTAAGAAAGGAAAAACATGAATAGGAAATACAGATTCGCGGTATTATTGGCCGCATTGTTTCTGCTGCCCGTTTTCGCCGCGCAGGCAGAGGAAAAGGCCGATTTTGAAATCGACCAGCGCCGGGTTTTGCAGGGCATGAACCGCTCCTGGCTGCAAGGGTACGAACCGAAAATATCCAATAACGTGCTGTCCCTGGTGCTGCCCATTCTGTCAGATCAGGCGGCGGGACAAATCGAAACGGAACTGATCATGCCGGACGAAAGCATTTCTCCCTTCAAGCCGCAAACCATGTCCGTGAAAACATCGCGGGGCGAAATCGGCCTGTACGCGGTGCGGCTGAACCTGGAATTGTACCCGGACAGGGAAAACGGCGATTATCCCTGCGTGATCCGCATCACGGGGCAGGCAAAGTCCGGGAAAACGTTGAAAACGGACATTCCGTACACCCTCCGCATCCGGGACGGCGCGCCAACCCGGGAAACCCTCCGCATGGCCATCACGGATATTGAAGCGGATTTGAACGTGGGAGAGGACGGCTTCATCCGCTTTACCCTGACCAATCCCTGCCGGACCGTCGCCTATGAGCAGCCCGTCCTGCATATCACCGACCCGACCGGAGAGATCATTCCCCGGGAGGTGGATGTGCTGTATCTGCCCGATCTCGCCCCCGGCGAAAGCGTTCAGGTGGAATACCCCGTGGCTGTGCTGGGGAAAGCGTCCGTTGCCCGCCACAGCTTGAAATTCGATCTGAGCTGGACTGCCTTGGGGCAGAATGTTTCTCAAACGGAGAGCTATACGGTGCCGGTCAAACAGGAAATCCGATTGGAGCAGGGCGGGCTGAAAATGGCTTCCAGCGTCATCGCCGGGGATTCCGTCACCCTGTCCCTGCCCCTCATGAACATGGGCAGGGCGGATGTCGTCAACGTGCTGGCTACGCTGTCCCTGCCTGGCATTACGGACCGGCAAAGCGTGCTGGTGGGCACCATCGCCCCCGGCGAAACCCGGCAGGCGCAAATCACCCTCGTTCCCGGCAAAGACGTATCCGGCGATTTTCAGGGAACGCTCACCGTGGAGGGGGAGGACAGCGACGGAAATCCTGTTTCCTTCTCTCTGCCTATCCAACTGACCGTGGAAAAACCGGCGGTATCTGCCATTGCGGCCGATACGGCGAAACAGGATAAAGAACAGCCATCTGTTTTGATCTTCGCGCTTGGGGGAGTGTGCGGCTTGCTTTTGCTGACTTTGCTTTTGCAGGGCGTCCTTCTCAGGAGAAAAATCCATCGGCTGGAAGAGGATAAACTGTAACGCGTTCCCCATATTTCGCGCGATCGGCTGGCTGGCGTTTTTCCATCGATTTGATGTGTACGCGCCGCCGTTGTTCCGTCTTGACGGAAAAATAGAAAGTGCCTATAATGAAAGCGCTTTGAGAAAGGGGGGCGGCACGGTGGGACGGGAGTTTACCTATATCCAGCGCCTGGAAAGAAGCATCCTGACGGAATACCGGGAAACCCTGTGGCAGCCCTTCTGCCGGGCAGTGAAGCGCTACCGGCTGATTCAGGCGGGGGACAGGATCGCCGTGTGCATTTCCGGGGGAAAGGACTCCATGCTGCTGGCAAAGCTGGTGCAGCTTCTGCACCGGCATTCGGAAGTGCCCTTCGAGGCCGTTTATCTTATTATGGACCCCGGCTACGCTCCCGAAAACCGGGAAAAGGTGGAAAGCAACGCAAAGCTGCTGGAAATCCCCTATACCCTGTTTGAAAGCGACATTTTTGAAGCCTCCGCGAGCCAGGAAAAGCATCCCTGCTTCCTGTGCGCCCGCATGCGGCGGGGCTGCCTGTACGGCAAGGCTCAGGCCCTGGGCTGCAATAAGATCGCCCTGGGCCACCATTTTGACGACGTGATCGAAACCGTGCTGATCAGCATGCTGTACGGAGGGCAGATGCAGGCCATGCCCCCCAAACTGCGGGCCAAAAACTTCCCCGGCATGGAGCTGATCCGCCCGATGTACATGGTGCGGGAGCAGGACATCATCGCCTGGAAGGACGCCATGGGCCTTGCCTTCATCCAGTGCGCCTGCCGGTTCACCGAAGGGACCGAAACGGGCGAACATGAAAGCAAGCGCCTGGAAATCAAGCGCCTGATTCAAAAGCTGCACAAAGAAAACCCCGTAGTGGAGCAGAACATTTTCGGCAGCATTCATAATGTGCAATTGGATACCATGGCGGGGTGGAAATACAAGGGGAAAGAAATATCTTTTCTGGACGATTACGACGAATGAAAGGGAAAAAGGAATGGAAATCAACGAACAAACCAAGCTCAAGGATATTTTAGCCGTCTATCCCTGGCTGCCGGACACGCTGATCCAGATGGACGGCCGCTTCAAAATCATCAACAATCCCATCGGCAAAATGCTCATCCGCACCGCCACCTTGGAGGACGCAGCCAAAAAGGCGGGGTATCCGGTGGGGCAGGTGTTGGATGAGCTGCATAAGCTGATCGTTCAACACGAGGCGTAAAGCATCAGCCGATCAGCCCCTTTGCCGTTTCAAGCAGCGCGCCGTACAGGATTTTTCCGGCCTCGTTGGTGGGGAAAGCGTCGATAACGGCCACCTGAAATGCCGGGCGCACCGCGCTGATCTTTTCCCGAACGAAATCCCGGACGGCGTTTTTGTCTTCCTCGCTCAAGACGAATATCACCAGATGATCGTCCACGCCCGAGCTGACGCACCGGACGTGGATTTCATTCATGATTTTTTCATCAATTTCATCCAGGCTGATCCGGTGGCCCGCCACCTTGAGAAAGCGCTTGATGCGCCCGGTGATATACAGGAAACCGTCTTCATCCCGCTGGGCGATATCGCCGGTGCGAAGCGTGCCGTGCCAGTCGTCACCCCGCGCAAGATCATCCCCGCAGGAAGCGTAGCCCAGGGCCACGTTTTCCCCGCGGTAGACCAGTTCGCCGGGAACGTGGGCCGCTTGGCTCAGGTTTCCTTCTTCGTCAATCAATTCTATTTCCCCGCCCGGCACGGTGATCCCCACGGAACCGGGCTTTTCCAGCGCCTTTTCGGCGGGCAGGTAGCTGATGGCCGCCGTGGCTTCGCTCTGCCCATACATGACGATGAAGCGCTTGCCGTAATCCCTGGCGTACTGGGCATAATACGCATGCAGGTTCCGGTTCAGCTTGCCCCCGGCCTGGGTCAGGAGCTTTAGGTCGGGGAAATCCTCGCAGAAGAAATCCAGCCGGTGCAGCATCTCGTAGGTGTTGGGCACGCCGTGGAAAGCGGTCACGCGCTCGTTTTCAAATAAATCCCAAAATTCTTCGTCCATCACGCCCTGGCGGGTCACGATCATGGCCCCGCCCTTCAGCAGATTGGCGCTGAAAATGGAAAGCCCGTAGGTATAGTTCAGGGGCAGGGCGGTGATGGTGCGCTCCGCGTCGGTGATGCCCAGATAATCCGCGATCAGGCGGGCGTTGACGCGCAGATTGTCCCAGGACTGGCGCACGAATTTCACCGACCCCGTGGAGCCGGAGGTGGTCAGCAGCAGGGCCAAGGCCGGATGGAGCGGATAGCTTTCGGCGTAATTTGTGCGGAACAGGATATAATCGTCGATTTCCTGGATTTCCCGCATGTGCGCGCATTCGCTTCGCAGGGCCTTGGGGGCGAAGACCAGGCCGGGGCGGTAGGTATTCATGATCTGCCTGCACATATCCTGGGGCAGCGCCGCCGACAGCGGCATCATGGGGTGGCCGCCGTTGAGCAGCGCGGCAAAGCCCGCCAGCGCGCCGATGCTGTTTTCGCACAGCATCAGCGTCAGTTCTCCGGACCCCACGATTTCGGAGAGCTGATTTTGCAGCGCTTCCAGCTCGTCATAACGCACGGTGACGCCGGTATCGTCGATCAGCGCCGCCTTTTTGCCGAACGCGCCGAAATCCCAAAGCCTGTTCACGGTTTCTGCCCTCCGTTCGTCTGTTCCAGTTTGGTTTTGATCAGGTTCAGCCCCTCGCCGTAGGATTTCAGCTTCATGGCCTCCCGGCCCTTGAAGGAAACGCGGAAAGCCTCCTCCAGCTTGCTGATCAGCGCCATATGGGCCACGGAATCCCAGCCCGCGTCGTGGTATTTGAAGGTGACGGGGTTGAATTCGATCCCTTCAAAGCAGCCGGAAAATACCTCCCAATACTGTTCCGGCACGCTCTTTTCCTCCGCCTGGTCCTTGCTTTCCTCCAGCTTTTTGCTGGGCGCGAAAACGGCGTTCCCCGCGCCGTCCCCCGCGATGCGGGCGGGATTGCCGATCACCGTGACGCCGTCGGGCACGTCGTCGAACACGGCGGCCCCCAGCGCCGCCACGCTGGCAGAACCGAACCGGACCCGATCCCGCAGCAGCGCCCCCGCGCCGATAAAGGCGTTTTCGCCGATCACGGCATGGCCGCCGATAAAGGCATTGACGCCCAATCGTGTATGGTCGCCCACCGCGGCGTCGTGGCCCACGGAGGCGTTTCTGGAAAGGTAGCAGTTTTTGCCGATCCGGGCCTGGGAACCGATAAACGCGCCGTGGCAAATTGCCGTTCCTTCCCCGACAGTTGCGTCCGGGCTGATATACGCGGAGGGATGAACGATCACGCCCCCCGTATACCCCGCCCGGTTCATTCGTTCAAAGGCTTCCCGCCGGAACTTCGGTTCCCCGATGGCCACCACAAAGCGCACGTCCGCCGGGGAAAAACGGGCGCGGAACTGCTGGAACCGATAAACGGGGCAGCCCAAAAGCAGCTCCGTTTCCGCGCGGTCGTCGATGAACACGATTTCCGGCCATTTTCCGCTTTCATCCGCCATATACTTGAACTCGCGGCCCATGGCCCCCGCGCCGTATAACGCAAGTATCATTTGATGCTCTCCTTCCGGTTACGCTTCTTCCAAAGGTTTTCCAAAGGCGGCTTCGATTTCACGCCGCACAGTGCGCAGCTGTTCCCGTTCCTTTTTGCTCATGCCGCACTCAGACAGCAGGCGGTTCAAATACCCCTGTTCCCGGACGATGCGCCGGGTCTCCGGGAATACCAGTTCAAAGGCTAAGCAGCAGTGGGAAATACTCCCCTCAAAGCGGGTCTTTCGGATGGCCCGGGGCACGCACCGATGCTCCCGCGCGCAGTCCATCACCGCTTCGCTGGCTTCCTCTCCCTCCTGAAACAGCGCCTTGCTCGTTCCGATGCGTTCCTCAAAGGGCAGCTCCGCCACCACGCGGAAGATGTCCGCCTTGTCCGCGTCCCGGATGAGGTCGCAGAAGCGACGGGTGCGTTCATCCAAGGTTTCGGGCAGGGTCAGCTTGTTGTGCTGCCGGATGGATGTTTCCAAAAGGGCCTGATCTTCCTCCGGAAAACCTTCACAGGCAAATTCACCGATCAGGTTTTCCCGGAACAGCAGATCCGCGCCGAATTCCGCGTGATCCACGGACACGGAATCGATGAATGTGCCAAACCTGCGCACCTGCTCAAAGCGCCCGATATCGTGGAGCAATCCCAAAAACCACGCAAACGTTACGTCCCCGCCTTGCATGCCGAGGCTTTCCGCGATGCGCTCGCAGTTCCCGGCCACCCGAAAGGTATGCTCCACCTTATGCCGGATCATGCCGTTATTCAAATCATATTGGGCCGTGTACGCCTGAAACGCCGCTTGGGCGTGTTTCCTGTCGATCACGCTTTGTTTTCTCCTTCCATATCGCGGATGACCTGATCAAAGTTTTCATAGCGGCGGAGCTTTCCTTGATCGAGCCTGTAAACAGCGTCCGACCGGCGCAGGGTGGAAAGCCGGTGGGCCACCATGACCACGGTGCAGCGGCCCATCATGGCGTCGATGGCCGCCTGTGCCTGCCGTTCACTGTCAGCGTCTAGGGCGCTGGTGGCTTCGTCCAGCAGGATGATTTTCGGGTTCCGAAGCAGGGCCCGGGCGATGGCGATGCGCTGGCGCTGTCCGCCGGAAAGATTGCTTCCGTTTTCCTGGATTTGGGTATGCAGCCCCTCCGGCAGGGATGCCACCAAATCCTGGAGCCCCACCCGGCGGATCACGTCCATGACGCTTTCGGCGCTGACGTACCCCAGGCCGTAGACCAGATTATCCCAAAGCGTTCCGGAAAACAGCGCCGTATGCTGGGGCACCACGGCGATATGGCGGCGGTACGCGGCTTTTTCCAAGGCGTCCAAGTTCACGCCGTCGATCAGGATTTCGCCCCGCTGCACGCTGTACAGGCCCAAAATCAGGTTCAGCAGCGTGGTTTTCCCTTCGCCGGACTTTCCCACAAAGGCGACGCTTCCGCCGGCGGGCACAGTAAAGCTGATGTCATCGAGAACCGGTTCCTTGCCGGGATCATAGCCGAAGGAAACGCGGCTGAATTGGATTTCTCCCCGCGCGGGACTGGGCAGCAGCTGCGTTCCGTTCTGCTCCACGTCATCCGCGTACAGGATTTCGTTGACGCTTTTCAGGCTGTCGTAGCCCTGGGTGATCATGGGCACGGCGTCCAGCATGCGCTGCACGTTGCCGATGATCAGTTCAAAGATGGACTGAAACAGCACCAACGTGCCCACGTCGATGCGGCCCGCCGCCGTAAGTAACGCGGCGAAGCAGAGGGAAAGGAGACGCAGGCCCTGGAAGCCGCCAAAGGTGACGTTGTTGAGGCCCACGGTCTGCCGGTCATAGGAAACGGAAGCCCGTTGCGCAACCCGCACCCGTTTGAGGATGCCCCTGTATTCCGTTCTGCCCAGGCCGTGGGCGCGGGTGAGGCTCTCCATTTCCAGCATTTCCTTGATGGCGGCGTTCACCTGCTCGTTCTGCTTCCGCATGGCCGCGCGCTTGTCCTGCAAGGGGCCGGAAAAGCGGCGCAGCAGAAGCACCGCGGCGGGAACGACCGCCATATAAAACGCCAGCATCAGGGGGAATTTCAGCAGCGCCACGACGATGATGAACAATACGTCCTCGCACAGCACCAGCACTTCCACCAGCCGGTCATAGATCAGCGCTTCAATGAACTGTACGTCGGAAATGAGCTTGGAAAGCACCGCGCCGGATTTCGCGCCCTGGTGGTACTTCATGGAAAGCACCTGTAGTTTTTGCACCAGCGCCATGCGGAAGCCCGCCTCCACAGCCCTTGCGAACCGGCGGTAGCAGCGGCTGTCCAGCCAGAAGCAGATCAGGTTTACCGCAAGGGCGATCACGGACATCAAAATGTTCGCGATCACGGGCCAGGTAAAGAACACGCCGGTTTCCGTCACCAGATTGATGATATTGGAAACGAATACGGGCAGCATCAGCGCCGCTAAATGCCGCATGAGCAGGATGGACAGCGAAAGCGCAACAAAGCCCTTATGCCTGCCCGCGATATGCCGCAGCGCCGCCATGGGTTTTTGGTTTTTTTCCGGACCGGCAGCCTGATAAAAGCCGTAGATTTCTTCCGTCAGGTCCATCTCGTCCCGTTTTCCGGCGTATATCCTGTATAGATTCACGCCTTTCCGATACCGGAAAGTGAAATGATCCGCGTACTGTTCCAGCAGGCAATCGTTTAACTGCGCGCCGATCCTGTCCCCTTCCGTTTCCGGGGCCGGTTGGAACGCATCCGCCCGCTCGCCCGCCGCGCTGATCTCCACATACCTGAACAAGCGCCCCTTCAAAGACACGGTGATTTCGCGGCAGCCCATGTTCAGCAGGCGCAGCAGCAGTTCTTCACAGATCAGAGGACAGATAGGAGATGCGTCCTTCGCGGACGCCGCGCACCGTTCCGCCAGGGCTGCCGCCCTGGGGATTTCAGCTGCTTTTGTTACCTTGACCTGGTTCTCCATTGCAATAACCTCCGCGGGGGAGTGTCCGGGTCAAAAGGTGATTTCCCTGTGCTCCCGATGGGAACGGTAGGCCGCTTCCATGAGCTCCGTCAGCTCCCGGCCCTCCTTAAGACCGTATTGGACGGGCTTGCCGTACAGCACGCTGTCCAGGAATTGGCGCAGGGGCAGGGGTTCTCCCGCCGGGGGCGTGATCTCCGTCCAGTCCGTGGAATCCACGGTACGCAGTCTCACTGTATCGTCAAAGCAAATCAGCACGCCTTTGGTGCCGTACACCTCCAACGTTTCGGGATTCAGGCCCGAAATCAGGCTGGTTTCCGCCACGGCGATGGCCTTGTTTTCAAATTCGATGGAGCACACCGCGTTATCCTCCACCGCGTACCCTGTGCGGGTATTGAACAGGGAGGAAATGCGCACCGGTTTTCCTAAGATCCAGCGGGCCAGGTACATGGGATGAGCGCCCAAATCCATCATGGCCCCGCCGCCGGTGGTTTCGGGATCGAACCAGTAATCCGGCAGCCAGCCCGCCGTGGCTCCGTTGTGGCTGGTGCGGGTGCGCAGCATGGTCACGTCGCCCAGGGTGCCATCTTCCACGCACTTTTTCACGAACAGGCTGCGGCCCCGGGCGCGCTGGGGGAAGCTGATGGTGAAAATCACCCCCGCATCCTCCACGGCGCGGATCACCTCGTCGCAGTCCGCGACGGTCAGGCACATACATTTTTCAGTGAAAATGTGCTTTCCGGCCTGGGCGGCTTTGACCATCAATTCCCTGTGCATGCTGGTAGGGGAATCGATGATCACCGCGTCCACATCGGGCCGGGACAGCAGGACGGCAAGGTCCGGGACGAAGGGCACGTTCAGCTTTTCCCCCCAGGCTTTTCCCCGGGCGGGGTCTTCATCCCACACGCAGGTGATTTGCGCGTCGGGCTGATCCTGGATGAACTTGGCATAGTTATCGGCGTGTACGTGCCATTTGCTGAGCATGGCGATACGAAGCATGGGTACGGCCTCCTTTTTTTCTATCGCATTGTACCGTTCTAAAAATGTGTGCACCTCTCCCTCGTGTTTATAGCTGGGGAAGGTGTCTAAGCACAGGTTGTGCAGGCTGGCGAAAATGCTTTTTTCAATGTCGGGATGCTGGCGCTTGAGCTGCCTGATCAGTTCCTTGATTTCCTTGCGTTTGCCCGCGTGCTCGTCCTTTTCGCCGCGCTCGGTAAAGCAGCAGGCACACTGAATGAAATGCAAATGGTTATAGCGCTGCCAGGCTAAAATATCGTCCTCATGCACGCAGTACAGGGGTCGGATCAGGGCCATGCCGGGGTAGTTGTCGCTGTGCAGCTTGGGCAGCATGGCCTGGAGCTGGGCCCCGTAAAACATGCCCATGACGGTGGTTTCGATCACGTCGCTGAAATGATGGCCTAAGGCGATCTTGTTGCAGCCCAGCTTCCGGGCCTCGCTGTATAAATGGCCCCGGCGCATGCGGGCGCACAGGTAACAGGGGTTTTTCCCGGCGCTGTTGGCCACCTGGAAAACGTCGGTTTCAAATATGTGCAGGGGGATGCGGAGCAGGGCGGCGTTTTCCGCGATCAATTGCCTGTTTTCCGGGGCGTATCCGGGGTCCATCATGAGAAAGACCAGCTCAAAGGGCGTTTCCGTGTACCTTTGCAGCATCTGCATCAGCTTCGCCAGCAGCATGGAATCCTTGCCGCCGGACACGCACACGGCGATTTTGTCCCCCGGCTCCACCAGCTCATAGCGCTTCACCGCCGCGATGAAGGGGTTCCAGATTTCTTTCCGGTACTTTTTGCTGATGCTTCGCTCCGCAAGCTGGCAAAAGTCCAATTCCCGCTTCACGGTTTTTCCGCCTCCTCCTGCTTCTTCTGCTTCCAGGCAGCTTTATAAGCTGTTTCCAGGGCGGGAGCAGTATGGAGGCGATTGTTTTTTTCCAGAAAAGCGGCGATGCTGCCCTGCACACCCTCTACTTCCCGTTCAAATTCCCTGGCGGACACCCGCAGGGCGCGGTTGCCCAGCACGATGGTCTGCTCCGGCCCGTCGGAGGTGGCGACCCGGATGCGGGCAGCGCCTTTGGCCTCGTAGGTGGTCTTTTCGATGAAGGCGTCGGCGGTCTGGGCTTCCTTGGTATAGCACACAAAAATATTCAGGTATTTTTCCACCGATCCCGCGTTGCCCGGCACCCGGTAGGCGTCGAAGACCAAAATCACGTCCCTGCCCGTGACGCCGCTGTAATTGCATAGGATGTCCATGAGCTGCTGCCGGGCGGCCTGGAGGCTGTTTTTGCTCAGCGCCTTTAATTCCTCCCAGGCGAAAATAATATTATAACCGTCCACCAGCAAAATTTCCCGCTGGGGAGATACACCGGGGGCGGCGGGAGTGGCGCTGGAAGAAACCGCGGGCTTGACGGGCGCGAATAACTGGCGGGATTTCACGGGGCCATAAGTGCGCTCGAAAATCGCCATCAGCTCCTCGTCTTCCTTGGCCGTGCCCTGGTAGCGGACCGGCGCTTTGGGCATGGCTTCCGCATCCCTGACCGCCTGCTCTCGGATTTCCTTCAATAAGGGCAGATGGGCGTAAGAATCCACCTGATCCCAAGGCACCTCGAACCCCGCCCCGTGGGAACAGAAGATGGAATCGGGGGAATTGTACAGATCGGCTCTTGGATCGTAAGCCCGTTCTTTGATCACCTGATCCGCGTTGGCGCAGGGCAGGTATGCGGCAAATTCCGCCGCCATGTGCCCTTGGCCCTTGGTATATATACTTACTTGTTTACCATAAGCCGCGCACTGGGAGGCGGGAGCCAGGGCGCGCAGGATCAGCAGCCCGTCCGCTCCCGCTACCGGGGCATCAAATTCCCCGCCCATGGCGGTCAGGTCGGTCATGGCCCGGCCCAGGTTTTCTTCGGGCAGGGTCAATTCTAAGTTCAAATAAGGCTCCAGCAGCACGCTTTCCGCTTTCATCAGCCCCTGGCGGATGGCCCGGTAAGTAGCCTGACGGAAATCGCCCCCTTCGGTATGCTTCAGGTGGGCTTTCCCTGCAATGAGGGTGATTTTCATATCGGTGATGGGGGAACCGGTGAGTACCCCCACGTGCACCTTTTCCCTTAAATGGGTCATGATCAGGCGCTGCCAGTTCACCGCCAAATCGTCCAGGGACACAGCGGAGGAAAAAACCATGCCGCTGCCCCGTTTGCCGGGGGCCAAAAGCAAATGCACTTCGGCGTAGTGGCGCAGAGGCTCATAATGGCCCACGCCCTCCACCGGGGCGGCGATGGTTTCCCGGTACAGCACGCTTTCATCAGTGAAGTCCACGTCCATACCGAAGCGGTCCTTGCACTGGCGCTTGAGCACCTCCAAATACACGTCGCCCATGGACTGGATATGTATTTCCCGCTTCTGCTCGATGTACTCCACCCGCATGAGGGGTTCTTCTTCTTCCAATGTGCGCAGGTAATCCAAGGCGTGGTGGATGTTCGTCTGATCCAGAATTTTCAAACGGCAGGAATAGCAGGGCTGAATATACGCTTCCTTCCCCGCTTTTTCCGCGCCCAAGCCGTCGCCGGGGGCCGTTTTGCTAAGGCCCACCACGCAGCACAGGCTGCCCGCCTCCGCCTGCTGCACGGGGGCATACTTCGCCCCCGAATACTGGCGCAGCTCCGCCGCCTTTTCCGCCCACAGGGTTTCGCCATTTTCATCCTTGAGGGACAGCAAATCCCGCACCCTGAGCACGCCGCCGGTGACTTTCAGGAAGGTGAGCCGGGCTCCTTGGGGATCGCGGGCCACTTTATACACCCGCGCCCCAAATTCCGCCGAATATTCCTTTTCCGGGTCGAAAGCGGAAAGGGCGGAAAGCAGCGCTTCTACGCCCTCGTTGCGCAGGGCGGAGCCGAAATAGCAGGGAAAAAGCCGCCGCTTCCGGATCAATTGCTGTATCCGGTAATCGGGGACTTTGCCCTCCTTCAAATAAAAATCCAGGGCCACTTCGTCGCACAGGGCGATCTTTTCATCATCCCTGTCGGTAAAATCCACGATATTGTCGGAAAGCTGTTTTTGCAGCCCGGCCAGCAAAGCGTTTTTATCCCCTTGGAAGCGGTCCATTTTGTTTACGAACAGAAATACGGGAACATCGAAGCGTTCCAGCAGCTTCCATAAAGTGCGGGTGTGGCTCTGCACCCCGTCGATGGCGCTGATCACCAGCACGCAGGCATCCAGCACCCCCATCACCCGCTCGGTTTCCCCGGAAAAATCCGTGTGGCCGGGGGTGTCCATCAGGGTGATTTCCTTCTTTTGGTACGTTAATACCGCCTGCTTGGAAAAGATGGTGATGCCCCGCTCTTTTTCCATACGCTCCGTGTCCAGGAAGGTATCGCCGTGGTCCACCCGGCCCTGTTTGCGCACCACGCCGGAAAGAAACAGCAGCGATTCGGACAGGGTGGTTTTTCCCGCGTCCACGTGGGCCGCAAGCCCGATCACTGATCCTTTTGCCGCCATTTCTTTCCGCTCCTTTCCCGTTTTTCGTTAGATCACAGCAAATCCAGCTTCTGCCGTTTGGCGCTGGGAGACGTGCCGAAGCAGGTGGCGTGATCCACGCCGATGCGGGCCCCCCGCACGACGCTCAATGCCTCGTAATAGCGCAGGTATTTGAAGCTGGTGGAATGCTCCGAAAGCCACAGCTCCTTGATGGCTTCCTTCCACAGGGGAAAGGCTTCCGTCACGTCGAACCAGTAATAAGGGGTAAACTCCGGTTCGTCCTCCCAGTTTTCGGCGCACATGAAGCGCTTGATGGGCGCGGGGGGCAGGGGACGCTCAAAGGTGGGCAGGGAAGCGTAAAAAATGGCGTTGTCGGTAATGCGATGGGCGGCCTCGTGATCCTTGTGCAGGCTGTTTTTCCAGTGGTACAGCACCGCGTTGGCCTGATATTCCCGCATCAAATCCGCAAGGCGCAGTTCTTCTTCCTTGGTGTCATACAGTTCCCCGTCCGGGGTGTCCAGCACCACGGACACGCCGCCGAGCTTTTTCGCGAATTTTCCGGCGCATTCCGCGTTATAATCCCGGAAATCGGATACGGTCCAGCCCGCAGGCGTTCCCCGTTCCCCGGCGGTCAGATCCACGATCACCACGCGGTCGCCGTTCATGGCATGCTTGGCCAGCAGCATGCCGCATGTCAATTGGGCGTCGCCGGTGTGGGCCCCCACGGCCATAATAGTTTTGCTCATTGCTTTTCCTCCTCCTTTAGGTCCAGCGCCATCAGGGCGAATTCCCGCACGGGGCGCAGCCCGGCCCGGAGATATATCTTCTGGGCGTGATTGTCCGTCCCGGTGAACAGGGTGGTAAAAGCCGCGCCTTCATCGACAAATGCTTTCATCAACAGATTGAACAGCACGGTGGCGATGCCCCGGCGCTCAAACAGCGGGTCCGTGCAGATGCCGGTGAACCAGCCCCGGCCGCTCTGCTGCCTGTCCACCGGGCCGGTGAAGCCCGCGATCTGCCCATCGTGTACGGCGGTGAGCATGGTCCGGGGACCTGCGGGCATTTTGCCGTCCGCCCAGAAGCGGGTGTCAGCGTTGGGCGCCCCCTTTTTCCAGGCGGCGATTTCGGTGCGCAGCACGTCCCGCCAGTAATCGCTGCCCACCCGGTCGCACATGCCGTTAAATTCGCAGTTCCAGGAAGCATCGTAAGGACCGGTATAAACGCCTTCCGCCGCCAAACGGCTTTGGATTTCCGGTACCTCCGGCGGCATGCGGTAATCTTTGAGGTTCATATACAGGCTCACTTCCCTGTATTTTTCCACAAAACCCTGGGCCGGGAAGAAGCCATAGCCCGCGCAGCCGGTATCCAGCCCCGGCATGTTGTTGTGGTCGTGGCCCGGCGTGCCGGGGATGCGCCAATCTAAGTTCACGGGATTCAGGTTGGAAATGTACAAGGAGTGGGCTCCCCGCTCTTTCATCCGGGCTTTCAGGGCGGAAAGCAGGGACTTGCCCACGCCCTTGCCCCGGAACGCCGGGGCGGTCATGACGCAGGTGAGGTACGCGCAGCCCGGCTTGGCCAGGGGAAATGTCTCCGGGGCCACGCCGTGGATGAAGCCCACGATTTGCCCATCAGCTTCCGCGATCAGCAGGTTTTCCGCTTCGCACCCGTCGCCGCGCAGGAATTTCCGTTCAAAGTATGCCTTGGTCAAAGGATAATACAGCACTTCCCCCGCGTCCACGCAGGCATTCCAGACGTTCAGCAGCCCTTCTTCGTCCGCCGGACGGAAGGACCGGATGATCATTTCGCTCATATGCTTTCCTTTCTTTCTCGCCCGCCGCTGAAACGCGCCGCCAGGGCGTCTAAGGCGAGGGCGTCGTACTGCCAGGCGCAGATTTTCCATACGCTGTCCGGCAGATCATGGAGACATCGGGGCGTGTACAGGGACGCCGCCACGGCGGGCACCCCCAATTCCGCCGCCCGGCAAATATTTTGCCGCACAGCGGCAAGATCGGGATGGGGACCCAGGAAAAACACCGCGCACCGGGCGCTTTTCAGCGAACGATCGTCGGCTGTCATACCGCCATTGATGCCGCCTAATGTTTTCGCCATGTACTCCGCCGCGTTCAGGTTCGCATCGTCTCCCGCGATGGAGGCCGCCCGGGACGGAACACCGAGGAACAAAGCGCCTTCCCCCATGGGGGGCAAAGGCCGTCCTTCCGGCGCGTTCAGCAGCCGGACGGCCTGATCCATGATCCGGCGTAAGTCCTTCTGCTTTTCCTCGCATTGGAAGTCCGCGTAATCCCCCATGGGCGGCTGGATTTTTTGCTTCCACGCCGTCAGGCGGCGGACCCGGTCCGCTAATGTTTCCGGTTTCAGCCGCCCGTCCGAAAGCGCCGCCATCAGGTATTCGGCGGTGGACGCCGCCTGCCGGGCCGAATGGCAGATCAGCGCCATATCGCAGCCCGCGTTGATGGCCCGCAGGGTGGCTTCCTCGATGCCGTACAGGTCCATCACGGCTTTCATTTCCATGCCGTCGCTGATCACCATGCCCTGGAAACCTAATTCCTCCCGCAAAAGGCCGGTGAGGATTTTTTTGGATACGGTGGCGGGCAGCCGTTCTGAATCCACGGCGGGCAGCACCACGTGGGCCGTCATGATGGCTTCGATCCCTTCGCGGATGGCGGAAACGAAGCTGGGCAGCTCGGTCCTGCGGAAATCCGGTTCGGATTTCTCCACCAGCGGCAGGGCCAAATGGGAATCCACCGCCGTATCCCCATGGCCGGGGAAATGCTTGCCGCAGGCCATGACCCCGGCGGATTGCAGGCCCCGCAGAAAGGCCACGCCAAAGGCGGAAGCCGTTTCCGGGTCCGGGCCGAAGGAGCGGGTGCCGATGACGGCGTTATCCGGGTTGCTGAAAACGTCCAGCACCGGGCCGAAATCCATGTTGACGCCCACGGCCCGCATGGCTTTGCCGATCCAGCGGCCCACGGTCCGGGCGTTTTCCGGGTCGCCCGTGGCGCCCACGGCCATGGGGCAGGGGCTAAGCCCGGCGATGTGGCTCAAGCGGGATACGCTGCCCCCTTCTTCCCCCGCCATGATGAAGGGCGGAAGACCTGTTTCTCCTTGGATCAAATTGGTCAGGCTTGCGCACAGCGCCTTGATTTGTTCAAAGCTTTCCACGTTCCTTCGGAACAAAAGCACGTTCCCGATTTTATATTTCCGCGCCAGTTCAGCGTATTCTTCGGGGATCGCCGGGCCGTCAAAGCCCACGCCCAAACATTGCCCGATCAAAAACCGTCCTTTTTCGTCCATGCGCCGCCCTCCTGTGGAAGGATTCAACACCATTATACACCTGCCGCCGGTTTCTTGGAAGGACCTTTGAGAATTTAACCGGAAAACCCGGGACGGGTAGGATGAACCGGCCTGTTGGTATTGTAGGGGCGGATATTATCCGCCCGCCTAAACAAGAAAACCCGAACAATTTGGGAAATGCCCACAACGCCAATGTGTACATGGGCGGGCGGATAATATCCGCCCCTACGGTCGTGCACCCAACAACGCGGATAAAACCCGCTTGATTGAACAGATACCAAATTGGCTTATATCATTTCTTGGAAAAAGTGAAAATAGAAGAAAAATCCCCGTATCGCGGGAGGCGATACGGGGATGGGATTCAATGATTCGGCTAAGGCGTCATGATTCGGGGATTATTCCGCGTCAGCCTTCCGACGGGCGATCAGGATGGTGCCAGCACCGAGAACCATCAGCAGACCAGCTACGTAGAAAATTGTCGTACCGATGCCGCCAGTTTCAGGCAGGCTCTGGCCAGGAGTATTGGGAATCTTGTAATCAATGCCAACGGCAGAAGTGGTATCGCTTGCGGCGGCAGCCACACGGCTGGTCAACTTCTTATAACCGGCAGGAGCAACTTCTTCCTGCAAATAATAGGTAGTCTTACCAAGACCGACAACAGTAGCTTCACCGTTTGCACCAGTTTCAATTAACACTTCAGGATTAGGAGCAGTTTCCCCTTCCTTAATGGGCCGATACACATCGCCATCCTTCACGATGGTGATTTTTTCTCCATTTGTTTCAGCAGTCCAAAGAGAGAATTTCGCACCAGGAAGTTTGGTGGATTCATCTTCAGCCTTATGCTTCAAGATGGTGAAATTAAAGGTCTTCTGCTTGATTTCAGTGTCAGGTTCATTATAGGATGTTTCATCAGGGTTATTATTGTACTTAATGCTGGCCTTGTTGTTGGTTTCGTCAACTTCTACATTGTTATCGTTACCACGCAGTTCAGCACTGTATGTAACTTCCACAGCCGCACCGGGATTCGCTAAGATATAGTCTTTTGTGAAGACGATATCCAAATTTCCGTTTGTTACAGTGACACTATAGGTACCATCGCTGGGATCAACGGTATCAGTGCCTACCTTAACGGTAACGGGATATGTATCATCCTTTACGATTTTCAAACCGGTGGGAGCATCATGAATCTCGAACTCAGCAACCTTAGAATTGGTAGGATAGCTGGGGATATTGGTTGTGATTTTGAAAGGAATGTAATCGCCGAATTTGTAACCTTCAACGGTGGTGGCTGCGTATTCAGTGCCGCCGTTTTCCATCTGGGTCTTGGTCAAGGTTTCTTCGGCCTTTTTTACGTCATATGTCTTAGCGGAGGAAGATACATATTTACCGGTAGCAGCATCAGGTACAGGCAGAACATTGATCAGCATGTTCTGATAGATCACCTTGGCAGCCAAGCTCGCAGCGCCATTTTTGACAAGCGCGAGATAGTACCCAGGTGCGGCGGCAACCGTCACGGATGTACCTCCGTCAGCTACCACGCCTTTGGGAGAACCGTCGCCGGAGACATCAATATCGCCATCAGCAACCAATTTGGCTACAGCAGCCTGCAGAGCGGCAGTAGGAGCATAGCCGGTTTCAGTGGACTTACCATCAATAGCGATGAAGATATCGTCATCGATCCAAGTGAGTTCCATTTCGTTGTTAGCGCTAAGAGAGGGAGTGGCCAGCTTATACAGATGCAGCGTATCACCCGCCATCAGATTGTTTACCGTTACATTCACTGTAGTAGCCGCGTCAAACGGATCGGTATCAGCGAACGCCACGCAGCACAGCGCCATGACCATCACAGCCGCCAGAGCCAAAGCCAGAACCTTTTTCATGTTGTTCTTCATCCTTTCAATTTTGGGTTTTCGTTTATGCTCCAGCCGTTGCCGGCTGGGCCGAGATTGCCTTAGGGGATGATTTTCCGCCTGGCCCGCGCTGGGACCGAACCGCGCGGCGCGAGTACGCCGCACTCGCCTCCGGGAGGGACCAACACCGCGTTTCTTCCGAGAACCGGGACGCGGCGGCCGGGGGAATGCGCCAATCCGGCAAGACCAGACAAAAAAACTCGTTCCTATACGGCCGATTCACCGAAACGGCCGCACCTCCGCTTGTGGCCGTCCCCTAAGACGGCCCGCCGGAGTTTATCGCTCGGGTAGTAACGAAAAGGCCCCCTCCTTTCTTACGTTTCCGCCCAAACCGTTAAAGCAAGCGCACATTAAGCAAGCCTGCTTTATCCATGACAGTGCGCCCATCCACAGGACAGACGGGACTGTGGAAGAAATTACCTGGCGGATACTCCTCCACGGCTCCTATTATACGTTTTTTTCAGAGGCGCGTCAAGAGTTTTTTTGGTAATATTTTGGGTAAAAATCGTGCCGGAAATCCTTTTGGCGGGGATAAAAACGAGAGGAGTTTGGAAGGACTGTATTTGTTTTGTATTTTTTCCAGGCGCTGGAAAGCGAGGAACGGGACGAAATTGCAATATATTATGGTTGTATTGCGAATATATTGTGAAAATGTAATCATTTAGTGCGCAATAATCAGGGATATTATCCGCCTCCTACTTGATTTCGTAAGCGTGTTTCATATATAATGAGAAGGAAAACAGTGGAACGCACACCGTCTGAAGATCAGCCATGGCTGCCGGTGGATTCACATCGCGGCGGGGGAGAGGAAACGGCCTTATGAAAAAGCCTTTCAGGGGACTGCAAGTCAACAGGCTTTCCACAAAAATCATATTCATGGTGGGGGCAGTGCTGCTCCTCTCCAGCAGTGTTTTTTGCGCGGTTTCCATCATCAACAGCCGCATCGGCATCAAAAAATCCATCCAGCAGCGGATGCTGGATATCGCCAACTGCGCCGCCGGATCGCTGAACGGCGATGTTTTGGAAACCCTGACGGTGGAGAATCAGGGTTCGCCGGAATACTGGGCCGTTTACAACGCGCTGGCGGTGTTTCGGGACAATGTGGAGCTGGAATTCGTGTACGGGATCAAGGACGAGGGGAACGGACGGTTTACCTTTACCGTGGACCCCGCCTTGCACGACGCCAGTCCTTTCGGGGCGGAAGTGAAATATACCGAGGCGCTCGCCGCCGCGAGCAGGGGAACCGCGGCGGTGGACGAGATACCCTATACGGACGCATGGGGCACGTTCTACAGCGCGTACAGCCCGGTTTACAATTCCTCCGGCAAAGTGGTGGGCATCATCGCCGCCGACTTTTCCAAAACGTGGTTCGAGGCCCAGCTGTTGGAGCAGACCCGTTCCACCATCATCAGCTACACAGTGATTCTGCTGGTGACGATCCTGATCGCGGCCATCCTGTCCCTGATCATCGTGCGGCCCTTCGGGCGGCGGCAGGAACAGCTTTCCCTGGAGGTGGAGCGGAAAGCCGACGAAAACAAGGAGCTTTCCTTGCAGATCGTGCGTTCCCTGGCGGACGCTATCGACGCCAAGGACCAATTCACCAGAGGCCATTCCGCCCGGGTGAGCCAGTATGCCGCCGCGCTGGCGGAAGTCCTGGGCTGGGAGAAGGAGAAAATCAATAGTTTAAGGTATTCCGCCCTGCTCCACGATATTGGCAAGATCGGGGTGCCGGATTCTATTTTGAATAGCCCCAGGCGATTGAACGGTGTGGAATACGATATGATCAAATCCCATACCGATATCGGCGGGGATATCCTGAAAAACAAGATCATGATCGGCATGGCCGAGGACGTGGCGCGGAGCCATCACGAACGGTACGACGGCAAGGGATACCCCCGCGGGCTGAAAGAGAATGAAATATCCGAAGCGGCCCGGATCGTGACCATTGCCGACGCCTTTGACGCCATGAATTCCAACCGCGTATACAGAAAAGCTTTGGAACCGGCTTACATCCGGAAGGAACTGACGGGCGGCAGGGGGACCCAGTTCGACCCCAATTTTGTGGACAAATTCATAGAGCTGTGGGATCAGGGGAAGCTGGACGGCGTCATCAAAAGCGACGCGGAGGAGGAAAGCGGCATGGCGGCGTCCTCCGCCTTGCTGCAGGAGGTCATGGAGAAGTTCGTGGCCCAGGGCGCGGCGGACGATATCGACAGCGTTTCCGGCGTCATGAGCCGGACGGCCGGGGAAGCGGCCATCGTCCGGGCGATGAAGAACGTTGGCGGCTGCTTCGCGTTCATCGATTTGGATAATCTGAAAAAAATCAACGATACCTACGGCCATGAAGCCGGGGACCTGGCGCTGCGGACCGTGGGCGGCGCGCTGGCGAAAAACAGCGAAAACAGGCTTTGCTGCAGGCTTGGAGGCGATGAATTCCTCTGCTTCATGAAGGATGTTACCCGGGAAGAAGCGGAAAAGGAGATTCAAAAAATCATCGCCGATTTTGACGAACAGAAAAACGAGGGGCCCGAAACCGCCATGGCTTCTCTTTCCGTGGGGCTGGCGATGTGCGCGCCCGCCGAACAGTATATCAAAGCGTACAATCGGGCGGACAAGGCCCTTTATCACGTGAAACAGAACGGCAAAAACGGTTACAATTTCTATAACCCGGAGGTCGAATCGTCCAAATACGAAAGGGTGGATATGAACAGGCTTGTGGCCGGTATTCGGAACAGCGGCGGCTATAAGGGCGCCATGGACGTGGAATACAGGCATTTTGCCGCGCTGTATGAGTTTGTTGAGAATATCAAAACGCGGTTCTCCCATCCCTTCCGGCTGATCATGATCACCCTGGAAACAGGGGAAGAGGAGCCCCGTCCGGAAGAACTGGAAAAGGCCATGTATTTTATGGAGCAGTCCATCCGCCAGACGATCAGAAACGTGGACGTGATCACGCGGTACAGCCGCCAGCAGTTCCTGGTCATCCTGCTGGGTTCCAGCAAGGAGGGCGCGCAAATCGCCGTGGACCGTATTTTCCGGGGATACTATAAGATGAACGGCAGCGGCGCGTTCTCGCCGTCCTACGCCATCGCCGAAATGGAGGAGTAACGCGAAAACGGGCCGCGGCCAATTTATCCTTGCATTTTTCCCGGAACAGTGCTATGATAACCGGGAAACGCGACGATGGGACACAGCAGCGGGCGTTCCGTTCAGAGAGATGCCGGGTGGTGCAAGGCAGGGGAAACACGCTGTGATCCGGCCCGGAGCGGGCGGCGAGGAACCGCCGGGGAGCGCCCCATACAGCGCGCGCGAGCGGCGCGGTTTTCACGCGCAAGCTGGGTGGCAACGCGGAAGACTTCCGTCCCAGTGGTTGGGGCTGGAAGATTTTTTTATTCTGAAAGGAAGTAAACCCATGATCGACATTAACCTGATTCGCACCAATCCCGATCTCGTGCGGGAAAACATCAAAAAGAAGTTCCAGGATCAGAAGCTGCCCCTGGTGGACGAAGTGATCGAGCTGGACAAAAAGAACCGCGAAGCCATTCAGCGGGCGGATTTCCTGCGCTCCCAACGCAACAAGATCAGCAAGCAGATCGGCGCGCTGATGGGCCAGGGCAAGAAGGACGAGGCCGAGGCAGCCAAGCAGCAGGTCAAGGACATGCAGGATGAAATGGCCGCCCTGGAAGCCAAGGAAACGGAATACGCCGAGGAAATCAAAAAGCGCATGATGGTGATCCCCAACATCATCGACGCTTCCGTACCTATCGGCAAGGACGACAGCCAGAACGTGGAAAACGAGCGCTTCGGCGAGCCTGTGGTCCCCGCCTGGGAAATCCCCTATCATGTGGACATCATGGAACGCCTGAACGGCATCGATCTGGATTCCGCCCGGCGCACCTCCGGCAACGGCTTCTATTACCTCAAGGGCGATATCGCCCGGCTGCACAGCGCCATCCTGTCCTACGCCCGGGACTTCATGATCGACCGGGGTTTCACCTACTATGTGCCGCCGTTCATGATCCGTTCCGCCGTAGTGAATGGGGTCATGAGCTTCACCGAGATGGAAAACATGATGTACAAGATCGAGGGCGAGGACCTGTACTTGATCGGCACCAGCGAGCACAGCATGATCGGCAAGTTCATCGACCAGATTTTGGATGAAGCGGAACTCCCCCAGACCCTGACCTCCTATTCCCCCTGCTTCCGCAAGGAAGTGGGCGCCCACGGCATCGAGGAGCGCGGCGTGTACCGCATCCACCAGTTCGAGAAGCAGGAAATGATCGTGGTGTGCAAGCCCGAGGACAGCATGATGTGGTATGACCGCCTGTGGCAGAACACCGTGGACTTTTTCCGCAGCATGGATATCCCCGTGCGCACCCTGGAGTGCTGCTCCGGCGATTTGGCCGACCTGAAAGTGAAATCCTGCGACGTGGAAGCCTGGAGCCCCCGCCAGCAGAAGTATTTTGAAGTGGGCAGCTGCTCCAATTTGGGCGACGCCCAGGCTCGCCGTTTGGGCATTCGCGTGAAGAGCGCGGACGGCAAAAAGTACCTGGCCCACACGCTCAACAACACCGTGGTGGCCCCGCCCCGCATGCTGATCGCTTTCCTGGAAAACAACCTCCAGGAGGACGGCACCATCCGCATCCCCGAACCCCTGCGGAAATACATGGGATTCAAGGAAAAGATCGGATGATGCCGACCCAAGCACAGCCTCTTTGACACAAAAAATAGTTAATTCCCAGAGCAACGTCCCCCGCTGTTTCCGCTGCGGACTTGCTCTGGGAATTTGCTTTTTATCGTTATTCTCGCGCGGGAAATGAGAAATTTCAAAGCGTCTTGCGCAATGGCGCGGAATAGGATATAAT
>JAFXSH010000143.1 GCA_017525805.1 Clostridia bacterium | reverse complement strand
TTCGGTCAGCACTTCCCGCAGGGCGCTTTCCGCCTTTTCCCACATTTCGTCATCCTGGTGGTACTTCACCTTATCTTCCGGGTCGCGCAGGGACAGGACGCAGCGGTAATCGGTGATGCCGAAATCCTTGTAGGTGCTGAAAATCAGATCGCACACCGCGCTGACCTCGTCCTTGATCTGGTCGGGGGTGACGAACAGGTGGGCGTCGTTCTGGCAGAAGTGACGGCCGCGCTCGATGCCCTTCAGGGTGCCGCTGGCTTCAAAGCGGAAATCGTGGGCGATTTCGCCGATGCGGATGGGCAGGTCGCGGTAGGAATGGGGCCGGTTGGCGTAGATGCGCATATGATGGGGGCAGTTCATGGGCCGCAGCACGAAGGCTTCGCCCTCCACCTCCATGGCGGGGAACATGTTGTCCTTGTAATGGTCCCAGTGGCCGCTGGTCTTGTACAGGTCCACCGTGCCCACGCAGGGGGTCAGCACGTGCTGATAGCCCAGCAGCCGTTCCTTGTCCCGGATGTAGTTTTCCAACTGCTGCCACAGGGTATAGCCCTTGGGCAGGAACATGGGCAGGCCCTTGCCTACCAAGTCGTCGGTCATGAACAGTTGCATGTCCTTGCCGATGCGGCGGTGATCCCGTGCCTTGGCTTCTTCCACTTCCTTTAAATAGGCGGCCAGCTCGTCCTGATTGCGGAAAGCCACGCCGTTCAGGCGGGTGAGCATTTTGTTCTTCTGGTCGTTCTTCCAGTACGCGCCGGAAAGGGACATGAGCTTGAAGGCTTTCAGGGCCTTGGTGTAGGTCAGGTGCGGGCCCACGCACATGTCGATGTATTCGCCCTGCTGATAGAAGGTGATCTGGGCGTCCTCGTCCAAAT
This sequence comes from Clostridia bacterium, assembly GCA_017525805.1. The sequence continues at coordinate 8,718 of JAFXSH010000143.1, read as the reverse complement.
CGGCGATGTGCTCCACCTTGTAGATTTCGCCGCGCTCCTGCATGAGCTTCACAGCCTCGTCCCGGGGCAGCGGATAAACCTTGAAAGGCAGGTTTTCCTTCACGATTTTCTGCATTTCCTTTTCGATGGCGGGCAGGTCCTCGTCGGAGAGCTTCACGTCGCCCAGGTCGATGTCATAGTGGAAGCCCTTTTCAGTGGCGGGGCCGTAGGCGAAGTGGGCGTTGGGGTACAGGCGCTTCACCGCCTGGGCCATGATGTGGGCCGCGCTGTGGCGCAGCACTTCCAGCTCCAGTTCCTCGGGACATTCGGCCGCGTGGCCGTCGTTGTAGATGATCTTCATGATGACAATCCTCCTCTGCTGTGTCGCAAACCCGCAAGGGGTTTGCTCCTTGTTTGGGAGGGCATATGAAAACGCCCGTCCCGTCATGTGAAATGAAGGGACGAGCGTGAAAATGCTTTTCTTCGCCCGCGGTTCCACCCTTGTTGCCCGTTCACGCGGAACAGGCCGCTCGCTGTGTGCGCTGTATCGGGCGCAAGCCGCCTTTGGTCGGGAGGTGGTATTTCATCCGCGGCTCATATGCTCGCACCCACCGCATACTCTCTTTCAGCCGTTGAGGAAGAAACGTGTTCTCCGTCATTCCTGAGGATGATGGTATTATACCCCCGAAAAAACGGGAAGTCAAGCAATTTTACCGGAAAAATTGCAGTTTTCGTATTGACAAATCTGCCGGAATTTTGTATACTACCGTTTGCATCAATAGACTCCGCTAGCCCCGGGTGCTATTGTTACATCGCCGGAGGGTGCGACCATCACCGGACGGCAGCCGAAAGTTTTACCAGATTTCAAGGAGGAAATGCTCTTGAACACCTATATGGCAAATGCGCAGAACGTAGAGCGCAAGTGGTATGTCGTTGATGCGGACGGCATGGTGCTTGGTCGTCTCGCCAGCCAGGTTGCCAACATCCTGCGCGGCAAGAACAAGCCCATCTATACTCCTCATGTGGATACCGGTGATCACGTGATCATCATCAATGCTTCCAAAATCGTTTTGACCGGCAAAAAGCTGGATCAGAAGATTTATTATCATCATTCCGGTTATGCCGGCGGCCTGAAGGAAACCAAGTACCGCAAGCTGATTGCTGAAAAGCCTGAATTCGCTGTGCGTCACGCCATCGTGGGCATGCTGCCCAAGGGCCCCCTGGGCCGCAAGATGGCCACCAAGCTGCGCATTTACGCCGGCCCCGAACACGAGCAGGCCGCGCAGAAGCCCGAAGTGCTGGAACTGATCAAGTAAGAAGCTGAGCGGAAGGAGTAACAATCATGGCGAATGATTTCAATGCCGTTGGCCGCCGCAAGAGCGCGGTCGCCCGTGTACGCCTCGTACCCGGTGAAGGCAAAATTTTGGTCAATAAACGCGATATCGAAGATTATTTCGGTCTGGAAACTCTGAAGATGACCGTGCGTCAGCCCCTGAACCTGGTCAAGGTCGGCGGCAGCTTCGACGTGCTGGTCAACGTTCGCGGCGGCGGCCTCACCGGTCAGGCGGGTGCCATCCGTCACGGCATCAGCCGCGCCCTGTGCAAGGTGAACCCCGAGCTTCGCGGCGAACTGAAAAAAGCCGGTTTCCTCACCCGCGATCCTCGTATGAAGGAGCGCAAGAAGTACGGCCTGAAAGCCGCCCGCCGCGCGCCCCAGTTCAGCAAGCGTTAATCGAGATCAGAAGGCATCAAAAACCCTGGAAACATGCGGCTTCCAGGGTTTTTTCTTTAACTATTTTGGCTGACAGAATTTGACGAAATCTGACGGGAAAAAGTGGGTTAATAAATTGCTAATACTATTACCCAATTAAAACATTTCACAATCCAATCACGAGCAGTGATGTGACGAGAAGAAAAAACTTCTTTTCTGAACCCCAATTTACGGATTTCTTTCCAAATCTGTTCAATGGGGTTCATTTCAGGAGTACCAGGTGGAATAAAGGAGATATGGATATTGTCAGGAATGTCCAAATCGTTTGCTCTATGCCGGGAAGCTCCGTCACAGACGAGGAGGATTTCATCGTTTGGGTATTCTTTAGACAGTTTTTTCAGGAAAACTTCCATACAGGCAGTATCACAGTAAGACTCCTTTTTTATGCCATTATTATACGCCATTTTGAGAAAGATGCCAATCCGATCATACCGCTTGTATTCTCCCGGTGAGGTCAATCCAGCTTTCCCGTCAGCATTTCCGCGTAGAAATCCCAGAAGGCGTCCTCGTCGATCTTCATCAGGATCTGCACCGGCTTCACGCCCTCCGGCATGCCCCGGCCGGTTTCCAAATCGTTATTGTATTGCTGCGTCCAGCTCACTGCCCGCCCGTAATTCAATCCGCGCTGATCGTCCACGGTCAGATACCGCGTTTGCAGGTCTATCATGATTTCGGGCCGCAGGAAAATGGCGGGCACCACCACGTCCCAGACGTAATGCGTATAGGACGTATCAAAATTGTCTTCATTCACGAATACCAGCTCCGTGATCCGGTTGACATCCATTTGGTGCAGCCTTGCGTAAATGGCGGTATCCATGTAAATCTGCTGGGCCAGGTCATCCGGCACGACGATTTGGCTTTTCCAATCGGCGGCAAGGCACAATTTGATGGCGTCCGGGTCATAGAACCAGTTCATTTCCGCCGCGGCGGATGCGTTTCCCGGCACGTCGATATCGCCGCCCATATAGATGATGCCAGCGGCGTCCCGCACCAGGGTCGGGTCCTTTTGAATGGCGATGGCCACGTTGGTGGCGGCCCCCACCGCCATGATGGTCACTTCTCCCGGGTACTTATGCACCTGTTCGATCATGAAGTCCCAGGCCGTCTGCTCCTGAAGCCGGGTTTCGGGATAGCCGAACATGGGCTCGTCCCCCAAATCCAGATAATCGGTGGGCCGGGCATAGGGATTCACGAACCAGCCGGTCTCAAAGCTCCAGTACGCGCCGCAGTAATAGGGCACGCCATACAGCCTGGCTTCCGTTTCCATATCCCGGAACCCGCCCAGCGGCACATCCGTTCCCTGATAAACGGGAATGTCGGGCCGCCCAATCAACTCCAACTGCCGCAGGGCGGCGCAGGACGCTTGCGCGGCATAGCAATTTGCCCCAACGGTGGTCACGCCCAGCAGCTCCAGCTGTTTCCGGCTGTCCGCCGCGGCCAGCATGAACATCGCCACGGCGTCGTCGCTCAGATACAGCATATCCGTATCGAAGATGACCTTTCTGAGCGGCGCCTGTTCCTCCGCCCAGCCTGGAATCGCAGATACAAGCATGATTGCGCACAGCAGGAGTGAAGTAATTTTTTCATGATGGCACATCCTTTCCTTGCTATCAAACTTAGTTTTTTTAGGGTTTGTTCACACTACCCGAAACAAAAAGATGGCTGCAAATCATTTCTTCATTGTTTCCTGGCCTTCCCGCTTTTCTCCTGATTGCCTGGCTTTCTGTCCGCACTCATTATATCAGATTTTTCCGACCTCGTACATAGCGAAAATAGCTCCGCCAGCTTGGGCCTCTGTTTTTTCTTCTCCACGTCGTTGATCGGGCGGTTTTTCTCCATCAATGGACGAAATCAGACAGTTTTTTGTTTGCGCTGCTTCCTTGTTTCAGGTATAATAAAGAAGACGTGCAGGAACGGCCTTGCTTTCACTATATGGAAGGATTTCAATACAGGAAAGGATGCTATTGCCATGAAAAAGAAAGTCTCTATGCTGGAATGGCTGCTGGTTGCCGTGATCGCGGCGGTTCTTCTCATGACGCAGCTGATCGGCACCACGACGGTCAGCGATGAAGGGGATCGCGTGGATGAGAACGGCTATCCGGTGACGGATAAAACGTTCGAGGATTTCAGCGCGCCGGGGACGAAATTCGGCGTTCTGACGGGGACTGACTGGTCTTTCGATCTCATGGCCCGGTATCCTGAAGGGGAAGTGCTGGCCTTCGATTCCTTTGCGGATATTTACAACGCGCTGGACACGGGCATGGTGGATGCGGCGGTGGGCTTTTTGACGGCTCGGGAGGAATTGAAAACAACCCATCCGGATATCGCCTTCATCGAGGAACCCTTTAAAACCATGAGCTACGGCTTCGGCACCCAGCGGACGCCGGAGGGCGAAGCGCTGTGCGCGGAATTCAACGCTTACATCAAAATGATCCAGGAAAACGGGGACTATGACCGCCTCAAGGAAAAATGGGAGAACCCGGACCGGGAAGGGGACGTGATGGGCGAATACCGCTTTACGGGCGAAAAGGGCGAGCTGCGGATCGTTACCGCAGGCCTGTGGGATCCCATGACCTTTTATGTGGGAAGCACGGTGACCGGCGAATTCGTGGAATTGATCAACGGCTTCTGCGCCTATGCCGGATATACGCCCAAGATCGAAGTGGCCCTGTTCGCCGCTGAAATCACGGGCCTGGCCAGCGGGGTATATGATCTGATGGCCGACGTGCTGACCATCTCGGAGGAACGGCAGGAAAACGTCTGCGTGACCGACGAGCTGCTTTCCGATTCGGACTATCTGGCCGTGAAGGTGGAACGCGCCCAGAAAGAAGTGCCAAAGGCGGCGCTGTTCTTCTCGGGCATCGGAAAAAGCATCGAGCGGAATTTTATTCAGGAGGGCAGGTGGCGGATGCTGCTGTCGGGCCTGGGCGTAACGCTTTCCCTGTCCGCCATCGCGGCGGTCTGCGGCACTGTGCTGGGCGGGTTCATCTGCTTCCTCAGAACGCGGAAAAACAGCCTGTGCGCCGCTTTCGGCAGCCTGTATATCCGCGTTTTCCGGGGCGTTCCCCTGCTTGTTTCGCTGCTGGTGCTGTGCTACATCGTTTTTAAGGGCAGCGGCCTGTCGGCCTTCTGGGTTTCTGCCGTCGCGTTCACATTGGATTTTTCCGCCTACTGCGCGGAAATCTTCCGCAGCGGCATTGAGGCGGTGCCCCAGGGACAGGCCAGGGCTGCCAGGGCGCTGGGCTTCCGTCCCGTCCACGCTTTCCGCAAGGTAGTGTGGCCCCAGGCGCTGATTCATATCATTCCCGTGTACAGCGGGCAGGTCATCACCATGGTCAAAATGACCTCCATCGCCGGGTATATTTCGGTGGAGGATCTGACCAAGGCGTCCGACATTATCCGAAGCAGGACCTACGAGGCGTTCTTCCCCCTGTTTTTGACAGCGATCATTTATTTCCTTTTGTCCGCGGTCATCGTCCGGCTGCTTCGCCTGGTGGAGAAACACATCGATCCCGAGAGCAGGATCGTTCCCAAGGAGGTGCGGGAAATCGCCGCGTCTTACGTTCCTTCCAGCGCGGTCACGGAAAACAAAACGCTCCAAAAGGGAGAGCAGGGCGGCGTCCTGCTGGAAATCAGCGGCCTGCGGAAGAGCTTTGGCGACGTGACGCCACTTCGGGACGTGAACTGCCGGATCCGGGAAGGAGACGTGATTTCCATCATCGGCCCGTCCGGAACCGGAAAGAGCACCTTCCTGTACCTGTTGAACCAGCTGGAGAAACCGGACGGCGGCAGTATTCGTTTTGAAGGAAAAGACTGCCTGGCCAAAGGGTACGATGTGAACGTCCTGCGGGAGAAAATCGGCATGGTGTTCCAGTCCTTCAACCTGTTCGGCCACCTGACCATCCTGGAAAACCTGATGCTGGCCCAGACGGAGCTGCTGCACAGAAGCAGCCGGGAAGCCGCCCGGCGGGGCATGGAGCTGCTTCATATGGTGGGGCTGGAGGACAAAGCCATGAGCCTGCCCGCCCAGCTTTCCGGGGGGCAGCAGCAGCGGGTGGCCATCGTCCGCGCCGTGGCCATGGAGCCGCGGGTGATCCTGTTTGACGAGCCTACCTCGGCGCTTGACCCCACCATGGTGGGCGAGGTGCTGGCGGTCATTCGCAATCTGGCCCGGGAAGGGCGCACTATGCTGATCGTGACCCATGAAATGACCTTTGCCCGGGAAGTGTCGAGCAGGGTATTCTTCATGAACGAGGGCGTGATCGACGAGGAGGGAAGCCCCCAGGACATCTTCGATCATCCGCGGAAAGCCAGGACCCGTCAGTTCATCCAGCGGCTGAAGGTATTTGAAACGCAGGTATCTTCGGATGACGCAAATTATATGGAGCTGATTCATCAGGTGGATCAGTTTGCTTTCCGGCATATGATCGGCCGCAGGCTGCTGTACCGCGTTCAGCTCCTGCTGGAGGAACTGTGCCTGAATACGCTCGTTCCTGAGCTGGAAGCGGGCCGGACGCTGGATTTGTCTTTGGAATACAACGACGCCGGAAACGGTTCTGTGGATTTGACCGCACGCTATGCGGGCGCGGAGAAAAATCCCCTGGACGCGGCGGACGCGCTTTCCATGGCGATGATCCGCGGCGCCTGCAAGGAAATCGCGTATCAATATGAAGACGGCGGGAACAGCGTTCACGCGCAAATCATCGGGGCATAATCATTCCCGGCAGAAAGCGGATACAGGGATCGGGTGTTTGATCGGAGTATAAAACTTTTCACAAACCGCGCCAGTCAAAACAGTGTCGCGCTCCAACGCTTATTGACGAAGCGCCGCGCTGACTTCCGCCGCAAACTGATCCGGAAAATCACTGACAAGCATATGGGTGGCATTCGGGAACCTGACTGCTCTATACCGCGTTCTGACATGCTCTTTGTACCAGTCTGCCAGCTTCGGAGAAAACAGGGAACCGGGGTCGGCGTAGAAATAGGTGACCGGCACCGTGATCTGTTCCACAGTTGGACGGTTATCCTGGAGTTTCATGGATCGCGCCAGGCTTTTCAGCACGCCTTCGTCGCAGTCGGCCAGCTTCTTTTTCAGGGGCCCCCGCAGCAGGAATCCGGGGATTTTTGCCAGCCTGGGAATCGCGCCGATGGCGAATTCCTTATACAGCGCGTAGAAATCCTTTCCCGCGTCCCGCTCCATGTCTTCTTTCGTATATCTGCCCTGATACAATGTGTAAAGCAGCATCAGCAGAATAAAAACGCCAATGCCGTTGGCAATATAAATTGACCGTACTGTTAATTCAGCAAACATATACGCAAGCAAAAGCCGCCTGTTTTTTCACTCATTCAGACGGCTTCCTGCTTGAATCTGTTGCACTACGGTCTGTCGGCTATTATGTGTTGTTTTGTTCTTTATGACCATACATTCACAAAATCCGCGTTTTTCTTCTCCCTCAAATTCAGCTTTATGATTATACAATTTCGGTTTTGTCATGATAACGAAGCGGAGGGATGGCTGCGTCATAAGCGCGGCGCGTCCTTCCGCTTTTCTTTTTTTGCGGAGGAAAGCATCATGGCGACAACCAATCTCATCCCCCTGCATGTTGGGAAAAACTGTACGGCGGGATCATCCATCGCCCGGGTGATTCAGTATGTGAAGAATCCGGAAAAGACCCAGGGCGAAAGTCTGGTAACAGGCTACGGCTGCAATCCGGCGCTGGCCGACGCGGAGTTCATGTACATAAAAAAATACCTGGAACGCACCGGACGATACCGGGGAAAGGATGATTTGATCGCTTATCACATGCGGCAGTCGTTCCTTCCCGGCGAGATCACCCCGGAGGAAGCGAACCGGCTGGGCAGAGGGAACTGTCGATCCAGAAACTCGCTGTATGTTCACGGCGTGATAATACGCCAAGGCCCCTCACCGCCAGAAACAAATGAGGGGCCTGAAGGTGCGATTTGTGATCATCATCAATAAATCCCGCGAATGTTAGCACAGAGGAGAAAACGTACGATTACAGCGAAATGCGGGAAGCTCGTACATAGGCCATATAAGAACTTGGGAGCGCTTGTGTTACGCTTTTCATCAGCCATTTCCGCCGCCGTGCTCAGACAGGAACACGATATCCTCCACAACGCCGGTTTCCAGGTTCAGATAAACCGTGTACGTTCCATCCTGTTCCGTTTCCTCATCGGACAATTCCCCCACGAAGATCCAGCAACGATAACAGAGCGTTCCATCCAGCAGGACATAGGCAGAATTCTCATCCACGTCTATTGACATCAAAGAAATCTGCTGGGAAGTCAAGTGATACCTTACGCCAACGGCTTCCTTTGCGATTTGGACGAAATCGTGCGCAGAAAAAGATTGGCGCTCCTTTGCTTTCTCAATATCTTCCCCCTCCAAAACGACTACATAATTTTCGTCCTCATTTTCCTCCCAATAAGCTTGGTAGTCAAAACCATGCTCCCGGTTGATCCGGTCGATGTAAGAATTGAACGTAAGCAGTTGGGCTTGTTTTCCGGTTTCCGGGTCGATCCGCAGGATTTCATCCAGCTGATCCTTCCCCCAAGCGGAGGCTTCCAGCCCGCCGCTTGTTTCCTCCCCATCATGGCTCCAGCATATGTTTTTCACGGTTTGGCCATCAATGATCACTGTATACTTGCCCAGCACATAAGCCAGACTCTCTCTTCCTTCATACGTTACAACGATGGTTCCTCTTTCTCCCTCTGCGGTTTCCCGTATGAACAGGGATTGCATCTGGGCGGTAATCCCATAGGTTTCGAGCAACGCCTGATCCGCAATTTCTGTGGCGGGCACTCGCTTGGCAAAGATGATCCCGGCGGCCAGGGCCGTCGCCGTCAGCAGCATAAGCACGATGGCAAGCACCAGCATCGCAGATACTTTTTTCCCCATAACGCTTTTCTTTCCTCCCTTAATGTTTTCGATCAGAAGATCACATTCT
>JAFXSH010000142.1 GCA_017525805.1 Clostridia bacterium | reverse complement strand
TCCGCTTGCCGCAGTCTGCGGTATGGAAAAGGCAAAGGAAGCCGTAACGCTGGCCCTTGTCAATCCACATGCAGGCGGAGTGCTGGTAAGCGGTGAAAAAGGAACCGGGAAGTCCACCCTGATGCGGGGCGCCCGGGAATTATATAACGCGCCCTGGATTGAGATTCCCGTAAGCGTTACGGAAGACCGGCTGTTTGGTTCCATTGATGCCGAAGCAGCGGTGAAATACGGCAAACGGCAGCTCCAGCCGGGACTGATTGATGAAGCGGACGGAGGCGTCGTCTACCTTGACGATGCCAACCTGCTGCGGGACGATATTTTGTCCGCCGTGCTCCGGGTTGAGGAAACCGGCGGCTACCAACTGGAACGGGACGGCCTCTCCGAACACAGGAACACGAAATACACGGTGCTGGCCGTTATGGCACCGGAAAGCGGAACTCTTTCTTCTGCCGCGCTGGACCGTTTCGGGCTGTTTGTTTCAGTAGATGCGGAAACCGACGAAGAAGCGCGGATGGAAATCGTACGGCGGGTCACCGCTTTTGAAAAGAACGGGGACGCTTTTCGGAAAAACTGGGCCGCGGAAACAGACAGGCTCGCAGAAAAAATTGCCAAAGCCCGCGCGCTGCTGCCCGAAGTGGAAGTATCCGACGCCATGATCCGGCTGTCCTCCGTTTATACGATCAAAGCCAACGTGGCCGGGCACCGGGCCGACATTTACCTGATGGAAGCCGCCCGGGCCGAAGCCGCTCTGGCCGGACGCAAATATGTGCTGCCCAAAGACCTGGAAAAGGCCGCGGAATTCGTGCTGCCCCACCGGATGCGGGAACTGCCGCCGGAACAGCCACAGGAGCCGCAGCAGAACGAAACAAAAGAACCGGAAGACGCACAGCAGAATCCGCCGCCGCAACGGGAAGAACAGGATGAACTGTTCTCCATGCCGGACGCGCCGGAACCGGAAGAAACCGATACGGAAGCCCACGAAGGCAACCAGGAGGAACATAAGGAAGACGAAACCATGACCAACCCCAACGCGGGAAGCAACGACCGCGTGGACGCGGCGGACATGCGGGTGAAGCTTCCGCCGGTCTGGGTTGAACCGGTAAAAGGAAAACAGAAACGCAAAGGCAGCGGCAAACGCAGCGCCACCCGTACAGACGAACGGCAGGGACGTTATGTCCGCGCCGAGATTCCCCATTCCAAATCTTCTGACATCGCTTTTGACGCCACCCTGCGGGCCGCAGCTCCCTACCAGAAATGGCGGGAGTCCAATGGTTGCGCCCTGGTTATCAAAGAAGAAGACCTGCGCACCAAAGTCCGTGAGAAACGTACCGGCAATATTTTCCTCTTTGCCGTAGACGCCAGCGGTTCCATGGGCGCCCGGGAACGGATGAAGACCGTAAAAGGCGTCATCCTGAAAATTTTACTGGAAGCCTATCAGAAACGTGACCGGGTCGGCATGATCGCCTTCCGGAAAAACCAGGCGGAAGTATTACTGCCGGTCACTAAGAGCGTTGACTTCGCCCAGAAAAAACTGGCCGCCATGCCCACCGGCGGAAAAACGCCGCTGGCCAAAGGCCTTTCCAAAGCGGAAGACGTACTGGACATGCTGTACCGGCAGGACCCGCTGCAGGACCCCGTGCTGATCCTGATCACGGACGGCCACGCCACCTTGCCCCTGGAAAACGGTACCAATGCGGTGGATGATGCCATGAACGAAGCAGAACATCTCGGCAAACGGAACATCCCCATCGCCGTCATCGATACCGAAAATGGGTTCATCAAGCTGGGGCTGGCCAAAAAACTGGCCCGCAAAATGGATGCGTCGTATTTTAAAATTGATAAACTTTCGGAAGACAGCCTGCTTCATATATGGCGAAAAATGAGCGGATAAGGTAAAATATAACCGGCTGCTGCGCACAGCACCAGCCGGAAAACCTACAGCGTCTGACGCCGGTACGGAAATGCCAGGCATAGACGCGGAAGGACACAACGTATGATAGAAGTAAAAAATCTCCGAAAAACATTTCCCCATAAAGATACCCAAAATAAAAAAGCGGAAAAGGTAGCTGTGGAAAATCTTTCCCTGACCATCGGCACCGGTGAAATTTTCGGTCTGCTGGG
>JAFXSH010000141.1 GCA_017525805.1 Clostridia bacterium | reverse complement strand
TCCGCTTGCCGCAGTCTGCGGTATGGAAAAGGCAAAGGAAGCCGTAACGCTGGCCCTTGTCAATCCACATGCAGGCGGAGTGCTGGTAAGCGGTGAAAAAGGAACCGGGAAGTCCACCCTGATGCGGGGCGCCCGGGAATTGTATAACGCGCCCTGGATCGAGATTCCCGTAAGCGTTACGGAAGACCGGCTGTTTGGCTCCATTGATGCCGAAGCAGCGGTGAAATACGGCAAACGGCAGCTCCAACCGGGGCTGATCGACGAAGCGGACGGAGGCGTCGTCTACCTTGACGATGCCAACCTGCTGCGGGATGATATTTTGTCCGCCGTACTCCGGGTTGAGGAAACCGGCGGCTATCAGCTGGAACGGGACGGCCTCTCCGAACACAGGGACACGAAATACACGGTGTTGGCCGTCATGGCTCCGGAAAGCGGCACTCTTTCCTCTGCGGCTTTGGACCGTTTCGGGCTGTTTGTTTCGGTAGAAGCGGAGACCGACGAAGAAGCCCGGATGGAAATTGTACGCCGGGTCACCGATTTTGAAAAAAACGGAGAAATATTCCGGAATAACTGGGCCGCGGAAACAGACAGGCTGGCAGAAAAAATTGCCAAAGCCCGCGCGCTGCTGCCCGAAGTGGAAGTATCTGACGCCATGATTCGGCTGTCCTCCGTTTATACGATCAAAGCCAACGTAGCCGGGCACCGTGCCGATATTTACCTGATGGAAGCCGCCCGGGCAGAAGCCGCTCTGGCCGGACGCAAATACGTGCTGCCCAAAGACCTGGAAAAGGCCGCGGAATTCGTACTGCCCCACCGGATGCGGGAGCTTCCGCCGGAACAACAGCAGGAACCGCAGCAGAACGAAACAAAAGAACCGGAAGACGCGCAGCAGACTCCGCCGCCGCAACAGGAAGAGCAGGACGAACTTTTCTCCATGCCGGACGCGCCGGAGCCGGAAGAAACCGATACGGAAGCCCACGAAGGCAACCAGGAGGAACACAAGGAAGACGAAACCATGACCAACCCCAACGCGGGAAGCAACGACCGCGTAGACGCGGCGGACATGCGGGTAAAGCTGCCGCCGGTCTGGGTTGAGCCGGTAAAAGGCAAGCAGAAACGCAAGGGCAGCGGCAAACGCAGCGCCACCCGTACGGACGAGCGGCAGGGGCGTTATGTCCGCGCCGAGATTCCCCATTCCAAGTCTTCCGATATCGCTTTTGACGCCACCCTGCGGGCCGCGGCCCCCTACCAGAAATGGCGGGAGTCCAACGGCTGCGCCCTGGTCATCAAAGAAGAAGACCTGCGCACCAAGGTTCGTGAGAAGCGCACCGGCAATATTTTCCTCTTTGCCGTAGACGCCAGCGGTTCCATGGGCGCCCGGGAACGGATGAAAACCGTAAAAGGCGTCATCCTGAAAATTTTACTGGAAGCCTATCAGAAACGTGACCGGGTCGGCATGATCGCATTCCGGAAAAACCAGGCGGAAGTATTGCTTCCGGTCACCAAGAGCGTTGACTTCGCCCAGAAAAAACTGGCCGCCATGCCCACCGGCGGAAAAACACCGCTGGCCAAAGGCCTTTCCAAAGCAGAAGATGTGCTGGATATGCTGTACCGGCAGGATCCGCTGCAGGATCCCGTACTGATCCTGATTACGGACGGTCCG
>JAFXSH010000003.1 GCA_017525805.1 Clostridia bacterium | reverse complement strand
GCAAGGAATGCTCCACCCACTACATTTCTGTGAAGCAGATCAATGCTGTGCTTCTGGAGGACATTCAGCGTCACGCAAGTTTTGCGGCGGAAGATAAGGAAAAGTACATTGCATATCTGATTCAGCTTTCCGAAAAGGAATGGATCGGTGAAAAAGCGTCCTATACAAAGGAAGCGGAGCAGTGCCAGCGGCGCATTTCCGAACTCGATATTCTGCTGAAACGGCTGTACGAGGACAATGTGTTCGGACGCATCTCCGATGAACGCTTTGCCAGCATGTCGGCTGATTACGAAGCGGAATCCAGGAAGCTGAAAGACAGGTACAATGAGATTCAATCCCTGCTTGCAAATTATGCCCGTCAAAGCCGTGACGCCAAGGAATTCGCCGCTTTGGTGGAGCAGTACACGAACATCACCGAACTAACCGAAGAACTCCTTCACACGCTGATCGAGAAAGTGGTCGTGCATGAGAAGGAAGTCATTGACGGCGAAACCGTGATGCGGATCGATATCTACTACCGCTTTATCGGCAAGGTTGGCAGTGAGGACGATGGAATCCTGATTACACCGAAAACGCGCCGGGCCAGCATCCCGCTGGCTCCCGGCGCGTGAACAGAACGTGTGGTGCGCAATAAACATTACGCCCCAGCGTTACCCCTTGTTGGCTTACTGTCAAGTTATTTGTTTATACTGCCTGCTTCTTGGCCTTCTTGCTGTCCAGGATGGCGATGACCAGGAACAGGACAGCCAGCGCGCCGGTGCCGATCTGACCGTAGGTGATGGCGTCCTGCCACCAGCCGTGCACTTCTTCCACGATGGTGTTGAAGCCCATGCCGTTCATGGCGTTGGAGTTGGCCACGGTGTAGAGGATGTGCTTGGTGGCTTCCCGCATGGCGGTGACCACCTGGGGATCGTCGGAGTAAGTCTTGAGCTTGTCGGTCCACTTGGAGGCGTCGTTGCAATCCCAGCCGTCGCCGCCGGCCAGCAGGCCCTGGATCACGTCCATGAAGGCGTTGTTGTTGGAGAAGTCGGTGAGGGCAAAGCCGGGCATGCCGAACTCACCCCGCAGGATGTTGGTGATCAGGTTGTAGTCGCCACCGGCCCAGGTCGCGCCAAGACGGTTGAAGGAGGTCATCACGCAGTAGGCGTTGGCGTCGGCAATGGGATATTCAAAGGCCTGCAGGTAGATTTCCCGGGCAGCCTGCTCGTTGGTCCACACGCAGATGCCGTCGCGGCCGGATTCCTGATCGTTGAAGGCGAAGTGCTTGTTGTATACATACACGCCCTTGCTCTGGATCCCGGCGGTTTCGGCGGCGCAGGTCTTGCCGGAAATGAAGGGGTCTTCGGAATAGTATTCAAAGTTGCGGCCGGAATAGGGGGTGCGGTGAATGTTGGCCCCGGGGCCGTAGATGCCGGAGTAAGCCTTGCGGTTGGCCATCAGGCAGTCGTTGCCCATGGAGCGGCCCACCGCTTCGGCAATGGCGGTGTCAAAGGACGCGGCCATCACGTCTTCGGAAGTGTAGCTGGTGGAGGAGGAGCCGCCGGTCAGCGTGGCGGTGATGCCCTGGGGGCCGTTTTCATCCTTGGTGGCGGGCTTGCCAACGCTCTTCACCGCGGCGGTGGCATGGTAGGTCTGGCCGATCAGCTTAGCCATTTCGTTGAACTTCACCTGATCCATCAGGTCGTCCCAGGTGTAGGTCTGGCCGTTCTGCAATGTGATGGAGCCGTCCAGGGGCACGCCGATGAAGTGGGCCAGGGTCAGCTCGCCTTCCTTGCCCAGGGTGGGCATGGTGCCCTTCTTTTCGGAGTCGATGATGGTGTTCAGGGCCTTCACCAATTCATCGTTGGCAGCCATCTGCACGGCGGCCTTGTAGGTGTTGTTGGAAAGATCCGCCTTGGGCATGGTGCCCGCCCAGTCGGCGCGGGTCAGGTACTTGATATCGTTGCTGGTATCGGCGTCAAACTTGTTCAGGTCGCCGTGATCCAGCTGGTTGGTGATGGCCGCGCCGGTGCGGGCAGTGGAGTAGGTGGTATTGTCCTGCTTGGCCTGCTTGTAAACCACGGCCAGGTCGGCCCGTCCTTCGCCCACCATCTTGGCGGTGTCCACGGCGCCGTTCAGCGTATCGTTCTGAGCGGCCTTCTGCATGAGGATATTGTTCAGGGCTTCATGCGCGCCGTTGCCGGTGGCGAAGTAATAGCTGCCTTCGTCCACGATGTAGGTTTTCGCGCCGTTGGCATCATAGGCGCGCATTTCGGATTTCGCAACAGACACGGTGGCGGTGACCGTCTTGCCCGCGGGCACGTCGATCTTGGTGTAGCCCACCAGCTCCACAGCGGCCTTTTCGATGCCGTTCTGCCTGTCATAAGCGGTGTAGGGGCTCTGCATATAGATCAGCACCGCTTCCCGGGCATCCCGGTCAGAGGGGTTGGTGACATCCACGGTGAAGTCGAACTTGTCGCCGTTTTCCTTCATGTTCAGCTTGCCGTAGGAAAGATTGCTGTAATTCAGGCCGTAGCCGAAGGGGAAGGCCACGGTTTTGGCATAGTCGTAATCGCCCACGTTGGCATTGCCCAGCACGGCGTCTTCGTAGCGGGTTTCATAGTAGCGGTAGCCGATGTAGATGCCTTCCTGATAGACCACATAGTATTCGTTATTGGTCTTGGCGAAGGCCAGGCCCTTTTCCGCCGCGTTGGTGTAGGAGGTCACATAGGCGTTCTGCACGGCGGGAGAGGTGGTGTTGTCGTAGCAGTAGGTGTCCACCAGACGGCCGGAGGGATTCACCTTGCCGCTGAGCAAATCGCCGATGGCACGGATGCCGCTCTGGCCCACTTCGCCCACCCACAGGCAGGCGTCGATGCCGAAGTCCTCGCCGCACACGGCGGGCTCGATCACATCCAGCTCCACCGCGTTGGCGGTGTTCAGCAGCAGCACGATCTTCTTTAAGGAACCGGCGGCTTTCAGCTCGGCCAGCTTGCGCAGGATGTCCTTTTCTTCCGCGCTGATGGAGAGCATGTTGCCGCCCGCGTCGGACGCGCCCACAACGGGCAGGTCCTTGCCTTCGCCGCACACACGGCCGATGACCATGATGGCGGTGTCGCCGTACTGGGAAACGGAATCCCATTCCGCGGCGGAGAAGGCGCTCAGAGGCGCTTCATTGACGGCGAATTCTTCGTTCTTGAAGATGTAGTTGTTCAGGGAACCGGCAGCGCTCTTCTGGCCATAATCCTTGCCCGCGCCTTCCCGATAGAAGGCCCACAGGGTGGGGTTCACGGTGAAGCCGTCCTGTTCCAGGGCGTCCTTCAACGTCATGGCCTTGGAGGTGTCCATGCCGCCGGAGCCGGTGCCGCCGTACACAAAATGGGCAGAGGAGGTACCCAGCAGGCTCACTTTTTCATTGCCGGCAAGGGGCAGCGCGTCGTCCCGGTTCAGCAGCAGCACAGCGCCGTTAGCGACCACAGATTCGCACACCAGATCAGCGGCGGTAGCCTGGGCCGCGCTGTCCTCAAAATCGGATACGAAGCGGGGCGGCAGATCCTCCGCCGCGTCGCCCACCACGGTGCTGCCCTCGATACCCAGCACCATGTTGATGATGGTGGCGTAGTTATTGGCAATGGGGCCGGCGATCATAAGGAACGCGAACAGAAACGCGAATACGCCGCACAGGATTTTCCATATTAGCTTGCCCTTGGGCTTGTTGTTCTTGGCCATTGTAATTCTCCTTTGTTGTTAAAGTGCAGCAAGCGGAATCTATCTTGAGAAAGAAATCAAGAAGTATCGCTTATTGGAGTCCAGAGGGCGAAGCCCTTTGGCGCAGGTTTGGGGGCGCGGAGCCCCCAAAAAGGCCGCCGCACTTTTCGCACGGCGGCCCAAGGAATTCAGGTCAGGCAAGCGGGATTATTCGGTGATGTTGAATACATCAATGGTGTCTTCCACGTTGGAGCAGGCAACGATCTTGTTTTCCAGGGTCACGTCGTCCAGGTCTTCCCGCAGGTCTTCCACGGTGATCACAGTGCCGGCGATGTTGTGGTTGGCAACGAAATCGGCAGCGCCGTCGTCAGTGCCATCGGGGAAAGCGATGTCGCTCATTTCGTCGGTCCAGTTGAAGGTATCCAGCACCATGGCGTAGCCCAGCACATTGCGGCCATGGCCCTTGCCGTGCTGCTCAAAGTAGATGCCGTCCAGGGTGTCCAGGGTGATGTCGAAGTGGCAGGCTTCGTCGTCAGCGGATTCCGCGGAGGAATAGGTGCCGGAGTACACGATGAGCTTGTTGGCTTTCAGGCCGGGGTCGGTGGTGCCGAAAGCATATTCGCGGTAGTACAGTTCATAGTTGGTGTCGTCGCGCAGCACCAGGCTGATGTCGCGGGTCCAATACCAGCCCACCGCGTCGATGAAGTTCACTTCGCTCAGGTTGTAGGTGCTCTTGATGGGTTCAGCGGAAGCAATGCTCATCATGGACAGAGCCAGGATCAGGGCAGCCAGCAGGGCAACGATCTTTTTCATGGGGAATCCTCCTTCATTATCTCAACCTGCCTTGGCAGGTCGTCTTTGCGGGAATAATGTACCAAATGGGGCGTTTCGTTACAAGGCGTACATCGTAACTGATGATTTTTACATCGTAATTGCTTATTTGAACAGCACGTCCTGGAACGCGTTGTACAGGTTGAAGCGGCCCTTGAGGGTCTGGTGGATTTCCTTGGAGATGGCCGCGTAGCAGTTGTTCACGGCGGGATCGGTGCCAAAGGAGAAGGCGTCGTCCGCGATCATGGCGTTGATCAGCTCCACTACGCCGTCGTAGGCCAGGTCCCGCTTGCCGCCGGAGCAGATGTAGAAGAACACGTCATTGGCGTACTCGTTATCCTTCATGGCTTCCTTGAGGGGCTCGAAATTCCGGATGCTGCCGCCGGACATGGGCACGAAATACTTGGCATAGTCCATGCAGCGGTAAGTCACCTGCCAGCAGACGGAGCTGCCCTGACTATAGCCGGAATAAGCGCGGTGAGCCCGGGAGGCGATGAAGCCCGCTTCGTCAGCGGTTTCGGCATAGGTAGAATACTTGGTTTCGGCGGCGGGCATCAGGTCGTTCCGCACCTCGTCCACGAACACGGCGTGGTTGGTGGCGCGGTCGGCGTAGTTGTAATAGTAGGTGGGGCACACCATGAGGAAGGGCTCGCAGATGCCCATGTCGATCATGTTGTCGATGGCGTTCTTCACGGTTTCGTCGCCGATGAAGCTGTCCTGGGTTTCATTGGTGCCGTGGAAGAAGTAAATGATGTTGTACTGCTTGGAGGCTTCGTAACCGTAGGGCACATACACGTTGGCCCACTGGTTCAGGGTTTCACCATACACGGAAGTGGTGTATTCCAGCTTTTCAATGGTGCCGGCGTGGTCGCAGGGCGCTTCCCAGAACTTGGGGGCATAGTTGCGGAAATGGGATTCGTTTCCGCCGTCCAATTCGGTGACGGTTTCCTTGCGGTCTTCGGGGGCTTCCCGGCCTTCCGCCAGGGCGGGGATCATGGCGCACAGGGCCAGCATCAGGGCCAGAACCAGGCAAACGAGCTTTTTCATCATGGGTTCCTCCTTCTTTTTCTTGGGAGATTTTGTAATGCTATTTTACAAAGGCGATAGGGAGTCAATCAAGGTGAACCGCGTAACTGCGCTTTTTTACATCGTAATTGTTTACTGGATGGTCAGAGTGGACCGGAAGATGATTTCGCCCAATTCATCTTCCTGATAGGTGAGCACGCCGGTTTCCTCGCGGGTGATGATCAGGCTGCCGTCCTCTGCGGTTTCCGTAGAGGATGCGCCTTCACATTCCATGCCATATTCTTCCTCGCTGAAGGTGAAATAGAATTCCCGGCTGCTTTCGCCGTCCTCGTTGGTGATGCCGTCCCACAGGCTGTGCACGTTGCCGGGGCCGGTGATGTAACCGATGTCGATTTCTACCTGGCAGTCATCGGGAGATTCGCCGGACGCCTTGCAGGTGAACCGGATCAATTCATGATCAGGACCGGTCATGGTAACGCTGAACATGCCAGCCTCCCAGGTGATCACCGGGGCCAGGGCGGCCCAATCGCTGGAGAAGGTTCCGTTCTCGATCAGGTTGGTTTCAAAGCGCACGCCGTCCTTCGTGGCGGCGGCGTTCAGGTAAGCGTCCCCATCGCAGGCGGCGGTCAGCAGGATTTCGTCGTTCTCCTGCCGCAGGGCGCAGGTGACGGCGCCGCATTGGGCAATCACGTTCGCCAGTTTCTCCGTTTCGGATTCGGCGGTGACGGTGAGGGTAAAGGTCCGGCCGTTCATGAGATGCGTCAGAACATCATACACGGATTCGGCGCTTTCGGCCTGGGCGAAGCACACGCCCAGGAGCAGCACCGCCAGCAGCAGAGCAAGCATTTTCTTCAAGGGGAATCCCTCCTTTTTTCGCCTTCAACGGCGTATTCTGTAAAAAGATCGTATAAAAAAACGCGGCCCGCCGCAAGGCGAACCGCGCAATTGGTAGGTTTTACATCGTAATTATTGTTCCGGAGCCAGCAAAAGAATATCCAGGAAGAACATTTTCCCCCGCTGCTCGGCGGTGAGCATGCCGTTGTACTTTTCCGCGATGCGATTCATGCTCTTCATGCCAAAGCCGTGCCAGTCCGGGTCCTCCTTGGTTTGGGGCAGGCCGTCCACAAAGGCAATATCCTCCTCGCAGGGGTTTTCCATGTGGATGGTGAGCATATTCCCGTCCCGGACGGAGGACAGGGAAATGAAGCGTTCCACGCCTTCCGGCAGAGTGGACACGGCGTTGATGGCGTTGGTCAGGGCGTTCTGGAACAGGGAATACAAGTCCAATTCCTCCACGAAGGAAAAGTCCGTCATGCCCAGAGAACAGGTGAGCACAATATTCCTTTGTTGGCAGATGCCGATTTTTTCGGCCAGCAGCACGTCCAATACTTCATTGCCCGAATTGGCGGGCCGCTCGTAAGCGGCGATGGATTGCTTGAGCTTATCCAATTGCTCCTGGGGCACCGTGCCCCGGAAGGATTTGATCAGGTGCTTTAAGTCGTGGTACTTTTCGTTGATCAGCTGGGCGCTTTCCTTGCTGGCCTCGTACTGCACCCGCTGGGTGTGCACCAGTTCCCGCATGGTTTCCATGTTGCTGGCGAGCCGCGCCTGCTCCATCACGCCGAACTGCAGGGCGATCACCAGCACGTCGATCACGATCTGAAACAGCGCTTCGGCGATCACAGCCTGCCGGTTTCTGTCCGGGTTATCCTGAGTGAGCCGCGCCATACCGATGCACAGCAAAAGGACGAACACGGAAAAAACGGCTTTCAGCTTGTTATCGAAGTGCTCCTCCCGGTTCCGCACAAAGGGCCGCAGTGCGAAAAACAGCAAGATGTATACCGCGCCGTAGCAAGCCAGATCCACGACCAGGATGCCGCCCTCCGGCTGCCTGGAAAAGCTGTTTATCCATTCGATTTGCCGGACCAAGGTTTTCACAGTGCCCGCAATGTCCTGCGCAATATAGCCGGTGGCGGCCATGAACAGCACCGTCCAAAGGCTTTCATCATAGCAGAACCAGGTGATCACGTTCAGCGTGAGATACACCAGCAGCGCGGCGGCGGCATGGGTGACCATGGCCAGAGGCGTACTGCCCACGATGTAGATGCCCCGGGCGAGATACTGTACCGCGCACCCAGCCAGCACGGACAGGATCAGCCGCGGATAAAAGAGGCTCCGCCGCTTCATGGGATAGGATACCAGCAGCAGCCCGATTACCGACTGCAAAAGCAGCAGCGCGCTGCGCCCCTGCTGATACCACACAGGCATATAGCTCATTACCGGCTGCCTCCTTTGTATTGCGCCAGGGCCATCAGAAATTCCTTGCGCTTGCTTGCGCTGACGGGCAGCTCGTGGCCGTGTACCACGACGGTGTTTCCGTTCACCGCCCGCACATATTTCAAATTCACCAGGAAGGATGCGCTGCACCGCACGAAATGGACGGGGGCCAGCTTGTCTTCGTAGCTTTTCAGGTTGCCCCATTGCCGGATGATTTCGCTGTCCGTATGGATGAGCACGTCATGGTTGGATACTTCAATGAACGTGATTTCGTCCGCGTTGACGCGGCGGATCTCTTCCTTGGTACGCACCTCCAGGGTCATGGAGGTGTTCTGATGGGCCAGCATCCGGCACGCCCGGTCCATCTTGGTGGAAAATTCCTCGTAGCGCACGGGCTTGAGCACGTAGTCGAACGCGCCTACAGAATAGCCCTCGATGGCGTACTGGGTGAGCATGGTGATAAAAATGATCATCACCCGGTTATCCATCTGCCGAACGCGCTTGGCCGCGTCGATGCCCAGCATATCCGGCACTTGAATGTCCATGAACAGAATGTCCGCGTCGCACTTGTATTCAGTGAGGAAGGGAATGGAGCGGTCATACAGCTTTAATTGATAGGAAAAACCTTCATGGGCCTCCGCATATTTTTTCAGCATCTGGGACAGGCGTTCCGCCTGTTCCGTCTGATCCTCCAAAATGATAATATTCAGCATTCTTATATCCCCTCGTTTTGAGCATTGAGATGGATGATTCCCTTGATTCTTTTACATATACAGCATAGCAAAATCAAAAGGCAGAAGCAATAGGCACATCGTAACTGATCGGTTTTACATCGTAAAAGCCCTGACCTTCCGAGAAGATCAGGGCAAAACGATACAGTTTAAGAGAGAGGGAGATTATTTTTTCGCGCCTTGCTTCATGCAGCCGGAAACCACCATCAACAAGGATGCGGCCACCTGAAACGCGATGCAGGTGACGCCGGTATAGAAAGCGCTCCAGGCGTACTTGTCCAGGCCGTTCCAGGTGAACAGGCCGCCAGCCACCACCGCGCGGTCGGCCAACGTTACGGTCAGAGCCACGAAAAGGAGGCCTAGGGCCACCAGCCGCAGAAGAGATACAAGCAGCTCATTCCAGTTTTTTATCTGGGCCAGCAGGGAGCAAACGCAGGCAGTGAAAGCGCCTAGGGTGCAATAGATGGCCAAGGAACTGTTCAGGATGGGATAACCCACGGTGCCGTTGCTGACGATGAAGAGAACCAGCGCCAGCAGCGCGCACAAGGCGGCCGCGGCAGCCACATAGAAGGAAACCCGTTGCTTTTTCAACATCTTACTTGCCCTCCTTCTTGCTCTTGATCACGGAAACGGTATACAGCGTTGCGAAAGCCAGGAACAGGCCACCGGTCGTCAGGATGGCGACGTTGTAAGCCACACGCCACCAGGTGGTGACGGACTGGAATTCGGTGGAGGAATCGTAGGCGTTCATCAGGTTGGTCTGGCAGAAGGCCCAGATGGTGTTGTGAGCGGCTTCCTTAATCTTTGTGAGGATGTTGGCATCGCCCGCAAACATTTCCGCGCTGATGGGTTGGCCGTCGTTGGTCTGGGTATCGTAGCCGGATTCAGAGAAGCGACCGCGCAGGTCATAGCCAGTCACACCGGAGTTGGCAACAGCGGCGAACAGATCCACATCGTCGGCAATGTCGGTGACGGCGTAGCCCTTGAAGCCCCATTCGTTCTTGGCGATGTCGGTGATCAGGCCTTCGCTGGCAGTGCATTCCACGCCGCCGATCTTGGAGAAGGAGGTCATCATGCCGCGCATGCCAAAGTCGTGGTTTTCTTCACCGTTCCAATATTCGGGCGCTTTGGCGTCGTACTTATTCGCTTCCATGGGAATCTGGAAGGCGCGGAGCTCCACCTCTCGGGCGCGCTGCTCGGTCATGAAAGGGGCCACGCCGCCGCGGTTGGTTTCCTGGTCATTAAAAGCAAAGTGCTTGGGAGAAGCCAGCAGGCCGTATTTGAATGCGCCGATGGCAAATTCCATGCCGGTGTTGCCGGTGAGGATCGGGTCTTCAGAGTAGTAGTCACCGTTCCGGCCGTTGTAAGCCATACGGTGGGTGTTCAGGCCAGGGCCCCACAGGATGGGCAGGCCCACGATCAGCGCCTGCAGACCTACTTCTTCGCCCATGCGGAATTGCAGGCTCGGGTCAAAGGATGAAGCCACAGTGGGAGCAGTGGCGTACAGCTCCAGATAGAAGTGGCCGTTGTTGTCCTTCTTGCTTACAGCCCAGGGCGCGTCCACGCGGGCGTCACACATTTCAGACTGCATACCGTTGCCAGAGTTTTCGGTGAAGGAGCCGCGGATAAAGCCGATGGAGGGAATATCGCGGAACTCGTTTCCGCCGTAGCAAAGCAGGCCCAGACATTCGTCGATGGTCATTTGGTCAATGAGCTTCTGCCAGTCGGGGTCGTCGAAATCCCGGAAGGCCAGATCATAGAATTTCAGCCCGTTGTTCGCGCCGAACACGATCTTGGAGGTGTCGTCATCCTTTTTGACCTCGTAATACTTGCCATTCAGGTCAGCCAGCATGGAGGCAGGGGCGGTCATATCCTTGTATTCTTTGGGCCAGGTACCTTCCCAGTCGGCACGGGACAGTTGGGTTACCTTGTCGGGCTCGTAGTAGTTCCAGTCGCTGTATTCCAGATGATTGGATACGGGGAAAAAGTGTATACGCAGATTCAAGCAAAAGCATGCCCACTTGTACTGAATGGAAACGGGCGAGTAGTGATTCCAAATGAGCAGGCAATTACCGAAATCACCGCCTGTATCACGCCGGATACGGACTTGATCGTCGGCCTTGGCTCAGGGGTCATCAATGATCTATGCAAGCATGTGAGCTTTCAGCATGGTTTGCCTTATATGATCGTGGCTACTGCGCCCTCCATGGATGGATTTGCCTCTGTAGGGGCAGCACTGATCCTGGAAGGAATGAAGATCACGCTGGGAGCCAGACCGCCCAAAGCGATCATAGGCGATACTGATATCCTGAAAAACGCGCCGATGGAAATGCTTCAATCGGGCTGGGGCGATATCATTGGCAAATATTCCTGCCTGAATGACTGGAAACTGAGCGCGTTGATCAACGGCGAATACTTTTGCCAAGCAGTATACGATCTGGTGTATGAGACCGCAAAAAAAGTGGAATCGCTGGCAAGCGGCATATTGCAGCGCGATGAGCAGGCAATCGCGGCGCTCATGGAAGCACTTTTGATTGTCGGAATTGCCATGAGCTTTGTGGGAAATTCCCGCCCCGCCTCCGGCAGCGAACATCATTTATCTCATTATTTTGAGATTACCGGTATATTGCACAACGAACCGTATTATCCGCATGGCACCGACGTTCTCTATTCATCGGTAGTAACAGCAAGATTGCGTGAAATACTGGCCAATAGCATCCCTGCACGGCAGTCATTCGATAGCGCAGCGTGGGAAAAAGAAATCCGCAGGATATATACCTCTTCAGCAGACGGCGTGATTCATCTTCAGAAAAAACTGGGATGGCATGAAAAAAATGATTTTTTCAGTATTGCCGGAAAATGGGGATCAATTTGCAAGATTCTGAGAGAAGCCCCTACGGAAAAAGAAATGATTCAGATGGTTCAGGCCATCGGGCTGGATATCAATCAATTCAACGCTTTCTATGGAAAAGAGAAAATCAATGATGCCATTTTGTATGCGAAAGATCTTAAAGATCGGTATAGTGTACTATGGCTATTTGAGAGGGCGCATGCTCCGGTTTGCTGGCTGTGATTTCAGCGTATTTCGCTTATAAAGCCAGAAATTACTATCCGGGTGACCCTATTTCAAAATTTATAGAGCAATATTTGGTAAGATACTTCTTCGCTCATACACGATAAATAACCCCCGCCGGGAAAACGGACGACGGCTGAAATTGATGGCCATCGTCTGCTTTTTTTCTATCATTTTACGAAAAACACTTATGTTACATAATGCAAAGAATTCCATTTTTGTCGAAAAGGCTTTATAAAATTCCTTCTGAATCCGCCGGACTTATCGGCGGAATGGGGTGTACCATAGAAAATAGGGAGTATGCGAACGAAGCATGTTTTTCCAACTGACGAAACAGGTGGCGGACTGCTGCCATGTGATTGACTTGAACGAAGGAATAGGGAATGTGAAAAATGTCGAACGATTTTTCAAGAATATATTTTAAAGAGGCAAGTTTTTTGCCGCTTTAACTTTTTCAATAGGTGATGGAAAGAAAATTGGCTTGGCTCTATATATTTCCAAGTAAAAAAGGCTAAAAATGTTAAGTGATGATCCCCCAAATCCCTTGTCGCTTCTTGTCGACAACTTCTTTTGAAAAAGTTGTGGTTCAATGAAAAATTTTGAGAGGGAACACTCATACATCTGCATTTTTACCTCGAAAGAAATTAAGGGAGAAAAATTGCTTTTTTATTCTTCCACTGCTTTCTCGGGAGGGGGCGTGGGGGAAACCGCTCTTGGGCATCCAAAGAGCAGTTTCCCCCACAAACTTTTGCATTGAGCCAAAGTTGTTTTTTACCATGGGAAATGGGAAGGGCGTTATCGCCTATGAGATCAGTAACGTTCATAGAAAGCTCCTGCGCGATCATTGTTCTCGTGAACCTATCGCCAGAGAGCTTTTTTCAAATGCTTTGAGTCATAGGTTATTTCATTCAGCGAACAGATCATCCAGCGTGATCACGTTGGTAAATGCACCGCTGTATTCATTTTGCGTCAGGCCGTATGTGGTAATGAGCGTGCTGCGAATCGTTATTTTGGGGTTGACTTTGCCCATCAGAAGTTCCTGCCTGCCGAGCAGCGTCAGGTAATCGTCCTTTTTTACGGTATATTTTCCGCCATAGAACTTGATTTCGCACATGTTCAGAACGTTATCGTTCCGGGTCAGCAGGAGATCGATTTGTGTTCCTTCCTGATCATCCTCCCGTTTGGACCATGCGGAGGCGGAGGTAATAACGCCGGAAATGCCCAGCGCCTTTTTGATTTGGGGAATGTGATTAAAGCAAACGTGTTCAAAGGCCAAACCCCGCCAGGTAACAACGGGCTGGGCGGTCACATTTTCCTGCCAGAAGGATTCGCTGCCTCCGCTTATATCACGGATAAAATGCAGATAGAACAGGCAAAACGGATCGACAACTTTATAGTGTTCCTCCCGCTTTCCCATGCCGAAGGGCACATATTTCACCACAAAATCGCTGGCAATCAGCGCGTTCAGGCTCTTGGACAGCCTGCCTCCGTCAGACATGCCGAGCTTTTCGGTGATTTCTTTTCTGGTGAAGCCGGCATTGCGTGTTGCCAGGAAGGTTACGATGGCCTTTTCCGTGTCCGGGTTGATAAACACCGATTGGTACAGCCTGTCATACTCGTCTTTCAGCTTCGCGTTTCTGGCAAAAATGATCCTGTCCACATTCTGGGCTAAGCTGTATTCGCCGTCGAAATACCCCAGATAATATGGAATGCCGCCGAAGATCATGTAGCTCTGGGCAATATCATATCTCGAAAGCCTGATATTGTTCGCCTGGAAGAACGCTTCACACTCCTGCAGCGTAAAAGGCGCGAGCTTGATTTCATAAGTCACCCTGTTATACAGGCCCCCATGATTGTTGATCAGACTGTTCATCATCCAGGAATTGGCGCTGCCGCACACAATGACCATCAGGTTTTTCCGATGGCAGCCCCAGTTGTTCCAGAAGCCTTCAAAGGCTCGGATAAATCCTGACCGCGGCGTGTCCAGCCAGGGCAGTTCATCCAGAAACACCAGCTGTCTTGAACCATCATCGATTTTTTGCAGGAATTGCTCCAACAGCAGAAAAGCATCCAGCCAGTTATCCGGCTTTTTGCTTTTCTCCATGCCAAATAGAATCAATGAATTATAAAAATGATCCAGCTGCGCCCGAAGCAGCCCCTTCGCGTCCTCATCCGCTGGGGAAAGACCGGCATGGCGGAATGTGATCCTGCCAGCAAAGGTCTCGTCGATCAAATACGTTTTCCCCACGCGGCGTCGTCCGTAGACAGCTACCAGCTCCGCGCGGTTCCGGTCATATAGTTTGTTCAGTTCCTTGACTTCTTTTTCCCGCCCGATCATTTTCCATTCCCCCGATCACTTTAACGGGCTGCGAAGAAGATGATTTACATTTCACCGCCGCTTTAAATTATAATCGCAATTAAAACGGCTGTCAACATTATTTATTCACGTTCACCGCCGTTTTAATTCTTCAATGCGAATTATGTCGAACGATTTTTTTAGAAAATGATTTTAAAGGTGCAGGGATTTTGCACCTTTAACATTTACCATGCGGAATGGGAAGGGTGCTCTGCTCCATGAAGTGCTCTATTCCTAGAATAAAGAAAGGAAATGACGAAAAATGTCGATTCAATTGCTTGTCAATTTTTGTCGAAAACTTTTTTGAAAAACCTGATTTAAAGGTGAAGGGTTTTTTCACCTTTAAAGTTTATCATGGAGGCGAAAGGAAGGAGGGATCAAATTGTGGACCGAAAGACTGATCAAGCAGAGACGATAGAGGTTCTGGAATGTCAGGAGAAAAGTAATTGATGAGGGAATGGTGGAAATTCCGCCAACCGAGAGCGAATAGTCCCATTATAATGTTTATGGTGCTGGAAAAGCAAACATGCTTTTTTATGACCGCACTGGTGAAGTATTCCCATGACCGAGTATCCCATGTATACATGTATATTTGAGAAAAGGGTGGGAAATACACCAAAGATACCGCAGAATGGGTGGGAAATACACCAACATTTGTTCTCATTGAATGGTATAATGTTTATGTGACCAGGTAAACTCTGTAATGCTTGCAAGAACAAGTGAATTGCTTTCATGGATGCCTAAAGTGATCTGGTGCGGCGTAAACCGTCCTAAGAAAACCAGAATGTTCCTGGTCGCATGAATTGTACGAGGCACACATTTGGCGGCAGCGCCGAAGCGAATCTTGAAAATTGAACAGCCTGGATCCAATATACGCGCTTTCATGGGAAGCATAAAAACAGTGCAGGGAAAACATGAACTGTATAAAAATATGATGAAGGAAAACAATAGGAGGGAGGTGAGAACGGATGCAGATCGACGTACACGCAAAAGAAAAAATCGTCTGCGTGTGGCTGAACCATGCGGATCAGGAAAGCACTGGGACGAAAGAAAAACTGAAAGCGCTGTACGCGGAATACAAAAGAAAAAAGTATCTGGTATCCGTTTTTTTCTCCGGCAAAGAGGATGTATCGGAGCTGACGCTGGAGCTGCTCCAGTATAATAAGAAAAAGCTGGAGCAGGATAGAATGGTACATGAAAAGGCGGTCATCTAAACAACCTTGTTTGATGAAGATGATTATATGATATATGAAAAAGGCAGCTTTCTTGGTAAGGGACGAATCGCCAAAGACCGCCAGTGGCGGAAATATCTTTGGCGATGAGAAAAATCGTATCTTGTCAAGGATCGTTCTCTGTGTTACAATATATATGAAGAAATCTTCATTTGGAAGTGATAGCATTGATAGAACGATTTACCATAGCGGGATACGCCCGAATCTCGGTAGACGATGAACTGAACCAGGAAAACACGTCCATTGAGAACCAAAAGGCCATCATTTCAGACTTTGTGAAGCAGCGGTTCCCGGAAAGCGAATTGGTGTTTTACGAGGACAGGGATAAATCGGGTTACACCTTTGAGCAGCGCGACGGGTATCAGCGGATGCGAAGGAAGCTGATGGCGCACCAGATCGACATCCTGATCGTGAAGGACTTTTCCCGCTTCTCCCGCCGGAACAGCCGGGGCCTGGTGGAGCTGGAGGACCTGCGGGACGCGGGGGTGCGCATCATTTCCATCGGCGACGGCATCGATTACCCCAATGACGACGATTGGCTGAAAATCCAATTCCAGTTCCTGATCAACGAAATGCCGGTGACCGACACATCCAAGAAGGTGCGCGCCGTGGTGCGCCGCCGTCAGGAGGATGGGAAATGGATTTGCGCCGCGCCTTATGGCTACATCGTCACGGAAAGCCAGCAGTTTGAAATCGTGCCCACGGAAGCGGAAATTGTGCGGCTGATTTACCAAAGATACTTGGGGGGCTGGGGGTACAAGCGCATCGCCAACAGCCTGACGGACGAGGGGATCCCCACGCCACGGATGAGCGAAAAAACTCGCGTAGAAATGAAGGGCAGGGAGTATCACCGGAAGTGCCGCCCGGAGTGGAGCATCATCAGCGTGCAGACCATCCTGACCAATGATTTTTACATCGGCACCCTGCGCCAGGGAAAATATTACCGGAAGAAAATCAACGGCAAGGATGTGAAGCGGGACGAGGACGAGCACATCGTCCTCGAAAACCATCACCAGCCCATCATTGATTACCGCACCTTCGCCACGGTAAAGGATATGATTGACCGCCGGGCCGCCAGCGATTATACCGGAATCAAGAAAAACGAGAATGCCTACACCGGTTTTCTTCGCTGCGGGGACTGCGGATCGCCCATGTTCACCATGAGCCGGGCCACGGGGGTGGACGCTTACCATTGCGGGGCATATCACCGCAGGGGCCTGAAAGCCTGCACCAGCCATTACACCAAGACCAGCACCCTGGACGAGCTGCTGAAAATGTACCTGAAAAAGGTGCGGGACAATGCCCAAGGGATGATCGACAAGCTGAACGGCGAGCTGAGCCAGGAGGAAGAGGACATTGACGAAGCGGAGCGCAGCGTGAAGAACCTGACGGACGTGGTGGAGGATTTGCAGGAGGAGCTGAAAGCCACCAAGCGCCAGCGCATCCGCGATCTGATGAAGCATCCCGAACAGGCGGCTTTGCTGGAAGAAACCTACGATGAAATGGAAAGCAGCCTGGTGGAACGCATCACCGGCTTGCAAAACCAGATCACCCTGAACCAGAACCGGCGGAACCTGATCATTCGTGTGAACCGGAAAGCCAAGACAGCCCTTCAAATCTTCGATGAAATCCTGGAAAAGGATCATCTGGACAACCGGGACCTGGGGCTCCTGGTGGAGGAAATTCTGATTTACACCGATCACATCGACGTAAAGCTGAAAGCGGATATCGACGCCCTGCTGAATTCCGGCACCGTGACGGACGCGGAAACAGGGGAAGCCGTAAATTTTAAACGAGGCACAAAGGGACAGGTCATGCTGCTCCAGCGCTCCAAAAACACGCGGAACAGAGCCTTTTGTGTCAATACGATCAGCGACGGTGACCCGCTGGAAATTTACACGGACCGGGACGGGGAAGTGATTTTGAAGAAGTATTCCCCCATTGGGGAAATGAGCTCCTTTGCCAAGGATTACACGGAATCGCTGTTCCGGTCCTTAGGGCACATCGCGTGCATCGTGGACCGAGACCAGGTGGTGGCGGCCAGCGGGGTGAGCAAAAAAGAGCTATGGGATAAGCCCATCAGCCCCGATTTAGAAAGCGCTATTCAGGCGCGGCAGACGGTGAGCAGCAACCGCACGGGCGCGGGCAGGATCGTGCCCGTGACCAACGAGGAGGACGTATCCGGCTACACGGCCCAGGTGGTGTCGCCCATCATCGCGGACGGGGAAGCCATCGGCGCGGTGCTGCTTTTGTCCCGGGAGCAGGGCGCCCGGATGGGCGATACGGAAATCAAGGTGGCGGAAACGGCGGCTGGCATCGTGGGCCGCCAGATGGAGCAATAAGCGAAAAACCGCACGGAGGGGTTTGCGAACCTTCCGGGCGGTTTTAATGCTGTCTCTGGCAGTCAGCGAAGCGGTGATGAAGTATATTACGCGATTCCTTCAAATACATACGTGACTTCGCCGGTGAGGATGACGCGCTCCTCCGTGCAGTTTACGGTCAGGTCACCCCCAGCCAATTTGACCACGATATCCCGCCCAGTGGGGCACAGGCCGGTTTTCACCGCCGCGGCCACGGCGGCGCAGGCTCCGGTGCCGCAGGCTAAGGTTTCCCCGCTGCCACGCTCCCACACCCGCATGCGCAGGGTGGTGGGATTGATTACCCGCACAAATTCCGTGTTCACCCGCTCGGGGAAGATTTCCGCGTACTCG
>JAFXSH010000140.1 GCA_017525805.1 Clostridia bacterium | reverse complement strand
TGTCGATAATGCGCCAGACGGCCTCTGCGCCGTCTTCCAGCGTGGTGATGACGGTCTGGCCCAGGTCCGGGCGCTTTCCCGTGCGCAGCATCTTGCTGACAGCTTCAAAGCCCTCCATGGGCGCGTCAAGCGTCGCCGCTGCGGCGGGCAGGACGGGCAGGCTGTCCGCCAGTTCTTCCAGGTCTTCCGCCATGTCCCGGCAGCGGTCTGCCATGGCGTTCAGTTCTTCCCGCGTCTTGCTGATCATCTGGTTGGGTGTCATCATGTTCATTTCCTCCTATATTGTGACTTCTTCGCCGCGCACCAGGGCGCTGGCAGCGTTCCAGTATTCACAGCCCGCCCACCAATGCTGCCCATCGTTGACTTTTTCAGGCGGGGCCACTTCCAGCAGCGCCTCCCGGATGGGGCAGCGCTGCGCTTCTTTGCCGTCTTTGACGCAGAGGGCGCATTCTCCGCGCATGGCCGCTTCCGTGATAGCAGCCAGGCGCTTTTCCGTGATCAGGATGTTCCTGCCTTTGGGTATGGGGCCGGGTATGTCAATAATCACTTTACCGTGCCTGGCCATCTGGTCATAGTACAATATGCGCCGGTCCGGCATGGTGTTCAAAAGCTGGCCTTGCAGTTTGTTCACTAAAGACCACAGCAGCCGCATGTCCCGCCAGCCGTATGGGTATGCTTTCAGCCTTTCCCGCACGGCCTCGCTGTGCGTGGCTATGCTGTTGCGCAGCATCATCAGGTCCAGCATGAGGGCGTTTTCCTCCCTGTTTGGCGTCTTTTTCCCGTCTGGATCTGTCCTGCTCATGTGTCCGCCCCCTTTGCTTTGATGGTCTTCATGGTCCTATATTCGTCCCAGCTGTCCACCAGTTCCCGGATGGGCTTATAGTCGCAGCGGGCGATTTCCCGCACACTGCGGGCCCCAGTGGCCAGGCGCACCGTCTTGCGGATGGCGGCAGCCACAGGCTTTTCCAGGCCGGTCATCCGGTATTCCTTGCAGGCGGCTGCTGCCCGTTCCCGGATGGCGGCGTTCAGGTCGTTGGCTTGTCCGGGTGTTACCTTTTCCAGCATCCGCACCTGCTTTTCCAGTTCGGTCATCCGCTCATTGGTCGCCTGCACCATTTCGGCCATGCGCTGCATCAGCTGCATGGTCTGCGCCATGAAGGTTTCCATTTTCATGGCTGCGGGGGCTCTTTGTTCCATGGGCTTCAGTGTGTTTTCCATGATGTCGCCCCTCTCACTCCACCACAAAGGTGCCGTCAGTCACGGTATAAATGCCCAGGGCCTGCCGGGCACCGTCCACCCAGCTGGCCACGGTATCGATGTTCTGCCGGATGGTTTCGCGCTCTGCCGGGCTGGCACTGCGCAGGGTTGGGCCCATCTGCGGCAGTACGCCCGCGCTGCCAATAAAGGCCCGCACGGCAGCGGCCAGGTCAAAGCCGGACAGGGTGGATGTGGTCAGCCCTCTGGCGTCATCCATGGCACGCTGCTGGTGTTCCCGGCGCAGCGTTTCCAGTTCGGCGGCCCGCCGTTCCTCCCTGGCC
Source organism: Clostridia bacterium (assembly GCA_017525805.1). The sequence goes on along the minus strand of JAFXSH010000140.1, from coordinate 35,799 downwards.
TCCGCAGCATCCAGGTCCGCCCGCAGTTCGTCAATTTCCTGTTTGGCAGCCGCTACCGCTTCCTGTCTGGCGGCGTTAGCGGCCTGGGTCCGCTGGTCGGCCACATATTCCTGCACCGTTTCCAGCTGACTGCGCAGGCTTTCGTTTTCCTGGGTTACTTCCCGCAGGGCGCTTTCCATGCCGTGGGCAGCTGCTTCCGCTTCATTGGCCCGCTGGCAGTGTTTGTCGGCATCCTCGCTGTACTCCCGCGCCATCCTGGCCAGTTCGTCCGCCTGTTCCTGTTTTTCGCGGATTTCTTTGCGCAGCTGCTTCACGGTAGCCCCTTCGTCTGCCGCCTGTTGGGCAATCTTTTCCTGCGCTTCTTCATCCAGGCCGCTGGACAGCACCAGCAGGGCTTTGCTCATTTCCAGCCGCGCCAGGGCGCTGCCGTCTTTGATTTCACGGGCGGCCTGCATGCAGCGCTGCGCCTGCCTGGGGTTCAGGCCGGTGGTCCGCGTCACCCATGTTTCCCACTCACCGTGCGGCACAACGTCCGCTGCCTTGGCTTCCAGCAGCGTGCGCCCGATGCCAATGTATCCGGTGCCGATCTGCTCTTTGTACAGGTAAATGCGGGCCTCATAGTCCGCCAGGGTTGCGATGTGATTATGTTCGTTTACGGCTGCCAGCATTGTCATGTTTGATTCCTCCGTTTTTCTGGTATAGTTCACATTGTTCGTAGTCGCCGCAGCAGCGTGCGCGGTACTGGCTTTCCCTTGCGCTGCTGTCCTGGTACCGGTAGTTGTGCCCACAGCAGCGGATGTAGCTGCTGCGTTTGTAATCAGTCCGGGCCATAAAGCAAGGGCACCGGGCCCGTTGGATGGGCGGGCGGTTCTTTTCCATCGTGATCCCCCTTCCAAAAGCGTCAACGTGGACGCTTTTCTTTGCTCTTTCTTGTTTCGGCGTGGTGCCTGGCGTCTTCCCGCAGGTGACACGGTGCGCATAGCGCTATCAGGTTTTCAGGTGCACAGTTTTCCGGGCGGTGGTCAATGTGGTGGACGGTTAGTGTCCGCTGGTGCGTGTCCAGCTTTTCACCTGGTTTCCTGCATTGCTTCCCGCATTTCTGACATTTCCAGCCTGCGTTGGCTTTAATGCGCCGGGCGATTTCCGGCCATTCCTTTGGGTATCGGCTTTTCTCCATTGGCATGGTTGCTTGTCCTCCGTCAGTTATCAAATGGCAGGTCTTCGCCGGTCACTTCCGTAAAGCCCATTTTCATCTGTTCCGCCACTGCTTTGGGCCCGTCCATGGCTTCCCTTGGGATCCACAGCAGCCGCACAGCCCGCCCGTCAATCCATTTGTTTTTTGTTGGGTTTTCTCCGCTGGCCAGCCCTTTCAGCACGCCGTCCGTGCGCAGGTGCTTATATAGTGCTTTCAGGCTGACCGGAAATTCTATGCCCTGTTCTCTGCATAGTTTCTGGACGGCTCCAAAGGCCACAGCAGGAAGCAAATAATAATAATCTGCGTCCATGTAGCCCACCATGTCCTTCACGGGGCTTGGGTCCTTTATGGCTTCCGGGTCCAGTCCGGTGCTGATGTCCTTTAATACCACTGTTTTGCTGGCCAGCAGTTCCGTCATGCTGTCCAGGAAGATGCGGGTGGGCTTTTCACTCTCCATGTCCTTGGCTTGCTTTTTGCTGGCGTCTGTCAGCACCTGCATTGCATGGGCCAGCATCTTGAGGGCTGTGTCATTGTCGATTGCTCCAACGTCCCGGAAATAGTTCAGCATCATGGAGTAGCCGATCAGAATGCAGGCCACTGCTTCCGGGGCTCTGTCGTGCTGCCCGTTGCTCATGCCGTGGATCATTTCTCTGTATTTAATAAACAGGTCGTGCAGCCTGCCAGGCATCTGGTCCGCCTGTTTTTGCAGCCAGATGATATAGCCGCGCATGGCTTTCTGCAGGTAGCCCTTCCGCGCCGTTTCCTGCTTCTCGGTCATTTCCTTGCCCACCGGAATGTCCCCCTTGTCCACGTCGATGATGAAATAGCGGGCCAGGCCGCTGGCTCCTATGGCGGGCAGGTCCTCGCCGGTGATGATGGCAACGCTGCGGGGCGGTGTGCTGGCTTTGATGCTGCTGTCCGCGTTCAGGCGGCCACGGTCTACGCCGTCACCGAAGGCGCGGCTTAGTGTCTGCGCCGTGGCTGCCATCTGCCGCTTTTCCTGAATGCTACTGACTGGGTGGAAGTCATCCACCAGCAGGGGCATGTCCTTCACCAGAAAAGCCTTTTTGCGGATCTGGTTTCCGGTGTCGTTAAAGCTGGCAGGCGGGTTTTTTGCGTGGAAGTTTCCGAAGTGGCTCATGGCCAGGGCGGCGGCAGTCGTTTTATGGGTGCCGCTTTCGCCGTATAGGAATAGGGCAAAGGCTGGCACGATGTCGGTCTGGCTCATAAACTCGCGCAGGGGTGCCAGGTAGGCGGTGCCCAGTAACGCAATGCCGATTTCTTCTTTCATGATGGATTGCAGCCCCAGGCTTTCTGCTGCGGCGTCCTTATAGGGGATTTCATCAAATCCCTGGGCCCCGCTGCCATCCAGGCGGTAGGTTTTCAGGGCGTCGCCCATGTCCACCGTCACACCTTCCATGCCCACGGCTCCGCCGTGGTACAGGTAGCACCATTTCCCGCCGATCTTGCGCCAGCCGGTGTGGTTGTACTCCGTCACCCGCTTGGCGGTCAGCTGGCCCACTTTCTTGATGGCCCAGGCTACCTTGTCTTTGGTGGCGGTGCCGGGTGCCAGGCTGGCGGCAAATCCCCATTTGCCCGTCACCCAGTTCATGGCATCCAGTTCTTTGCTGCCGATGATGACGCGCCCCAGCTTTTGCTGGTGGCTGTTCCATCCGTCCAGCACGAAAAACATAGACGTGTTCACGCCATCGTCGCGGGTCAGTTCCATGCGGGGGATGACCACAAAGTCCGTCAGGGCCTTTTTGCTGTCCTGGGTTACTTGCACAATGCTGCCGTTTTCCACGCCATAGCCCAGCACCTGGCTGTACAGCCGTTCCGCCTGTTCCATGGGGGTCAGCCAAAACGGCACGGCGTTGGGGTCGAAGTCACGCGTGGCTGCCACCTGGCGGGCCAGCGCGTCCATGGCCTCCACGTCGCCCATCAGCTGCACCATGTCGCTGATGTCGCCCTTGGGCGGCAGGTCGGGGCAGGCTTCTTTGATGTCCACCAGACGCACCCGCTGCGCTGTGTTCAGCAGCGCAAGGGCCACGGCCAGGGCGTGTTCCTGGCCGGTGTAGTCGTTGTCTGCTGTGTCATTGTCCGGCAGGATGATGACGTCAGCGCCTCGCAGGAGCCGCGTGTATCCGTCCCGCCATTTGCCAGCGCCGCCAGGGTTGCAGGTGGCGACGTGCCCCAGCCGCGCCAGGGTTTCCACGTCCTTTTCGCCCTCCACGACGTACACGGGCTTTCCTTCCCGGATGGCGGCCAGCAGCTGCGGCATTTTGTAAAGTGTGCTGTCCCGCAGTTCGTTGGGCACACTGGCCACATACCCCGCCCGGTTGGCCTTTTCATTGCTGGGGTCATACCTGCGCTGCCGGAAGGTCTTCTCCCGCTTCCCGGATGCCGTGGTGTAGTAATAGCGGCACACCTGGAAAAGCTCGTTTCCCTGGGCGTCCGTGTAGCTGTACACCTGGTCCGGGTGGGCATAGTCAATGTTTGGCTTTTCGTCTTTTTCAGCAGCCGGTGCAGCTGCGGGCTTGGCTTGATGCACCTTTGCACCTGCCGGGGCCGCCGCCTCCCGCTGCGCCTTTGGGCGGCTGCCCGGATCCGGATTCACAATCAGGTCTTTGGCGGTGATGCCCAGGGCGGCCATGATCTGCTGATTGGTGCAGCTTTTTGCCTGGCAGTAGAAATAGATGCGCTCTTTCCCGTCCTTGCTGCTGGGCTTCACGGTCACGGACAGGCTGGCGGTTTTGTCGTCGTGGCAGGGGCAGCGTGCCATGTACTCGCCACTGGCATTGGGGCCGCTTACATGGTCCAGACGCTGCAAAAATTCCCTTATATCCATGGTAGGGCTTGGCCCCCTTCCCTCAATTCTCCGCCATCCGGTGTTCTATGGCCTTAAGCACTTCATCCAGCTGGAAAATGTAAGCTTTTCCTGGCTTTTCGCACGGGATCCACCCTTCCCGGATGCCGCGCCGTATGGCCGTTATATTCAGCCCTGTGGCCTGGCTCACTTCCTCAATGGTGGCCCCTTCTTTTCTGGGCTTCAGCAAATCCTGCGCTGTGTCCAGGTCCACCAGCATCCTGTTCCCCAGGCGCATGATGGGCAGGCGTTTGTCAGCGATGGCCCGGCGCACGCTGGCCTCTGATATGCCCAGTTCCTTACATACTGTCCGCACGGTCTGCAAATTCATTTTCTTGCCCCTTTCAGGTTGGCCGTGGCCTTGTCTATGGCTGCGATGGTGTCTTCCATGATTTGCCGCAGTTCCACAGCTTTGGCCCGCACAGCCATGGCCGTGTCCATTTCGTCCTCTGTAATCTGTCCATCCCTGGCCAGGCTGGCAAAGCGCAGCGCCATGCCGTTGGCTCTGGCAAATTCCACCGCCCAGCTGAGGGCCGCCTTAGTCAGTTCGCTTTCTGTTTCGCCGCCGTAGTCCGGCAGCAGCGGGCAGCAGGCACGGATGTGCAGCCGTTTCAGGTCTGCGGCTCCGTATTCTTCCACCATCCGCTCCACCACGTCGCACGGCGGCAGCGTCTTGCCGGTTTCATAGTCTTGCAGCGCCTCCGTGCTCACATAAAGGGCAGCGGCGGCGCGTTCGCGGGAAGAAAAGAGCGGTTCCTGCTGCGCTGCTGTCATCCTGGCCGCCCGGTAGATGTTGTTCGTGTCCCTCATAATGCCCGCCGTTTCTGCCTTTCCTGGCGTTTTTCTGCCCCGTTTCCGGTAGTTGGTGCCCTGTCCCGCCCCTGTTGTTTGCGGTACAATGTATTGCGTACTTGACATGATAATCGTTTTTTTTTTTTTGTCAATACATTAACGCAATTATGTTTGACATTAAGACAAATTAAAAACGAAAAGAAAATAAATGATAAAATGTTAAAAAGTTTTGAAGGGTGGGGACAGGATGCCATACACAGCAAACAGACTGCGGCAGCTGAGAGATGAAAAAGAAGAAAAGCAGTCCACGGTCGCGGAAGCGCTGGGCATTTCCCGCGCCACGCTGTCCACTTATGAAAAGGGGCTTACCCCTTCCATTGACAACGCTATAGCTCTGGCCAGATATTACGGTGTTTCCCTGGATTACATTCTGGGGCTGTCGGCTGAGCGCAGCGCCAACACTGGCAGTCTGGCGTCTTCCTTCCTGACAGTGCAGCGCCTGGCAGGGGATGCAGCCCCCACGGCCAGTGATGTGACCGCCCTGGTGGACGCTGCTGTCGTCTACCTGTCCAGCGGCACGCCCTGCGGGTTGCAGCCGGTCACTGCCTGGCGGGATTTCATGCGTCACCTGACCGCCTGTTTCACTGCGGCGGCTGCTGGCCATACTGCCCAGGTGATGGACCACGCAAACGCTGCCGTGGTTGCTGCGCTGGATGTGACAAGGATGCCTGCTGCCATGCTTGAAAAGAAAGGGAATTAACCATGCGCAAATTCTTAGCGTTTCTTCTGGTGCTGTCGCTTTTGCCCGCTGCGGTCCTTGCGGATGATCTGGCAGCCATGTCCATAGCCGATCTGGTGCAGCTGCGGCATGATGTTGATCTGGAAATTGCTTCCCGCAATGCTGCCGGGGATGGCCAGGCCGTGGTAGTGGATGGCGTTGCTTTCCGTCTATACCTTGTGGAAGTCGGCCAGGCGCGTGATGATCTTCCTGGTCTGGGTGTTGTTCTGTTGGCGAATAATACCGGCAGCACGTCCATGACGCCGCTTTATGATCTGGGCATAACTGTCACCCAGGGCGGCAGGCCCCTGGAGGTGTCCTGGGTTGTTTCGGACCACTTCACCAGCGGCACGGTCAGCACCAGCCAGTCGGCTGTCATTGCTCCCGGCGCGGTAGATATGCAGGTTTTTCTTGGCTATGCCCTGGCAGGTGAAGAGGACCGGGTAGAAATAACGCTTTCGCGCAAACACACCCGTGCGGGGGAAGATCCGTTTTGCGGCACGTTCGTGGCCGATCTGTCCGGCCTGCGCTGATTTCTTACACTTGCCCTTACACTTTCCCGGCCCGGTCTGACAGAATAAGCGTCAGCCCGCAAAGCCTTATATTTCAAAGGTTTGCGGGCTGTTTTATGCCATCCATTACAGAATTACAGTTATTTTGACATATACCCCAGGCACATTTTTAGGAGGGCGCTATGGGCACGATTGAAAAGCGGGGAAAAGGCAGCTGGCGCATAGGCATCCAGGTGGAAACGCCCAGCGGCTGGAAGTGGGTGCGGGAAACAATCCACGTCGACCCGCTGCTCTCTGATAGCAAGCAGCGCAAGGAAGCGGAAAAAGCCCTTGCACGTCTGCAGACGGAAGTGGATGCGGGGGAAAAGGGCCCGCCTGGCTATCATTACACCGTGCGCACCTGGGCAGAGGTCTGGCTTGAAAAAGAGATAAAACCGAATTGCAGCCCGGTCACATATGCAAATTATAAATATTTGCTGAATAGCCGCATTTTGCCCATGCTGGGCGATGTGGGTCTGTCCAGGCTTACGCCGGTAATGCTCACGGAATGGGTAGCGCAGCTGCGGCAGGCTCCCAGAAAGTCCACCAGGCTGCCGGACGATCAGCTGGCGCATAAGCGCTCGCCATCTAAGCAGCTGCGTGATGACATCCAGGGCAAGCCCTTGTCAGTCAAAACGCTGCAAAACTATTATTCTTGCCTGGACACGATGCTTGACGCTGCGGTGCGTCTCGACGTGCTGGCAAGCAATCCCATGGAAAAGGTCACGCGGCCCACTGGACGCAAAAAAAGAGCCCAGTTCTTGTCGGAAGAACGGGCCCTTGAATTGCTGCGCTGCTTAAAGGATGAGCCGAATATGTGCTATCGGTGCGCGGTGCTGCTGGCTCTGTGCTGCGGCCTGCGTCTGGGTGAAGTTGGCGAGTTGAAGCTGTCCGACGTTGACTGGGACCGGGGCACCATTGACATCAGCCGCGCCCTGAAATATACCAGCATCAACGGCAATTTTGTGGATGCTCCGAAAACATACGCCGGTGAGCGCATTATCACCTTGCCCGCTGGCATGATGACCGTGCTGCATGAAACGCGGGAATATCAAAAAGAGTGCCAGCAGCTGGTGCCGCACCTGTGGAAAGGTGAAGGGTGGATAGTTCACGCATGGGATGGCAGCCAGCTGCATCATGATACCCCGTCTAAATGGTTCCGGCGCTTTGCGGATGCTCACGGCTTCCAGGGCGTCACCTTCCACAACTTGCGGCACACCCATGCCACCATCCTGCTGGCGAATAATATAGACGTGGTGGCCGTCGCTCACCGGATGGGGCACAGCGACCCCTCTGTCACGCTGCGCACCTATGCCCATGCCCTCACGCGCCGGGACCAGGACGCCGCCCAGACGCTTGACAGACTGTTCGGCGGCGTCGATCTGCCGCCCGTCGATATGCCTATAAAGTGATTTTCCCCCAGTTTTCCCCCATATGCACATGTTTATCCACAATAAAGCAGGAAGCCAAAAACAAAAAGAAGCCCGGAAGCCTTACGCCTCCGGGCTTTTACGTGGTCGAAGTGGCGGGATTCGAACCCGCGGCCTTTTGGTCCCGAACCACTTTCAGCCCCCGTCATCCGGTGAATAAGATTATATTCCGTTTCTTAATGTTTTGCAATCCTGCTTTTCTGTTGCGGTTCGGTTGTTTTCTTGTGATCTTTGTTTTATTTTCCCCCTGGGTTTCCCCCAGTTCCCACTCTGGGCAGCAGGAACACAGAAAAGACAGCCGGGGAAAATAGCGGGTACATGTTAAATTAACTGTAATTTCTGTAATATCTGTAATTGAAAAAAATTCTTCTAATTAACGCCACCTGGACGGGCCCCTTACAGTTATGTTGTTCAGACTGTAATGGAATAATTATTTTCTGTAATGGAAAAGGAAGCCCCCCCTGAAAGTTTAGATGGTCCACGCTGTAAACGCTTGGCCCTCTGCCGGTGTCCGATCTCCCGCCTTGAAATTTTTTGACCAGGGGGGGATGGGGTAACGAGGGGGCTAAGGTCCGGCGTATTTCAAACAATTGCAGCGTTTCACTTGCAATTTCTTAAAAAATCGCGGCGCTTCCCCATGTCCGCGTGACCCGCTCCCCTTAAAACCCGCGCTTTTCTTGCGAAAAATGAAAAAGACGCCAATAAAATGGTCCGGCGTCGGCTCCGCCTCCGCCGCCAATGCTGGCCAGCCTGCGCCTCTGTGCGCCTGTTTCGTTTTGCTGACCATACATTTCCCCGTCTGCTGGAATAAAAACGGCTCTCAAAGCAAAAAACGGGCACCGTTTCCCCGCAAAGGTGAACGGTGCCCAGCATCTTGGCTGTTATTGTTCGGTGTTTTGAATAGTCAGCGGATCCCGCTTGCGCGTGATCCGCGCCAGGTGTTTGGCTTGCACGCCGCCAATGCCGAACGATCAGGTGGCGGGTCAGTCGTAGTCGTGGACGGCATTGGCAGCGTTGTCCACCTCCGGCAGCCCCGCCACGCTGGTCAGCAGGGACAGCACAGCGGCCAGCGCTGCGGTGGATGCCACCAGCTTCCAGTCCACGCCGCCCAGGGTTGCGGTGGTGCCAATGGCGGCCACAGCGCTCTGGGCCAGGGTTTTCAGGGCACGGATGCCCGCAGCCTTGATCCACACTTTGAAATTGCCTTTCATTGTTTCCCATCCTTTCAGTTGGTCAGTCAGCCATTATTATCAGGCGGGTGCTGCTTCCGCCCGTCCAGGGCGTCCAGGCGGTGGGTGTTGCTGGCCGCCCTGGCTTCCACTTTGGCCAGGCGTTCGCCGTGGTCGTTTACCTTCTCGCGCATGGCCCGCATTTCCACGCGGATGTCTTCCACACCGTTGCCGATGCTGTCCAGCTTGGCCTCCATCTTGGCCGCGCCAGCGGCGTCCGTGCGGGTGTCTTTCCTGCTGTTCAGCAGCAGCGCCACCAGGGACAAAACCACAGCCGCCAGGCTCATGTAATCCTTGATTTCCATGCCTTTCCCTCCTATCTATGGCCTGCGCTTTGTGCTGCGCGTACCATCAAAATATAGTCAGCTGCTGGCTGGTTTCCTCAATGTCCACCCGCTGCTGCACGCCTGCCAGGCGCTTGCGTATTATGGCCACGTTGTGTTCTTCCAGTTCAATCCCCACGGCCTTGCGCCCTTCTTCCAGGGCGGCCTGCATTGTGCTGCCGCTTCCTGCGAAGGGGTCACACACCACGCCGCCGGGCTCACATATCCGCACCACCTGCTTCATCAGGTCCAGGGGCTTTTGCGTCTGGTGCCATCTTTCCTGCGGCGGCACGTTGGGAAAAGCAAACAAGCCAGGCAGCACGCCGATGCCGCGCTCAATAGGTAACGGCCCATTGCTGCCCCATACGATGTATTCGCACTGCTGCCGGAAGCGTCCAAGCTGCGGGCGGCTGTTCATCTTATCCCAGACGGCAATGCCGCGCCATACCCAGCCAGCCCATTGGATGGCGTCTGTTAAAGCGGGCAGCTGCCGCCAGTCCACGAACAGGGCGCACACAGCCCCAGGCTTGCAGCAGGCGCGGGCGGCTACCATCAATTCGTGCAGGTAGCTGGTCCATGCTCTCTGCGCCAGGGCGTCCCCGCTAAAGTCCGGGTATGGGTTGCCCTGTTCTCCAAAGCTGGTGTACTTTTCGCGGGTGCTGCGGCTCTTTTCGCTCATGCTCATGCCGCCGCTGGCGTATGGTGGGTCGCTGATGATGGCGCTAAAGCCCGCGCCTTTCAGTTCCCGCAGGCGCAGCAGGGCGTCGCCCTGGAATACCTGCCAGCCGTTCTCGTTTAACATAGTGCCTCCAATGTACGCGCAGGCTTATACTTTCACGGCCTGCGGAAATTCTGCCATCAGCCTGGCTGCCGTGTCGGCGTCCAGTCCGCTGATGGTCAGGGTATAGGTCACAGGCGTGGCTGGCACGCTGTCCAGCGTCGCTGCCCGGATGGCCAGGGTGGTCAGGGTTTGTTCCCCTGCAATGCCGTCCACGGTCAGGCCGTTGGCTTCCTGGAAGCTGCGCACGGCTGCCATGGTCTTGGTGCCATAGATGCCGTCCACCTTCCCGCTGTCAAAGCCCAGCCGGTTCAGCATGGTTTGCAGGGCACTGACGGCGCTGCCCTGGCTGCCCTTGCGCAGCGTGGCCAGCACCTTCACGGGCTCTGCCGTGGTGGTTTCCTGGCCGTCGTACAGCCCGGCAGGCACCGCGTAGTGTGTCCAGCCCTTGTCCGTGGTTTTTCCTTCCTTCACGGTGGTGCTGCAATGGATGATTTTGCCGCCGCCGATGTGCAGGCCGGTATGCTGCATCTTGCCGTCCTTCTGCTTGAATACGCAGCACACCAGGTCGGGCATGGCGTCGATGGTGCCGCGCTGCGTCCAGTTGGCCTTGGTGTTGTACTGTGTGGTCGCGCCGCCGCCGTCGATCTTGATGCCCACTTGCAGCAGGGCCCAGTGGGTAAAGCCACGGCAGTCAAATGCCAGGGCACCCTTCCACTTGCAGCCCTCGCAGCTGCTCTGCTTGCCGCTCAATACAGGGCACGCCTTGCGGATGTTCGGCTCATATTGCGGATTGTATCCGGCGTATTTCCTGCGCATGGATGGGGTACACTCGCTGCCCCATGCGCCGTAAACATACGGCCCGCCCAGCTGGCTGCGGGCTGCTTCCACCACCTTGCTGGCTTTTTCGTTCATGCTCTCACCGTCCTTTTACAGGCAAAGCCCCGGCGCATAGCCGGGGCTGTATGTTGTCGCATTTATGTGGTTATATGCTGCCCTCGATGTCCTTTAGCAGCTGTGCGCGTTTTTCTTCCAGGTCGCCGCTGCTGGTTTCAATTCCGTGCATGGCCAGAAGCTGCGCTTGCTCCCGGATGATCTTCTGGGCGTCGTCCAGCATCCGGCACAGCCTGTCAATGATTTCAAGGTTACTCAACGGCGGCCACTTCCTGCGGTTCCTTGCGTTCCTCCTGGGGCTTTTCCGGCCAGTCGATCTGGGCGGGGAAGCCCTCCTGCTGCGGCACGTCCAGCAGCTTGCGCCGGTATTCCGCCCAGGCATCGCTGAAGGTGCCGGTCAGCTTTTTCAGGGTGGGAAGCCAGGCGCTGAAGCTGGTGCCGGTGGGTTCTTCCAGTTCCATGCGGTAAATGCTGCCGTGGGCGTCAACGTCCAGCAGCAGCCGGTCACGCTTGGCTCTGGCCAGCTGCGCGGCTCTTTCCGTGTCATCCGCTGCCAGGGCTTCCTGCAGGGCTGCTTCCAGGTTCTCCACCGTGTTGGCGTGCTCCACTTCGGCAGCGTGCAGCACGCGGGCCTGTGTCAGGGCGTCCATATTTTTGTTTTCCATGTGGCGGTTCCTCCTCAAATAATGATTGATAGTATTGGTCCATCTGCATCAGGATGCTGCGGGTATGCCCGCGCAGCACGTTGGCCTTGAAGCTGCGGAAATTGTCCCGCACCTGGTCCATGGTCAGCCGTCCGCTGTCCACCAGTCCTTTCAGCTTGCGCAGCTTCCTGCGCTCTCGGCGGATCTTCCGCTTGTCGATCTTCCGCACCACCTTGCCCGTATCGGTCAGGATAAAGCGCCAGTGCAGGAAATGCACGCCCTGGCGCAGCGGGTGCATGGTGGTCTTGTCGTTCAGGACAAGGCCCAGCCTGTCCAGGTGCTCCCGGATAATGGCCAGGGCTTGCCGCAGGGTTTCCCGGTCCTGGTGTATCAGGATGAAGTCATCCATATACCGGATGTAATGCCGGATGCGCAGCCTTTCTTTTATCAGGTGGTCCAGGTCATCCAGCACGGCCAGGGCCACCAGCTGGCTGACCTCGCTGCCCAGGCCGATGCCCTTGTCGCCGCCAAAGCTGTCAATGATTTCATAGACGCGCCGGGCGGCTTCCCGGTCCTTCACTCGCTTGGCAATGGCTGCCTTGGCCACGTCGTGCGGGATGCTGTCAAAGAAGTGGTGAATGTCGCATTGCAGCACCCAGCCGTCTGCCTGGAAGGGTGGCGCAGGGCTCCCGGCTGCTGCCCGCTGCTCCCTGTAGAATCTTTCCAGGTGGCAGGTCATCCGGTTCAGGGCATAGTCCACGCCGCGCCCGCGCAGGCAGGCGCAGTTGTCTGCGATAAAATGCCGTGTGATGGCGTCATATAACACGTTATCGCACAGGCTGCGCTGGAATTGCCGGTCTTTCAGCCTGGTGGCCACGATTTCCCTTTTCTTTGGTTCCCAGACCAGAAAGCGCTGGTATTGGTCGATCTTATACCGGCCATTTTTCAGCTTTTCCGCCAGGGCGTAGGTGTTTTTCTGCGCGTTGTGTTCATAGCCGGTCACGCTGGGTTTCCATCGCACGTTCCGGCAGCACTTGCCCAGGGCCTTGCGCAGCTGGCCGTATTGAATGGCCTTTCGGTATTTATAGCCCATGATTATGAAATTGTAGCCGCACCGTAGCGTATAGGCAGACCAGCCATTGGCATCAGGGTCCAGGGCGCTGCCGTCAAACGGTTTTGCGGTCTTTTGTTCCCCGGCATAGCCGGGCGGGTCGGGCGCTCCTTGTGTGTGTTCGTTCTTCGTTTCGGCTGACGCTTACTCCATGCTCCTAAAACGGCGCTGCATCCGGGCCGCCTGGCCCTTCATCTGCTGCGCCGCTACACACAATCCGGGGCCACGCCGTTGGCGTTGTTCGCGTTGTTGTTGTTGAGAGCGCCGCTGGTGTTCACGTTGCGCACGTTGTTGGCGTTGCCGCTGTTCGGGGTGCGCAGCCACCAGTTGGCGGCGGAATCTTATACAGCGCCCGGCCCGTAGGACGCAAACGCGGCGGCGCATTGCTGCGCCAGGTCCGCGCCGATCTGCTTGAGGGTGTGTTCCAGGGTTTCCGTGTCCACCATCAGGCCGCCTGCGTCCACCTGGATGCTGCCGGGCCGCAGTCTAACCTTGTCGCTCCGGTGCCAGGCCCGTGTCTTGGCTTCCAGGTTCTGCGCCAGTCCGGTCCAGTATTCCTGTTTGTTTCCGGGCAGGTGGCAAAAGGTCCCGGCTATGTCGATCAGGCCCATCATGGTGTCGATCAGCTCCAGGGCTTCGCCTTGCAGCGCCATGCGCCGGTTATAGTCTTCCATTTCCTCCACGCGCACCCGGTTGGCTCTCCGGATCCGGATGTAGATGCCCAGGGCGGTGCGCACAATTTCGGCGGTCAGCATCCACCGGTCACGCTTGGGGAAAAATCTTTCATTCTTGCACACCGTCAGGGTGTGCACGGCCAGGCCCAGCGCCAGGCCCAGCACCTGCAGCGGGTTTTCCTGCCGTTTGGATTTAATTACGGCCATGGTGGTGGTTTCCTCCCTTCCGCACCTATCGGTGCGGATTGATTGATTACATGATGACGCAAGCCGGGGCCACGCCGACGGCGCCGTTCGCGTTGTAGTAGTAGAGAGCGCCGCTGGTGATCACGTTGCGCACGTAGTAGGCGAGGCCGCTGTACGGGGTGCGCAGCCACCAGACGGCGGCGGAAGTGCCGCGCAGCTTGATGCGGTCCGTGTCGGTGGCACCGTCCCAAAATTCGTACACGCTGCCGTCGTCCTGCCCGGCGCGTTCATTGCCCAGGCCCACTTCTGCGCGGGACAGGAGGAAAACCTTGTCCGTCACCGTTTCGCTGGTGCCGCCATCCGTCACGGTGTTCAGCACCGTGCTGTGGGTGATTTCGCCCAGCGCGGACACAAAGGCAATGTCAAAGCCCGCCAGGTAACCGGGGCGGCTGGCGTAGGACGGGGGCCTGTCAAAGACGTTCTGCGGCGTCCACCACTCATTGGCGGCGGCTGCGCTGTTCAGCCACTGGCGGACCGCGCTCTGGCTCCACCGGTTGTAGCCGTACTGGGTGCAGCTGCCGTGATTGATGACCAGCGCCGTGCCCTCCGTGATTTCGCTGGCCTTAATGCCCGCGTGCATCAGGGGGTTGGTAACGTCGGTGATGTTGCCCAGGTCGGTGCCGGTGCTGCCTGCCACACAGTTGACGGTTTCCAGCGCGGTGGTGCTGGTGGCGCTTTCGTAGGTGGTCACTTTCCAGGCCGTGCCGCTCTTAACCAGCATGATCTGGCCGCCAGCGGGCACCGCCGTGCCCAGGGTAAACTGATAATTTCCGGCAGGCACGCTGTTCAATTCCGGCGCGGAAAAGTGGAAGCTGCTGCCCGCGCTGATGGCCTGAACGGCATACACCAGCGCCTCCGGCATGTCAAAGGGCGTGCCGTCCGCGATCTGGTCATCCATCTGGATGGTCATGGTGTGCTCAAAATGGCCGTGCGCGTCCTGGTCGTGGTCATGGCCGATCACGTTGTGCTTGTGGCTGCCGTATACGCTGTGGGTCAGCGGGAATTGCGTGCCCACGGGGTAGGTGGCCGCGCCCATGCCGTGGCGCACCACGCTCTGTGCCTCTGTGGGGTTAAAGTCGCCGCCGTCCTGTTCGATCTGATGGGCTACCATCATCTCCAGGGCGTTGGCAATCCGGTTCTGGGTCGCTTCGCTTGCAATGTTCAGTCCCATTTTTTAGCCCTCGCTTTCTTCGTTGTAGTCAATGGTTACGGTGTCGTCGTCTTCCTTGGTCAGCGTCCACCCGGCCAGGCCGCGTGTGTTTTCAGCTGCCTGGATGGCGCTGGCTGCCGCCTGCTCCGCAGCTGCCTGCGCGGCTGCCACGCTGTCCAGGATTTCCTGCACCCAGTCGGGTGGGGTGGCCGGTGCGCTGCCGCTGCCCTCCAGGCTGGGCTCCACGCGGGTGCGGAAAACGGCGCTTTTCTTGATCTTCCCGTCCTTCATGGCCCGCACTTCGCCGCGCCCCCAGCCGCCTTTGGCGGTGTCCTGGTCCTGGATGTCCCAGGTGATCACGCCGTCCGCCACGCTTACCGTGGGCAGGTAGACGGTGTTTTCGGTGGGGCGGATGGCTGCAATCAGCAGCGTGCAGCCGGGCAGCTTGGAAAGCCATTCCGTGCAGTCAATCAGCACCTGCTGGGTCAGGTGTTCGCCCTGGCGGCCCAGCTTCACCACGTCCAGTTCGTTCACCAGCAGGGTTTCGTATTCTTCGTCGCTTTCCTGCTCTGCTTCCGTTGCGCCGCTGTTAGCCCCCAAAAGGGTGGGGGTGGGTGTTACAACGGCGGGTGTCAACGTGCTGCCCAGGCTCGGCTTCCCGCTGCCCAGGCTGACCCCTTCGCCTGTTTCGGCCTGTTCGGTCGGCTGGTCTTCTCCCGCTTCTTCCTGGGCGCTCGTTTCCGGGCCCTCTGCGGCCTCCTGGGGCGTTTCCGGCTCCTGGGTGTCCGTTTCCTCGCCTGCGGTGGCTTCCGCCGCCACAGGCGCTTCCTGGGCGTCCTGCGGGGTTTCCTCCTGGGGTGCTTCGTCTGCCGGGTCCTCTGCGGCCTCCTGCAGGGGCGTTTCCCCGGTTTCCTCGGCGGGCTCCTGCAGGACCGCGTCTTCCGGGGGCACGTCCGTGCTTTCGCCCTGTGTGCCCGTTTCCTGGCCCTCTGCGGCCTCCTGGAGCGCTTCCGGCTCCTGGGTGTCCGTTTCCTCGCCTGCGGTGGCTTCCGCCGTCACAGGCGCTTCCTGGACGTCCTGCGGGGCTTCCTGTTCGGTGCCCGGTACGTCCATGTTTTCCAGTTCGTCCATGGGTTATCCTCCTTTCCTGCTTATGTTCCGGGTGCTGTGTAGTCGATGGTTACGGTTTCGTCCGCTTCCTTGGTCAGGCTCCACCCGCGCAGCCCTTCCGTGTTTTGGTTTGCGGCCGTTGCCTGCACCAGGGCTTCCGCTGCGGCGCTTTGTGCCTGGCTTGCGCCGTTCGCTGCCGTGGCCGCGTCGCTGGCTGCCCGCTGTGCGCTGGCTGCCGCCTGGGCGGCAGCGGTTTCAGGATCCAGTGCGATTTTTGGCACCCAGCTGCCGTCGGCGGCCAGCTGCCATTCCTGCAGGTGCCCGGCGGTAAATACCAGCGTTCCCGGCAGGTACTTGCCGGACAGCAGGCCGAGGTCGTCTTCCGTCCGCACCATCACGTCTGGCCAGATTCTGCCGCAGCGCACCAGCTTCCCGCTGCTATCGATGTAGTCTATAGACATGGATTCTTCCTCCCTTCTTTTTGTTCGGCTTTAATAATCCCCGCCGCCCACGCTTTGGATGAATACCTGGGCGAACAGGTTGGCCTCGATCCGCGTCAGCTGGTCGGGCACAATCTGGATTTCGTGCCAGCTGTTCCGGGTGATTTTCCCGTTTTCATCCTTGGCCAACCAGGGGGAAACGTCGATTTCCCGCTTGCTGATTTCGCTGGCGGGTACAGCGTTGCCGTCCACCAGGATGGTCACGCTGCGGGCCGTCGTTCCCTCAAAGATGCCGTACACAATGTCGTGGGTGTGGTCCGGGATAGTCACGCTGTGCGTGTGACTGGGGATGCTCACGCTGTGGCTGTGTCCGGGGATCCGCACGTTGTGCCCGTGGTCCGGCACGTTCACGGTCAGCGGCGGGATGGTGATGCTGACCAGCTTGTGATAGTGCGCAAATTCATGACGGTGGTAGTAGTTGAAAGTATGCCTGTGCTTGCCCTGGCTGTCGGTGGCGGGGCTGGCGTTTCCTGTGTCCGTGCGCCAGTTGGCACCCTGCTTTGCTCCGCCCGTGGTCAGCGCCTGGCTGTCAGTTCCGGGAGATGCGCTTCCGGTGTTCCCGGTGGCTGCGCTTGTGCCTGGGGCCCTTGAGCCCGTATTTCCGCTTGCGTCGCCCGTGCTGCTGCTGCTGGCTGCGCCGCTGTTGGGGCTCAGTCCGCTGTAATTGTAAACGCCGCCCGTGTTCGCGCCGTCATTGTTCTGGTGCTGGTGCCCCCATTTCACAGGATGGGTGTGGCTCATGCTGTGGCTGTGGCTGTTCAGGCTGTGCGTGTGGCTGTCCACTGTATGGCTGTGGCTGCCCAGGTCGTGGCTGTGGCTGTTCACAGTATGGCTGTGCTCGGCTATGTCATGGGTGTGCCCCATGGCGTGATTATGGCTGTCCACTGTGTGGGTGTGCGCTCCCGCTTCGCTGGTGTATTCATCGCCACCCTCATAGTCTGTATAACTGCCGCCGACCGGCGTTCCCGTGTTGCCGCTTTCGCCGCTCGGTGTAAATGTCTTTGTTTCTGTCGTGATGGTGCACTCGCCGCCCGCTGTGCTGGCGTAGGTCACGGTGTCGCTGGTGCTGGTGGTCTGGCTGCTGCTGCCGCCGCCGCCGCTGGTCTGTTCTGTGCTGCCTCCGGCAGCTGCGCCGGTTTCATAGGCCCGGAAAGGGGCTACCTGCCAGGAAAGCAGCATCTTATTGATGCGCACCAGGCCGCTGGGTACATAAACCCGCATTTTGGCCGGGTGCGTGGCGTCCGCGTTGTCCGCAAAGGTCTGCGCAAACAGGTTGGTCGCGCCCTGGCTGTACAGTTCGCCAATGCCCACCCGGTCCGCCAGGGTGTTGATACTGTCCGCTGCGTCCCTGGTCGCGTTGGCGATGGTGATCTCGATGTCGCCGGGATCCCCGTTTACGTCCTTTTTGCTGATTTCCACAATCCGGGCCTGGAAGGTGATGCCGTGCTCCGCGTCCTGCACTGTCACCAGCTTGCCGGGCATGAAGTTGTCCCAGCTAAAGCCGGTCAGCCGGTACAGGTCCACAGCCTTGGCTGTGTAGGTGATATAAGGGTTTTTGTACCCTTCCAGCACCTGCCTGGCGCGGGCTTTCAGCGTGGCCGCGTCTTCGATGCGGGTGTCCGTCCACACGCTGCATTTGACGCCCCAGGTGGCCGCTGTGTCGGCGTCGATGTAGGGGACGCCGCCGTTCACGTCCTTGATGGTCAGCTGGTTCACACCCTCGCCGTAGCCCAGGGGGTACAGCCGCGTCACCAGGGCACTGGCGTCCATGGTCTTTTCGATGCTCACCAGGTTGCGCCCGTAATAGATGCCGCAGCCGGTGGATGCGTCCGCTTTCCGCAGGTTCACGGTCCAGGGGCTGGTGCTGGTGTCAAAGTCCCAGGTGTATTCCTCTGTCAGCACTTCGCCCAGGGACAGCAGCGCGGAAAGCAGGGAAACATTTTCAAAGTGATATTGAAAATAATCCGTAAATTCCACCACACCCAGCTGCCAGCGCTGCACCGTTTGCCGGTCCAGAATGTACTGCATCACCTGGCGGGTATTGACGCCCGTGCCGCCGACCTCATGGTAGCCGAAAAGCACGTCGTCCAGCAGCGTGGCCATGACGTGCTCAACGTTGTAGGTTTTTACGCCGCCCAGGGCGGTTTCCTCGCTGCTGGGCACGCTTACGATGCGGAAAAGTCCTGTTTGCCGTGGCCCGTCCGGCAGCCGTACCAGGTTGTGCGCCTGGCAATGGTCGTTTTTCGGGTCCCCGGCTGGCAGGGTGAAGCTGCCGGTCCACAGGTCGTTGTGTTTCAGGTCGTAGCCGATGTCCCCGGCGTTGTCCAGCACGGTCAGCAGCTGCCCGCCCTGGTTGTAGATGCTCAAATGCTCCGTTGTTCATCCCTCCCCGCGTCGTCCTCCGGCAGTGTTGGCGCGTGCCGCAGGATCAGCACCATGCAGTAAAACATACCGGCGGCCTGGCCGTCCCCGGCCTGCTCTGCATTTTTTACGCGCTGCTTCAGCTGTTCTTCCAGCGCGTCCGCGTCGATCTTGCGCACCGTTACCACCGCCCCCGTGCGCTGGCTGTGATCTGCGCTCCCTTGGTCCCGCTGCCGTAGGTCAGCGTCACCGTGATGGCGTTGCTGCCGCTGTTCAGCAGGATGGGGGCAAAGGCCGTGGCATAGGGCAGGGCGTTTGTGCTGCCGATCACGGCCCCGATGGGCGGCTCCATGTCAACGGTCAGCGTTTGCCCGTTGGCCAGGCTCATGCCTGAAAGCACAACGCTGCTGCCGATCTGCACCCCCGTGATAGGGGCTGCCCCGGTGTTTTTCACTTGCAGCTTCAGCGGTGCTTTCTGGCCCGTGCTGACGTTCAGCGTCACCGTGGCCGTGGTGCCGGTGGTGTTCGCGGTGGCGCTGTTTTCGTTTACGTTGTAGGCAAAGGGCTGCGCGTCAAAGCGGATGGGCAGTTCCCCGCCGAACCAGTTTTTCAGGCTCCATTTGCTGGCCGCGCTGAGTTCTGCAAGATAATACTTGTCCGGTTCATAGTCGAATATCAGGCGGCAGCGCCCGGCTGTCAGCCAGGCTGCCACCTGCCGCAGCAGGTACTGGGCTTCGCCCTGGGTGCCCCGCTCAATGGCCGGGTAAAGGGTGCCCTCAAATGGGATAGTCTCCCATTGTTCGCCGTCCAGCAGCACCGTGCCGCTGACGCCTGCTATTTCGTAGCTGTTCCGCTTAATCTTGGGGATGATGGTGTGCCCTTCCTTTTCGGCATACAATAGCCCCATATCGTTGCGGCTGTGCCTGCCGTTGAAGGAAAAGCCTGTTTCCCTCAATAACACATTTTCACCCCCTTCATGCCGTCACCAGGCGGCTGGTACGGCCCTTGACGGTCTTTTGCGTCCGCTGCCTGGTGGCCCGGCTGCTGTATGGCTCTATTGTTTCGCCTGCCACTTTGCCGTCGATTTCAAAGACGGCGGTGCCCAGGCCGGTGCTGCGGTTGGCTTCCGCCACTGCGCTGCCGATGGCGTCGTAGTCGATGGCCAGCTGCTGCTCTCTGGTAGAAAAGCCCCCAAAGCCGCCGGCGGTTTCCATTTCGGCCACGCTTGCCAGGTTGGCGGCGGCGTCCGCCACTGCCTGGGCGTTTTCATCGATGCCGCCCGCCACTCCCAGGGCAAACATTTCTCCCAAAAAGTCGCCCTTTTTGCTGGGGCTGTTGATTTGCAATTCGCTTTTTGCGGCATTGTAGGCGGCCCGCGCTGCGTCCCTGGCTGCGCTGGTGATGATGCTGGTATTGTTGCGGATGCCCTGGGCCACGCCCTCATCGATGCTCCGTCCGATGCCGGGGAAGCCCGCGCTTCCCACTGCGCTGCGCAGGGCGCTGGCTGCGCTGCTGGCCAGACTGCTGGCTGCCGTGCGCACGCCGCTGCTGGTTTCCCGGATCCCGCTCTCCACGCCCCGCCCAAAGGTCACGCCGATGCTGCGGCCTGCCGCCTGGGTTAGGATGTTTTTCATGGCGTTCAGAACGGCCTGGGCTGTGGCGGTGGCAATGACAATTTCAGCGTTTTTCACGCTCTCGATGCCCAGGCCGATGCCTACTGCCCAGACTGTGCCGATGCCCTTCCCGGCGTCCTGGGTCAGGATTTCGCTGGCAGCATCCAGCAGGGCCTGCGCTGCGTCGCCGCTGATGGTGGCAGCCGCTTCCTGCACGCTCATAATGCCCTGCACAATGCCGCCCAGCAGGTCGGTGCCCACCACTTTCAGGGTGTCGGCGGTCAGCTTGCCTTTGATGCCGTTCAGCAGGGCGTCGCCTGCCTGTTCTGCGGTTTTTACCAGGTCCGGCAGCGTGCCGGTCACGCCGGTGTTGATGTCGGTGACAATCTTTTTGCCGGTGGTTTCCGCTTCGTTTTCCACTTCCGGGCTTTTGCGCCAGCTGGCAATCCAGTCTTTCAGGGCACCAATGCCCTGCTGGCCCGCGCCTACCACCGCCTCGCCTGCGCCCAGGGCGATGTCGCCCAGGCCGGAAACGATGCCCCAGGCGCGGCTTAGTCCATCCGCCACCTGGTTGCCCAGGGCGTTCCAGTCAATACCCTGGATAGCGGCTTGTGTTGCCGTGAATATACCGGAAAGGCTGTCCTGCGCAATGCCGGTCACGCCGTTCACCAGGATGCCCACGCTTTCGCCCAGCGCTGCCCAGTCTATGCTCTTGATGGCTGTGTCTGCGCTGGTAAATACGCCGCTCAGGGCATCCAGCGGGATGGCGGTTGCCTGCCCGGCCAGGGTGCCCAGCTTGGTGCCGGTGTCTTCCCAGGGGAAGGCTGCTATCGCTGCGCTGGCTGTGGTAAACGCTCCGCTGATGGCTTCCAGGGGGATCCCTGTGGCCTGTCCTGCCAGGGTGCCCAGCTTGGTGCCGGTGTCTTCCCAGGGGAAGGCTGCTATCGCTGCGCTGGCTGTGGTAAACGCTCCGCTGATGGCTTCCAGGGGGATCCCTGTGGCCTGCCCGGCCAGTGTACCCAGCTTGGTGCCGGTATCAGCCCAGGGGAAGGCTGCAATGGCCGCGCTGGCCGTGGTGAATACACCGGAAATGCCGTCCAGCGCCAGGCTTGTCACCTGGCCCGCCAGTGTGCCCAGCTTTGTGCCGGTGTCAGCCCAGGGGAAGGCTGCAATGGCTGCGCTGGCCGTGGTGAATACGCCGGAAATACCGTCCAGCGCCAGGCTTGTCACCTGTCCCGCAAGGGTGCCTATTTTTGTGCCGGTGTCAGCCCAGGGGAAGGCTGCAATGGCCGCGCTGGCCGTGGTGAATACGCCGGAAATACCGTCCAGCGCCAGACTTGTCACCTGTCCTGCAAGCGTGCCCAGTTTGGTGCCGGTGTCTTCCCAGGGGAAGGACGCAATGGCTGCATTGCCCGCCGTGAATACGCCGGAAATGCCATCCAGCACAAAAGCTGCAGCCTGGCCTGCCAGGGTGCCCAGCTTGGTGCCTGTGTCTTCCCAGGGAAACGCTGCCACCGCAGCGGATCCCGCGTTGAATACGCCGCTCAGGGCATCCAGCGCAAAGCCGGAAAACGCGCCCGCCAGGGTGCCCAGCTTGGTGCCTGTGTCTTCCCAGGGGAATGCCTCAATGGCTGCCTTTCCTCCCGTAAAGATGCCGCTGACGAGTTCAGCTGCTCCGGTCAGGGCGGTTTCAATGGTACTTTTGACGGTTTCCGCAAAGCTGCCCCATTGCTGCGCCTGGGTGGTCTGTTCGCCCTCTGCGGGCGGATTGAACAGGGCTCCAAAGAAAGCCGTCACGGCTCCCAGCACGCCGGTGATGGCTCCGCTGACGGTTTCTGCAAAGGTGCTCCACAGGCTGCTGGTGGCGGCCTGGTCGCCCTCTGCGGGCGGATTGAACAGGCTGCCCAGGAAGGTGGTCACGGCCCCCAGCACGCCTTGCACACCGTCGCTGATGGCTCCCGCAAAGGTATTCCACAGCCCGCCGATGGTGGTCTGGTCGCCCTCTGCGGGCGGATTGAACAGGCTGCCCAGGAAGGTGGTCACGGCCCCCAGCACGCCTTGCACGCCGTCGCTGATGGCTCCCGCAAAGGTATTCCATGCGGTTATTACGGTGTCTTGCGTTCCTTCCGGCACGCCCAGCAGATCCATGATGGTCTGGCCGATGCTGGCCAGGCCGCTGGTGATGCTGCCAAGGATGTCCTTGCCCAGCTGCGCCCAGTCGGTGGCCACAATGCCGTTCCAGATGGCCGTCACAATTTCCGGCAGCTTGGCAATCAGCTGTGGGATGCCCTGCACCAGGCCGGTGGCCAGGTGCACAATGGCCTCGATGCCTGCGGGGATCAGTTCCGGCAGGGCTGCGATGATGCCGTCCAGCAGCCCGCTGACCAGCTGCACCGCCGCGTCTGCCAGCTGCGGCAGGTTGTCCACCAAAAAGCCCGCCAGGCTGGTCACCAGGCTGGTGGCCAGTTCGGTGATGGGCCCTATGTTGTCGGTGATAGCCCCCACCACCGTTTGCAGCAGGTTCATGGCTGCGGGCAGCATGGTGTTGGCCAGGCCCGGCAGCCGCTGCGCCAGGGCCCCCACCACCTTTGTCACTGCCTGGCTGACCATGGGCATGGCGTCATCCACCAGCCCGATCACGTCGTCCAGCGCGTCCGTGACGGTGTTTAACAGTTCATCAATCAGTCCGGGCATTTCTGCCGGGCTGACGCCGTCCTGCAAGGCTTTGGCTACCTTGCCCATGCTTTGGCTGGCGGCGTCCACCAGGGGTTGAAACGCCGGTATCATCACCAGGCCGATGCTGTTTTTCAGGGCCGTGCCGGTGGCCTTGAAGCGCTGCATGCTGTCGTCAAAGGCCCCCATTTTCGCCAGGTTTTCCTCGCTGAAAACGGTGCCCATGGCCTGGGCTTCCTTGCCCATTTCGCGCCAGGCACGGCTGCCCGCCTCGATCAGCGGGTTCAGTTCCTTGGCGCTTTTCCCAAACAGTTCCATGGCGGCAGCGTCCCGCTCCGTGGGGTTTTCGATCTGCCCCAGGGCGTCGATGGCGTCCCAGAAGATGTCCTCGCTGCTGCGCAGGTTTCCGTCAAAGTCGCGGATGGAAATGCCCAGGTCGGTAAATTTTTTCTGTGCCGCCTCGTTTCCGTCCGCTGCCTGGTTTACCACGTTCAGCATCTTGGTCATGCTGCCCGTGATGGTGTCCACGCTGGTATCTATGAAGTTGCTGGCGTAGCTCCATTCTTGCAGGCGCTGGGTGCTGACGCCGGTCTGCACGGCCAGGGTGGCCACGTCGTCCGCGTAGGTACCCGCGCTTTGCGCAAATTCAAAGCCGGTTTTGATGGCCGTGCCAGCGGCGGCAGCCATAGCGGCCAGGGCGGCACCGGCAGCCTTGAGGCCGCCTACCATAGCGCCGCCTGCCACGTCGCCCACCTTTTGCAGGGCGTCTTTCAGCTTGCTGTTTTCGCTGGCTGCTTCCTTGGCCTCGCTGCCCTCCTGGTCCACGGCGTCCCCGGCGTCCTCGCTGCTGTCTGCCAGGTCGTCCGTTTTGTCGGCGGCGCTTTTCAGCACCTTCTCCGCTTCCTGGAGGGTCATGTTGGTGGTGTCGGTTTCGTCGCCTACCAGTTCTTGGGCTTCCGCCAGGGTCTGCAGCCCGCCCTCGGTGGCGTCAATCTGCGCCTTGGTGCCGTTCATCTGCGCGGTGGCCCGGTTCAGGGCGATGCGCAGCTGGTCGGCCTGCTTGCTGTTGTCGCCGTACTCTGCCTTGGCCTTTTCCAGCTGGGCGGCAATCAGCTGCACCTTCTGGCTTTGCGCGTCATAGATGGCCCCCAGTTTGGACAGCTTGTCCTGCATCCCGGCCATGGATGTGGCCTGGGCCCCGAAGGCGCTTTGGCTGGCTTTCATGTCCGTGTTCAGCACGGTCAGCTGCCTGCCGATGTCCGCAAGCGCGGCTTTGTATTCTTTGTCGCCTTGTATGCCTACTTGCGTTTTGATGCCATCATCCGGCATGGGTTTCACTTCCTCGCATAGAAAGAAAAAGCGCCGTTTTCGGACGCTTTTCTCTCTGTATTATGGATGCGGCAGGCGGGTCAGCCGCACGCGCTCCACGTTTCCCCGCTGCGGCTGGTTCGGCGTCTGCTGTCCAGGCTTTCTGGCCTGGGGAAGCATACGCGCACGCACCTGCCTGGTCTGCTTATACAGCAGGTGGATGGCGCGGGCGCTATGGCTCCAAAAAGCAGCGTCATCCAGGCCGCAGTCAATGGCGCGGTAGTAAAGCCACAGCCAGGGGAAGCCGCTGTTTATTCCGTGGGCGCTGTCGGAGGGTTTGCTTTTTTGCCGTCCGTTTCCGGCAGGGCTTTGCGCACGTTCTCCAGCAGCTTGTCCTTTACGCCCGGAATATTGATGATCTTAAACTTGGCGTAATAGTCCGCCCAGGTGATGGACAGACCACCGGACAGCAATGCACCGTACAGCACGGCCATGATGGCCCCCAGCTTTCCGGCAGCCAGGTGCTGCACGATGTCGCCAAAGTTCAGGTTTCTGCCGTATTGCAGTTCGTACACGTCTTCCGCCACCCGGAAGCAGTTCAGGTCAAAGGCCAGGGCGTAGGTCTGGCCGTCCAGTTCCATGCTGTCCACAGGCCGGGAAATGTCCCGCGCCTTGATTTCGGATTTCTGCATTTCTTCCGCCATTTTGATGCTCACTTTCTGGCGCTGCCGCGCCGATCACGCCCGGCAGCCCGCCATTATTTGCAGGCTGCCGGGGAAATAATGCGTTTTTAGGCCACGGGCTCATACACCTGCTGGAACCAGTCGGTGATGACGGTGGCGGGGATGCTGGTGTCCGCCGTGGCCACGATGGCCGCCAGGCTGTCGTCCCATTCGCGCCGCACAAAGGTGGCTTCGATGGTGGGGTGCTGGTAGTTCATGCTGTCGCTGTCGGTCTGGCCGGTCTGGGTGGGCTCCGTGAACTTACCCTTGTACAGCGTCCACAGTTCCTTGCTGCCGTCGTCCAGGGTCAGGGCAAAGGCAATCGCCACATTGGGCGCGGCCTGGCCGCCCTGGATGATCTGCACGCCGTTGGTGTCCTGGTAGCGGCCCAGCAGCACCTTGCGCACCGCGTAGGGGATTTTGTCCAGGTTCAGGCTCACCGTGTAGGTGTCCACGCGGCGCTCGCTGCGGGTGGCCACGTTGCTGGCGTACACCTTGCCCTCTTTGTAGTTGGGGGTAATGGTTGCCTGGATGGTCTTGCCCATCACCTGGTACGCGCCATAGGTGGGCGCGGCTGCCGCGCTGTCCTCGCCGGTCATCAGGGCAAAATAAATGTCCAGAATACCGTAAAAGTACCCTTCGGTGTAGGCGGTGTTTTCATTCGCCATTGTCTTGTTCCTCCGTTTCTTTGTTGAATTGGTCCATAGCGCCGGGCGGCTGCCACCAGGTCAGTGTGCAGGCAATGTGGTGCAGCCCGGTGTCCTTTTCGTATTCGTCCGGTCCCCAGCTGTAAACGCGCACCCCTGCCTTTTTCAGCATTGCCAGGGCCGCGAAAAAGGCGGCGCGGTGGTCGTCCGTCTCGCTGTGGGTCCATGCGTGCAGCTGCACCAGGTGCCTGGCCCGCTGCGGTTCGTTGCTGGCCGTGTAGCCGGTACAGCCTGCCTCGTGGAAGGTCACATAGGTTTCCGCGTCCGCGTCGCCTGGCGGCTGCCCGTATGGATAGGGCAGCCCTTCCAGCGCTTTGGTGAAAAATTGCTGTACGATGTCGTCTGCCATCACGTCCATGCTTTTCACCCCTTCTGCGCCTGGTCAAATGCCGCCTGCATGGCCTGGGTCACTTCCCCGGTGGCTTGATCCACCGTAGGGTTGAACCAGGGGCGGGCTGGCATGTTGCTGCGCCCATATTCCAATATGTTGCCGATCTTGGCCAGGTTTTCCCCGTGGTTTTCGCCCACCGGCTTGACCTCGCAGTGGTAGCCGTCTGCGGCGTTGTAGTCCACGCTTCCGGCCTTGATGCTGGCTGCCAGGGCTCCGGTGTCCACCGGCGCGGCAGCTGCCAGGCGTTCGGCCAGCAGCTTGCCCCCGGCCTTGACGGCCTTTCTGCACGCTGCGTCCGTTCCCTTGGCCAGCTTGTCAAACTTGGAAAGTTCTGCGGCAATGCCGCCGCTGGAAAACGTGCCCATTGTTACGCACCTTCTCCCTGCACGGCCTTGCATTTCAGCCGCATAAAGTCCCGCATATAGCCCAGGTGGTTAATTTCCAGGATGTTGTAGGCGGTGCCGTGATGTACCACTCGCCAGGTGGGCGCTATGTCGTCCCGCCAGCGGATGGTGAAGGTCACCACGTCCTCCGCGTGGTATGCCTGGGCTATATAAAATTCACGCCCGGAAACGTCCGTTTTCCCCGCGTAAACGGTGACAACGTCCTCCCAGGTGGTGATGGTCTTGCTTTTTTCGTTTCTGGTGGTCACCGGCCTTTGCAGCTTGATGGGGTGTTTCAGGTCGCCCGCTTTGATGCTCACGTCCCGGCCACCTTCTTCCGCCGTTTGGGCCGCAGCTGGTGCACGCTGGCCACGATGTACAGCGGCACCGCTGCCAATGCGTCCGCATTGCCCCGGTTGTCATACATCCAGGCCGCCAGGTTGGCCACCCAAAACTCATATAGTGCCCCGGTGGTGTCTGCCGGTACGCCTGCTTTTTCGTACCACTCCACGGCTGCGTTATAGGCGAATTGCAGCACGGCAGCATCTGCATCCGGGTCAGCCCCTGCGAACCGGCGCACCATGTCCATATCGGCCATGGCGTTCACCCCTTACTGTTCGGGCAGCGCCACGGGTATGCCCAGCTTGGCGGCCTTTTTGATTTCGCCCGCCAGATAACCGGCATACATTTCCGCGATTTCCGCCAGGTCGTCCGCTGTCAGATCCACGTCTTCCATCAGGTCAATGCTGATGTTCATGGCTCTGTTGGGGCGGATGCTGCAAGTGGCGGAGGCCACCTGCCTGCGCTCCCCGTTAATGATGGCCGTGGCGTTGCAGGTGGTCTGCTGGCTGTCGCTTCTCTCTATCGTCATGCGTTACGCCCCTTTCGTGCAGGGGAAAAGCGTCAACGTAGACGCTTTTCCCCGCGTGGTATTAGGTCACAGGCAGGGTGCGGCGCACCATGGCACCCGTGTCAAACTTGCTCACACCCAGGCGGGCAATGCCGCGCAGTTCGGTGCTGTCCGTGCGCCAGGCGTTGCCGCCGATGTCGGTGCTGGCCAGTTCGTAGCCGCCACAGCGGAAAAGGGTGGCAAACTCTTTGCCGTCACCGATGAACAGGTCGGTGGTGGTGCTGGCGCTTGCCCCGCTGCCACTGGTCACGTCCGCCATGGTGGCATAGCTGACCGCGTGCAGGGGACGCCCGGAGAAGCGCTTGACTGTGGCGTTGGTGGGGTCAGGCTGCAAGAGCGGGCGGTCGTTGCCGTCCAGCAGGTTGTCCAGGATGTCGAAGCCGCTCTGGTTCAGGATGACGCTGGCCAGGGCGCTGATGGCGGGGTCCAGGTCCTTATTAAGGGCGGTTTTCAGGCCCTTCATGGGGTCGCTGCCGATGCTGGCTCCGGTCAGGGTGCGCAGTGCGGTCATGAGCATGGCGTTCTCGGTGATAACCAGCTTCTTGGCAAACCAGCGGCCCAGGTAGCTGAACAGATTGGCCACATTGTCGGTCATCAGTTCATTGGAAACGGGCAGGATGAGGGCCTTCTTGGTGCAGGTGTAAGATACCTTGGCAAAAGAGGGCTGGTCGTCATCGTCGTCAATCTCGCCCATTTCGTCCACGTCCACCAGGCCCTTGGTGGGGTTGGTGTCGCGCACGCGCCAGCCGTTCGGGCTGGTTACGGTTTCCTCGTTGAACAGGGCAGCCAGCGGATCCAGGCTGCGGCGGATTTCGCGGATGGTGTGGTCGATGTCATCCGGCACCAGGAAGCCGCCATCCGTGCCCACGGGGCTGCCGCCGCTTTCGGTCAGCGCGTCGTACAGGATTTTCACCCGCTCATTGTCGCGGCCATTCTTGCGGCTGACGCCGTGCTGGATGGCATAGGCAAAGGCACGGGCGTATTCGTTGGATTTCAGCATGTCCGTCAGGTTGCGGCTCTGCTGGGCCTGGGGTGCGCTGCCGCCCGCCAGGGGCTGCACGCCGCCCGCCTCCGCTGCCTGCTGGGTCTGGTAGGCAGTCTGCAAAGCGGCCATGCGGCGGTTCATGTCGTTCAGCTGCTGCTGCCGGGCTTCCAGGTCGGCAATGGGCACGCTGGGGTCGTTGGCCTGGGCGGCCAGCTGGGTGGCCAGGGTGCGGATACGGGTGCCCAGGTCGGTGATCTGGTTCATCATCTCTTGCAGGGTCATGATTTTTTCCTCCTATCGTTGCATCAAAATAGGCCAGCCACAATGCTGGCCCGTTTGGCGATTTCTGCCCGCCTGGCAGCTTCCTGCGCCGCCTGCGGGTCTTCCTTTGGCGCTGCGCCATGCGCTTGCAGCATGGCCATCACCGCCTGCCGGTTGTAGTTCCGGCTCTGCATCTTTGCGGCAGTCTGCCGCGCTGCCGGGTCTGCGGGCTGCTGGGGCGTTTCCCACATCATGCCGTCCGCAAATCCTTCATCAATGCAGGTTTGGGCGCTCATGTAGGTGTCCGTGGACAGCATGGCCGCAATTTCGTCCCGGCTCTTGCCGGTGCGGCGTTCGTAGGCGTTGATCAGCCCTTCGCTGATAACGTCCAGCACGTCCGCCTGCTTGCGCAGTTCCTGGGCGTTGCCTGCGGCCACGGTCCAGGGGTTGTGGATCATCATATAGGCCACGGGGCTCATCAGGATTTCATCTCCGGCCATGGCCACGATGCTGGCCGCACTGGCAGCGATGCCGCTTACCTTGACGGTCACCCGCCCCTTGCCGTTGGCGCTGTGTTCGCGCAGGGCTGTGTAGATTTCCGCGCCTGCCATCACGTCGCCGCCTGGGCTGTTGATGTACACGGTCACGTCCTTCACGCGGTCCAGGTGTCGCCGGATGTTCCGGGCTATCACCTGGCCGCTGGGGCCCCACCAGTCCTGCTCCACTTCCAGCACGCCGTCGATCTGTAAAACGCCGTTTTCCTCGTTGTCTTCGGCGTTTCTAAAGGACCAAAAAGGCATTTAGCTTTCTCCTTTCTCGCCAGCGCCGGGCGCACCCGTGGCGGGCGTGTTGTTCGCTGCTGCTCCGCCCAGCAGCAGTTCCGGGTGTTGCACCGCTATGCGGATGGGGATCAGGTCGCGGCTGCTCATGAGCTCGTTTCCGTTCGGATCCGGGGGTTGCCCCTCCCGTTCCCGCACCTCGTTGGGCTTCATCCAGCCGCCACGGATGGCAATCTGGTACTTGTTCGCCATCGTGGAAACATCCGCCCGCACCAAGGCGCTGGTGTCAAAGCGGAAGCGGTAGCCTGCGGCATAGTCCTGCGGGGTCAGCAGCCTGCGGTTGTATTCCTCTTCGTATTGCTCCACAATCGGAATAATTGTCAGCTGCAAAAATTCCAGCATCTGCTGTTCCGTGGTGCTTTTGTTTCCCTGGGAATAGTCGCCC
Source organism: Clostridia bacterium (assembly GCA_017525805.1). The sequence goes on along the minus strand of JAFXSH010000140.1, from coordinate 5,990 downwards.
AGCATGTGGGGCGGCAGGTTGTACACGGCAGCCACCTTGTTCCGGGTGATGCGCTCCACGTCCAGCAGGTGCGCGTCCACCGCGTCCGCGCTGAAATTGGTGGCGGTCAGGCCACCTTCCAGCACCACCACGCTGCGCCCGCTCTGCTGGTACGTTTCCAGGAAGCGGTCCACCAGTTCGTCCTTTTCGTCCTGGTCAAGTCCGCTGTTTGGCACGGTCAGCATGATGCCGTGATTCACGCCGTCCAGCTGGTCCAGGGCCAGGTCCTTGACCTGGGCGTCGTAGTCCAGGGACCGGCGCAGCACGTCAATGGGCCGGATGCCCTTCACGCCGTTGGCGCTCATGTGCCGCAGGTTCAGCACCATAAAGCCAGGCACCTGGTAGGGCTGGCCGTCGTCCAGGGTGATGATGTACCAGTCGCTGCCGTCTGCCGGGTCCCGCGCAGGCTGCACCCGCGTGGGGTTCAGGATGTCCAGCCGCTGCACCGCGCCCAGCTTGTCCCGCACGATCAGCGCGTAGGCGTTGCCCTCCGTGTTCCGCAGCACTTCCATGGTCTGCCGCCATGTAAAGGCCGTAAAATTGGGATGCGGTTCCAGGCTCACCAGCCGTTCCAGCGGGTGCGTCCGGGCGATTTCATAGCCCTGGTACAGGTGCATGGGCATACTGGCCACGGTGTTGGCGATCCGGCTTACAGCTGCATAGATGGCCTCGTTGCCCTCTATGGTCCGGTCTGCGCGTGGGCGGTTGATGCTGCGCAGGTTGCCCACCTGCCGCCGCCTGGGTTTGTCACGCGCCTGCTGTTCGTTGTGCTTTTTCTGAAAAGGCCATTTCATGCGTTTTCACCTTCTTCAATTTCTCCGATGCGCTGCACGCCCGCCCAGGTCGATCACGCGCACCCTGGGCGCTGTGTAGATGACGCCAGCGGGCTGCTTTTCCATGCGGATGGCATGAGCGTCCAGCCAGGCCATAAAGCCGTCAATTTTGCGGTATTTGTTGCGCTTGGTTGGCATCCAGTTTTGCTTGTCCATGTGCCTGCGTTCCCCGGATATGCGCACGTTGTCGGTATACCAGGCTAGCATGGGGTCGTTGTTGCTGACCACCTTGCCCGCCAGCAGCAGTTCTTTGATGTCCTTCATGGGGTCGTTCAGGGTGATGGGGCCCTGGCGGACCACCTGGCAGTCAAACGCCTGGACGCTTTTTCCTTCCACCTTGCCGCTTGCTTCCAGCATCTGCCGCAGCCGGGTGGCGTTGGCGGGGTCATATCCAATGGTCACAATCTCATAAAGCCAGCTTTTCTCCGCAAACCAGCGGTAAACGTCTTCCTGCTGCACGTATTCGCCCGGCACAATGGTCAAATAGCCCTTCATGTACAGGCCATAATAGTCTATTTTTTCCTGGTCCAGGTCTACCTTCCGCTGCGGTACCCAGCTGTGCAGCAGCACAAAAATCCGCCCGTCATCCATGGGAAATTCCAGGGCGGCGGCGGTGAAGTCTTCCCGGTTGGACAGGTCAAAGCCGCCATAGCAGCGGCGGCCCAAAAGGCTTTCCTCCGGGATAATGTCCTTATTGCGGCGGATGACTTCCGGCTGCACAAAAGCCATATCATCCGCATTGACCATAATGTTCAGCTGCTTGCAAATGAAGTCGGCCCGTTCGCTGGGGATATGCTTGCAGCGCTCCCATTGCTTGACCAGTTCATCCAGGTGCAGCGTCTTGCCCAGGCCGGGGTTGGCCTTGATCCAGGTTGCCGGGTTTTCTATGTCGTCGGTGCTGTCCAGTTCACAGATGAAAGCAAACATTCTGTCGCCCACTTCTGGGGCCAGTTTGCCCATCATGGCATCCGTGAAAAGGTCATAGTAATACGCCAGCGGCCCATCCAGTACATTGCCCATGGTCGTGATATACAATGTCAGGGGCTGGCGTCGTTTGACGGTTTTCCGTTTAATGATGTTCAGCAGCTTAAAATCCCTGTATTCGTGGATTTCATCAAAAATGGCCATGTGCGGGTTCAGGCCGTCCAGCCGTTGGCTGTCGCTGCTGCGGTGCTTGATGGTGGCGTTCATCTTGTCATAATAAACGCCGTCCCGCAATGTCCGGAAGCGCGGGGCCAGGTAGCGGCTGGCCTCGATCTGCGCTTTGCACTCGTTGAACACAATGCCAGCCTGTTCCTTGCTGTTGGCCAGCAGGTAAACGTCCGCGCCGCGCTCTCCGTCCTTGCAGGCCCCAAAGGTGGCGTTTCCGGCCATCATGGTGCTTTTGCCGTTGCCGGTGCCCACCAGCACCAGCCCTTCCCGGTAGCGCCGCAGCCCGGTGTTTTTGTCCACCCAGCCGTAAAGGTTGCACTCAATGAAGCATTGCCAGGGCATCAGCTCCATGCGGTCATAGTCGCCCTTGGTGGGGGTGAGGAAGCGCTCCATAAAATCCACCGGGCGGGCTGCCTTGTGTTCGTCAAAGGTCCAGGGATATGCCGGGTCTGTCCGGCTTCTTTCCAGGTCATCCAGGAAGCGGCGGCAGGCCATCCTGGTCTTTTCGCAGGTCAGTATTTCCCCGCTGATGGCTTGCCGGGCGTAGTCGTAGCACCGCGCCACGGCGCTGCTGTTATCAGTCGGGGAAGTTGTCAAAGTCGTCATCAATCTGCACGGCTGCCGCCTTTCGTCCGTTAGGGGTCAGCCGCAGTTCCGCCAGGTGCTTGCGCTGCTGGTCACAGTAGGCGCGGAAATGGGCCAGGCTCTTGTTGTCCTGCCAGTAGGTCTGCCGCCCGTTGTGGGCTTCCTTGCCGATCCCGCGCTTGGCAATGTCGTCCATCAGCTGCTGTTTCACCTGTTCGGCAAATGCGACGTCTGCCACCATCATCTGGTCGGGATCTGTCATGCCGCCGGGCCGCCGTTCGCAGGCGTCGCATAGATAGTCATATACGTGCCGGGCCTTTTCGTCCGTAATCCGCTGGAAGTGTTCATCCCGCAGGGCTTCGTTCATGTGTTTCCCTCCTATACCTTTATCACCCGCATGCTGTGCTTCTTTTCCGCTGCGGGTTGTGTGCCTTTATCAGCCTGCCGCCCCTTCTCCGGATGCTTTTTATTATGGCACTCATTGCACAGGCTCCGCAGGTTGGAAAGGTTCAGTTCCAGGTCGGGGCGTTCTTCCCTGGGGATGATGTGGTGCACCATTTCCGCCCGGTGCGGCTTGATGCCATACCCGGCGCGGAAGCGGTCCATACAGTCCTGGCACATGCCCTGGTCACGTTCCAGGGCCAGCCGCCGCACCCGTTTCCATGCTTTGGAATGGTAAAACGGGTCGCTCTCTTTGTAGGCCATGCTTTCACCGCCCTGCGGTGGAATGAAAAAGGGGCGGCCAGCCCTGCCGGGCCCCGTCCCTTTTTTGACAGTTTGCATTATAACACAGGATGGGCGCTCCTGGGCGCTCCTTTGTGCTCCTTTGCGCTCCTGCCCGTATACTACCCGCTCCCGCCTGTACACTACCTGCTCCTGGGCGCTCCTTTGCGCTCCTGCCTGTATACTACCTGCTCCTGGTTGTTCCATTCTTCCTATTATATGCAAAATAAAACCCCCGTTTTTCAGGGGGTGCAGCTGGTCAAAAGTCCGTTTCTTCCCCGCGCCGCCAGCGGGCGTTGGGGTCCTCTCCGCGTGGCTTCGGGTCCTTGCTCTGCCATTTCGGGCAAAAGGTCCCAGGCTCTGCCCGGCCACATTCTTCATAATTGCGGCAGGTTGTGCAATCAGGTACGGGCTTGGTGGTATTGCTCGGCATGTTCATTCCTCCGTTTCTGTCTTTGCTTTGGACTATTATGGTTAAGGCGGGATGTACTGGCGCAGCATCACGGGCAGTGCGGCAGCTGCCGCAATCCGGGCGGCTTGCGGGCGTGGCCACCTGGGTGGGCCCATGCTGATAATTTCTTCGGCCATGCTGGCCAATTCTTCCATGGCTTCGGACAATTCCCCCGCTGCTGCTTGAATGGTTTCAATCAGCTTCCGCAGCGCCTCAATCATGGCCTGCGCTGTTTCCGTGCATTGCTCCATTATTCCGCTTGTGTCCATGGTGTTGCCCTCCGCTGCTCCGGCGTGGGCAAACTTGTCCACCACCGGCTCTGTCCGTCGTCTTCGTTGCCGTCCAACATGCCCGGTTCTATGAAGGTAATAATCCCATTGCCAGCCAGGCCGCCGCCGATCCTGGCCACCGGGGCGATGCCCCAGTCGCTTGGCCGGTATTCTTCCGGCAGCCCGCGCCATTCCTCCCATACGACGGCATATTCAGGCAGCTGCTGGATTTCCTCAAAGGATAGCAGCCGGGCCGGTGCACCCAGCTGTGCCAGTCGGCGGGCCGCTTCCTTCAAAGCTGCGTTTTCTTGGTAGTTCACGCTGATGCAATGCCGCGCCATGCCGCGCAGCATATTGGCCAGATCCGCGTCTTTCACTTTTCACCGCCTCCATATTCCCGCAAATACCAGGGCGGCAGTGCTGCCGCCACCTGGTCCGCTGTCAGTTCGCCCAGCGCTTTTTCGCCGTTGATCTTCACCTTGCGGATATAGCTGTCCTGGTATTTTAGACGCCTTGCAATGCTGGCCGTGCTTTCCTGTTTGATATAAAACCCATGCAGCACGCTGCTCTCCGGGTCTTGCAGTTTGTCCAGCAGCACACAGGCCGCAGCTATTTCCACGGTGCGGGCCTGCTTGCGGGCTTCGAGGCTCCGTTCCAGTTCGTCAATGTCGGCCATCATTTTGCCCATAATATCAGGGTCGCCCTGGCTGTGGCTGCCGCCATTGGGGTCAGCCTGCGGCGCGGAAATGCTGGTCATGGCATCCCGCCGCTGCTGGATGCGCTGGGTCAGTCGCCGGATGTCGCCCGCAGCAGCCCGGCACCGTTTGAAAATGGTGATTGCTTCCATGCTTCCCTCCAAAAGCGTCCACGTTGTCGCTTTTTAGTTGAACGGCAGTTCTTCGTCATCCACAGGGGTAAAACCACCGCTGTCCTGCGTGCTGCTCTGGCCCTTGGGGCTTAAAAATTCCACTTCATCCGCCTGGATTTCGATCTGTCCACGGGCCTGTCCGTCATTGCCCAGATATGCGCTGAACGATGACGGGCCCACCACGGCCACTTTTTTGCCCTTGCTCAAATACTGGGCGCAGCTGTCACCCAGGCCGCGCCAGGCTGTCACCCTGAAAAAGTCGCTGTCCGGTTCCCCTTCTTTGTGAAAGCGCTTGCGCACCGCCACGGTGAAGCGGGCGTAGTTTACGCCGCTGGGCGTGGTGCCCTTTTCCGGGTCCCGCACCAGGTTGCCGATGATAATCTGCTTATTCATCCTTTGCTGTCCTTTCTCGCGCCTATCGGCGCGGATGCCTGTTTATCCGATGATGCAAGCCGGGGCCACGCCGTAGGCGCTGCTCGCGCCGCTGTTGACGAGAGCGCCGCTGGTGTTCACGACGCGCACGTAGTAGGCGTAGCCGCTGTACGGGGTGCGCAGCCACCAGTTGGCGGGGTCGCCGTCGCTGTCTTTCAGCTGCCGCCGTTCGTCCCGTTCTTCCTCATCCTCGCAGGCGTACCACTCAAAAGCCTGGTCCAGGTCGCCAAAGCCCGCTTCATCTGCGGACAGCAGCCACAGCTTCCGGCCATCCTCGCCGCCCAGTTCGCGCCTGGCCACAATGCTGTCCTGCGCTGCGCAGGTCAGGCGGCGCAGGAAACAATCGTCAAGCCAGTCCGCCAGGCTGCTGATTTCGTAGCGGTTGCATCCCCATGGAAACTGCTTGCTGGGCATACTGAAGGGGCGGTAGTCCATGATTTTCACCAGCTGCGCCACCACAGGCCGCACGCCATTCTCCCGCGCCGCCATGCGGGCGGTGTCGATAATGCGCCAGACGGCCTCTGCGCCGTCTTCCAGCGTGGTGATGACGGTCTGGCCCAGGTCCGGGCGCTTTCCCGTGCGCAGCATCTTGCTGACAGCTTCAAAGCCCTCCATGGGCGCGTCAAGCGTCGCCGCTG
>JAFXSH010000139.1 GCA_017525805.1 Clostridia bacterium | reverse complement strand
AGAAGCGCTGGCTTTGCTCAACAATTAACCTGAAAGCCCCGGCGGGCGGGTGACCGCAAGGCTGCGCCGGGGCATGTGACAGATTCTGGGGGAAACCATTCTTTGGCCTCCAAAGAGCGGTTTCCCCCAGACCCCTTTCCGAGAAAGCCATAATGGGAATACCATTATTCCGGTTTGAGATATTATTCCACACGGCATCATCCAACGAATATATGTATAAACAGTACTTTCATTTTCTCAAAGGAGATTTCTACCGTTGAAAAAACTGTTTGGTTTCTTTCGATCCATGACCTTCGGCATGATCCTGCTGGTTCTGGTGATTGCCTGCTCCCTGGCGGGTTCCCTGATCCCTCAGCAGGAAACGGCCATGGCCTATGTGAACGCTTACGGGGCGAATACCGCCACACTGCTGATTGCCCTGGGATTGACGGACATTTTTCACACCTGGTATTTTTACGCGCTGGAAATCCTGCTGTGCCTGAATCTGATGCTTTGTTCCATCCTGCGCTTTCCCAAAACCCTGCGGGCTGCGGACGCCCTGAAGAAGCGTATCCGGAGCGCTCCCCTCGATCACCCCATCACTGCCGAACAGGGAGAAAAATTAAAAGCATTCTTATCCCTCCGCCGTTTCCGGCGGGAAGAAACGGAGAGTGGCGCTTTATACAGTAAATCCATGATCGGATTTTATGGCTCTTTTCTCACGCACCTGTCCATTCTGCTGATCCTTTTGTTCGGCACACTGGTTCTGATGACCCCGGAAGTGACCGATCAGACCGTAATGCCGGGGCAAACGCTGACGCTTCAGGACGGAACGACGGTTCTCTGCGAATCTTTCCACATTCAGGATGAAACGGGGAAGCTGGACTATGCAAGCGTGCTGACCGTCGCCAGCGCAGGCGGGAGCCAGTCCAAAACCCAGGAAATCAGGGTGAACGAGCCGCTGCGGTTTGGGGAGTATAAGATTTATCAGCAAACCTACGGTACCGCCGGACGCATCCGCATCACCAATGCGGAAAATGGCGCGGAGGAAGTACAGTATCTGACTGAACCCTGCTTCCTTTCCATCGACCGGCAGAACGGCATTTTCTTTGACGCGCTGTATCCCGGCTACTATCAGGACGAGGAAGGAAACTACACTCTCATCACGAGCACAGACCGCAGCTTCCCCGATCCGGTGTACCGCGTCCAATCCATTGTGGAGGGTATGTCCACCGCTGTGCTGGCCTTCCCCCATGAGGAAATCCACATGGGGAACATCACCTTTACCTTCCTGACCCCTGCGGAATACCCCGGTCTGCGCATCAAGCATGTGTCGTCCTGGCTGTTCTGCGGCCTGTATTTCAGCTTCGGCCTGATGGTGGCGGCCCTGTACCTCTGCTTCTTTACCGTTCCCGTATGCGTGCGGGTAGAATCGGAGGGCTTTGCAATTTGTTCCCCGAAATCCGCCCAGGGATTATGGATCGACCTGGAAGCTGAATTGCGTGCGGATGAAAAAGAAAAAGCGTAAACAGGGAGGATAGGAACCATGGATATTTGCTTTTTCGCCGGTCTGGTGGTTTATTTTGCAGCCATGGTGATGCAGTTTATTGCTTCCGCAGTGAAAAAAGAAAGTGTCCACAAAGCCGCCCGGATCGCGTTTCTCGTGGGCTTCGGGCTGCATACGGCCTACTCGGTCTGGCGGGGCATTGCCGCTGGACGGCTGCCGCTGGCCAATCAATTCGAGTTCGCCTCCGGCTTTGCCTGGGCTATTGCGGCGCTGGGCTTTGTTTTGTATGCAAGGCTGAAACAGGAACGGGTGATGACCGCGGCCATGCCCATGACGTTTCTGATCCTCAGCTACGCGGCTTTCCAACCCATGCAGATCAAGGACATCATGCCCGCTTTGCGTTCCACCTGGTTCGCCCTGCATATCGGTTCCGCGGCTTTTTCCTATGCCGCCTTCGCCATTGCCGCGGGGCTGGGCGCGGGGTATCTGATCCAGCTGAAGAAGGGAAAAGAAGAAAAAGACAGTAAAATGCGGCAGATGGATTATATGGGCTATCGGGTCGTCAGCTTGGGCTTCCTGCTGCTGACCGTGGTGATCTTTTCCGGGGCCATTTGGGCGGAGCAGGCGTGGAGCGCCTGGTGGAGCTGGGATCCCAAGGAGACCTGGGCGCTGATCACCTGGATCTTCTACGCCATCTATCTCCACCAGCGGCTGCGCCTGAAATGGCAGGGCAAACGCATGGCCTGGCTGGCAATCTTTGCTTTTATTCTGGTGATCTTTACCTTCGCCGGGGTCAACCTGCTGCTCCCCGGACTGCATTCGTACGCGAGCATGTAATACTATAAAATAATCACCCCGTCCTGATGGAACGGGGCTGGGAGATGGATGGCATGAGACGCAAGGATCGGGAAGTGCAAAGCCTGGATGAGATTTTTGACATATTGAACCGCTGCGACACGGTACGGGTGGCCTTCCGGGGAGAGGAATACCCTTATGTAGTTCCGGTTTCCTTTGGCGCGGAGCTTGCGGATGGAAAGGTGGTCGTGTATTTTCATTGCGCCAGAGAGGGCATGAAACTGGAACTGCTGAAGAAAAACCCGCATATCTGCCTGGAGGGCGATATCTTCATTCGGACAGAAACGACGAATCACGGCATTACCACCCGATACGAGAGCGTGATCGGATTTGGAGAGTGCCAGATCGTTGAGGATGAACAGGAAATCAAGCACGGATTGAAGCTGCTCACAGAGCATTACGGGTATCTGGATTACTCCCTTGATCGCTGCCGGGCGCTGGAACATCTGTATGTGGTCAAGGCTGTGCTTTCGGAGATCACGGGAAAGAGAAACCTGCCGGTAACAACAGAATAATCATCACGATTATGTCCTGTGTTCCAGGATGTTCGCCATGCTCCGGCTGATGTGCCCGGTCATGGCGTTTTTTGCTTCCTCCGGCTTTCCCTCCCGGATGGCCTGGAGAATGGCGATATGCTCATGGGTGGAGCTTTCATAATGATGCTGGGCGGCGCTGTCGCCGTGTCCCACGCTGGGGCCGTTCCACAGGTCCAGCAGATAACCGGTCAATTGGTGATTGTCCGCCGCCCGCCAGATGGATTGATGAATCTCCTGGTTCAGCTTTTCATACTCCGCCACGTTGATGGCGTCCAAATGCTCGCGCAGGTCAGAAAGCCTCTCCAGCAGCTTTTCGGTTTTCATCCCATTTTGGGCCGCGCGGTACGCCGCTTCCGATTCCAGCAGGATACGCATTTCAAAGATATCCTGGATGAATTTCCTGTCGATGTTGTTGACGATGGCTCCTTTGTTCATCCGCAGGGTGATCAGGCCTTCGCTTTCCAGCACCTGAAAAGCTTCCCGCACTGGGGTGCGGCTGATGCCCAATTGGGCGGCGATTTCTGTCAAACTCAGTTCGTCCCCGCTTTTGTATTCGCCGGAATAAATAGCCTTCCGTAAAATTGCGGTGATCCTGACCCGCACAGGCATGATTTCCAAGGTTTCCATGGCGTCCCCTCTCTCTGCATATCGTATACGATATTATAATAAAAAAAGCCGGAAAAAGCAATCCAATAGATTTCCGCGCGATAAATGGAAGAAGCTCATATTTGTTTATTTACACGGGAAAAGATCACGGAAGCGATCACAGCATTGACCGCGTCCGCCACGAGCTGCGACCAGATTAAACCGTCCAATCCCCACACGCGGTTCATGACCAGCATGATGGGAATGATCAGCGCGATATGCCGGATGAGCGCCAGCAGGAACGAAATCTTGCCCTGATTGACGGCGTTCATGTAATTGACGATGTGGTAGCCGATCATCATGAAGGGCAGGGCAAAGCACCGCCCCCGCAGGAACGCCGCGCCTTGAAGGATCGTTGCCTCATCCGCAATAAAGGCGCCGACGATGGGCCGGGCGAACAGCCAAAACAGCAGCACGCAGACGCAGGAAAAGCTGACGATGGCGATCCGCGCCAGGGAAAAGATCTGTTTCATGCGTTCCCGGTTGCCCGCGCCGAAATTATAAGCGATCAGCGGCACCATGCCTAAGCATACGCCCAGGCCCACGTTGATGGGGATGCGCTCCAGCTTCAGCACGATGCCCATGGCCGCCAGCGGGATGTCCCCATACGCCACGGTCAGCCGGTTGGTGACGATGGTCACCAGGTCAAACAGGAAAATGGCGAACGCGGCCGGGAAGCCCACGGAATACAGGGATTTCTTCTGGCCGCCGCTCAGCTTTTCGATGCGGCGGGGAAGAACCAGCACTGTCTTTTCCCGCAGCTTCCGATACATGAGGACAAAGTAGCCCAGGGAAATCAGGTTGGACAGCATCGTTGCGATGCCCGCGCCCAGCACCTCCCGACCTTTGGGAAGCAGCACGAACATAAACAGCGGGTCCAGCGCCACGTTCATCAGGCTCCCCAGCCCCACGCCGATGCCCGCTTCCTTGGAGTATCCGGCGTTGCGGAGCAGCTGCGGCATGCACATGGACAGCACCGTGGGAATGCCGCCCAGCACCGTGGTGGCGAACACATACTGCTTCGCGTAAACCATGGTGTTGCCACTGGCGCCCAGCAGCCGGAGCAGCGGTTCCATCAGGAGCAGCACCAGCAGCGAAAAAACGAGGGCGCTGACCGTCGCCACGGCCACGCTGTAGGAGGCGACCTTCCGGGCGTCTTCGGTCTTCTTTTCTCCGATCAGGCGCACCATCAGGCTCCCGCCGCCCACGCCGAATACATTCGCCAGCGCCGTCACGGCCAGATAGACCGTCAGCGCCAGGGACGACGCCCCGATCATATAGGGATTGCCGGTGCGCCCGATAAACCAGGTGTCCGCTAAATTGTACAGCAGAATGATCATCTGGCTGGCAATGGTGGGCAGCGCCATGACCGCAAGCGCTTTGCCCGGACGCATGGTTTCAAACAGACGGTTCTTTTCGGTGTTCATGATTTGATCTTGCTCCATGACTTTTTTCTTCATGCACAATCACACATGCTCGTTATTTATCTCGCAAAACTGGAATATGTCTAACTATTTATACCTTGCAAGCCCACATAATCATCTCTAAGCATACCATAGATATTATAATCGCAATAAACAGAAACCATTTTTCCTTGGCGAACGGTTCCTTCTTTTATAAAACCACATTTTTCCATAACCTTATTTGATGCAATGTTTCTTACATCCACACGCCCATTCAATCGGTCTATTTCCGTGTTCTCAAATATAAACCGTACCACTTCCTTTAAAGCTTCTGTAGTAATTCCCATATTCCAGTACTCAGGATTAATTCTGTATCCTATATCACCCATTCTGGAATTTTGGATATTAAATACCGAAATCATGCCTATCACTTTATTGGATTCTTTCAATACAATTCCCCAATCAAAATCAGGAGAAGGTTTTCTTTTTACCCAGGGGCGGGGATCCGGCGCGAACATAAGTTCAGGATTTTTCTCGTTCCTGTTTGCTT